>NZ_JAZAQQ010000003.1:22233-549644 GCF_036861315.1 Pseudomonas sp. S3(2024) | reverse complement strand
TCATCGCCTGCATGCGAATACTGCTGATCAGATTGAATGCCATGCTGCGAGACGGCACAGAGTGGCGGTGACGAACGGTGGTAGTAAGACAGTTGCTCCCACATTTTGATCGCATTCCATCTGAAGGAACTCGATCGACTGTGGGAGCGGGCTTGCTCGCGAAGGCGTCAGCTCAGGCACTGCAAAACTCAGGGATACTCCAGCACAGCCTTGATCTGCCGCAGATTACGCTCGATCCACCCGCGATCGATCGCCCCCCACTCGCGAATCCGATAGCGCCCGGCATGGTTGCGCGCGCCCTCTTCCTGCTCGAATTCACAGACGATGTCCAGATCCGCCAGCGCGGCGATCGTGTCCTGCGCCGTGCGCCGGGGCATGCCGGTCACTTCGGTCAGCGCCGGGACGCTTGGGGCCAGGCCGCTGTCGATCAGGTAGGCCACGTACAGGCGCCGGTAAAAGCTGCTTTTGGTCTTGCTGACGTCCATCTACCCGCTCCTTGTTGCGGCTATTGCAGGTCCCGCCACGTCAGGTATACCCGCAGATCGAACTCGATCTGGTGATACCCCGGCAGCATGTGTTCGCACAATTTATAGAAGGCCTTGTTGTGGTCCGATTCCTTGAAGTGCGCCAGTTCGTGCACGACGATCATCTTCAGGAACTCGGGGGCCGCCTCCTTGAACAACGAGGCGATGCGAATCTCTTTCTTGGCCTTGAGCTTGCCGCCCTGCACCCTTGAGACCGTGGTGTGCAGGCCCAGTGCGCGGTGCGTCAGATCGAGGCGGTTGTCGAACAGCACCTTGTCGATGGCCGGTGCGTTGCGCAGGTATTCCTGCTTCAGGTCCAGCGCGTAGCTGTACAGCGCCTTGTCGCTCTGCACATCGTGACGCCCCGGATAGCGTTGGCTCAGGTAGTCACCCAGACGCTGTTCGGCGATCAGTTGGCGCACCTGATCCTGCAATTGCGCGGGATAGGCCTGGAGGTATTTCAACGCAGTCATGGGCACGGCAATACGGTTCGAAAAGAGCGCCAGTGTAACGAATTCAA
Organism: Pseudomonas sp. S3(2024); assembly: GCF_036861315.1. NCBI lineage: Bacteria > Pseudomonadati > Pseudomonadota > Gammaproteobacteria > Pseudomonadales > Pseudomonadaceae > Pseudomonas > Pseudomonas sp. S3(2024). Next base: position 548,600 of record NZ_JAZAQQ010000003.1, on the reverse strand, counting down.
ACCGGCAGCGCGCTCCAGTCGAAGGGCTCGGCGAAGCTGGCGGCGTCTTCGGAGGTCAGCGGACGCGCCACCAGGAAACCCTGCACGTATTCGCAGCCATGCGCTTGCAGCCATTGATACTGTTCGATGGTTTCCACACCTTCGGCGATCACCAGCAAGCCGTACTGTTTACACAGATTGATCACGTTGCTGACCAGCGCCGCGTCGCGCGTCGAATCCGGCAGCCGCGCAATCAGGTGTCGATCAAGCTTGAGCGTGTCCAGCTCCAGATCACGCAGATGCGCCAGCGAACACGGCCCCGAACCAAAATCATCCAGCGCCACCCGCACCCCGAGATTGCGCAGCAGGCGCAGCTGTTTGCGGGTCTCGTCGGGGTTGTGCATCAGCGCGTCTTCGGTGATTTCCACCTCCAGTTGCCGTGGCTCCAGCGTGTGCCGCTCAAGCACCTGACGCAATTCGGTGACCAGGTTCGGCAGACCGAACTGGGTGTTGCTCAAACTCACACCGAGCACCAGGTCTTCGGCAAACAGGGTTTCCCAGGCTTTGCGCTGGCCGGCGCCACGGTGATAGATCCAGCTGCCGAGCCGACTGATCAGCCGTGCTTCCTCCAGCAATGGCAGGAACAACCCCGGCGGCACATCGCCAACGCTCGGATGCTGCCAGCGCAGCAGCGCCTCGAAACCGCGGATCTGCCCGCTGTCGATCGCCACTTGCGGCTGATACACCAGATTGAAATCACGGTTCTCGATGGCGTTGCGCACGCTCTCTTCAAGCATCAGCCGAGAGCGGGCGCGGCCGTTCATTTCGTGATCGTAAAAACGATACTGCTGACGCCCGGCGCGCTTGGCTTCGTACATGGCAATGTCGGAGGCGCGCAGCAAGCCGTCGAGGTTCGAGCCGCAGTCCGGATAAGTGGCGATGCCGATACTCGCGCCGAGGGCAATGTCCAATCCCTCGATCTGCTGACAGATCGACACCCGCTCGATGAGCTTCTCGGCAATCTTCGCCGCCTGCTCGGGGAACTCCAGATCGAGCAATGCCGTGAACTCGTCACCGCCCATGCGCGCGAGAATATCGAACGGCCGCAGGCAGGCCTTCAACTGCTCGGAGACCCAGCGCAGCACCCGGTCGCCGGCATCGTGGCCAAGGGAATCGTTGACCCGTTTAAAGCCATCGAGATCCAGATACAGCAGCACCCAACTGCTGTCGCTGCGTTCACCGCGCAGCAGCAGGTTTTCCACCGTCTGATAAAAGCCCCGGCGATTGAGCAGTCCGGTCAACGGATCGGTGACCGCTTGAAATTCCAGCTGCTGATGCAGGTGACGCACCACTGACATGTCCAGCACCGTCACCACCATCGCCCGCTGCTCGGGCGGCAACGGCGCGCATGACAACGCCACCGGCACCTGCTGCCCCGGCGCCGTGCGTAACAACGCATCGTGCAGACGCAAGGTCTCACCGCGTTTATAGCCGGCCAACAGCTCGGAATCAGCCCACAACGGGATGTGCGGTTTCTGCAGATAATCGAGAAATTCCTTGCCCTCCAGCTCCTTCACCGGTGCATTCAGCAGCCGCGAAATCGCCGGGTTGGCGAAGCGGATCAAACCGTCCTCGCCGAGCACCAATATTCCTTCCGCCGCGTTATCCAGCACCGAGGCATTGAAGGCCCGCGCGACCTCCAGATCATGACTCAGGCGCTGCAAGGCGCGGCGGTTGCGCTGGTGTTCGAGCAATGCCTGGACTTTGGGCTTGAGGATCTGCGGATCGAACGGTTTGAACAGGTAATCCACCGCGCCACTGGCGTAGCCCTTGATCACGGCGTCCTGGGACTGTTCGTTGGCGGTAAGAAAAATGATCGGCGTGAGGCGTGTGCGCTGGCTGCCGCGCATCAGCCGCGCGACTTCAAAACCGTCCATGCCTGGCATCTGCACATCCAGCAGCACCAGATCGACGTCGTGTTCAAGCAGCAAATTGAGCGCCTCGAAGCCGGAGGCGGCGGTCATGACGTGCCAATCCTGACGCTGCAGCAACGCGCGCATGCTGATCAGGTTTTCAGGGTAATCATCAACGATCAAAAGGACAGAGCTGCCTTCACCTGGCTGGGGTTGCGCGCATTCCATGCTGCTTCTCTTGTCGGGACATCTCTTGTCGGACTATCGGCCGGTTCTTGGGAAAACCGTACAGTTACTGAGCCATCACTCTAGTCGCGGATCTGTGAAAGCAGAAGCTGTCACGCCGCCATCATTTAGCCAAAGCGGCGACTTACCGACTAACGGTCACCCCTGCAGCCCCCGAAAACCGGCGCAGATGGCATTTCGACAGGATGTTGACGCCAATCATCTGCCAAACGGGCGTTAACAAAAAACTCCTCTACGCTTATAACTGCCGCCCGAAAAGGCGCGGGCTAGAGCTTCTGGCACTCGCGTTCAGGATGAATTGAGTGGAAGAACCGACATGATCGATCTCGCAACCTGGAACCTCAGCGTTCCCGTCGGCAGTCCGCCGTACACCGTCGAAACCTCCAAACTGGTGAATGGCTTCAAGGATCAGTACTTCCATTCCGACACCGGCACCCTGTTTTTCTGGTCACCGGTGACCGGGTCAAAAACCGAAAACGCCATCTACCCGCGCACCGAACTGCGCGAAACCTTCAGCAACGGTACCCTGCGCAACTGGTATTACCCGGACGCCGACAACACCCTGCGCGCGACCCTTGCGGTGAACAAGGTGCCCAGCTCGGGCAAGATCGTCATCGGCCAGATCCACGCGTATGAAAGCCAAAAGCCGATGGTCAAGCTCGAATACCAGTACAAGACCAAGACCGAAACCGGCAACCTCGTCATCAAAGTACGCATGCACCCCGATGACGACGAAAGCCGCGTCATCACCCTCGCCACCGGCATCAAACTCGACCGCGAATTCAACTACCTGATCCACCTCAGCCCCGGCGGTGCACTGGGCGTGAGCGCAGCGGGTTATCAGTGGGATTCACAAGTCAGTGCGACGTGGCGCAACAAGCCGCTGTACTTCAAGGCTGGGGTGTATGTGCAGGACAACACCGGGTATACCAGTGAGGGTGGGCAGGTGACGTTTACCAAGCTGGATATTGATCACAACAAGTGATATCGGCGGCCTNACAAGCCGCTGTACTTCAAGGCTGGGGTGTATGTGCAGGACAACACCGGGTATACCAGTGAGGGTGGGCAGGTGACGTTTACCAAGCTGGATATTGATCACAACAAGTGATATCGGCGGCCTCGATACTTACACAAAACCCTGTGGGAGCGGGCTTGCTCGCGAATACGGTGGGTCAGCAACATTAATGTTGAATGACGGTCCGCATTCGCAAGCAAGCCCGCTCCCACAGGGGATCAACTACGTGATGAGATCAAAGGGGTGTCTAGTCTTGAAACGGTTTAAACCTATTTCAGGACTAGACACCTGGTTCTCCTTTCCCGCCCTTTCCTACGAAACAGAAGCAGGGAAATTTATAAAAAACTTACCATCCGAAACTGCGAACCCCTTATTCCCTGGCTCCTCATGAAACCTAAACTCTCCTTTAACAACTCCAGAGCTATTTTTTTCCAGTACGAATAATCCAGATTGAGGCCTCCACGCAGGGGCATATCGCGCGTCGCATACAAAATCAACTACATTGGGGAGGTTGGGATAAAAGTGATATGTACCTGGAATAAGATCCTTGGAGAATAAAAACCAAATATCTTCTGAACGATGTTCAGTATGGCTACTTGCATGCACATAAACGTTGTCAGAGTAATCTCCATAAAGATGGGTAGATTTATACTCAGCTTTATCTTCGCCACTTTCGCCATCCTTGCCATACAAGATACAGCTGACCTCGCCACTGAGCTCATGCTTTTTAAATTTCTCACGGACATCAATGCTTGACATATCAATCTCTCCATTACATAGAAGGAACAAAATCAGTAAAGGGAGGGATAAATATATTTATCGTTACTTCCTCTCTGATTGCATTGAGACGATAGGCTGCAATAAATTTTAAATCACCTGTCAGAAATGACAGTTCTTTATACGATTTCGAAATAAGCAAAACAATTTATGCAGTCGTTAACGAAATTTATTTTTCTCTCAAAAATAACTATGCATTCGACCACATCACGTGCGGGGAAAATGTCACAAATATCGGGCTTATCGAGAGAAGATTTAAAAATCTTTTTTAACGACATTTTTAACCGCCAGCCGTTAATTTGTTCACAATGACAAACTCACACAAAAAAACCCGCCACTCGGCGGGTTTTTCATTTACGCGATCAAACGCCCAGGCTTAGTTCACCTTGGCGTTCAACTCACCCTTTAGATAACGCTGGAACATCGCTTCCAACGAAATCGGCTTGATCTTCGAAGCATTACCGGCAGTACCGAACGCTTCATAACGAGCGATACACACATCACGCATCGCCGTCACGGTCACACCGAAGAATTTACATGGGTCGAATTCGCTCGGGTTGGTGGCCATCAGGCGACGCATTGCGCCAGTGGATGCCAGGCGCAGGTCGGTGTCGATGTTGACCTTGCGCACGCCGTACTTGATGTCTTCGACGATTTCTTCAACCGGTACGCCGTAGGTTTCTTTAATGTCGCCGTCGATTGGTGGATGAGCGCTTGGCTATTCAGATAGCAACCAAAGGGAACCGTGCCCCACCCGGTGGGGGCGACAAATAACCCACATGGATAAAATGTCCCGTATACGCTACATTCAACGACAAATGTAGCGGTAATAGAACATGGATCACACCTTGTTAATCAGCCGACTAGGCACCCAGATTCGCGAAAGACGCCTGAGCCGCGGCCTGACGCAAGCACAGCTTGCCGAACTTGCGAGCCTGACGCGCCACAAAGTCATCGCCGTAGAGAAAGGCACCCTGTCCGTCGGGATCGTCGCCTATGCGCGAGTGTTAGGTGCTCTGGATTGTGAACTCGCTGTCATTCCAGCAGCAATGCCGACACTTGAAGAGCTAGGGGACTTGTTTGAATGAAAATGACCTCGCTCAAAGTGAGTACACCTGAAGGGGCTAGCGGCAGGCTTTTCAGCGATACCGGGAACTACACCTTCCGTTATCACGAAGATGCGTTACCCGAGATGGCCATCAGCTTGTCGATGCCAGTCAGGCATGACGAATTCCGACGGCGCGAGCTTCATCCTGTTTTTCAGATGAACCTGCCAGAAGGCTATGTGCTGGAACAACTACGTAATCGCTTGGCCAAGACTGTGAATGTCGACCCGATGTTGTTGCTGGCACTGACCGGCAGCACCTCGCCCATTGGCCGGGTTCAGGTGAGATCTGAAACAGTAGACGCCCTGCTGGAGGAGCAACAATTTCCGGGCGAAAAACTTGAAGAAATCCTGACTTGGGATGGCACCGAAGATATCTTCGCTGACATGCTTGACCGCTACATCCTGCGAGCGGGGATTTCTGGCGTTCAACCCAAGGTATTGGTGCCTGAACGACAAGAAACCGCCCAGCCACGAGTAACATCGAAGACCTCGGATCTGATCATCAAAAGTGGCCGCGACGAATTTCCCGGCCTGGCGATCAACGAGTTCATTTGCATGTCCATTGCCAAAGAAGCTGGCATTCCCGTTCCACCGTTTTACCTTTCCGATAATGCCCAGCTGTTTGTCATGCGTCGCTTTGACCGCGACGATCAGCTCAACCCGCTCGGGTTTGAAGACATGGCGGTATTGATGGGGTTATCGGCAAGCCAGAAGTACAGCAAGAGTTATGCAGCTATCGCCAAGGCGATTCGTCTGTTCTGCCCGGCAAAAAATCTGCGCAGCTCTCTTGATCAGCTCTTCGATAGCGTCGCCCTAAGTTGCATTGTCGGGAATGGCGACGCTCATTTGAAAAACTTCGGCTTGCTCTATTCCGACCCGACAAAACGTGATGCGCACCTCTCTCCGGCGTACGACATCGTCAACACCACCGCCTATATCCCGGAAGATGTTCTAGCGCTGGATCTGGTCGGAAACAAGTCAATGTTTGCCTCACGGCAAGGACTCCTGGAGTTCGCACACACCTGTGAGATCGAGCGGCCGAGGGAGCGCATTCAGAACTTGCTCAACGCAGTAGAAACAGTACTTAAGCGCTACTCCCAGTATCGGGAGCAAGCAGCTCATGTGATTACTGCCATTGAGCAGTCAGCAGCACCATTTTCCCGAACCTTTGGATAGAGGGATTATGCAAAAAATCATCGACCACAAAAAACCCGCCTCTCGGCGGGTTTCTCATAACAGCAGCTCAACGCCCAGGCTTAGTTAACCTTGGCGTTCAACTCACCCTTCAGATAACGCTGATACATCGCTTCCAACGAGATCGGCTTGATCTTCGAAGCATTACCGGCAGTACCGAACGCTTCATAACGAGCGATACATACATCACGCATCGCCGTCACGGTTGCGCCGAAGAATTTACGTGGGTCGAATTCGCTCGGGTTGGTGGCCATCAGGCGACGCATTGCGCCAGTGGATGCCAGGCGCAGGTCGGTGTCGATGTTGACCTTGCGTACGCCGTATTTGATGCCTTCGACGATTTCTTCAACCGGTACGCCGTAGGTTTCTTTGATGTCGCCGCCGTACTGGTTGATGATCGCCAGCCACTCTTGTGGAACCGACGAGGAACCGTGCATCACCAGGTGGGTGTTCGGGATGCGCTTGTGGATTTCCTTGATGCGGTCGATCGCCAGCACGTCACCGGTAGGTGGCTTGGTGAACTTGTAGGCGCCGTGGCTGGTGCCGATGGCGATGGCCAGGGCATCGACCTGGGTCTTCTTGACGAAGTCAGCGGCTTCTTCCGGGTCGGTCAGCATCTGGCTGTGATCCAGAACGCCTTCAGCGCCGATGCCGTCTTCTTCACCGGCCATACCGGTTTCCAGCGAACCCAGGCAGCCCAGCTCGCCTTCTACCGAAACGCCGCAGGCGTGAGCCATGGCGACGGTTTGTTGGGTAACGCGGACGTTGTATTCGTAGTCGGTCGGAGTCTTGCCGTCTTCGCCCAGGGAGCCGTCCATCATCACCGAGCTGAAGCCCAGCTGGATGGAGCGCTGGCAGACGTCAGGGCTGGTGCCGTGGTCCTGGTGCATGCACACCGGGATGTGCGGGAATTCTTCGATCGCGGCCAGGATCAGGTGACGCAGGAATGGCGCGCCGGCGTATTTGCGAGCGCCGGCCGAAGCCTGGACGATCACCGGGGAGTCAGTCTTGTCAGCGGCTTCCATGATGGCGCGCATCTGCTCAAGGTTGTTGACGTTGAAGGCTGGAACGCCGTAGCCGAACTCGGCTGCGTGGTCCAGCATCTGGCGCATGCTGATAAGTGCCATTGTGTGTCTCTCTCCCGGTTGAGGGTCGTTAATCGTGCCAGCCTGCCGGAGCGGCGGCGGCTATTCAAGTGATTGCAGATCGGGGGTCGAAGCCCGGTCTGGTGATTCGATAAAGCAAATTCTCAAGAACTACGCAGAACTCTGTGGGAGCGAGCTTGCTCGCGAATGCATTTCAACATTCAACACAACTGCAAGCTGAACCAGCGCTTTCGCGAGCAAGCTCGCTCCCACATTGGGATCCGCTGCCACATTAGATCTATGGTGTGTCAATTACTGCGCCTTGCAGCCGCGGCCAATCAGGTCATTGGTGGCGACCCAGTACACCAGGCCTTCGTCACCCTTGACGTGAAACGCCAGCATGCCGTCGCTGTACAGCACGCCCGAGGCGCCCGGCTCTTCTTTCAGGCGATAGACCTGATCACCGCCACCCAGCCGAACATCGACTTCCTTCTGGCCGGCATTGGCGTAGCGCCATAGCACTTTGGCCTGGCTGTCGCAGGTCCAGGTGGTCCAGCTGTCCGCAGGTGCAGACGACTGAAACAGGTTCAACTGCGCGCAACCGCCCAACAATGCCAACGCCGCAATGGCGATCAAGCCTTTCATCCGTGTTCCTCGACTGACAGCCAACGCCGCCAGCCCTGAGTTAAGAGTCAGACCGGTCAAGGACAACCATGTTCCTTGGCCGGGGTTTGCGTCTCGTATTTGTCCAGACCGTCCGGCCCCGAGCGCTTGTTCAGCACCGGGTTGGTTTCGGCCTGCCAGTCGGCCTGGTAGCAGCCTTTCTGTGCCGCATCCGGCGCAGGTGTCGCCTCGGCCTTCGGGTTACTCCCGCAGGCCGCCAGCGTACCGGTCAGCAACAACAGCGCTAACGACTTGACCATCTGAACACTCCTTTGCCTGGCCAAACGGGCGGCCTCAGGCCTTGGCCCGACTTTCCAGGACTTCAACGGCCGGCAGCACCTTGCCTTCGACGAATTCGAGGAACGCGCCGCCACCGGTGGAAATGTAGGAGATTTGCTCGGCCACGCCATATTTATCGATGGCCGCCAGGGTGTCGCCACCGCCGGCAATGGAGAACGCGGCGCTGTCAGCGATGGCCTGGGCCAGCACCTTGGTGCCGTTGCCGAACTGGTCGAATTCGAACACGCCGACCGGGCCGTTCCACAGAATGGTTTTCGACGACTTCAGCAGTTCGGCGAAGTTGGCCGCGGTTTGCGGGCCGATGTCCAGAATCATGTCGTCAGCGGCAACGTCAGCAATCAGCTTGACGGTGGCTTCGGCGCTTTCAGCGAATTCCTTGGCAACCACCACGTCCACCGGCAGCGGCACACTGACCTTGGCGGCGATGGCACGCGCGGTGTCCAGCAGGTCCGGCTCGTACAGCGACTTGCCGACCGGGTGACCGGCGGCAGCCAGGAAAGTGTTGGCGATGCCGCCACCGACGATCAGCTGATCGCAGATCTGGCTCAGGCTGTTGAGTACGTCGAGTTTGGTCGACACCTTGGAGCCGGCAACGATCGCAGCCATTGGCTTGGCCGGTGCGCCCAGCGCCTTGCCCAGTGCGTCCAGCTCAGCGGCCAGCAACGGGCCGGCAGCGGCGACTTTGGCGAACTTGGCCACGCCGTGGGTCGAACCCTCTGCGCGGTGCGCGGTGCCGAAGGCGTCCATCACGAACACGTCGCACAGGGCGGCGTATTGCTGGGCCAGCTCGTCAGCGTTCTTTTTCTCGCCCTTGTTGAAGCGCACGTTTTCGAACAGCACGATGTCGCCGGCCTTGACGTCAACGCCGCCCAGGTAATCGGCCACCAGCGGCACGTCGCGGCCCAAGGCCTTGCTCAGGTAGTCAGCGACTGGCTTGAGGCTGTTCTCGGCGGAGAACTCGCCTTCGGTCGGACGGCCCAGGTGCGAACACACCATCACCGCCGCACCTTTTTCCAGGGCCAGCTTGATGGTCGGCAGCGAAGCCAGGATACGCGCATCGCTGGTGACAACACCGTCCTTGACTGGGACGTTGAGGTCTTCGCGAATCAATACGCGCTTACCTTGCAGATCGAGGTCGGACATCTTCAACACGGTCATGGGTCGCACTTCCTGAGTAACTGTTCTTAGAGAGCAGGTTTTTTTGAAATCGCTGTTTGCAGATAGTGGTCTGCAACGTCCAGCATTCGGTTGGCAAAACCCCATTCGTTGTCGAACCAGGCCAGGATGTTCACCAGTTTGGGGCCGGATACACGGGTCTGACTGGCGTCGACAATGGCTGAATGTGGGTCATGGTTGAAATCACAGCTGGCGTGCGGCAACTCGGTGTAGGCCAGCAGACCTTTGAGCGGGCCGTTGGTGGCGGCTTCGCGCAGGATCCGGTTGACCTCGTTGGCATCGGTCGCGGTGGCGGTCTGCATCGTGATGTCGAGGCAGGACACGTTGACCGTCGGCACGCGTACGGCTTTGGCCTGAATTCGCCCGGCAAGTTCCGGCAGCAGGCGCTCGATGCCACGTGCCAGACCAGTGGACACCGGGATCACCGACTGAAACGCCGAACGGGTGCGGCGCAGGTCTTCGTGGTGATAGGCGTCGATCACCGGCTGATCGTTCATCGCCGAGTGAATCGTGGTGATCGACACGTAATCCAGGCCGATCGCCTTGTCCAGCAGACGCAACAGCGGCACACCGCAGTTGGTGGTACAGGAGGCGTTGGACACCAGCAGTTCATCGCCAGTCAGGCAATCCTGATTGACGCCGAAGACGATGGTGGCGTCGACATCCGCCTCGCTGGCCATCGGTTGCGAGAACAGCACGCGTGGCGCGCCGGCGTCGAGGAAACGCTGGCCGTCTTCGCGGGTGTGGTAAGCACCGGAGCACTCAAGCACCAGGTCGACGCCCAGCGCCGCCCAGTCAATGCCTTCGGGGGTGGCACTGCGCAGGACCTTCACGCAGTCGCCATTAATATGCAGACAATCGCCTTCTACTCGCACTTCGCCGGGAAAGCGGCCGTGGGTGGAGTCGAAGCGTGTCAGGTATTCGATGCTGGCCATGTCCGCCAGATCGTTGATCGCGACAATTTCAAACCCGGCCTTCTCGCCACGCTCGAACAACGCACGCAAAACGCAACGACCAATCCGGCCGTAGCCGTTGAGTGCAACTTTGTAGGGACGCGGGTGAGGCATGGGGTTCTCGATTACCGTTTGATTCCGTTATTGCAGTGGTGTCTGAACCAACGATTTCGCGAGCAAGCCCGCTCCCACATTGGATCAGGGTTGAGAACACTGTTTGTGTCACACAACAAATCCCCCAGTGGGAGCGGGCTTGCTCGCGAAGGCGTCAGTCCAGACGACGCAACTTCTGGATCAGTCTTCCAGCAGCTCTTCAGCCTGACCCAGGATGTTGTCCAGGGTGAAGCCGAACTCTTCGAACAGTGCCGAAGCCGGAGCCGATTCGCCGTAGGTGGTCATGCCGATCACGCGACCTTCCAGACCCACATACTTGAACCAGAAGTCGGCGTGAGCCGCTTCGATCGCGATACGTGCGCTGACCTGCAACGGCAGAACCGATTGCTTGTAGCCGGCGTCCTGCGCATCGAACACGCTGGTGCACGGCATGGAAACCACGCGCACCTTGCGGCCCTGCCCGGTCAGTTTGTCGAAGGCCTGAACGGCCAGACCGACTTCCGAACCGGTCGCAATCAGGATCAGCTCAGGCTCGCCTGCGCAGTCCTTCAACACGTAACCACCGCGGCTGATGTCGGCGATCTGGCCGGCATCGCGTTCCTGGTGCTGCAGGTTCTGACGCGAGAAGATCAGCGCCGAAGGGCCGTCCTTACGCTCCAGCGCATTTTTCCAGGCCACTGCCGATTCAACGGCATCGGCTGGACGCCAGGTGTCGAGGTTCGGCGTGGTGCGCAGGCTGGTCAGTTGCTCGATCGGCTGGTGCGTCGGGCCGTCTTCGCCCAGACCGATGGAGTCGTGGGTGTAGACGTGGATCACACGCTTCTTCATCAGCGCCGACATGCGTACCGCGTTGCGCGCATATTCCATGAACATCAGGAAGGTCGCGCCGTAAGGCACCAGGCCGCCGTGCAGGGACACGCCGTTCATGATCGCGGTCATGCCGAATTCGCGCACGCCGTAGTACATGTAGTTGCCGCTGGCGTCTTCAGCGCTGACGCCTTTGCAACCTTTCCACAGGGTCAGGTTGGAACCGGCCAGGTCAGCCGAACCGCCGAGCAGTTCCGGCAGCAGCGGGCCGAACGCGTTCAGGGTGTTCTGGCTGGCTTTACGGCTGGCGATGGTTTCGCCTTTGGCCGCCACTTCAGCGATGTAGGCCGAGGCTTTTTCCGCGAAGTCAGCCGGCAGTTCGCCGCTCAGACGACGGATCAGCTCGTTGGCTTCGGTCGGGAGCGCCGCGGAGTAGGCAGCGAAACGCTGATCCCACTCGGCTTCGGCAGCGCGACCTTTTTCCTTGGCATCCCACTCGGCATAAATGTCTGCAGGGATTTCGAACGGGCCGTAGTTCCAGTTCAGCGCCTGACGGGTCAGAGCGATTTCCGCGTCACCCAGTGGGGCGCCGTGGCAGTCTTCCTTGCCCTGCTTGTTCGGCGAACCGAAACCGATGGTGGTCTTGCAGCAGATCAGGGTCGGCAGCGGGCTCTTGCGCGCGGTTTCGATGGCGGTCTTGATCTCTTCCGGATCGTGACCGTCGACGTTGCGGATCACCTGCCAGTTGTAGGATTCGAAACGCTTCGGGGTGTCATCGGTGAACCAGCCTTCGACTTCACCGTCGATGGAGATGCCGTTGTCATCGTAGAAGGCGATCAGCTTGCTCAGGCCCAGCGTACCGGCCAGGGAAGCGACTTCGTGGGAAATGCCTTCCATCATGCAGCCATCACCGAGGAACACGTAGGTGTGGTGATCAACGATGTTGTGGCCAGGACGGTTGAACTGCGCGCCCAGGACTTTTTCCGCCAGGGCGAAACCGACGGCGTTGGCCAGCCCCTGACCCAGCGGGCCGGTGGTGGTCTCGACGCCCGGGGTATAACCGAATTCCGGGTGACCCGGGGTGCGGCTGTGCAGTTGACGGAACTGCTTGAGGTCGTCGATCGACAGGTCGTAACCGGTCAGGTGCAGCAGCGAGTAGATCAACATCGAGCCGTGGCCGTTGGACAGCACGAAGCGGTCACGGTCGGCGAACGACGGGTTGCTCGGGTTGTGCTTGAGGTAATCGCGCCAAAGTACTTCGGCGATATCTGCCATACCCATAGGGGCACCGGGATGGCCGCTGTTGGCTTTTTGCACGGCATCCATGCTGAGGGCACGAATGGCGTTGGCACGCTCACGACGGCTAGGCATCGCTGATCTCCTGGGTGTGAATAGATTGAAACGGAAAAAAGGAGGGCATTTTCCCTCACCGGAGCGCCTCGGGGCAATGACAGATAGTCATCCGAGGGCGTTTTTCCCGTGCTGGACGGCGGTTTCGTCTGGTGAAACCTTTCCGCTGTTCGTTTGTAGAGTTAACCAGCCAGTGAGAAGTGCCATCTATCGAGCAATATCAAAACTTTTTGATATTGCCCTTGCAGCGATTTCCCACCGTCACTAGACTGCTGCCCCATGAACTTACGCGTGCCTTCCATTCGCCATGACGACTGCGACGAGCTGGCGGCCCTGTGCAAGGCCGGTGGCGATCCGCTGCGTCTGAATGTATTGCGCGCGCTGGCCAACGACTCGTTCGGCGTACTGGAGCTGGCGCAGATTTTCGGCATCGGTCAGTCCGGCATGAGCCACCACCTCAAGGTGCTGGCCCAGGCCGATCTGGTGGCGACACGCCGCGAAGGCAACGCGATTTTCTATCGCCGCGCCCTGCCCCACACCGAATTGCTGGGCGGCAAGCTGCACGCCGCATTGTTAGAAGAAGTCGACAATCTGGCGCTGCCGGACGACGTGCAGGCACGCATCGCCCAGGTTCACGGACAACGCGAAGCTGCCAGTCAGGACTTCTTCACCCGGGTTGCGGAGAAATTCCGCGCCCAGCAAGACTTGATCGCAGGCCTGCCGCAGTACCGTGAAAGTGTGCTGGCCCTGCTCGACAAACTGAACTTCAATGGTGCTGCCACGGCCATTGAAGTCGGCCCCGGCGATGGTGCTTTCCTGCCGGAACTGGCCCGCCGCTTCGGCACCGTAACCGCGCTGGACAACAGCCCGGCGATGCTCGAACTGGCGCGTCAGGTATGTGAACGTGAACGGCTGGCTAACGTCAGCCTGCAATTGGCCGATGCATTGAATGGCACCAGCCTTCAGGCCGATTGCGTGGTACTGAACATGGTGCTGCACCATTTCGCCGCGCCGGCCGAAGCGCTCAAGCACATGGCCGGCCTGCTGCAACCGGGCGGTAGCCTGCTCGTGACAGAGTTATGTAGCCACAACCAGAGTTGGGCCAGGGAGGCCTGCGGTGATCTGTGGTTGGGGTTTGAACAGGACGATTTGGCCCGTTGGGCCACCGCTGCGGGACTCGTTCCCGGGGACAGCCTCTATGTAGGCTTACGTAATGGTTTCCAGATCCAGGTTCGCCACTTTCAGCGACCGGCTGGCGACACTCACCATCGGTAAATTCAGGAAAACATCGAGATGAGCGAATACTCCCTCTTCACCTCCGAGTCCGTGTCTGAAGGACATCCGGACAAAATCGCCGACCAGATTTCCGATGCGGTGCTGGACGCCATTATCGCCCAGGACAAACACGCACGCGTTGCCGTGGAAACCCTGGTCAAGACCGGCGTGGCTATCGTTGCCGGTGAAGTGACCACAAGCGCCTGGGTCGATCTGGAGCAGATCGTTCGTGACGTGATCTGCGACATCGGCTACACCAGCTCCGAAGTCGGCTTCGACGGCGCGACCTGCGGCGTGATGAACATCATCGGCAAGCAGTCCCCTGACATCAACCAGGGTGTTGACCGTGCCAAGCCTGAAGATCAGGGCGCCGGCGACCAGGGCCTGATGTTCGGCTACGCCAGCAACGAAACCGACGTGCTGATGCCAGCGCCGATCACCTTCTCGCACCAGCTGGTGCAGCGCCAGGCCGAAGCCCGCAAATCGGGTCTGCTGCCGTGGCTGCGTCCGGACGCCAAGTCGCAAGTGACGTGCCGTTACGAAGGCGGCAAGGTTATCGGTATCGACGCCGTTGTTCTGTCGACCCAGCACAACCCTGAAGTGTCCTACAAAGACCTGCGCGAAGGCGTGATGGAGCTGATCGTCAAGCACGTGCTGCCTGCCGAACTGCTGAGCAAAGACACCCAGTTCCACATCAACCCGACCGGCCAGTTCATCATTGGCGGCCCGGTAGGTGACTGCGGTCTGACCGGTCGCAAGATCATCGTCGATAGCTACGGCGGCATGGCCCGTCACGGCGGTGGCGCGTTCTCCGGTAAAGATCCATCGAAGGTTGACCGTTCGGCTGCCTACGCTGGCCGTTATGTTGCCAAGAACATCGTCGCTGCCGGCCTGGCCGAGCGTTGCGAGATTCAGGTGTCCTACGCCATCGGTGTCGCTCAGCCGACTTCGATCTCGCTGAACACCTTCGGTACCGGCAAGATCAGCGATGACAAGATCATCAAACTGGTGCGTGAAGTGTTCGACCTGCGTCCATACGCAATCACCACCATGCTGGATCTGCTGCACCCGATGTACCAGGAAACTGCAGCCTACGGCCACTTCGGTCGTGCTCCGCAGACCAAGACGGTTGGCGAAGACACCTTCTCCACCTTCACCTGGGAAAAAACCGACCGCGCCGACGCTCTGCGTTCCGCTGCTGGTCTGTAAGCCCTCCCCGGCTGCAAAAAAAGCCCCGCACGGTTCACGCCGTGCGGGGCTTTTTCATGCCTGAAATACCCTTCCAATATCAATAAAGAACCCTGTGGGAGCGGGCTTGCCCGCGAAGAGGCCGGCCCATGCGCCCCCTGTATGGGCACGGAAACACGATGCAAAACACCCACCCGGTGCCTCTCTGAATCCTCGCCTAGCCTTAAAGCATTCCCCCTGAGCAAGGACGCTCAAAATGCTTGCCACGCTGCGCCTGTTTTCAGTTCTTTTGCTGAGTTTCACCCCTCTGATCGCCCATGCAGCCTGCCCCGACTGGCCATTCGGCAAAGCGCAAGTTGAAATCTCGGCTCTGCAACAGCAGATCGACCAATGGGACGACGCCTACCACCGCCAAGGCCGCTCGCTGATTGCCGACGAACTCTACGATCAATCGCGCCTGCGCCTCATCGAGTGGCGCCAGTGCTTCCAGCAGCCCGCAGCGCCCGAACCGTTGCGCAGCGCGTCTGGCTCCGTCGCGCATCCAATCGCCCACACCGGTCTGGACAAGCTTCACCAAGCCGCCGCCGTTCAAGCATGGTTAAAGGATCGGCAGGATGTCTGGGTACAACCCAAGGTCGATGGTGTAGCGGTCACGCTGATTTACCGTCGCGGCCTGTTGCAGCAGGCGATCAGTCGCGGCGACGGGATCAGCGGTCAGGACTGGACAGCGTCGGCGCAAAAGATCGCTGCCATTCCGCAACAACTGACCCAACCGCTGGACCTGCTGGTGCAGGGCGAGCTCTATTGGCGCCTGAATCAGCATGTGCAAGCCAGCGCCGGCAGCGTCAACGCCCGCGCCACCGTTGCCGGGCTGATGAGCCGTAAAATCTTGAGCGCAGAACAGGCGTCCGGGATCGGTTTGTTCGTCTGGGACTGGCCGCAGGGGCCGGCGAGTCTGCCCGAAAGAATGTCGACGTTGGAGACATTGGGTTTCGCCACGACGGCGCCATTCAGTCAGGCCATCGCCAACCTTGAAGAGGCGCAGCAGTGGCGTGAGCACTGGTATCGATCGCCCCTGCCCTTCGCCACCGACGGCATTGTCTTGCGCCAGAGCCAGCGCCCACCGGCTGAGCGCTGGCAGGCGAGCGCGCCCTACTGGGCCGTCGCCTGGAAATACCCGTTTTCCCGAGCGCTGGCCGAGGTGCGCAAAGTGAATTTCAAAGTCGGCCGCAGCGGACGCATCACCCCGGTATTGGAGTTGTCGCCGGTGATGCTCGATGACCGCGAGATCAGACGCGTCAGTGCCGGTTCACTCAAGCGCTGGCAGGCGCTGGATATCCGCCCCGGCGATCAAGTGGCAATCAGCCTGGCCGGGTTGACGATTCCACGACTCGACAGTGTGGTGTTGCGCACCACCGAACGGGCCGCCCTCGACATTCCCGACACGCGCGACTTCCACGCCTTGAGCTGCTGGCAACCGACACCCGGTTGCGAAAGCCAGTTTCTCGCGCGCCTGACCTGGCTCAGTGGCAAGCAGGGGCTGGCGCTGCAGAATGTCGGGCGCGGCACCTGGGAGAAACTTCTGGAAACAGGCCGCCTGAACAACCTGCTGGATTGGTTGACCCTCGACGAGCCAGAGCTTGCTAACATTGCCGGCTTCGGCGAACGCAGCAGCACACGTCTGATCAACAGTTTTCACAGCGCCCGCCAACGGCCGTTCACCCAGTGGCTCAAAGCATTGGGTTTACCGCCGACGGGGCAGGCACAACTGGCCGACTCGTGGCAGGCGCTGGCACAACGCGACACCGAACAATGGCAGGCAGAAGCCGGAATCGGCCCGGGCCGCGCGGCGCAATTGAGCGCATTCTTCCGCGACCCGCAGGTGCTGGCCCTGAGTGACACATTACGCGCCGCCGGAATCGACGGTTTCTGATCACGCAATCCCCCGGCAGCCGGGAACCCAAGGGCCGTCAGACGCTCAAACAGCGCAGTGCCCCCGACCCGACTGCCTTTGCACATGGAGCTTTTATGAAATTTCTTGCACCGCTTGCCTTGCTGACTCTCTGTGGCGTTCTGGCCGCGCCTGTGATGGCTGACGAAGATGCACCGGGCCTGACCGGTTGCGCCGCGAAGAAGCAGGGCATCATCAATCAGCTCGAGCAGGCGAAATCCCGGGGCAACACCGATCAGCAGGCCGGTCTGCAAACCGCTCTGGATGAAGTGACGAAGAACTGCACCGATGCTGGCCTGAAGAAAGAACGCGAAAACAAGGTGCTGGAAGCCAAGCACGAAGTGAGCAAGCGTCAGGCGGATCTCGACAAGGCGATGAAGAAAGGCGATCCGGAGAAGATCAACAAGCGCAAGGAAAAGCTCGCCGAGTCGCGCAAAGAACTGCAGGACGCGCTGGACCAGATCGACAAGTAACCGTTAATGCGGGGAATTTGATGCCCTCTTCGCGAGCAAGCCCGCTCCCACATTTGATTTGTGAACGACACAGATCCAGTGTGGGAGCGGGCTTGCTCGCGAAGGCGTCAGCTCAAACAACAGAAATCAATGATCGCGAAACTCTTTATGGCAAGCGCTGCAGGCATCCTCAACCTTCTGCACCGCAGGCCCGAGGTTACTGGCCTTGTACGGCTGAACCTTGCTGGCGATTACCAGTTCACCGGTGGCCGCTTCAAGGTTGCGGGCCAATTCCTGAAAGCGGGCCTGACGCAGCCAGACATCATCCTTGGCGCTGGTGTGATCTTCTTCACGAACCTGAGGAAAATGCTTCCACGGTTCATGCGACAACGCATCGAGCTTCACTGCGCCTTCGGCGAATTTCGGCCCGTCGAACGGAATGCGTCCGCGCAACATGCCACCCAGGTCTTCGCCGGTCTTGAGCATCTGTTTGAAGATCGCCTTGCGTTGCCCCAGCGGAGAATTCGGATCGACGCCGCCACAGGCGGACAAGGTCAGACAGGCCAGCAATACAACAGAAATTCTTTTAAGAGTCATGGTGGCTTCAGGTCACGGAATTCGGCGGCCAGTATCCTCGCGTCGCCGACAAACACCAATAGCCCTATTAAAAATACGGGTTGCCGGAGCGCATGGAGCACTTGGGCAACCGGCACAGGAATCACTCCATGAACAGCCGTTTCAAGGCCTGGCGTCACCCACTGATCGCAACCCTGCCGCTGCTGGCAATCCTTGCCGGCTGCACCGGTGGCGACACTGCCAAACCAAAAACCCACGCCTTGGCCACTTATTCCAGCGCCACTTGGGAAGCCTTGCCGGCGGTGTCCGACAGCGATCTGGTCGCCGGTTTCGGTTCATGGCGCAGCGCCTGCACCCGACTCAAGGCTGATCCGGTCTGGGGCGGCACCTGCGCGGCAGCCGCCAACGT
This sequence comes from Pseudomonas sp. S3(2024), assembly GCF_036861315.1. NCBI lineage: Bacteria > Pseudomonadati > Pseudomonadota > Gammaproteobacteria > Pseudomonadales > Pseudomonadaceae > Pseudomonas > Pseudomonas sp. S3(2024). Next base: position 530,069 of record NZ_JAZAQQ010000003.1, on the reverse strand, counting down.
GCCGCAAAGCGCCAACGAGATTCGCGCGTTCCTCAAGCAGAACCTCGACGTGTTCGGACTGCGCGCCGAGCATGACAACCCCAACGGTCTGATCACCGGTTACTACGAACCGGTCTACCCCGGCAGCCTGACGCCCACCGAGGTGGCGAACGTGCCGGTGTACGGCGTGCCGGAAGACATGATCATCGTCTCGCTGGACAGCATTTACCCGGAGCTCAAGGGCAAACGCCTGCGTGGCCGTCTCGAAGGCCGAGTGCTCAAGCCGTATGACGACGCGGCGACCATCGAGTCCAAAGGCGTCAAAGCGCCGGTAGTGGCATACCTGACCGATCCAATGAACCTGCAGTTTTTGCAGATCCAGGGTTCCGGGCGGATTCAGACGCCGGATGGCAAACAACTGCGCATCGCCTACGCCGACCAGAACGGCCACCCGTATCGACCGATTGGTCGCTGGCTGGTCGAGCAAGGCGAGCTGAAGAAAGAAGACGTGACCATGAGCGCGATCAGCAACTGGGCCAAGGCCAATCCGTCGCGCATCCCGGAACTACTGGGCAGCAACCCGAGCTACGTGTTCTTCACCCGCAACCCGGACAGCAACGAAGGCCCACGCGGCTCGCTCAATGTGCCGCTGACCGCCGGCTACAGCGCAGCGGTGGATCGCAAGGTGATTCCGTTGGGCAGCCTGCTGTGGCTGTCGACCACCCGTCCGGACGGCAGCGCTTTGGTTCGCCCGGTCGCGGCGCAGGACACCGGTGGCGCGATTGCCGGCGAGGTGCGTGCGGATCTGTTCTGGGGCACCGGCGATGCTGCCGGGCAACTGGCCGGGGACATGAAGCAGCAGGGGCAGATCTGGATGCTCTGGCCTAAAGGTGCGGCGTTGCCGCAAGTACCGCAGGTGGCCGATACGGTTAAGGACAAGCCTTAAGCGCCTCGGCGCCAGAGCTACCGCCTTGGCGGGCAAGCCCGCTCCCACAGGGTTCTTTGGTGTACACAGGATTTGTGCTCGCCATTGATACCTGTGGGAGCGGGCTTGCTCGCGAAGAGGCCGGCAGCAACACCCGAGATTCAGACCGACACAAAGAAGAACGCAGCAATCAGCCCCATCCCGACAAACCACACCAGCGACCGCAAGATCGCCCAATCCGCCAGGTAGCAGATGATGTACAGCAGGCGACTGGTGATAAACAACACCGCCAGCACATTCACTGTCACTAGCTGCGCCGTGCCCACCAGATGCGCAACAATCACTGCGGCAGCAAATGCCGGCATCACCTCGAAGCTGTTCAACTGCGCCGCATGCGCCCGTCGGGCGACGCCGCCCACGCTATCGAGAAAATCCCGAGGATCATGATTGTCACTGAGCCTGAAACCGCCCGAGACCTTGGCCACAATCGTGCACACATACGGCAGGAAAATCGCGATCAATACACACCACAGAGCCACCGTCATAACGCCGTCCTTTTTTCGAGTGTTGGAAATTGCGAGCGGTCAGAACTTCATCACCAGCATGCCGATCAATACCAGCCCACAGGCTAAGAGCCGCGGCCTGCCGAAAGGTTCTTTCAGGTAGCGCATGCCGAACAGCACCACCAGAATCACGCTGATCTCACGCAAGGCCGCCGCTTCGGCAATCGAGCCCAACTGCATCGCCCACAGCACCAGAGCGTAGCTGAACAACACGCAGAACCCGACCGCCAGGCCCAGCTTCCACTGCTCGCACCAGAACACCAGAAATGCCGGGCGTTTGGCGACCCATGCCAGCAACGGGAACGGCCAGGCGCTGAGCAACGTGACCCAGACCAGGTAATCCAGTGGATGCGACCAGCGCCGCAAGGCCTGACCATCGATATAGGTATAACAACCGATACACAAGCCGATCAGCGCCACCACCGGGAGCATCGACCACGGCAGATGCTTGCCGCCGCCGCCCTGCCAGAGCAGGCAGGCCATGCCCAACGGAATCAGCATGATCCCGAAGATCTGCTGCGCAGTGAGCACTTCGCCGGCGAAGATCAGGGTCAGCGCCAGCACCACCAACGGCGACAAGCCGCGCATCAGCGGGTAGACCAGTCCTAGGTCGCCGACCCGATAAGCTTGAATCAGCAGATAGCGATACAGCAGCTCGAACGCCGCCGAAGCCAGAATCCACGGCCAGATTTCCACCGGCGGCAGGCTGATGAATGGAAATGCCAGCGCCACGAACAACAGCGCCACCGTGTCCATGCACGCCACCACCAGCAGCCGTTCGGCACTGAACTTGATCAGGGTATTCCACGTCGCATGCAACAGCGCCGCCATTAACACCAGAACTGTCGCCGCCACGTCCCACTCCTTGATTTTTTTGTTGACCCTACACCAATGTCTGCGGCTGACCAACCGAGGGGGCATGATTGTGTCCCCACCCCGAAACAGCCCATCCAACCTTTGCACCGAAGAATCGGGGCGCTGTCTTTCCACCCCCATCCAATGGAGCCCGGATGCTAGAACTTGTCGCCGCTTTTATCTGCCTCACCACCCTTCTCACCTTCGTCAATTACCGCTTCATCGGCCTGCCGCCGACTATCGGCGTGATGGTCACCGCGCTGATGTTCTCCCTGTTGCTGCAAGGCCTGAGCGTGCTCGGCTATCCCGGCCTCGAAGAACGCGTGCAGCAACTGATCGGCCAGATCGACTTCGGCGATCTGCTGATGAACTGGATGCTGTCGTTCCTGCTGTTCGCCGGCGCCCTGCACGTCAACCTCAACGACCTGCGCAGCTACCGCTGGCCGATCGGCCTGTTGGCCACTTTCGGCGTGCTGATTGCCACCGTCGTGATCGGCAGCCTCGCTTTTTACATCTTTGCCCTGTTCGGCTGGCACGTGAGCTTCCTCTACTGCCTGCTGTTCGGCGCGCTGATTTCGCCGACCGACCCGATCGCGGTGCTCGGCGTACTGCGTACCGCCAATGCCTCGAAGCCGCTGAAAACCACCATCGTCGGCGAGTCGCTGTTCAATGACGGCACGGCGGTGGTGGTGTTCACCGTGCTGCTGGGCATCGCCCAACTGGGTGAGACGCCGACCCTCAGCGCCACGGCCATGCTGTTCGTGCACGAAGCCATTGGCGGTGTGCTGTTCGGCGGGCTGATCGGTTATGGGGTGTACCGGATGATCAAGAGCGTCCAGCAGCATCAGATCACGGTGATGCTGACCCTGGCGCTAGTGATCGGCGGTTCGGCGATGGCCACCGAGCTGCACGTCTCGGCGCCGATTGCGATGGTGGTGGCCGGCCTGATCATCGGTAACCTGGGGCGCAACCTGGCGATGAACGACATGACCCGCAAGTACCTCGACGGCTTCTGGGAGCTGCTCGATGACATGCTCAACGCCCTGCTGTTCGCGCTGATCGGCATGGAGCTGTTGTTGCTGCCGTTCAACTGGGCGCACGTGGCGGCGGCCAGTTTGCTGGCGCTGGCGATCCTGCTGTCGCGCCTGCTCACCGTGGCCCCGGCCATCGTTCTGCTGCGGCGTTGGCGCACGGTGCCGCGCGGCACCATCCGCATTCTGACCTGGGGCGGTTTGCGCGGCGGGGTGTCGGTAGCACTGGCGCTGGCCCTGCCGCTGGGCCCGGAGCGCGATCTGCTGCTGAGCATCACCTACATCGTGGTGCTGTCGTCGATCCTGCTGCAGGGTCTGACCATCGGTAAACTGGTCAAGCACGCCACCCGTGACGAGCCGACGACCGTGGCTGAACCCGCACACTGATGTATCACCGCAGCGCCGTCGTGCCCCCCCTCACGACGGACCGCACAGCAAATCAAGCAGATGCCGCATCGCCAATGGGCGGTGCGGCGTCGAGCCATGCATCACCACCAATTCGCGCGCATGACGCTGCCCGTCCTCGACCGGTAATACGTACATCCCTTCCAGCATCATCCCGGCCCACTGCGGCACCAGCGATACGCCCATCCCCTGCGCGACCAGCATGACGATCGTTTCCAGCGCATCCAGTTCGCACAGCACGTTGGGCTCGATGGCGTGTTCATCGAGGTAGCGCTGAGCAATCTGCCCACCCCACGAGCGTGCGTCATAACGAATGAACGGATGAACGCGCAACAGCGTTTCCAGCGACTGCCCGGCGTACGCGGCTGGAGCCACCAGAATCAGCGGCTCTACCTTGAGTACGACCAGTGCCAATGCCTTGGGCGGCTGGAATGGAGGCCTGACCAGAATCGCTGCGTCCAACTCCCCTGCAAGCACCTTCTCGTAAAGACTTTTCGAGTCACACGGGGTGATCTTCAGCTTCAAATCAGGTGCTGTAAGCGCCAATCGTTCGATCAAGGTGGGTAACACGCCGGTCAGCGCTGTAGAAATTGCACCGATTGTCAGTTCACCGGCCACCCCATCGGGATGCAGATCGCTCTGTAGATCCTGGGCCAATTCGATGATCGCCCTGATCTTCGGCAGAATCAGCAGGCACTGGTCCGAGGGCCGGGCAGCGTGCGCGGTACGCAGCAGTAACGTGCAACCCAGCAACCTCTCGAGCGCCTGGACGCGCTGACTGATAGCCGCCGCAGTGCGACTCTCGCGCCGTGCCGCTGCCGCAATCGAACCGGTCTCGACCACCGCCACCAGACTTTTCAGAAACCGTACATCCATAAGTTTTCCTTTCGCTCAGAACAAGGCGAAGTCGTTATGCCCCGCCGCACGGTCTGTTTACCCTGAGCGCTCCTTCACTTGGGGACATCGCATGAACAGACCTTTTCACGCTGCATACCATGTTTGCGACCTGGAACAGGCGCGGACTTTTTATCGAGATGTGTTGGGCTGCACCGAAGGCCGCAGTACCGAGACATGGGTCGACTTCGACTTTTTCGGCAATCAGCTCTCGCTTCATGTGGGCACGCCCTTCACCACGACCCGTACCGGCCAGGTTGGCGATCACAAAGTATTGATGCCGCACATTGGCGTCGTCCTGCCGCTGGAGGAGTGGCTGGAGCTGGCCGATCGTCTGAGCCGCCTCGGCACAACGTTTGAAATCCCTCCGGTGATCCGCTTCGCCGGCGAACCCGGCGAGCAGCGCACGATGTTCTTTCTCGATCCCAGCGGCAATCCGATCGAGGTCAAGGGTTTCAAGGACTTCGACGGTCTCTTCGCACACTGAGCTTCACCCCAACAAACACAACAACAAAAGGGGCACATCATGACTACCAGGAAACCCACCAGTCTGGTCACCCGCATCATGCTCGGGCTGGCAGCCGGAATAATCGTCGGCATCCTTCTCAACCAGTTTCCCGAACACAAGATCTGGTTCATCGACAATCTGCTGCAACCGGCCGGTGACCTGTTCATCAGGCTGATGAAAATGATCGTCGTACCGTTGGTCTTTGCGTGCATGGTCGTCGGCATCGCCGGGGCAGGCAGCACCAGGGCATTGGGCCGGGTCGGGATAAAGACGCTGGTTTATTTCTTTACCATCACCAGCATTGCCATCGTCTTCGGACTGATCGTCGGCAATGTTTTTCAGCCCGGCGCCGGCGCGGACTTCAGCAGCACCCTGCAATCACCGGCCATTGGTCTGGCGAATACGGGGGACACACAGAACCTGGGCCGAACCCTGGTGAACATCGTGCCGGACAACATCGTCCTGGCCATGTCTCAGGGCAAGCTGCTCTCCGTGCTGTTTTTCGCCATCCTGTTCGGCTGTGCCCTGTCGATGCTGCCCGAGCCGCAGAAGGCGCCATTGATCGCCGTGATTCAGGCGGTATCGGACACCATGTTCAAGGTCACGCATCTGGTCATGCACTATTCACCCATCGGCATCTTCGGCCTGATCGGGGTCACCGTGGCCAGCTTCGGCCTCAGCGCGTTGCTGCCGCTGGCGAAGCTGATCGGCATCACTTACGTCGCGGTGTTGCTTTTCGCGTTGGGCGTGCTGGGGCTGGTGGCGCGGATGGCCGGCATTCGCTTTTTCCACCTGATTCGGGAAATACGCAGTGAATTGATACTGGCTTACAGCAGTGCTGCGTCGGCCACGGTGATGCCACAACTGATCGAGAAAATGGAGAAGTATGGCGCTCCGCGCCCGATCACCAGCATGGTCATTCCACTGGGGTACTCGTTCAACCTTGATGGCGCCTCGCTGTTCGCGGGACTGGGCACGCTGTTTATCGCCCAGGCGTACGGGATTGATCTGGGTCTGGCGGATCAGGCCATGCTGGTGCTGATCATGGTGTTGACGTCAAAGGGCGCGGCGGGAGTGCCGGGTTTCATGTTCATCATACTCACAGCGACCCTGACCACCGCCGGTTTGCCAGTGGAAGGCGTGGCAATCATCGCCGGCGTCTACCGCTTGATGGACATGCCGGTCACCGCGCTCAACGTGTTGGGCAATGCACTGGCACCGCTGGTCATAGCGCGCTGGGAGGGGCAGCTCAAGGCACCTGAAAGCGAACCGACGACAGAACCGGTCAGCCCGCCGTTCAAGGCCTGAAACTATCGGGGCTTGCTGTCGGATTCATCTTCGCGGGGTTTGCCGGAGTTCGGTTTATCCGTCTTGGGCGCCCCGCTTTCGCTGCGGATCTGCGCATGGCTGATCAGGGCGAAGATGAAACTGCCGCCGATGATGTTCCCCGCCAGCGTGGGCCCGGCAAACACCATCCAGAAATCACTCCACGGCAGCTCGCCGGCAAACACCAGATACGACACTTCCGCCGAACCGACCACGATGTGGGTGAAGTCGCCCAGCGCCATCAGGTAGGTGATGAGGATGATGATCCACATCTTCGCGCTCTCCATGGACGGGATCATCCAGACCATGGTGGCGATCATCCAGCCTGAGACGATGCCCTTGGCGAACATCTGACTGGCGTGGTTTTCCATGACCTTGCGGCCGATTTCAAGGAAGGCGTGATCAGTCTTGGTGTCGAAGATCGGCAGCTCGAGCATCACGTACGCCACCAGAATCGTCCCGCACAAGTTGCCGAACAGGACAACGCCCCACAAGCGGATCAGCCGACCGAAATTGGCCAGGGTCGGTTTGGTCATCACCGGCAGAACCGCGGTGAGGGTGTTTTCGGTGAACAGCTGCTGGCGGGCGAGAATCACCGCGAGGAAACCGGCGCAGTAGCCGAAACTGGCGATGACCTTGAATTCGTCGCCCTCGGGCAGGCGCGAATTGAGCAGGCCCATGCCCATCAGCGACAGACCCATGGTCAATCCGGCAGCAAGCGCCGACCACCACAATGCAGCGATGCTGCGCTCCAGTTCCTGATCGCCTTGAGTGCGGATGATTTCATGCAGAACCGCCGCGCGGGGCGGCTGGTTTTTCTCGACTTCGTGTTGTTCGTCGGTCGAGAGGTTGGGGGTCTTGCCGTCTGTCGGGGTGGTCATGGCGTGGAAACCGTGGGGGGTGGTGTTTACCTACGACCCCGGCGGCTCATGGCTGTTCAGTGGCCAGATGATTCTTCGCTGACTAAACAACCGCCTTCGCGAGCAAGCCCGCTCCCACAGGTACAATGCAATCCATGTGGGAGCGGGCTTGCTCGCGAAGGGCGCGCCGCCGATGTTAGTTGCTGACCAGTTCATCTTCCTTGAACTGGTCTTTGACGTACTTGATCTCGGTGCGACCGTGCGGCGCCGGCAAACCGTCCTCGCCGAGGTTGACGAAGACCATCTTCTCGACCGTGAGGATGCTCTTGCGGGTGATCTTGTTGCGCACTTCACAGGTCAGGGTGATCGAGGTACGACCGAACTCGGTGGCGGTGATGCCCAGCTCGATGATGTCGCCCTGGCGCGAGGCGCTGACGAAATTGATCTCGGAAATGTACTTGGTCACCACGCGCTGATTGCCCAACTGGACGATCGCGTAAATCGCCGCTTCTTCGTCGATCCAGCGCAGCAGGCTGCCGCCGAACAGGGTGCCGTTGGGGTTCAGGTCTTCGGGTTTTACCCATTTGCGGGTGTGGAAATTCATGTTCACTCCTGAGCGTTTGCCGAAAGATGGCGCCATCTTGGCAGACCGGGCGGTCAGGCTCCATGAGCCTTCTACTATGGTCGCTATTAACGATCTTCATCTGGCCGACAGAAACCCTTTGGAAGATCAGTCTAGACGGCTATAATCGCCCCCGTTTCAAAACGGTAACCTTCACTTGCTACCGTTTTCCCGCCACCTGTCCGAGGGGCGCTGCAGCAGGTTCAACCTGTCAGGCTCGGATGGGGCGTTGACTGGCCACGGCCGGACACTAAACGCACAACGGCGCCCATTCGCATACATTACGAATGGAGGCTCTTCATGAGCGCTGTTATCACGCCTGCAGATTTTAACGATTACAAAGTTGCCGACATGTCCCTGGCTGCCTGGGGCCGTCGCGAAACCATCATCGCCGAGTCGGAAATGCCGGCCCTGATGGGTCTGCGCCGCAAGTACGCCTCCGAGCAGCCGCTCAAGGGCGCGAAAATCCTCGGCTGCATCCACATGACCATTCAGACTGCCGTGCTGATCGAAACCCTGGTTGCCCTGGGTGCCGAAGTACGCTGGTCGTCCTGCAACATCTTCTCGACTCAGGATCAGGCCGCTGCGTCCATCGCTGCCGCCGGCATCCCGGTTTTCGCCTGGAAAGGCGAGACTGAAGAAGAGTACGAGTGGTGCCTGGAGCAGACCATCCTGAAAGATGGCCAGCCATGGGACGCCAACATGATCCTCGACGACGGCGGCGACCTGACTCAGCTGCTGCACGACAAGTACCCACAGGTGCTGGACCGCGTTCACGGCGTGACCGAAGAAACCACCACCGGCGTTCACCGCCTGCTGGACATGCTGGCCAAGGGCGAGCTGAAAATCCCGGCGATCAACGTCAACGACTCGGTGACCAAGTCCAAGAACGACAACAAGTACGGCTGCCGTCACAGCCTGAACGATGCGATCAAGCGTGGTACCGACCACCTGCTGTCCGGCAAGCAAGCGCTGGTCATCGGTTACGGTGACGTGGGCAAGGGTTCGGCCCAGTCCCTGCGTCAGGAAGGCATGATCGTCAAGGTTTCCGAAGTTGACCCGATCTGCGCCATGCAGGCCTGCATGGACGGTTTCGAACTGGTTTCGCCGTTCATCGACGGGATCAACGACGGCACCGAAGCGAGCATCGACAAAGCGCTGCTGGGCAAGATCGACCTGATCGTGACCACCACCGGTAACGTCAATGTTTGCGACGCGAACATGCTCAAAGCCCTGAAGAAGCGCGCTGTTGTCTGCAACATCGGTCACTTCGACAACGAAATCGACACCGCTTTCATGCGCAAGAACTGGGCATGGGAAGAAGTGAAGCCACAGGTACACAAGATCCACCGTACCGGCCCGGGCGCTTTCGACGCACAGAACGACGACTACCTGATCCTGCTGGCCGAAGGCCGTCTGGTGAACCTGGGCAACGCCACTGGTCACCCGAGCCGCATCATGGACGGTTCGTTCGCCAACCAGGTACTGGCGCAGATCTTCCTGTTCGGCCAGAAGTACGCCGACCTGTCGCCAGCCGAGAAAGCCGAGCGCCTGACCGTTGAAGTACTGCCGAAGAAACTCGACGAAGAAGTGGCCCTGGAAATGGTGCGCGGCTTCGGCGGCGTGGTCACTCAACTGACCAAGCAACAGGCTGACTACATCGGCGTGACCGTCGAAGGCCCGTTCAAGCCGCACGCTTACCGCTACTGATTGACGCGGCGGCCTGCTCTCCCTGTGGGAGCGGGCTTGCTCGCGAAAGCGGTCTGTCATTCAGCATTGATGTTGCCTGACCCGCCGCTTTCGCGAGCAAGCCCGCTCCCACATGGGCGGTGCAAGCCTCACAGGCTTCGTGTTTCCAAGGGTATTTCCCATGTCCCAAGACCGTCGCTACAGCTTCGAGTTCTTCCCGACCAAGACCGATGCTGGGCATGAAAAACTGCTCAACGTTGCCCGTCAGCTGGCAACGTACAACCCCGACTTCTTTTCCTGCACCTACGGCGCTGGTGGTTCGACCCGTGATCGCACCCTCAACACCGTTCTGCAACTGGAAAGCGAAGTCAAAGTACCGGCCGCACCGCACCTGTCGTGCGTCGGCGACAGCAAGGACGACCTGCGCGGCCTGCTGAACGAGTACAAGGCTGCCGGCATCAAGCGCATCGTTGCGCTGCGCGGTGACCTGCCGTCCGGCATGGGCATGACCAGCGGCGAGCTGCGTCACGCCAACGAACTGGTTGAATTCATTCGTGAAGAAACCGGTGATCATTTCCACATCGAAGTTGCCGCTTACCCGGAGATGCATCCGCAAGCGCGCAATTACGAAGACGATCTCGCCAACTTCGTGCGCAAGGCCCGCGCTGGCGCCGACAGCGCGATCACCCAGTACTTCTTCAACGCCGACAGCTACTTCTACTTCGTCGACCGTTTGCAGGCGCTGGGCGTGGATATTCCAGTCGTGCCGGGGATCATGCCGATCACCAACTACAGCAAGCTGGCGCGTTTCTCCGATGCCTGCGGTGCGGAAATTCCGCGCTGGATCCGCAAGCAACTGGAAGCCTACGGCGATGACAGCCAGAGCATTCAGCGCTTCGGCGAGCAAGTTGTCAGCGAAATGTGCGAACGCCTGTTGCAGGGCGGCGCACCGGGGCTGCACTTCTATTCCATGAACCAGGCTGAACCTAGTCTGGCGATCTGGAATAACCTGAAGTTGCCGCGCTAAGCACTAAAAGAAAGATCAAAAGATCGCAGCCTTCGGCAGCTCCTACAGGGGTGTCGTTGCTGCGATCTTTTGCTTTTGAATCCCCGAATTAGAGCTTGTGCAGGCACTTTCTGGCTCTTTCGCGTTTCTCGTCGTAATCTCAAGCCATGCCTTTTTTCGCGCAGTTACTCACCGTGCTGGTTTTTGCTTGCCTGAGCTTTGCCGCTCGGGGCGAGAAGCTGCGTATTGTCACCGAGCCGTGGGCACCTTACGTCTACGAAGAGGATGGCAAGAACCTCGGACTGGACTACGAAACCACCGCCATCGTGTTCAAGCGTCTGGGAATCGAAGTCGAATGGCAGTTCCTGCCGTGGAAACGTTGTCTGTCGATGCTCGAAACCGGCCAGGCTGATGGCGCGCTGGATATTTTTCACAGCGATGAGCGCGATGCCACCCTGCTCTACCCCATCGAACCGCTGTCGGACGTCGAGTTCGTGATGTTCTACGCCAACGACCGTCCCCATCCGTTCCGCCAGCTCGAAGACCTCAAAGGCCTGACCATCGGCACTTCGCCGGGCTATCTGTACAGCCCGGATTTCAGTCAGTCGACACTGTTCACCCGCGAGCCGGCACCGACCCACGAGGCCAATTTCGGCAAACTGCTGCGCGGACGCATCGACTTGCTGATCACCGATCGCCGCGTGGGTCAGCATTTGCTCGATCAACTGAATATTCGCGATCAAATCACCGAAAACCCCACGGTCATCAGCCGTCAGAGCCAATATCTGGCGGTTCGACGCAATGCCGGGATGGACTTGCTGGTGGCGCGTTTCGGTGCCGAACTCAAGCGTTTCAAGCGCGAACCGGCCTACGCCGAGCTCAGCGCACGCTATGGCGCAGCACCGGTCGATGCCGTGCCGCTGGGCAATGCTTCGGCCAGCCGCAAAACCGTTGAGCAGCAGGAAAGCAGCGCGCAGTGATTGCTCTGTTATACTCCGGCGTTCCCGCCAGGCTCACGCCCGGACGCCCGGAACCGTAACAGGCCTCTCGACCCGCTACAGCGCAGCTTTCAGCCCGCGCGAGCGCTCCTGACGTGCCTTCGGAACCGCAGCAGGACCGGACGGGATCGCGTCCTCTTAAACGCGATTCGCGCCAGGCAAGACTCCCATTGGGCCAAGCCCTAACTAAAACAGGATTACTCATGTCCTTTGCTTCCCTCGGTCTCTCCGAGGCTTTAGTCCGTGCCATCGAAGATGCGGGCTATACCGAGCCTACTCCGGTGCAACAGCGGGCCATTCCCGCCGTGTTGCAAGGTCGCGACCTGATGGTTGCGGCACAGACAGGTACCGGTAAAACCGGCGGTTTCGCCCTTCCGATCCTGGAGCGGTTGTTCCCCAACGGTCACCCGGACAAATCCCAGCGTCATGGCCCGCGCCAACCGCGCGTACTGGTCCTGACCCCGACCCGCGAACTCGCGGCCCAGGTTCACGAGAGCTTCAAGATCTACGCCCGTGACCTGAAATTCGTCAGCGCCTGCATCTTCGGCGGCGTCGGCATGAACCCGCAAGTCCAGGCCATGTCCCGTGGCGTTGACGTCCTCGTCGCGTGCCCGGGTCGTCTGCTCGACCTCGCCGGCCAGGGCAGTGTCGATCTGTCCCACGTCGAAATCCTCGTGCTCGACGAAGCCGACCGCATGCTCGACATGGGCTTCGTTCACGACGTGAAAAAAGTCCTCGCGCGTCTGCCGGCCAAGCGTCAGAACCTGCTGTTCTCGGCAACGTTCTCCAAAGACATCACCGATCTTGCCGGCAAGCTGCTGCACAACCCGGAACGCATCGAAGTCACGCCGCCGAACACCACGGTCGAGCGCATCGAGCAACGCGTGTTCCGTCTGCCGGCCACCCACAAGCGTGCCCTGCTGGCGCACCTGATCACCGCCGGCGCCTGGGAACAAGTGCTGGTGTTCACCCGTACCAAGCACGGCGCCAACCGTCTGGCCGAGTACCTGGACAAACACGGCCTGCCGGCTGTGGCGATCCACGGTAACAAGAGCCAAAACGCCCGCACCAAAGCCCTGGCCGACTTCAAGGCCGGTGAAGTGCGCATCCTGGTCGCGACCGACATCGCCGCGCGCGGTCTGGACATCGACCAGTTGCCACACGTGGTCAACTTCGAGCTGCCAAACGTCGATGAAGACTACGTGCACCGTATCGGCCGTACTGGCCGCGCCGGGCGTTCGGGCGAAGCGATCTCGCTGGTGGCCCCGGACGAAGAAAAACTGCTGAAAAGCATCGAACGCATGACCAAGCAGAAAATCGCCGACGGCGACCTGATGGGCTTCGATTCGAGCACTATTGAAGCCGAGAAGCCGGAAGCCCGTGAGCGTCCGGACATGCGCAACCCGCGCAACTCCCGTGGCCCGCGTGGCGACGGTCCGAATGGCGGCGGTGGTGGCGGCGGTCGCAAGGACAAAGGCAAAGACAAGGGCAAGGAAAAACCCGCCGGCGAACGCGGCGAGCGCCCTGCCCGTCAGCAGAAACCACGTGAAGGCACCCCGGCCCGCGAACAGCGTCCGAGCCAGCCACCACGCGCTGCGGCTGATCGTGCACCGGACGAGTTCCTCGACGACGATATCGATAACTTCGGTAACCGCGTTGATTACGTGCCAAAAGCTGCTCCTGCCGGTGGCCGTGGTCGCCGTCCAGGCGCGCCAGCTCAGGGCGCAGGTGCAGGCGCTCCACGCGGCGGTCAGTCGCAAGGTCGCCAGAACGGCCCGCGTAACAGCAACGGTTCGAGCACCGGCACCCCACCGGGCAAACGCAACGGCCCGCGCAACGGTGCTCCCCGTGATGGCCAGGGCCGTCGTGACGAGTCCTCGCGCAACCGCCGCCCGGCTCGCGATGATCAGCAACGCGCCGAACCGGCCGTGCAGAACCCGCGCAGCACCGGGCCGAAGATCATGCACAAGGAGTCCAAGGCAGACCGCTTCCCGACGCCTGAGCAGCTCGATCAACTGCCAACCCGCCCGCGCGGCGAAAAACCAGCACTGCTGACCCGCAATCGCTGAGTTATCGCGGCAATGAAAAATGCCCCGGCTCGAAAGAGCCGGGGCATTTTTTTATGCCGTCACAAATATCCTGAATCGCACACTCCCCCCTGTGGGAGCGGGCTTGCTCGCGAATGCGTCGGATCAGTCGAAACTTATGTTGAATAACACACTGCATTCGCGAGCAAGCCCGCTCCCACAATGGATCTGTAGTGTGCCGCAATAAAAAACGCCCCCGGCCTTGCGACCGGGGGCGTTTTTGTATGGCGGCGATAATTACTTCGCTTTCACACCTTCGAACGAGATGTACAGGTCGACCTTGTCGGACTGTGGACCCAGATCCATCATCTTGCCGAAATCAGAGCGCTTGATGCTGGTGGTGCCTTCAAAGCCGGCACGGTAGCCGCCCCATGGATCCTTGCCTTCGCCAAGGAACACAGCCTTGACCACGATCGGCTTGGTCACGCCGTGCAGGGTCAGGTCGCCGGTCACGTCGGCAGTGTCTTTGCCATCGGCGTTCTTGCCGGTGGATTTGACGCTGGTGGAGACGAACTTGGCGTCAGCGTATTTGCCCACATCCAGGAAGTCTTTGCTGGAGATGTGCTTGTCGCGCTCGGCGTGGTTGGTGAACACGCTGGCGGTTTTCACGTTGAATTCGATTTTGCTGTCTTCAGGCTTGGCGGCGTCAAAGCTGAACTTGCCGTCGATGTCCTTGAAGGTACCGGTGATGTAGCTGTAGCCCAGGTGGCTGATCTTGAAGTCGACGAAAGCGTGCTGGCCTTCCTTGTCGACGGTGTAATCAGCAGCCATCACGTTCGCGGACAGTACGGCCGAACCGATTGCCAGAGCGGCCAGAGTCTTTTTCAACATGCTTTCTTTTCCTTTGAGTCGAGGTTGAATTTCAGGCTTTGCGACCGAGCATTCGAGTGAGGGTCGCATCACGATCGATAAAGTGGTGCTTCAATGCTGCCAACGCATGGAGACCGGAAAAAATTACCAGCGCCCATGCCAGCCAGAGATGAATCACCCCAGCGGTATCTGCCTGATCCGGTAGCCCGGAAACCAGTGCAGGAACTTCAAACAGGCCAAACACCGGGATCCCGACACCGTCTGCGGTGGAAATCAGGTAACCGGCAAGCATCACAGCGAACAGCCCGACGTACAGAAACCCGTGGCCGAATTTGGCGCCGATGCGGGTCATGCGGCTGTAGCTTTGCAGCGTCGGTGGCGGTGGGCTGATAAAGCGCCACAACACCCGCAACACCATCACACCCAACAACACCAGACCGATGCTCTTGTGCAGATCCGGCGCGTCTTTGCGCCAGCTGCTGTAGTAATCCAGCCCCACCATCCACAGACCCAGCGCGAACAGTCCGAAGACCGCCAGCGCCACGCCCCAGTGCATGAAGATGCTGACCCAACCATAGCGTGAAGCAGAGTTACGTAGCTGCATTGCCCAAATCCTGTGAGAACTGCGAACCAAGACTAGCGAGTTATCTATCGAATTAAAGCGGAAAATTTTGCTTTGAAATATCGAGAAATACGATCAAGAGTCTGTAAGTGGCTTGTTAAGGAAAGATTAAACGGGAAAAGTGTGGCGGGGTGTTGTTGCCGGACAATGGAATTGCGTTGTCTTAGCCGCCCCTATCGCGAGCAGGCTCACTCCTACAGTGACCGTATTCCAACTGGAGAAATGCGATCCCCTGTAGGAGTGAGCCTGCTCGCGATAGCGGTCTTACAGGCCAAAAAAAAGCGCGGCCTGCAAGCCGCGCTTTTTCATTCACCGCAAAGCCTTACTGCGCTTTGCTGTCGGTGCTTGCAGCTGGAGCCGGAGCAGCAGCAGGTTTCGCCGCAGGCTTCTTCGCCGGTTCAGCCTTTTTCGCCGCCGGTTTGGCCGCAGGCTTCTTCGCCTCGGTTTTCGCTGCTGGCTTCTTCGCCGCAGGCTTGGCTGGCGCTTTCTTCGCCGGCTCGGCTTTCACCGGAGCGGCGGGTTTCGGCGCTTCTACCGGAGCTGGCGCAGGGGCTGGAGCCGGTGCAGGCGCTGGAGTCACTGGCGCTGGAGCCGGTTCAGGCGCCTTCGCAGGTTCTGGCTTCTTCTCGTCATCCGAACCGCCAAACAGGTTGCTGAAGAAGTTGCCCTTCTTCGCCGCCACGGCACCCGCCGCGCCTGCCGCTGCTGCGGCTGGAACCACTTTGACCGGCTCAAACGACTTGCCGGCAGCCAGGTCTTCAACCTGACTGGCCGCACGCTGACCGGTGCGCAGCGCGCCCTCCAGAGTGCCCGGATACAGGGTGTCGGTGTGTTCGCCGGCAAACGCTACGCGTTGCAGTGGGCGCTCCCACATGCGCCAGAACTTGCTGATCTGGCCCGGGCCGTAAGCCAGGTAGGCGCCGCCCATCGACGGGTCAGTGCTGTAGCGACGGATTTCATAACCGGTGAACGAGCCACGGGCCTGTGGATAAAACGCGTGCAGACGGATCAGCACCTGATCGACCATCTGCTTGTCGCCGAACGCTTGCATCACGCGGGCATTGTCGCCGGACAGGTTGATCACCACGTTGGCGCCACCCTTCAGCGCCGGTTCGATCCAGAGCATGCCCAGACCTGCGTTGCTGTAGATCTCGCCGGACATGCGCGCCTTGCTTTCCCACACAGGCGTCTTGAACTTGAGCATGATCTGGTCGCGCCAGCCGTAGTTGGTACCCTTGATCGCGGCCAGGTGCTGAGCGTCCAGCGCCGGGGTCAGCGCAATCTTGTTCAGTGCACGCAGCGGCACGGCCAGCACCACGTAGTCAGCCTGATAGCCAACACTGCCGACCTTGACGGTCACGCCGTCCTTGTCCTGAGTGATCGCGGAAACCGGCGAGTTGGTCTTGATGGTCTTTATCTGTTTGACGAAGGCCTGGGCCAGTACCTGGCTGCCGCCAACCAGACGCGAGGCGCGCAGGTCGCGATCAGAAACGCCGCGATACACGCGGTTCTGCTGGGCGAAATACAGCAGCGACAGACGCGAAGGCTCGTCGTAGTGGGTGCGGATGTCCTGGTTGATCAACTGACGCGCGGTGGCCGGCAGGTTCTGCTTGTCGAGCCAGCTCGAGACGTTGATCTGGTCCAGCGCATGCAGGGTGTTGGTCGCGGCCGGGTTCTGCGGGTCGTCGATCGAGCG
Organism: Pseudomonas sp. S3(2024); assembly: GCF_036861315.1. Classification (NCBI taxonomy): domain Bacteria; kingdom Pseudomonadati; phylum Pseudomonadota; class Gammaproteobacteria; order Pseudomonadales; family Pseudomonadaceae; genus Pseudomonas; species Pseudomonas sp. S3(2024). The sequence continues at coordinate 513,193 of NZ_JAZAQQ010000003.1, read as the reverse complement.
CGCCAGATCGTCGAGGGTTTTCTGGTAGCGCTTCAAGGCGTCGGCGGTGGCCGGCTGCTTGGTCGCCAGATCGGCCGCGGAGAAGTACTCACCGTCGATCAGATAACCCGGTGTACGCACAAATTCAGGGGCTGGCGTGGTGCCCAGCTTGAAGGTCGAGACGTACTTGTTCAGCACCGGCTGGGTCTTGTCGTTGCCGATCCACTCGCTGGTGGCCATGCCCGAGCGACCGCCGAGGCTCGGCTTGGCTTCGAGCAGCGTGACCTGCCAGCCCTTGTTTTGCAGCTCGTAAGCTGCGGTCAGGCCCGACAGGCCGCCGCCGATCACGATTGCGGTTTTATCCTTGGCCAGCGCCGTAACGCTGAACAGCCCCAACATCACCAGCGCACAGGCGCGCAGCCAACCGACAGACATTCAGCGAACTCCGGAAATACACGTAGGAAAAAAGCAGTTTTGCGGGTCAGACGACCCAAAGAACCGCGAAGAATACGTCAGCCATCAAAACGCCGCCAGCGACGTCTATCGGCCCATACAAAGTAGCTCAATCGACGCAATGGGTTGTCCCGGCGCGATGCATTGCATAGGCTTGCGCGATTGTTTGCCCGCGCCTGACGCGAGCCGCCTCGAGGAGACTGTAAATGGGCCTGAATAACCAGTGGATGCAACGCGACCTCGCGGTGCTGTGGCATCCCTGCACCCAGATGAAAGACCACGAACAGCTGCCGCTGATCCCGATCAAGCGCGGCGAAGGCGTCTGGCTCGAAGACTTCGAAGGCAAGCGCTACCTCGACGCCGTCAGCTCCTGGTGGGTCAACGTGTTCGGCCACGCCAACCCGCGCATCAACCAGCGCATCAAGGATCAGGTCGATCAGCTGGAGCACGTGATTCTGGCCGGTTTCAGCCATCAACCGGTGATCGAACTGTCCGAGCGTCTGGTGAAGATGACCCCGGAAGGCCTGAACTGGGTGTTCTACGCCGATAACGGTTCGTCCTGCATCGAAGTCGCGCTGAAAATGAGCTTTCACTACTGGCTCAATCGCGGCCAGCCGAACAAGAAACGCTTCGTCACCCTGACCAACAGCTACCACGGCGAAACCATGGCAGCGATGGCAGTCGGCGACGTGCCGCTGTTCACCGAAACCTACAAAGCCCTGCTGATGGACACCATCAAGGTGCCAAGCCCCGATTGCTATCTGCGCCCCGAAGGCATGAGCTGGGAAGAGCATTCACGCAACCTGTTCGCCGCCATGGAACAGACCTTGGCAGAACATCATGACAGCGTGGCGGCAGTCATCGTCGAGCCGTTGATTCAGGGCGCCGGCGGCATGCGCATGTATCACCCGGTGTACCTCAAGCTGCTGCGCGAGGCCTGCGACCGATATGGCGTGCACCTGATCCACGACGAAATCGCTGTCGGCTTTGGCCGTACCGGCACCATGTTTGCCTGTGAGCAGGCCGGCATCCGCCCGGACTTCCTCTGCCTGTCCAAGGCCCTGACCGGCGGCTACCTGCCACTGGCGGCGTGCCTGACCACCGACGAGGTCTACAGCGCGTTCTACGACGACTACCCGACCCTGCGAGCCTTCCTCCACTCGCACAGCTACACCGGCAACCCGCTGGCCTGTGCGGCGGCGCTGGCGACCCTGGATATCTTCGAGCAGGACAACGTCATCGAGAACAACCAGGCACTGGCCCGGCGCATGGCCTCGGCCACTGCGCATCTGGTCGATCACCCGAATGTCTCGGAAGTGCGGCAGACCGGCATGGTGCTGGCGATCGAAATGGTCAAGGATAAAGCCACCAAAGAGGCCTACCCTTGGCAGGAGCGACGAGGCCTGAAGGTGTTCCAGCATGCGCTGGAGCGTGGCGCGCTGCTGCGTCCGCTGGGCAGCGTGGTGTATTTCCTGCCGCCGTACGTGATTACCCCGGAGCAGATCGACTTCCTCGCCGAAGTCGCCAGCGAAGGCATCGACATCGCCACCCGGGACAGCGTCAGCGTCGCGGTGCCGAAGGATTTCCACCCGGGTTTCCGTGATCCGGGCTGATTGAGAATTTGTGGCGCCTGAACTGCCGCTTTCGCGAGCAGGCTCGCTCCCACCCTGGAATGCATTTCCCTGTGGGAGCGAGCCTGCTCGCGAATGAAGTCGACACCGATCCAACTGATCCACATCTTTCCAGAGACCCGAAATGAGACTGTCCCGCTTCTTTATCGACGCCCCCCTGAGCACCGGCGAACACGAACTGCCGGAAGACCAGGCGCATTACATCAGCCGCGTGCTGCGCATGGCCGAGGGCGATGCGGTGCAGTTGTTCGACGGTTCCGGCCATGAGTTTCGCGGCTCGCTGGTGGAGGTCGGCAAGAAACGCGTCGTCGTGCAGATCGACGAGCAGTTAGCCGGGCAGATTGAATCGCCGCTGCAGATCCACCTCGGCCAGGGCCTGTCCCGTGGCGAACGGATGGACTGGGCGATCCAGAAAGCCACCGAGCTGGGCGTGACGGAAATCACCCCGATCTTCAGCGACCGCTGCGAAGTGCGCCTGAAGGACGAACGCGCCGACAAACGCCTGCTGCACTGGCGTCAGGTGGCGATCAGCGCTTGCGAGCAGTGCGGGCGCTCGCGGGTGCCGGTGATTCATCCGCCGGTGTTGTTGGCCGACTGGCTGAAGCAAACCCAGGCCGAGTTGAAACTGGTGCTGCACCCGGTGGCCGAGCCGTTGGTGAGCCATGCCAAACCGGCGACCCTGGCGTTTCTGATCGGACCGGAGGGTGGTTTGTCGGATGCCGAGGTCGAGCAGGCCAAGGGCAACGGTTTCCATGCTGCACGGCTTGGGCCGCGAGTGTTGCGCACTGAAACTGCGCCGGTGGTTGCACTGGCGGTGGCTCAGCAGCTTTGGGGAGACTTCTAGGGCCTCTTCGCGAGCAAGCCCGCTCCCACATTGGATTTCCAGTGAGCACAAATTTTGTGTACACCCGAGAACTACTGTGGGAGCGGGCTTGCTCGTGAAAAGCTTCCCCCCGGTCTGACTGTCACTCCACCGGATCACTGACTGGCCTGGCAATGATCGCCTTCAACTCGCTGGTCATCGGAAACTCCAGGTTCAACCCCTTTGGCGGAATCGGCTGTTCGAACCAGCGCTTGTAAATCCCGTTGATCTCCCCCGAGCTGTACAGATCGGCCAGCGCGCCATTCACCAGCGCGAGGAATTGCGGATCATCCTTGCGCACCATGCAGCTGTAGATTTCCCGCGATTGTTCCTCCCCCACCACGACCCAGTTGTGCGGGTCCCGCGCCTTGGCCCGCTCGCCGTAGAGCAATGCGTCGTCCATGTAGAAGGCCGCTGCCCGTCCCGACTGCAGCATCTGGAACGCCTCGCCGTGATCCTTGGCGCTGATCACGAACATGTTCAGTTTGTGGTCGAGGTTGTAGCTCTTCAGATAGCGCTCGTTGGTGGTGCCGGCGGTGGTCACCACATTTTTGCCGCGCAGGTCATCGAAGCTGTGAATACCGCTGTCCTTTGCGGTCAGCAACTGCCCTTTTACGTAGATGAAACCGTAGGAGAACGCGACCTGTTTCTGCCGCTCGGCCGTCACCCCGGTGGAGCCGCACTCAAGATCAACCGTGCCGTTCTGCACCAGCGGAATCCGCGTCTGCGACGTCACCAGGTTGTACTTCACCTTCAGCTCCGGCAACGCCAGTTGCTGCTTGATCCGCTCGACAACCTTGCCCGCCAGCTCCACCGAATACCCCATCGGCTGCCCGGTGTGATCGCCCACATACGAGAACGGCACCGACGCATCGCGATAGCCCAGGGTGATGCTGTTGGCGCTGGCGATCTTGCCAAGCGCGCCGGTCAGCGGCACTTCATTGGCCTGCGCCTGGGCGCCGATGAACAGCGCCAGTGTGCAGCCGAGCAACGTGATTTTTTGCATTGTTATTCTCCGTTGTGGTTGGGGTGTTTTAGCAGAAACCGTCACGCCGCACGGGGATTGAAGCCGTGCAGATCAATGGATGTACGCCGCTGTCCGATCAGTTCGCTGAGCAACTGCCCGCTGCCGCAGGCCAGGGTGAAACCGAGCGCGCCGTGGCCGAGGTTGAGCCACAGATTGCGATACGCCGTGGCGCCCAGCAGCGGTACGCCGGTGGGGGTGGCCGGGCGCATGCCCGCCCACTCCACAGCCGCGTCGTAATTCCCGGCATCGGGAAAGGTGTCGCGGGCCTGGCGCTTGATCAGTGCCAGCCGCTCGGGATCTACCGCCGGGTCGAAACCGACGATGTCCACCATCGCCGCCACCCGTAACTGTTCGCCGATGCGCGCGTAGACGATCTTGCGGTCGTAGTCGGTGATGCTCACGTCCGGCGCCCGATGCCCGTTGCCGATCGGCACGGTCAGGCTGTAACCCTTCAGCGGATACAGCGGCACGTGTAGGCCGGGCAGCGCCAGCAAAGAGCTTCGGTGCCCGGCGGCGATCACCAGTTGGTCGACCGGCAGGGTTTCGTCGCCAAGCTCAATGGCGGTGACGGCGCCGTGGCTGTGACGAATGCCGGTGACTGCCTGACCGAGACGAAACTCGCAGCGGCCCGACGCCTTCAATCGCACCGCCAACTGCTGGCAAAAGGCGTGACAGTCGCCGACTTCTTCATCCGGCGTGTAGATCGCGCCCACAAACGGCGCCTTGGCCAAGGCCGGTTCCAGTTGCGCACATTCGGTGGCGGACAACACCTGTTGTTGCTGCGGATCGGCCAGGCCCTTGCGCGCATGGTCGAAGCTGACGGCATTGCGGAAGGTCACCAGTTTGCCGTTGCGCCGCCAGTTGAAACCGGTGAGTCCGTCATCCTCGCGCCAGCGTTTCAGCGTGCTCTGGCTGAACAGCGCCAGACGCAACAGATGCGCCGCGTTTTCCCGGTTGACCGAGGTGCGGCAGGCGGCGAGAAACGACGCCATCCAGCGCCATTGCGCCGGGTCCAGACGCGGGCGCAGCTTGAGGGGTGAGTCGCCGCGCAGCATCCAGCCGATCGCCTGCAACGGCACGCCGGCATCGGCCAGCGGCGCCACATAGCGGTAGGACAACTGGCCGCCGTTGGCGAAGCTGGTTTCGCTGCCCAAGGACTGCCGCGCCTCGACCACTGTCACTTCGAGGCCGTCGCGCACCAGCGCATAGGCCGTTGCCAACCCGATCACGCCGCCGCCGATGATGCACACACGCTGAGCCATGTCCGTCCCTATTTCTATTTGAAGACGAGGCTGAGGTTAGGGTGAGGTGACAGGCGCCGAACAATGAATAAAGATGCCAGACCTATAAACAAAGGTTATGGACTCGCCATGCGCCTTCGCCACATCGAGATTTTCCAGGCCATCCGCCAGACCGGCTCGGTCAGCGCCGCTGCGCAATTGCTGCACGTCTCGCAACCCGCGGTGACCAAAGTGCTGCAGCACGCCGAGCAGCAGTTGGGCTTTCCGTTGTTTCTGCGGGTGCGCGGTAAATTGCAGGCGACCCCGGAAGCGCTGGAGCTGGAGCGCGAAGTCGACAAGGTCACGGAAAGTCTGCAGGGCGTGCGGCGCCTGGCACAGAGCCTGCGCCGCGAACCCGGCCACAGCCTGCGGATCGGCGCGACTCCTGCGCTGGCCCTGTCGTTGCTGCCACCGGCGATCCGGCAATGGACGGCGCAGTTCCCGGACATCGCCTGCGAACTGTCCAGTGCCCACAGCCGCGAGTTGATGCAGAACCTGCTGATGCGCGAAGTGGACGTGGCCCTGACGTTGCAGTTGCCGGATCACCCGGGGCTGAAAGCGCAGCCGCTGGCGGCGGGGGTGCTGGTGGCGTTGGCGCCAAAGGACTTCTGGCCGCCGGCAGACGTCGGCAAACCGCTGCCACTGATGGCGCTTGCGGATGTGCCGCTGATTGGTTTATCCAGCGCCGATCCATTGGCGGCAAGGCTCGACAGCTATCTGGAAGCGGTGGAGCCACCGCCACGGGTACGGATTGCCGTGCAGACCTATTCGCTGGCACGGGCGATGGTCGAGTCCGGCGCCGGCGTCGCGGTGATCGATCCGTTCACCGCACTGGGCGCCTCTGTGGCAACCACCACCCTCCGCCCCCTCGCCCCGCCACTGCCGATCACTTTGTACGCCGTGACCCGCGCCAGCGAGCCACCACCGCATACGCTCAACGATCTGCTGCAGATTTTCAGTCAGCGAGCTGAACAACAACTCAATAACCTGCACTCGGCACAAGTCTGATGTGGGAACACAATCTAATGTGGGAGATTGGGGACAATTCCAGTTAGAGGACATAAAACAGAATCGCCACAAAGTGCAGCAGACTCCCGGCGATCACGAACAGATGCCAGATCCCGTGCGCATGCCGTAACCGGTGATCCAGGGCAAAAAAGATGATGCCCACGGTATACAACACCCCGCCCGACGCCAGCCAGGCAAACCCTGCCGTGCCCAACGCCGCAATCAACGGTTTGACCGCCACCAGCACGATCCAGCCCATCACCGCATAAATCACGATCGACAGGATCCGCGCCTCCGAGCGTGGTTTGATCTCCTGCAGGATGCCGATCAGCGCCAGCCCCCAGACAATCCCGAACAACGTCCAGCCCCACGGCCCGCGCAGCGTCACCAGACAGAACGGCGTGTAGCTGCCGGCGATCAGCAGGTAGATCGAAAAGTGATCGACCTTCTTCATGATCGCTTTCTTGCGCCCGCGCACGCTGTGGTACACGGTCGAGGCGCTGTAGAGCACCAGCAAGGTAAAGGCGTAGATCGCCACGCTGACAATTTTCCACGGACTGCCGTCGAGGCTGGCAATCACCAGCATCCACACGCCGCCGATAAATGCGGCCACTGCCCCGACCAGATGCGTCCAGGCGTTGAGTTTTTCCCCGTGATACATGTGTCGCTCACCTCGTTATTCGTTACCGCAGCGCGCAAGGCTCGGGCCTTGAGCGTAAAAGCGCAATGTTTCTGTTCAACGCGGACCTGCGCACGCCACGGTAATTGGGCACAATCGGTCGATACCAAAAAGAGTCCGCGCCATGCTGATCGACGAAGAATTGACCCTGAAAAAACTCGAGGTGTTCCTCGCCTTCATGCGCGCCGGCAACCTGGCGCGCGCCGCTGTCGAGTTGCAGACCAGCAATGTCAGCGTGCACCGGGCGATCCATTCGCTGGAAAGCGCCCTGCGCTGCCCGCTGTTCAAGCACGAAGGGCGCAACCTGACGCCACTGGAAAGCGCCTACGTGCTCGAAGAACGCGCGCAGAAGCTGATTCAGGACGTGGTCGAAAGCGTGCGCCTGACCCGCGAGGCCGCCGGATTCTCCGCTGAACGCTTCAAACTCGGCTCGCTGTATTCGCTGACGGTGAAAACCGTACCGCAACTGATCATGGGCCTGAAGATCCGCCGCAGCGAACTCAACATCGACCTGATCCTCGGCTCGAACATCGACTTGCTCTACAAGCTGAAGAACATGGAAGTCGACGCGATCCTGGTGTCGCTGGACGACACGGTCAGCGACCCGGACTGCGAGCAGATCCCGTTGTTCTCCGACGACATTTTCCTCGCCACGCCGGCAGATTCAAGATTCGCCCAGCGTCAGGAAGTCGATCTGGCAGAGGTGCGCGATGAAACCTTTATCACCCTGACCCAAGGCTTCGCTACGCATCAGGACGGCATCCGGGTGTTCAAACAGGCAGGGTTCGAGCCGAAGGTAGCGATGCAGGTCAACGACATCTTCACCCTGCTGAGCATGGTCAGCTCGGGGGTGGGTTATGCGTTGCTGCCGGGAAGGATTGCGGCGGTGTACGAGAACCGGGTGAAGCTGATTCCGTTGCAGGAGAAGTATCGGTTGCAGCAGCACATTGGCGTGGTGTTTCTCAAGGCCAAGGAGCGCGATCCGAATCTGCTGGCGTTGCTGGCGGAGTGTCGGATGTATGCCAATCGCCAGGCCTGACACCGCGTCGCCGCAATCGCGAGCAGGCTCACTCCTACAGGGGAACGCATTCCAATGTAGGAGTGAGCCTGCTCGCGATGACGTCAGCACGGGCATCGCAGAACCCGAGAATCAGCCCACAATCCCTCGAACAATGAAGAACAACAGCGAAGGCCCCAGCAAGCACCCAAGCCCGGTGTGGAACGTCGCCGTCAACGCCCCGTAAGGCACCAAGCGCCGATCCGTCGCCGCCAGCCCTGCGGTCACCCCGCTCACCGTCCCGGCCAGACCACCGAACACCATCGCCGAGCGCGGGTTGTCCAGGCCCATCCAGCGCGCCGCGACCGGCGTGCCGACCATCACCAGAATCGCCTTGATCAATCCGGTGGCAATCGACAGCGCCATCACATCCGAGGTCGCGCCAATCGCCGCACCGGTCACCGGGCCGACGATGTAAGTCACCGCACCGGCGCCGATGGTGGTCATGCTCACCGCATCGCGATAACCGAAGGCCCAGGCCATGCTCGCGCCAACAATGAACGGCAGCACCGTACCGAGCAGCAGCGCGATCACGCCGATCAATCCAGCCTTCTTCGCCTCGGTCGCCTGCACTTCGAACGCCGTGGCGACAATCGCGAAATCACGCAGCATCGCACCGCCCATCAGGCCGATGCCGGAGAACAGCGTCAGATCCGCCAGGCCTTTCTGGCCGCCCGTCAGGGTGCCGCCGACCCAGGCCAGCACCAGACCGATGACGATGGCAATCGCCGAGCCGTGAATGCGCCCGAAGGTCAGGCGTTTCGAGAGAATCACCGAGACCCACATGATCACGCCGACGAAAGCGAACGCGGTGATCAGGCCATTGTGTTCCAGACCGTTTTCAATGAGTGCCCACATGTCAGCGACCTCCTACCGGGGTGCCGACCGGAGTGACTTCCACCGGTTCGTCGGGCAACGGTTCGCCTTTATGGGTGCGGCTGATCAAGGCAATCGTGCAACCACACACCACCACCGAACCGATTGCCGCCAGCACCGCCACCGGGCCACCGTGCAGGGCGGTGACGACGTTCTGTTGCGCGGCCATCGCCACCACCACCGGAATGTACATTGCGCCCCAGAAGCCGACGCCCATCTCGCAATCCTTGGTCATGCCGCCGCGTTTCTGCATCCACAACCGCGCGCAGATCAACAGGATCATGGCGATGCCGACCCCGCCGACGTTGGATTTGACGCCCAGCAACACGCCGAGCATGTCGCCCATGATCACCCCTGCCAGCGTACAGATCGCCAGCAGCGCCACACCGTAAATAATCATTGTTGTAGTCCTCAAAGTGCATCGTCGAATGTTGTTTTTGTTGTTCGCAGCCTGAGTCGCGGCGGTTTAGGGTCGGCGGCCACCCTCCTCTCGCAACAGCGCCTGCAAGGTATCCAGACGCGCACTGTCGAAGGCAGTGACCGTGCCCGATTCAAACACCCGGCGCGCCAGACCGGTCAGCACCGCACCGGGCGGCAGTTCGATTTGTAAACGTACACCGCGCTCGTAAGCGCTTTGCACGGTGCCGCGCCAGTCCACCACGCGGCACATGTTGAAAGCGAGGTCATCACGCAACGCATCAGGCTTGATCAGCGGACGCGCGCGACTGCCACTCAGATAAGCGATTTTCGGGATTTGCAGTTCCACTTTGGCGAAGGCCTCGGCGAGGATTCGCGCAGGCTGATCCAGCAACGGGCAGTGCGACGGCACGCTCACCGCCAGGCGTTTCGCCAGACCGGCGCCACGACTGCGCGCCAGTTCCGCCACCGCTTGCATGGCCTTGTCGCTGCCGGCAATCACCACCTGGTTATCGGCATTGATGTTGGCCAGGTACACCGGCGACTCCGCGCTGTGCACCTGCGCCAGCAGCGTTTCGACGGTGGATAATTGCGGACCGATGATTGCGGTCATGCCAAAGCCTTGTGGATAAGCCTGCTGCATCAATTCACCGCGCAGGCTGACCAGATTTAACGCATCGCTGAAGCTCAGCGCCCCGGCGACCACCGCTGCCGGGTATGCGCCGATGGACAGGCCGGCGACGTAATCCGCCGTGAGTCCGTCCTGCAGCAATTGTCGTGAAGCAGCGACCCCGGCGATCAACAGGCACAGCTGAACCGCCCGGGTGCTGCGTAACGCATCGGCAGAATCGAGCAGCACGACATCTTCACCAAGCACATCGCTGGCCTCGGTCAAGGTTTCCCGAGACAAATGCTGGAGCATGCCCGGTTGCTGCGCGCCCTGACCGGGGAACACCAACAGACTGCTCACGCTGCCTGCTCCTGCGGGTTCCACGGATCAGCCACCAGACAGGCCTGATGCTGATTTTTCAGCAGCACCCGTGCAGACCCGCTGGCCCATTCGCGCAACGCGACTGCACCGAACGGCGTCTGCAATTGCATGTCGACCCGGCACACGGCTTGATCAAAAACCGCGACCAGTTTGCGTGCCTGATTACGCGTGATCAGTTGCGGGGTACGCAGAATCAGATCGAGATCGCTGGCCTCGTGCATCGCAACAAAACCACTGGCCAACTCAAACCCGACACTGCCGCTGATGCCCCAGACCCAACCGCAATCATCGAGCATCGGCCGCAGTTGTTTGAGTGCCTGCATCACCGGTAAATCGCGCTCGCAATCGACATGACACAGCGCCTCCGGACTGACCCGACGCACAACCGCCTCAAGCGCCATGAACGCCGCCAGCCGCTGCTCACGCAACACACCGCGCACGCCCACCGCGACCAAATCTTCAGCGCTCACCGCCCGCCGCACCACCACCGGTTGCCCGGCAGCCAGCGACTCGATCGCCCACTGCGGCGCATCCGCCGGCAGCTGCGCCGGGGTCATGCCCCACAGCAGGTCGTGGGCCAATGGCAGGTTCACCACTGCGCCCTCAGCAGTTCACGCACGCGGCTGGAGGCCTCACGATTTTTCGCGCCGAGACGCTTGCTCAAGTCAGCGCTGGAGATATCGCCGATAGCCTGTTTCAGGCACTCGGTCACCCGCGCCAGATCCTCCGCCGTCGGCTGCTCGATCTGCTGCACCGAGAGGGTTTCCCAGAGCAATCCGAGGCTGGCGTAGCTGTCGATGTCATAGGCCATCGGCGGCACGCTGGCGGCCAGTGCTTCCAGTTCTTCGACACTGCGCAGCGTCACTCGCGCCGCCGAGGCCTTGCCCATCGCATGCACCATCACCCCGGGATCGCGCAGGGCAATCAAGCGGTTGGCCTGATAACCGTGAGCGAGAAACGCACCGGACATGGCCTTGCCCACCAGCAGCGCAATCACCGGGTGCCCGGCCAGACGGGCGCGGGCATAACTGTCCGCCGCACCGGCCAGGGCCTGATGAATGCCGAGGGCTTCTTCGCGACGACCGTAAGCCTGGCTCGGGACATCGACGATGGCGATGATCGGGCGCTTCTGCGCTTTGTCGCGATCCGCCGTGATCGCGTCATCCACCGCCTTGGCCAAGCCCCAGCCTTCGAGCAATCCGACTTCGCCATTGCGAGCCCGTGGGAAACGGTTGTCGGGGTCAGCGACCACCGCAATAAACCGCCCAAGTTCGCTGTCGGCGACCTTCAACGATGGCGGCAAACCTTCTATGGCTTTCGCCCCGCCGGTCATTGCGTTGAACCAGTTCAAACCGCGCACGGAATAACCACTCATGAGCGCTCTCCTTGATACAGATCGCGAACCACCGACGGCTCGATTTGTTTATCGGTGTCCAGGCTCGCCAGACGTTGCAGGAACCAATCAGCGCGCTGACTGCGCGGCTGGGCGGGCAAACCCTGTTGCAGCAACTCACCGACCTGCTGGCGAATCTGCGCCACATCATCGGCGACATAACGATCCACCAACCCACTGGCGAAACGCTGCTCGCCACCGGTCAGGCTCCAGATGAAGGGCCGGTCGCGGGAGTCGTACTCTTCGATCCCGGCTTCCTGCTCGATCACCTGCGGGCCGTTCAAACCGAGGCGTGCTTCCTGAGTCACCAGTAAATAGCTGCACAGCGCGGCGGCAATCGACATGCCGCCGAAACAGCCGACGCTGCCCGCGACCACACCGACCACCGGTTGGTACTGCTGCAAATCGACAATCGCCGCGTGAATATCGGCAATCGCCGCCAGCCCGAGGTTGGCTTCCTGCAAACGCACGCCACCGGTTTCCAGCAGCAGCACGGCGCGGGTCGGGATGCCTTTGCGGTTGTCATCGGCGGTCAGCTCCAGCGCCCCGGCAATCTTCGCCCCGCCGACTTCGCCGAGGCTGCCGCCCTGAAACGCGCCTTCAATCGCCGCGATCACTACCGGCAAACCGTCGAGGCTGCCCTTGGCGATCACCACGCCGTCATCGGCTTGCGGCACCACGCCCTGGCGTTCGAGCCACGGCGACATGACCCGTTGAAACGGGTCGAGCAATTCGCGGAAGGTTCCGGCATCGAGCAAGGCTTTCGCCCGTTGCCGCGCCCCGAGTTCGACGAAGCTGTGCTTGTGCAACAGCGCTGCGCTGTCAGTCATGGCCGATCTCCTCGAAACCTTGTTCCAGGCGCAAACGCACCACCCCCGGCGTGGCGCCGAAATCGTGGATATCGATGGCCATCGCCGGTGGCGTGGTGCCGTCGAACATCCGCGCAAACAGATGCTGCCAGCGCTGCTGCGCGCCGTTGACCGAGGTCTGCACATTGATCGTCAGCTTGCCGGCCAGCCCCGGTTCGATCAGCACTTCCAGATCGCCCGAGCCGACACAACCGACCAGCGCGCGCCCGCGCGGCGGCTGCCCGGCGGGGAATTCAAAGGACAAGGTTTCCATCAAAACGCTCCCTGAAGGATGCCGTCGCGCTCGATTCGATCGAGCAGCAGCGTGGCGGCGAGCAAGTCGGCGGCGCCACCGGGCGAGGCATTCAATGCGATGAGTTGTTGATCCAGTTCGTGCAGGCGCCGACGCCCGCCGAGGCTGGCGCTGCCGCCGGCGTCGAGCACCGCTTGCGCGCCGTGTTGCATGGCGTGCAGGCCTTGTTCACCGGCGCGGTAGAGCACGCAGGTGTCGGCCAGATCGGTCATGATCGCCAGCAGCGCATCGAGCCGGGCGTTCTGTTCGCCGTGGCCGCTGGCGCGGCTGCGTTTGAGTTGCGGCAGGCCGCGTTGCTGCACGGACGGGAAGCCGAGTTGCGCTTCCTCGCGGGCACCGCGTGCGCCGTAACGCAGGGCGACTTGTGCGCCGTGGCTCAGCGGTTTTGGTGCGTAGCGGTCATCGAGTAATGCCAGACGTGCGGCGCGCAAGGTGACGGCGTTGGCACTGCAGGATTTCGGTTCCAGCGCAGCGGCGGTCACCAGTAATCCCAGTGCCCAAATTGCGCCGCGATGGGTATTCACACCGTTGGTGGTCGCGAGCATGGCTTGCTCGCCTTCGCGACCGATGCGGCCAATCGCTTCGCGCAACGTTGAATCGACTGCGCCGATTTCAGCCGCCGCTTCGGCCATTTCCTTGAACGCCGGCCACAACGACAACGCCGAGGCGTGCATCAGGCCCAAGTGCAGATCGGTGTGCGCGCCATTGCCGCGCCGGTCGACCAGCGCCGGTTTCGGCGACAGATCGGCTTCGTCGATCAGCGCATCCACCGCCAGATCGGCCAGGCGTTCGCTCAGGCTCAGGGGTTTCGCTTGCAGGTTGAGTGCGTGCATTACCAGCTCCTGAACTTGGCGGGAGGGTTGTAGAGGCCGCCGGACCACTCGACCAAATCGGCAACGCTTTTCGCCGCCAGCAGTTCGCGGGTGGCGTCGGTGCGGCGGATGCCGAGGTCTTCGGGCAAGGCGATCAGGCCTTCGCGACGCATGCGTTCGGTGTCTTTCGGGTTGTGGCGCAGACCGATGGCGGTGACGCCGGCCACCGCTGCGATCATCGCCTGACGCTCTTCCAGCGAGCGCGCCTTGTACAGGTAGGCGATGCCCTCTTCGGTGAGCAGGTGGGTGACGTCGTCGCCGTAGATCATGATCGGCGCCAGCGGCATACCGCTTTTCTTCGCCACTTCCACCGCGTCGAGGGTTTCGACGAAGGTCGGTTTGCCGCCCTCCTGGAACGTCTCGACCATTTGCACCACGAGTTTCTTGCCGCGTTCGAGCATCGGTTGCTGTGAATCGTCGTGGCGCATGTCGAGCCACGCCGGGGTGCCGTGACGCCGACCGCGCGGGTCGTGGCCCATGTTCGGCGCACCGCCGAAACCGGCGAGGCGACCACGGGTCACGGTCGAGGAATGCCCGTCGCCATCGACCTGCAACGTCGCGCCGATAAACAGATCCACCGCGTATTGCCCGGCGAGTTGGCAGAACATCCGGTTGGAGCGCAGCGAGCCGTCGCGCCCGGTGAAGAACACGTCCGGGCGGGCGGCGATGTAGTTCTCCATGCCCAGTTCAGTGCCGAAGCAATGCACGCTTTCGACCCAGCCGCTTTCGATCGCCGGGATCAGCGTCGGGTGCGGGTTGAGCGTCCAGTTGCGGCAGATCTTGCCCTTGAGGCCGAGGGATTCGCCGTAGGTCGGCAGGATCAATTCGATCGCGGCGGTGTTGAAACCGATGCCGTGGTTGAGCGACTGCACGTTGTGTTTTTCGTAGATCCCGCGAATCGCCATCATCGCCATCAACACGTGCACCGGTTTGATGTGCCGTGGGTCGCGGGTGAACAGCGGTTCGATATAGAACGGCTTGTCGGCCACCACCACGAAATCCACCCACGAGGCCGGGATGTCGACGCGCGGCAGTTCGCTGACGTCATCCACCAACTGGTTGACCTGAACGATGACGATGCCATCGCTGAACGCCGCCGGTTCGATCAGTGCCGGGGTGTCTTCGGTGCTGGGGCCGGTGTAGATGTTGCCGGCACGGTCGGCCATGAACCCGGCCGAGAGCACGACGTTGGGGATCAGATCCACCACCAGCCGCGCGTAGAGTTCGATGTAGGTGTGAATCGCGCCGATTTCCAGCAAGCCGTCTTCGAGCAACTGGCTGATGCGCAGGCTCTGGGTGCCGGCGAAGGAGAAATCGAGCTTGCGGGCGATGCCGCGTTCGAACAGATCCAGATGCTCGGAGCGACCGACGCTGGGCATGATCATGTGCAGATCATGCAGCTTGGCCGGATCGGCTTTGGCCAGCGAACGGGAAAGGAAATCCGCCTGCTTCTGGTTATTGCCCTCCAGCACCACCCGGTCGCCGGGATGGATCAACGCTTCGAGTGCGGCGACGATCTTGTCACTTGGCAGTACCACACCGTCGGCCAGCCCGCGCACCTTGTCGAGACGCCGCTGCTTCTCGTCACGCCGCCGCGTCCAGCGCGAGTCGGGGGAAATTATTGTTGTCATGCTCACTCCACGGGGTTCGCTGTCGTGGAGCTACGTTAGGCGTGTGGATTGGGGGCATCAATCAAGCGCGGTGGTGAATCATTACGCTGAGCGTAATGATTGGGATAGCTATCGCGAGCAGGCTCACTCCTACAAGGAGAACGCATTCCAAATGTAGGAGTGAGCATGCTCGCGATGGCGTTAGAGGCCTCGCCGCAACTCTTCAGTCCGTGGGCACCAATTTGTCCAACACCCGATTCACCGCCATCTCCGCCACCATCACCACCTGAGCAATGCCCTGCAGCGTCTTGCGGTGCATGCCTTGCACCAGCGCCGCATGGTTGTTGAGCATGACCGTAGCGGAGCCGAGGGATTCGCTGGCGTCGGCCAGCAAGGATTCGCTGTCGGCGTCGGGGTTGGCCATATACAGCGTGTTGGGGGTGTAGGGCGTGGCCATGAGGTCGGGCTTTGGCGGGCCGAGGTAATGGTCGAGGGCGCGTTCGGCGGCTTCGTGGAATTTCTTTGATTCGGGGGCTTCGTAGGGGGATGCCGGGTCGGTGGCCGGCGGGTTTGGCGTTACTTTGAACATGGGGATAAACCTCTGTGAGGCCGCACCATCCCGCTGCTAAACGGTAGGGTGGCGGCTATGCGCAAGTTAGCAGACCGGTCAATCCCCAACCCGGCGCACCCGAAGGTGCCATGCGCACAGCCACCATCAAGCGCAGGCGAATGCCTGACTGGATGAATCTCGTGCACCGGGGAAAGGACAAAGCCGGGCTGCTAAACCCGATCACTGGGAATCAGTGACGCAATCAAGTTACGCAGCCTGCCGAGGGCGCACAAGCCGGCGGATTCTGGTGCATGCGTAGGCAGCGGCGCAAGGATTTGTAGGCCGGTGAGGCGTAACACTGAGTGTTTTTTAAACAACCATGCTGAATAGTGTTTATTGCACTGAAGGGATTGAGATTTGTCTCTCAGATTTTGGGTGATGCCGCAGGCGCTATCGCGAGCAGGCTCACTCCTACAGGAGGAACGCATTCCAATTGTAGGAGTGAGCCTGCTCGCGAAGAGGCCAGTCAGGCCACCGAAGATTCCGGATCAGTGAGCCAACCCAGCCTCCACCAACAACTGCTCCAACCCCAACAAATCCGGGACTTTCGCCACCTGCTCCCCGACTTGCACCGCTGCCTGCTCCAGCGCACACAACGGCACATCGACATAACTCAACTGGCTGTCGAGCTTGTACGAACGCGGGATCCCCTGCACCAGCAGTGCGATGAATTTCAGCTGCGGCAGCCCACCAAGGGCATTGAGGATGACGATCCGCGCGCGTTCGCCGATGACGACTTTCTGCCCGCAGGCCGACTCGAAACTCAGCAGCGGAATCTGCCGCTCACGCCAGCTCACCCGCCCCAGGTACCACGGCGGTGTGTCGAGGTCGAAGGCGCTGGCCTGGTAGTCGATCAGTTCGGCGACGGCGACGTTGGGCAGGATCAGGTTGCGATCGGCCAACGGCAGCAGCAGGCCGGTGAGTTGGCTGGTGCGCGCGTTGTGGCGGCGCTCATGCATGTTTCTTGCTCCAGTGGGCAATGCTTTCGAGCAGCACCGATTCCTGATACGGCTTGCCGAGGTAGTCGTTGACGCCGATGGCCATCGCGCGGTCGCGGTGTTTCTGCCCGGTGCGCGAGGTGATCATGATGATCGGCAGGTGCTGCAGGCGCTCATCGTTACGCACTTGGGTGGCGACTTCGAAGCCGTCCATGCGCGGCATTTCGATGTCGAGCAGCATCAGGTCGGGCATGTGTTCTTCGAGCAGCAACATGGCGTCGACACCGTCCTTGGCGGTCAGCACGTTCATGCCGTGGCGTTCGAGCAAACGGCTGGTGACCTTGCGCACGGTCACCGAGTCGTCGACCACCATAACCAGCAGTGGCTTCTGCGGTTCGCTGTCGATTTCCGCCTGCGCCGGGCGCTGCGCAACCCGCGCCTGCATCGCGCGGATCGGTGCGAGCAAATCAAGAATCAGCACCACCCGGCCATCGCCGAGAATCGTCGCCCCGGACACCCCCTGCACCGCCGCAAACTGCGGGCCGAGGCTCTTGACCACGATCTCGCGGGTGCCGGCCATCGCATCGACCTGCACCGCGATGTGCCGGTCATTGCACTGCACCAGAAGCACCGGCAACGGCAGGCTCTGGCCGAGCAGTTTCGGCCGTGGCGCGGTTTTCAGCAGCTCGCCCAGATAGCACAGTTCGTAGCGCTGACCGGCGTAGTGGTAGCTCGGCGGATCGTTGCGGTAGTGCGCTTCCAGATCATTCGGCAACACGCGGACGATGCCTTCGATGGTGTTCAGCGGAATCGCGTATTGATCCTCGCCGCACTGCACCATCAGCGCGCGGTTGACCGACACGGTGAACGGCAGACGAATGCGAAAATGCACACCCTGCCCCGGCACCGAGTCGATGCTCATGGTGCCGCCGAGCTGACGGACTTCTTCGTGAACCACGTCCATGCCGACGCCGCGCCCGGAAATCTGGGTGATCTTTTCCGCCGTGGAGAACCCCGGCTGCAGGATGAATTGCAGCACGTCGCGGTCGCTGATCTCGGCGTCCGGTGCCAGCAGGCCGCGCTTGATCGCCTTGCGCCGCACCGCTTCCAGCGGCACCCCGGCGCCATCGTCGCGAATATCGAAAACGATGTCGCCGCCCTCGCGGGTCAGGTCGAGGGTGATCGTGCCCTGCGCCGGTTTGCCCGCCGCCAGCCGCACTTCGGCCGACTCCAGGCCATGGTCGACGGCGTTGCGCAGCATGTGCTCCAGCGGCGCGGCCATGCGCTCCAGCACGTTGCGATCCATCTCGCCTTCGGCGTTGCCGATGATGAACGCGACGTCTTTGTTCAGCTCTTCGGCGACCTGCCGCACGATACGTTTCAGGCGCGGCAGCATGCGTTCGAACGGCACCATGCGCGTACGCATCAGGCCTTCCTGCAACTCGGTGTTGATCCGCCCCTGTTGCTGCAACAGGTTCTCGGCGTCGTGGTTGCGGCGCTCGAGGGTTTCCTTGAGATCGAGCAAGTCGGAGGCAGATTCGAACAGCGCCCGCGACAGTTGCTGCAACTGCGAATGGCGGTCCATTTCCAGCGGGTCGAACTCTTCGTAACCGAGGCGTTCGGCATCGACTTGCTGACGGCTGAGGATCCGCCCCTGGGTTTCGGTGTCGAGCCGGCGCAACTGATCGCGCATGCGTTCGATGGTGGTTTCCATCTCGTTCAGCGCGGTTTGCGCATCGCTGACTTGCTGCTCGATACGTCCACGGAAAATCGAGGTTTCCCCGGCCAGGTTGACCAGCTCATCGAGCAGTTCGGCGGAGACCTTGACCATGTCCGCGCTGGCATCAGCGGCGGGTGCCGCAGGCTCGGTCTTGGCCGGAATCGGCAGCAGCGGCGGCGTGTCAGGGGTCGCCGGGTGGCTGAAATTCTGGATCGCATTGATCAGCCGATCCGCTGGTGGGCATGGCTGCCCGGCGCGCACGCCGTCGAGCATCTGCGCCAGCCGGTCATGCCCGCGCTGCACCAGCGCGAACAGTTCGGCGGACGGTTGCAGCACGCCGGTGGCGAGGCTTTCGTAAAGGTATTCCAACTCATGGGCGAGGTCGCCGATCGGGCCGATCTCGACCATCCGCGCACCGCCCTTTAGGGTGTGCAGATCGCGCAGCAGGGTTTCCACTTCCTGCCGATTGCCCGGCTCGGCCTGCCAGCGCAGCAGCGCCGCGCCGGAGCTTTCGATGATGTCGAAACCTTCTTCGAGGAAGATTTCCAACAGTTCCGGATCATGCGCGGCGCTGTCGGGTACAGCCGTCGGCTGCGCCGTTTCGCCACTGCCGGACTGGCCCTGGCGGAACTGGCGGATTGCTTCGATCAGGTCTTGTGCCGGGGTCAGCGGCTGATGGTTGTGCAACTGTTCAAGCAACTGGGCCAAGCGGTCGTGGCTCTTGTGCAGCAAGCGTCCGAGCAGCTCGCTGTAGCTGTGGCGACGATCCATCAGACCTTCGTAGAGACTTTCCAGCTCATGGGCCAGATCGCCGATGGCGTCGACCTCGGCCATCCGCGCGCCGCCCTTGAGGGTGTGCAGATCGCGCTGCAACGACGACAGCGGCGCAGCGTTGTCCGGGTCGCTCAACCAGCGTTGCAGGGCTTGCCCGGCACTGTCGAGAATATCCACCGCTTCTTCGAGGAAGATCTCGACGATCTCGTCATCCGGCGCGCTTTCGGCGTTGGCGCGGGACAGTTCGGCGGTGGCGGCGCCCAGCTCATGGATGCTCAAGGTGCGGCTGCCGTCGCTGCGGATCAGCCCCATGGCCGTCGGGTCGAGGCTTTCGTCGAGCAGTTCGTGCAAGGCACGAATGCGCTGCGGCTGCGGGGTGACTTCCTGGCCGGCAGCCAGTTCGTCGAGCATGTTGATCAGCGCTTCATGAGCGTTCTGCGCTTCGTGGAAAAACCTGTCGCTGACCGCCAGGCTGCTTTCTTCGACGGCGCCGTAGAGGTCGAGCAAGGCTTCGCAGAGCACGTCCACCGGCAGCAGATCGGCAAGGTGTGCGCCTTCGCCTAAAGTGGTCAGTTCGTCCAGCAGCGCGCTGAGTTCCTGACGCTCGCCGGGATGTTGCTGCCAGCGCTGCAACAGGCTTTCGGCGTCGAGCAGGATGTCCATGCCCTGGGCGAGGAAGTTGTTGATCAGTTGCGGATCGCGCTTGATCCGCAACCCGGTATTCGGTGCGCTGAGGATCGCTTCCAGGCGTTCGGCCAGCAGCGTTTCGGTGCGTTTGATCAGCGACTGCGCACCGACAATCGGCGCCAGCGGATCGTGCTTGAGCTGGCGCAAACCGACGCGGAACAGACCTTCGGCTTCGAGGAGCAATTCCACTTCATCCAGATCCAGCGGCAACTGGTGCGCCTTGAACTCGCGCGCCAGTTTATCCAGCGGCGCGGCCAGTTCGGCAATCGGCAACACGCCGGCCATCGAGGCACTGCCCTTGAGCGTGTGCAAGGCGCGCTGCAATTCGTCGCTGGCCGGCAGCGGCACATGCTCGGCAGCCTGATCGAGGAAGCGGTTGAGGCTGGCGAGGTGGGTTTCGGCTTCGTTGCGAAAGATCTCCAGCAACAGCGGATCGAGGGCCGCCACGTCGGCGACGTCTTCGGCCGCCAGCGGCTCGACGCCTTTGGCCAGCGCATGCGCACGGGCCGCCAGTTGATCGACATCGCTGCGCTGACGCTGACGGTGCGTGGCGAATTCGCTGATCAGCTCCGGCAGCAGCAACACGGTGTCGGTGAGCAACTGCTGCACCTGCGCTCCAGGCTCGACACTGTGCTCCAGCACGCGGTTGAGCAGGTTTTCCACGGCCCACGCCAGCTCGCCAAGGATCAATGCGCGAACCATGCGCCCGCTGCCCTTCAAGGTGTGAAAAGCGCGGCGCAGTTCGGTCAGGGCGGCGCGGTCATGAGTGTCAGCCGACCAGCGCGGCAGGTATTCGTGCAGAACCTCGAGCACCTCGTCGGTCTCTTCGAGGAACACTTCGCGCAGTTCATCGTCCACCGGTGCTTCATCGACCGGCGGCGGCATCAGGCTGCCGGGGGTGATCAAGGCCGGCGGGTTGACCGCCGACACCGGGCTGGCCAGCACCTCGGCCAGCGACTGCACGGTTTCGGGGTCATCCAGTGTCTGCAGATCCTGCATCACCAGCGCTTCGCTGGGGCTGAGCACGTCGTCGAGCAGCGGCACGTGCTGCTCATGTGGAAAGAACCCCAGGCTGGCGAGGCTTTTTTGTGCGACATCCAGCAGTTGTTCATTCGGCGCTTGCGGGTCGTCGCTCAGGCGCTCGAGGTAATACTCGAGGCTGGTGATGACGTCGGCCAGATTATCCAGTTGCTGCCAGCCTGGCTGGTGCGGATCGAGCAGCAGGTGTTCGCGGATGAAGCTGTTACAGGCCTCGACCAGACTCGCCGCCCGGCTCAGCGGAATCATCGCCAGCGCGCCGCGCACCTGGGTCAGCAGTTCCGGCAACGGTTGCAGTTGCTGGCGATCCCAGTCGGCGTCGATGTAATCGACGATCATGTCCTTGGCCTGTTGCAGGCAGATGCGTGCTTCCTTGATCACGATCTGATGGATCTGTGTCAGGTCGGTGGTCGGCAGGCGCGCGTCTTCGGGGCTTTCCGGCTCGACGGTGCCGACCATCCCGGCGAGGTTGGCTTCGACGTAAAGCAGCGCGCCGGCAACGTCCATCAGGGTCGCGTCATTCGGTTCGCGCTGGCCCTGAGCGAGGCTGAGGACCACCGCCAGTTGATCGATGATGACTTTGCGCGGCTGGCCGAAACCGAGCACCGCGAGGGTGTCGGCGATCTGCCGCAACGGCGCCAGCAGGCTCTCCAGGTCGGAGGTGTGCTGACGGTCGCTGCGGACGAACAGGTCGAGACGCTCCTTGACCCGCACCAGCTCTTCGCACAGCGCCGCCAGCACCGAGCGCATCGCATCGCGGTCGGGGCCGGCCAGACGCGCACGTTCTTCGTCGACCATCGCGCTGTCGGGCAACGCGTCGTCCAGGGAGTAGCGATCTTTCATGGTCAGCATCTGCCCGGTGGGATGTTCGGCTTTGGCAATATAGAACAGCAGGCTTTTCAGCAGCTCCGGCGGGGGCGGCTGATTGAGGCCGCGCATGCCCTGTTCGAGCAGGCGCTTGAGTTCCTTGTCGGCGTCCTTGAACAGGCTGCGCAACGCCGGGCTGTTGGCGATGGCGCCTTCGCGCATGCCTTCGACCAGCGCGGAAGCGACCTGCCACAGCGGGCTCAGGGGCGCATCGGCGCTGAGCGCTTCGAGGCGCTGGAAAACTTTCGCCAGGTATTCGAGGTGGGTCTGATCATCCTGCTCGCGCAGCAACCCGACCAGCGCCATTTGCAGCATCTGGCGCAACTTGCGCAGCATGTTGGGCCACTCGGCCGGCTCCAGCGCGGCCAGCGCTTCTGCGCTCAACGGCGGCAAGTCCGGCAGTGGCGGGCTGAACAGGCTGGTTTCCGAGAGCAGGCTGTCGCCGCGTGCACTGCGCAGATCGTTGATCAGCGGCAGCACCACCAGCGGCAAGTCGCGGCGGGCGCTCTGCACCCGATCGAGGTAGATCGGCAATTGCCCGAGGGCTTGCAGCAGCAAGTGCAGGGCTTCATCGCGATGGGCGACGCGCCCGTGCTGCAAGGCTTCGACCAGATGCTCCATCTCTTCGGCGAGCAACGCGGCGCCGTAGAACTCGACCATCTGCAAACTGCCATGCACCTGATGGATATACGCCAGACACTCATCCAGCCCCGGCGCGGCCTGCGGGTCATCGAGCACGGTTTCAATCGCCTGATGCGCCTGTTTCAGCGTTTCGGCAATTTCACCCTTGACCCATTCGAGGGCCACGTAGTCGTGCCGGTCACCCATAACCACTCCACTCACGCCTTATCCGTCGCGGACGCCGACGGCAAGGTGAAACCGGATACCGAACGGCGCAGCTGACTGGCCATTTTCGCCAGGTTGCCGATGCTCTCAGCGGTGGCGGTCGAGCCGGACGAGGTCTGCGTGGTGATCTGCTGGATCACGTTCATCGTCAGCGAGATCTGCCCGGCCGACGAGGTCTGCTGCTGCGCCGCGTTGGAGATGCTCTGAATCAGCGCGGCAAGGGTCTTCGATACACCTTCGATTTCTTCCAGGGCCACACCGGCATCCTGCGCCAGACGCGCGCCGCGCACCACCTCGGTGGTGGTCTGCTCCATGGAAATCACCGCTTCGTTGGTGTCGGTCTGAATCGCCCGCACCAGGGTTTCAATCTGCCGGGTGGCGGCGGACGAACGTTCGGCCAACCGCTGCACTTCGTCGGCGACCACGGCAAAGCCGCGCCCGGCATCCCCGGCCATCGAGGCCTGAATCGCCGCGTTGAGCGCGAGGATGTTGGTCTGGTCGGCAATGTCGTCGATCAGGCTGACGATGTCGCCAATTTCCTGCGACGACTCGCCCAGACGCTTGATGCGCTTGGCGGTGTCCTGAATCTGTTCACGAATGTTGTCCATGCCGTGGATGGTGTTGTGCACCACCTCGTTGCCCTTGTTGGCGATCTCCACCGAGCGCTCGGCCACCGCCGAGGATTCAGCGGCGTTGGCCGAGACCTGATCGATCGACTGAGCCATGTCGCTGATCGCGGTCGAGGCTTCGGAAATCTGCTGCGCCTGATGCTCCGAGGCCTGGGCCAGGTGCATGGCGGTGGCCTGGGTTTCCTGCACGGCGGCGGCGACCTGGCCGGCGGTGAGGTTGATGGTCGCGACCAGATCGCGCAGTTGGTCAACCGAGTAGTTGATCGAATCGGCGATGGTCCCGGTGAAGTCTTCGGTCACCGAGGCGGTCACCGTCAGGTCACCGTCGGCGAGGTCTTCGATCTCGTCGAGCAGGCGCATGATCGCGTTCTGGTTGCGCTCGTTCTTCTCGGCGGTCTCGCGCAACTGGCGGTTGGTTTCACGAACCATGACCATGCCGATCAGGATGATCGAGGCCAGCGCCAGCAAACCAAGGACGTAGCCGCCGATGGTGTCGGTGTTGCGCCCGCCGGCAAGGTTTTCGAAACCGCTGGCGAGGTGTGAGGCTTCGTCGAGCAGGGTCTGCGACAGGCTGAAGATATTGCTCGCCGACTCCCGGACCTTGAACAGCTCCGGCGAGGTTTCGAGGATTTCGTCCACCGAGCCGGAGACGAACTGGAACAGCTCGGAAATTTCACTCAGCCGCGCACGGGCATCACGGTCTTCGACCTGGCTGATTTTCAGGGTCGGGTTGCCCTGCAACATGCCGTTGAGCACCTGGCCGAAACGGGTGGCGTCGCGGCCAAACGCATCGGCAGCCTGCTGCGAGTTTTCGTCACCGGCCAGCACGGTGTTGACCGCGCCGAGAATGCGTTCGGCCAGCAGCGATTGGCGCTGGGCCATCGCCACCTGCGCTGCCGGGGCGCCGCGTTGCAGAAGGATCTCGACGACTTTTTCGTATTCGATCTGCAACTGCGGCACGGTTTCAGCCAGGGTCGCGGCGACCTGATGCAGCGAGAGCACGGTCTGCTCACTGGAGAGAATCGCATCGGTGTTTTTCAGCAGGCGTTCCCAATCCAGCTGCACCGCGCGCATTTCCGGGCGCACGGTGGCCGGCGCGGGTGGCAGGCCGGTGGCCGGGTCGCCCTTCTTCAGGTAACCCCAGCGCTGGGCAAAATCGTTGCGCGCATCGCTCAGCAGCTTGAACGCTGCCGACTTCCCGGCAGCCGCTTCGGTGGCGTTCTTGGCGATGCGTTGCGACAGCACGCGCAGCTCACCGGCGTGGCCGATGTACTGCTTGTCGTAGTTGGCCTGGGTGTTGAGGTAGGCGAAGTTGGCGAACAGCAGCATGATGAACACGATCAGTGCGATGAACAGCACGATGATCTGCGAGCGACTGCGCGACCCTTCCGCCGATTTGCCTGTTTTTGCCTTTGTCATCGGTCCTCGCCTATGAAACCTGCCACGGTCCACTGTGGGAGCGGGCTTGCTCGCGAATGCGGTGGGTCAGCCAGCATCTATGTTGAATGTCAGACGGTATTCGCGAGCAAGCCCGCTCCCACATGGGATTTGTAGTGTCAGAGTTATATCGCGACGCTCATGAACACCGGCGATTTGGCCAGCGCAAACAGGCTGAACACCCGCCAGTTCTGCTCGCGCCGGAAATAGCCTTTGACGAACTCGGCCTTGGAGCCCTGGCGCTTGCTGATCGAGATCGGTTCGAAGCTGTCCTGCTCGAAGTGCTGCAGACCGAACACCTCATCCACCAGCAACCCGGCGAACACATCGTTGTGCTCCACCACCAACACACGCCGCTGTTTGCGCAGCGGCGACAGCTCGTGACCGAAGAAGCCGCACAGGTCCATGATCGGCAGCAAGCGCCCACGCAGGTTAGCCACCCCTTTGACCCACGGCTTGACCCCGGGCAAC
The DNA here is from genome assembly GCF_036861315.1 of Pseudomonas sp. S3(2024). Classification (NCBI taxonomy): domain Bacteria; kingdom Pseudomonadati; phylum Pseudomonadota; class Gammaproteobacteria; order Pseudomonadales; family Pseudomonadaceae; genus Pseudomonas; species Pseudomonas sp. S3(2024). The sequence continues at coordinate 487,880 of NZ_JAZAQQ010000003.1, read as the reverse complement.
TGAGTGCAGCGCGGCTCGTGCAGCACTTCGCTGACTTCGCCCATCGGCGTCACGTACCAATGCTCGCCGAGGCGAAAGCCGATGCCGCTCCAGCGATCCTGACGGCCGGGCTGCGACGGCAGGTCCGCCGCCAGCAGACGGCAGCGCTGGTCGATCTGCCACAGCAGCTCGAACGCGGTCAGCGACTGGTTCATGGCCGCGCGATCAACCGGCCAGCACGTTGTTCAGGGTCTTGATCAGCATGTCTTCTTCGACCGGTTTGGTCAGGTAATCCTTCGCGCCCTGGCGCGTGCCCCAAACCTTGTCGGTTTCCTGATCCTTGGTGGTGATGATGATCACCGGGATGTGGCTGGTCTCGGCATCCTTGGTCAACTGGCGGGTGGCCTGAAAACCGTTGAGGCCGGGCATGACGATGTCCATCAGCACCGCGTCGGGTTTTTCCTGACGGGCCAGGGCCACGCCGTCGGCACCGTTTTCGGCCTTGAGCACTTCATGGCCGTGCTTTTCCAGCATGCCGGTGAGTTTGTACATTTCAGTCGGCGAATCATCGACGATCAGGATACGTGCCATGGTCTTCCCCATTTTTCTTGTCGACATCCGGCCCGCTGGCCGAGCGTCACTGTACGTGTCTTACTGCGGCAAAACGGCGGCGAAGCCCGGAACGTGGGCCTGAATCGCGTCAAGCAGCTCTTCCTTGCTGAAAGGTTTGGTCAAAAATTGATCAGAACCGACAATCCGCCCCTTGGCCTTGTCGAACAGCCCGTCACGCGACGACAGCATGATCACCGGCGTGGCCTTGAACGCACTGTTGTTCTTGATTAAAGCGCAGGTCTGATAACCATCCAGACGCGGCATCATGATGTCGACAAAAATGATCCCGGGGTGGTGGTCGGCGATCTTCGCCAAAGCGTCGAAGCCATCGATCGCCGTGATGACTTCGCAGCCCACATTTTTCAACAGCGTTTCGGCGGTGCGACGAATCGTTTTCGAGTCATCGATCACCATGACCTTCAAGGCGCTGGACTGCTGTTCCATAAGAGGGCTCTACCGTCGCCTTTGCGAATCAAATTGTCCGTTTTGCGATGAGTAATGGCTGGAAACCCTTGATGCTCAAGGGCCAGCACGCTATGCCAGCCTTTTTAGCACAGTCTCCAGATGCAATCTATCGACGGGTTTTTCCTTGACCGAAAACCCTGCCAGCGCCACTCTGGCGGCACTTTTTCAATACCGATCCGGTAGCCAATTTTCGAGGAAAACCCAATGAGCGTTCGCGTCGGGATTGTCATGGACCCTATCGCCAGCATTTCCTATAAAAAGGATAGCTCGCTGGCCATGCTGCTGGCCGCGCAGAAACGTGGCTGGGAACTGTTCTACATGGAGCAGCGCGACCTGTATCAGGCCGAAGGTCAGGCCCGGGCGCGCATGAAGCCGCTGAAAGTCTTCGCCAACCCGGAAAAATGGTTCGAACTGGACGCCGAGCAGGACAACCTGCTGAGCGACCTCGACGTGATCCTGATGCGCAAGGATCCGCCGTTCGACATGGAGTTCGTCTACTCCACCTACCTGCTGGAACAGGCCGAAACCGCCGGCGTGCTGGTGGTCAACAAGCCGCAGAGCCTGCGCGACTGCAACGAAAAACTGTTCGCCACGCTGTTCCCGCAGTGCACCCCGCCGACCATCGTCAGCCGCCGCGCCGATGTGCTGCGTGAATTCGCCGCCAAGCATGGCGACGTAATCCTCAAGCCGCTGGACGGCATGGGCGGCACTTCGATTTTCCGTCACCGCGCCGGCGATCCGAACCTGTCGGTGATTCTGGAAACCCTGACTGCCCTCGGCAATCAGCAGATCATGGGCCAGGCCTACCTGCCGGCGATCAAGGACGGCGACAAACGCATCCTGATGATCGACGGCGAGCCGGTGGATTACTGCCTGGCACGGATTCCGGCCCAGGGCGAAACCCGTGGCAACCTCGCGGCCGGTGGTCGTGGTGAAGCCCGGCCGTTGACCGACAAGGATCGCTGGATCGCCGCCCAGGTCGGCCCGACTTTGCGTGAGAAAGGCCTGCTGTTCGTCGGTCTGGACGTGATAGGTGAAAACCTCACCGAAATCAACGTCACCAGCCCGACCTGCATCCGCGAAATCGACAACGCTTTCGGTACCGATATCGGCGGCATGCTGATGGATGCCATCGACAAGAAGCTGCAAGCCGCCGGCAAAAAGCCGCAAGCCGCCGGCAAAAAGCCGCAAGCTTGACGTGTGTCACATGCAGCTTGTCGCTTGAAGCGTGAAGCCCAAGGCGCGAAACCAACATTGCGTTATCATGCGCAGCCTCTGAAAAACGCGATGTTGGTTTTCTTGTCATGACCCTCCCGTCCGATCTGCCCGCAGAACTCGCCCATCGTGGCGTGCGCCCGGCCGATCGCCTCGGATTTACCCTGTTTCTCGCGGCGCTGATTCATTTGGCGCTGCTGCTCGGCGTCGGCTTTACCATGGTCGAACCCAAGCAGATCAGCAAAACCCTGGAAATCACCCTCGCCACCTTCAAGAGCGAAACCAAGCCGAAAAAGGCTGATTTCCTCGCTCAGGAAAACCAGGAAGGCAGCGGCACCCTCGACAAGAAGGCGATTCCCAAGACCACCGAGGTCGCGCCGTTCCAGGACAATCAGGTCAAGAAGGTCACCCCGCCCCCGGCCGCCAAACCGGAAGTACGCGAAGCCGCGCCCAAGGCTGCGGTGACCACCGTGGCGCCGAAACAGCAAAAGGCGCCGACCAAGAAAGAAGAAACCAAAACCGAGACCAAACCCGCGGTCAACGCGCCGACGTTCGACAGCTCGCAGCTGTCCAGCGACATCGCCAGCCTCGAAGCGGAACTGGCCAACGAACAACAGTTGTACGCCAAGCGCCCGCGGATTCACCGTTTGAGCGCGGCCTCGACCATGCGCGACAAGGGCGCCTGGTACAAGGATGACTGGCGCAAGAAGGTTGAGCGCATCGGCAACCTCAATTACCCCGAGGAAGCTCGGCGCAAGCAGATCTACGGCAACCTGCGGCTGATGGTCTCGATCAACCGCGACGGCTCGCTGTATGAAGTGCTGGTGCTGGAATCGTCCGGCCAGCCGTTGCTGGATCAGGCGGCGCAGCGCATCGTCCGACTGGCGGCACCGTTTGCGCCGTTTACCGGCGATCTGTCGGATATCGACCGACTGGAAATCATCCGCACCTGGAAATTCGCCCGGGGCGACAAGCTTTCCAGCAATTAAGAACACCGCAAAACCCCTGTGGGAGCGGGCTTGCTCGCGAATGCGGTGGGTCAGCTACATTGACTTTGCCTGACACGCCCTCTTCGCGAGCAAGCCCGCTCCCACCCTTTGATCTGCGTTGTTCTCTGATCGTCAGCTTGTCAGTTTGCCCCTACGACGCCACACTATCGCTCATGAAAAACGTCAGCCCCAGCTACCTCAAGCATCACTTCCTGATCGCCATGCCGCACATGGCCGACCCGAACTTTGCCCACACCTTGACCTACATCGTCGAGCACACGGCCAATGGCGCCATGGGACTGGTGGTCAATCGACCGCAAGAGCTGAATCTGGCTGACATTCTCGAGCAATTGCGCCCGGACATCGATCCGCCAGCGCTGTGCCAGCATGTGCCGATCTTCATTGGTGGCCCGGTGCAGACCGATCGCGGTTTCGTCCTGCACCCGGCGGGCAAGACCTTTCAGGCCACCGTCGAGCTGGACGGTGATCTGGCGCTGTCCACCTCCCAGGACGTGCTGTTCGCCATCGCCGACGGCGTGGGCCCGGCGAAAAGCGTAATCACCCTTGGTTATGCCGGTTGGGAAGCCGGGCAACTGGAGGCCGAACTGGCCGACAACGCCTGGCTGACCTGCCCGTACGACGCCGACATCCTGTTCAACACCAGCAGCGAACTGCGTCTTGAGGCGGCGGCCCGGCACCTGGGGATCAACCTCAGCCTGCTGACCAGCCAGGCAGGGCACGCCTGATGGCCCTGCGCCTGATTCTCGGCTTCGACTACGGCACCAAACAGATCGGCGTTGCGGTCGGCCAGGTGATTACCGGCCAGGCCCGTGAGCTGTGCACCCTGAAAGCGCAGAACGGCGTGCCCGACTGGAATCAGGTCGAAGCGCTGTTCAAGGAATGGAAACCCGACGCCGTGGTGGTCGGCCTGCCGCTGAACATGGACGGTACGCCCAGCGAGATGTGCCTGCGCGCGGAGAAATTCGCCCGCCGTCTCAATGGCCGCTTCAATGTGCCCTTCTATACCCACGACGAACGCCTGACCACCTTTGAAGCCAAGGGTGAGCGACTGGTGTGCGGCGGGCAGAAAGGCAGTTACCGCGACAACCCGGTGGACGCCATCGCCGCCGCCCTGCTGTTGCAGGGCTGGCTCGATGAAAACACTGCATTGTTTGAATCCTGACAAGCGCTTCGGCGCTTTTCTTTTGGTTATAAACCCAGCCACGTCCGGCAGGACGCGGCTCGGAATCACGAAGGAGCAACCATGAGCCTGCCCAATCCCGCCGATCTGATCAGCCAGATGGCGACCCGCCTCAAGGCGCACCTTGCACAGCGTGATATCAGCGAACCGCGTTACATCGGCATCCGCACTGGCGGCATCTGGGTCGCGCAGGCCTTGCTCAAGGAATTGGCCAGCGACGCGCCATTGGGCACGCTGGATGTTTCCTTCTACCGCGACGACTTCAGCCAGAACGGCCTGCACCCGCAAGTGCGCCCCTCGGCCCTGCCCTTCGAGATCGAAGGCCAGCATCTGGTGCTGATCGATGACGTATTGATGAGCGGCCGCACCATCCGCGCCGCCATGAACGAACTGTTCGACTACGGCCGCCCGGCCAGCGTGACCCTGGTCTGCCTGCTCGACCTGGACGCCGGCGAGCTGCCGATCCGCCCGAACGTGGTCGGCGCGACGCTGTCGCTGGCCGCCAATGAGCGGGTCAAGCTGTCCGGCCCGGAGCCGCTGACGCTCGAACTGCAAGACCTGAATTCCTAACCCGCCCTTATTGAGAGTCCCCCTCGCGATGACGCCTCTAGATACCAAGCGCCCGCTGCAGCTCAATGATCAGGGCCAGCTGCGCCACTTCCTCTCGCTCGATGGCCTGCGCCGCGAGTTGCTGACGGAAATCCTCGACACTGCCGACTCGTTCCTCGAAGTCGGTGCCCGGGCGGTGAAGAAGGTCCCGTTGCTGCGCGGCAAGACCGTGTGCAACGTGTTCTTCGAAAACTCCACCCGCACCCGCACCACCTTCGAACTGGCGGCCCAGCGGCTGTCGGCGGACGTGATCACCCTGAACGTGTCGACCTCGTCGGCCAGTAAAGGTGAAACCCTGCTCGACACCCTGCGCAACCTCGAAGCCATGGCCGCCGACATGTTCGTCGTGCGCCACGGTGATTCCGGCGCCGCACACTTCATCGCCGAGCATGTCTGCCCGCAGGTGGCGATCATCAACGGCGGCGACGGCCGGCACGCGCACCCGACCCAGGGCATGCTCGACATGCTCACCATCCGTCGGCACAAGGGCGGTTTCGAAAACCTCTCGGTGGCGATCGTCGGCGACATCCTGCACTCGCGGGTGGCGCGCTCGAACATGCTCGCGCTGAAGACCCTCGGCTGCCCGGACATCCGCGTGATCGCGCCGAAGACCCTGCTGCCGATCGGCATCGAGCAGTACGGCGTCAAGGTCTACACCGACATGAACGAAGGCCTGAAGGACGTCGACGTGGTGATCATGCTGCGCCTGCAGCGTGAGCGCATGACCGGCGGCCTGCTGCCGAGCGAAGGCGAGTTCTATCGCCTGTTCGGCCTGACCACCGCGCGTCTGGCCGGGGCCAAACCCGATTGCATCGTCATGCACCCGGGGCCTATCAACCGTGGCGTGGAAATCGAGTCCGCGGTGGCCGACGGCCCGCACTCGGTGATCCTCAATCAAGTCACCTACGGCATCGCCATCCGCATGGCCGTGCTGTCGATGGCCATGAGCGGGCAAACAGCGCAACGTCAATTCGAGCAGGAGAACGCCCAGTGAAGCTCAGCATTCTCGGCGCCCGCGTCATCGATCCAAGCAGCGGTCTGGATCAAATCACCGACATTCACGTTGAAGCCTGCAAGATCGTCGCCCTCGGCGCCGCACCGGCCGGTTTCACCGCTGTGGAAACCATCAACGCCAACGGTCTGGTTGCAGCACCGGGCCTGGTCGACCTGAATGTGGCCCTGCGCGAGCCGGGCTACAGCCGCAAAGGCAGCATCGCCAGCGAAACCCGCGCAGCGGCGGCCGGCGGCGTGACCAGTCTGTGCTGCCCGCCGAAGACCAAACCGGTGCTCGACACCTCGGCCGTGGCCGAACTGATCCTCGACCGCGCCCGCGAAGCCGGCAACACTAAGGTGTTTCCGATTGGCGCGCTGAGCAAAGGGCTGGACGGCGAACAGCTGGCAGAGCTGGTGGCGCTGCGCGACGCCGGGTGTGTGGCGTTCGGCAATGGTCTGGAGAGTTTCCGCAACACCCGCACCCTGTGCCGGGCATTGGAATACGCGGCGACCTTCGACCTGACGGTGATTTTCAATTCGCAGGATCACGATCTGGCCGATGGCGGTCTGGCCCATGAAGGCGCGGTCGCCAGTTTCCTCGGCCTGCCGGGGATTCCGGAAACCGCGGAAACCGTGGCTCTGGCTCGCGATCTGCTGCTGGTCGAGCAGACCGGCGTGCGCGCGCATTTCAGCCAACTGACCAGCGCGCGCGGCGTGGCCCTGATCGCTCAGGCGCAGGCCCGTGGTTTGAAGGTCACCGCCGATGTCGCCCTGTATCAGTTGATTCTCACCGATGAAGCGCTGATCGACTTCAGCAGCCTGTATCACGTGCAACCGCCGCTGCGCACCCGCGCCGACCGCGACGGCCTGCGTGAAGCGGTGAAATCCGGGGTGATTTCGGCGATCTCCAGCCATCACCAGCCGCACGAGCGCGACGCCAAACTGGCACCGTTCGGCGCGACCGAGCCGGGCATCAGCAGTGTGGAGTTGCTGCTGCCGCTGGCGATGACGCTGGTTGAGGATGGTTTGCTGGATCTGCCGACCCTGCTGGCGCGCCTGAGTGCCGGGCCTGCGGATGCACTGCGTCTGCCGGCGGGCAAACTGGCGGTGGGCGGTGCGGCGGATATCGTGCTGTTCGCCCCGAAGGCGTCCACCGTGGCCGGCGAAGGCTGGCTGTCGAAGGGCGAGAACTGCCCGTTCCTCGGTCACACCCTGCCGGGTGTGGTGCGTTACACCTTGGTGGATGGGCGGATCAGTCACCAGGCGTAACCGGCTGCTGAGGGACATTGTGGCGAGGGGATTTATCCCCGATGGGCTGCGCAGCAGCCCTCAATCTACAACCGCGGTGATTCAATTCCTCCGCGGTTGAATGTTTTAGGGCCGCTACGCGCCCCATCGGGGATAAATCCCCTCGCCACAGGTTACTGAAAAGCGCCGCGATTCTGCGCGTTGCGCACCGAAACCTGATCATTCAGGGTCCAGAAGTCATACAGCACACCAATAAAGAACAACCCGCCGGTCAGCAGATACAGCAACCCGCTGATCCACTTGCCCTGGTACATCCGGTGCACGCCGAACACGCCCAGGAACGTCAGCAGAATCCACGCCACGTTGTATTCGATCGGCCCTGCGGTGAAACGCAGATCCGCCTCGCGATCCATTGCCGGGATCAGGAACACGTCGATCAGCCAGCCAATGCCCAGCAGACCGAAGGTGAAGAACCAGATCGTCCCGGTCACGGGCTTGCCGTAATAGAAGCGGTGAGCGCCGGTGAAACCAAAAATCCACAGCAGATAACCGATGATTTTGCTGTGCGTATCCTGCGGTGCAGCGACCTGCTGATAGCGGTTCATGAAGACCTCGATTCACACGATAGATAAATTTTCTTTAATTCTTTGTGACTTTTTTACATGTAGCCGACGTACGGCAAATGTTACCGTGTCGTCCGTCAAAGCCTTATAGCACCGGACTTCTGTCCGACAATTGCGTCCGTTTGCCGCTTGTTTGGTTCCGTTGCCCTCCGATGGAATCGACCAACGGCCTCGGAAGGGACAAAAAAGCTGTTATAAAGTTGCGCGCTAACACATAAGAGCCACGCCTAATGCGACCATTTTTCAAGACATGGCTAACTATTTGCCTATTAATGCCACTGGCCGCCCACGCCACCAATCGTGAGCAACGTCTTCCCAACGTTAACGGTTTCACCCCTAAATCCCATGCTTCGGCTCCTTCGAGCAAGAGCAGTAAACAAACCAGACACACCACGCTCGCCAGCAAGAATCACGGCAAGCTGGTGCCACCGATGGCCAACAAGGAAAGCAGCAACGTCCTGAGCCGCGCGGTGAACGTCCTCGGTACTCCTTACCGTTGGGGCGGCAGCAGCCCAAGTAAAGGCTTCGACTGCAGCGGGCTGGTGAAATATGCGTTCAATGACGCTACGTTCGACCTGCCACGCACCTCCAACGCGATGGCCAGCGGGCATGGCGAGAAAGTCGAACGCAAGGATCTGAAGCCGGGCGACCTGATTTTCTTCAACATCAAGAGCCGTCGGGTCAACCACGTTGCCATCTACCTGGGCAACGACCGCTTCATCCACGCCCCACGTCGTGGCAAAGCGGTGAGCATCGATACGCTGAACAAGCCGTACTGGGAACAGCATTACGTAGTTGCCAAGCGTGTGCTGCCGAAAGAACCGGCTGGCAAACAGATGCGTGTGGTTCAGCGCTGAGTCGACTGATCCGGAATCTGCTCAAGCAGTACTGACCCCTTCGCGAGCAAGCCCGCTCCCACATGGAAATGCATTCCAATGTGGGAGCGGGCTTGCTCGCGAAGAGGCCAGTGAAAGCGACACAAGCCTCTCTTAGAAATTATCCGGGGTACGCGCCTTTTCCCGCGCATGCTCGCGGCTGATCAAGCCCTTGGTCACCAGCTCCTTCAGGCACATGTCGAGTGTCTGCATCCCCAACGACCCTCCGGTCTGAATCGCCGAATACATTTGCGCCACCTTGTCCTCGCGGATCAGGTTCCGGATCGCCGATGTTCCCAGCATGATTTCGTGCGCCGCGACCCGCCCGCCGCCGATTTTCTTGATCAGCGTTTGCGACACCACCGCCAGCAACGACTCCGAAAGCATCGAGCGGACCATGGACTTCTCGTCCCCTGGGAACACATCGACAACACGGTCGATGGTCTTGGCGGCGGACGTCGTGTGCAGCGTGCCGAATACCAGATGCCCGGTTTCAGCGGCAGTCAGTGCGAGGCGAATGGTTTCCAGATCGCGCATCTCGCCCACCAGAATCACGTCCGGGTCTTCGCGCAGCGCCGAACGCAACGCCGTGGCGAAGCTGCGGGTATCGCGATGGACTTCGCGTTGATTGATCAGGCATTTGCGCGATTCGTGGACGAACTCGATCGGGTCTTCGATGGTGAGAATGTGGTGGTGACGATGGGTGTTGAGGTAGTCGATCATCGCCGCCAACGTGGTCGACTTGCCGGACCCGGTCGGCCCGGTCACCAGCACCAGCCCGCGCGGCGCATCGGTGATCTTGCGAAAGACGTCGCCCATGCCGAGGTCTTCCATGCTCAGCACTTTCGAGGGAATGGTGCGAAACACCGCGCCAGCGCCACGGTTCTGGTTGAACGCATTGACCCGGAAGCGCGCCACGCCGGGGACTTCGAACGAGAAATCCGTTTCCAGGTGTTTCTCGAAGTCGACGCGCTGGGTGTCGTTCATGATGTCGTAGATCAATTCGTGCACTTGCTTGTGATCCAGCGCCGGCAGATTGATCCGCCGCACATCGCCGTCGACGCGGATCATCGGCGGCAGCCCCGCCGACAGGTGCAGGTCGGAAGCGCCCTGTTTGGCGCTGAACGCCAGCAGTTCAGTGATATCCATAGCGTCCCTCAATTCCAGTAGAATGCCGCGAACCTTCAGACCGCTGGCGCCTCTTGATGTCCACGATAGCAGACAACATTCTTCAGGTTAGTTCGCGTATCCAGGCAGCGGCCAAAGCTGCAAACCGCGATGAACACAGCATCCAGTTGCTGGCCGTGAGCAAGACCAAACCGGCGCAGGACCTGCGTGAAGCCTACGCCGCCGGCCTGCGTGACTTTGGCGAGAACTATCTGCAGGAAGCCCTGGGCAAACAGCTCGAACTGGCCGACCTGCCCTTGATCTGGCACTTCATCGGCCCCATTCAATCGAACAAGACTCGCGCCATCGCCGAGCATTTCGACTGGGTGCACTCCGTGGATCGCCTGAAAATCGCCCAACGCCTGTCCGAACAGCGCCCGGCCGAGCTGCCGCCGCTGAACATCTGCATTCAGGTCAACGTCAGTGGTGAGGCCAGCAAGTCCGGCTGCACCCCGGCCGACCTGCCGGCGCTGGCCGAGGCCATCAGCGCCCTGCCCCGATTGAAACTGCGCGGGCTGATGGCGATTCCCGAGCCGACCGAAGATCGCGCCGAACAAGATGCCGCTTTTGCTGCCGTGCAACGTTTGCAGGCCAGCCTGAATCTGCCGCTCGACACACTTTCCATGGGTATGAGCCACGACCTCGAGTCGGCCATCGCTCAAGGCGCCACGTGGGTGCGGATCGGTACCGCCCTGTTTGGCGCCAGAGATTACGGTCAGCAATGACCGACAGCCATCTGAAAAAGGACCTGACATGAGCAACACACGCATTGCCTTTATCGGTGCCGGCAACATGGCCGCCAGCCTGATCGGCGGCCTGCGGGCCAAGGGTCTGCAAGCCAGCCACATTCGCGCCAGCGATCCGGGCGAAGAGACCCGCCAACGCGTTAGCGCCGAACACGGCATCGAAACCTTCGCCGACAACGCCCAGGCCATCGACGGCGTCGACGTGATCGTACTGGCGGTCAAGCCACAGGCGATGAAAGCTGTGTGCGAAGCCATCCGCCCAAGCCTGCAACCGCAGCAACTGGTGGTGTCGATCGCCGCCGGCATCACTTGCGCGAGCATGACTGCGTGGCTCGGCGAGCAGCCGATCGTGCGCTGCATGCCCAACACCCCGGCGCTGCTGCGTCAGGGCGTCAGCGGTTTGTACGCCACCAGCGAAGTGACTGCCGAACAGCGTCAGCAGGCTGAAGAGCTGCTGTCCGCCGTGGGCATTGCGCTGTGGCTGGACGAAGAGCAGCAACTCGATGCCGTGACCGCCGTCTCCGGCTCCGGCCCGGCGTACTTCTTCCTGCTGATCGAAGCGATGACCGCCGCTGGCGTCAAACTCGGCCTGCCAAAGGAAATCGCCGAGCAACTGACCCTGCAAACGGCTCTGGGCGCCGCGCACATGGCGGTATCCAGCGATGTCGACGCTGCCGAACTGCGCCGCCGCGTGACCTCGCCAAACGGCACCACAGAGGCCGCGATCAAATCATTCCAGGCTAACGGCTTCGAAGCCCTGGTAGAAAAAGCACTCGGCGCCGCCGCGCACCGCTCGGCCGAAATGGCCGAACAACTGGGCAAATAAGGAGCCTTACATGATTGGATTGAACACCGCAGCGGTTTACGTGCTGCAAACCCTCGGCAGCCTGTACCTGCTGATCGTGCTGTTGCGCTTCGTCCTGCAACTGGTGCGCGCGAACTTCTACAACCCGCTGTGCCAGTTCGTGGTCAAGGCTACCCAGCCGCTGCTCAAGCCGCTGCGCCGGATCATCCCGAGCATCTTCGGCCTCGACATGTCGTCGCTGGTGCTGGCGATTCTGGTGCAACTGGCCCTGATGGCCCTGACCCTGCTGCTGACCTACGGCACCACCGGCAACCCGCTGCAACTGTTCATCTGGTCGATCATCGGCGTGACCGCGCTGTTCCTGAAGATTTTCTTCTTCGCCCTGATCATCAGCGTGATCCTGTCGTGGGTCGCCCCGGGCAGCCACAACCCGGGCGCTGAACTGGTGAACCAGATCTGCGAGCCGGCGCTGGCACCGTTCCGCAAGATTCTGCCGAACCTCGGCGGACTGGACCTGTCGCCGATTTTCGCCTTCCTGGCGCTGAAGCTGATCGACATGCTGGTGATCAACAACCTCGCGGCGATGACGATGATGCCGGAAATCCTGCGCCTGCTGATGTGAGCTGGTTTCGCTGGGACGGGGACGATTTGATCCTCGAATGTCATCTGCAACCGGCAGCCCGCAGCGATGATTTCGCCGGGCTGCACGGTGACCGCCTGAAGATCCGCCTCACCGCGCCGCCGGTCGAGGGCAAGGCCAATGCGTATCTGATGGGCTTTCTGGCCAAGGCGTTTGGCGTGTCCAAGAGCCAGGTCAGTTTGCTCAGCGGCGAGTTGAACCGGCAGAAACGGGTGAAGATCTGTGCGCCGAAGAAGCTGCCGGAGTTGCCTGATCTGCTGCGTCCAGCCTGATCCACTGTGGTGAGGGGATTTATCCCCGATGGGTCGCGAAGCGGCCCCCTTGTTGCTGCCAACCCCATTCTCTCGGCACGACCAAAGATTTCAGGGCCGCTACGCAGCCCATCGGGGATAAATCCCCTCACCACAAGGACTTCGCTCAATCAACGATCAGGCCTTATCGTTGCTTGCCGCTAACCCCCCCGGTCTTTAGACTTACGCCTCATTTCAACGAGAGCAGGGTCGATGCCAGCTGCCTTTCCCCCCGATTCTGTTGGTCTGGTGACGCCGCAAACGGCGCACTTCAGTGAACCTCTGGCCCTGGCCTGTGGCCGTTCGCTGCCCGCCTACGACCTGATCTACGAAACCTACGGCACGCTGAACGCGCAGGCGAGCAACGCCGTGCTGATCTGCCACGCGTTGTCCGGGCACCACCATGCCGCCGGCTATCACAGCCCCGACGACCGCAAGCCCGGTTGGTGGGACAGTTGCATCGGCCCCGGCAAACCGATCGACACCAACAAGTTCTTCGTGGTCAGCCTGAACAATCTGGGCGGCTGCAACGGCTCCACCGGCCCGAGCAGTATCAACCCGGAGACCGGCAAGCCGTTCGGCGCCGATTTCCCGGTGCTCACCGTCGAAGACTGGGTGCACAGTCAGGCGCGTCTGGCTGACCTGCTCGGCATTCGTCAGTTCGCCGCCGTCATCGGCGGCAGCCTCGGCGGCATGCAGGCGTTGCAATGGACCATCACTTACCCGGATCGCGTGCGCCACTGCCTGGCCATCGCCTCGGCCCCCAAGCTGTCGGCGCAGAACATCGCCTTCAACGAAGTGGCGCGCCAGGCGATCCTCACCGACCCGGAGTTCCACGGTGGTTCGTTCCAGGAACAAGGGGTGATCCCCAAGCGCGGGCTGATGCTGGCGCGGATGGTCGGGCACATCACCTACCTGTCCGACGACTCGATGGGCGAGAAATTCGGCCGCGGCCTGAAGAGCGAAAAGCTCAACTACGACTTCCACAGCGTCGAGTTCCAGGTCGAAAGCTACCTGCGCTATCAGGGTGAAGAGTTTTCCGGGCGTTTCGACGCCAATACCTATCTGTTGATGACCAAGGCGCTGGATTACTTCGATCCGGCGGCGAACTTCGACAATAACCTGGCGAAAACTTTCGAAAACGCCACCGCCAAGTTCTGCGTGATGTCGTTCACCACCGACTGGCGCTTCTCCCCGGCCCGCTCGCGGGAGCTGGTGGACGCGCTGATGGCGGCACGCAAAGACGTCAGCTATCTGGAAATCGATGCACCCCAGGGCCACGACGCCTTCCTGATTCCGATCCCGCGCTATTTGCAGGCGTTCGGCAATTACATGAACCGAATTACGGTGTGAACAAGCCATGAGAGCTGATCTGGAAATCATCCAGGAATGGATCCCCGCCGGCAGCCGCGTGCTCGACCTCGGTTGCGGCGACGGCGAACTGCTGACCTGGCTGCGCGACAACAAGAACGTCACCGGTTATGGCCTGGAAAACGACGCCGACAACATCGCCGAGTGCGTGGCCAAGGGCATCAACGTCATCGAGCAGGACCTGGACAAGGGGCTGGGCAACTTCGCCAGCAACAGTTTCGACATCGTCGTCATGACCCAGGCCCTGCAAGCCGTGCACTACCCGGACAAGATCCTCGACGAGATGCTGCGGGTCGGTCGTCAGTGCATCATCACCTTCCCCAACTTCGGTCACTGGCGCTGCCGCTGGTATCTGGCAAGCAAGGGCCGGATGCCGGTGTCGGAATTTCTGCCGTACACCTGGTACAACACGCCGAACATTCACTTCTGCACCTTCGAAGACTTTGAAGAACTTTGTCGCGAACGTGATGCGAAGGTCATTGATCGGCTTGCCGTGGATCAACAGCACCGTCACGGGTGGGCCAGTAAGCTATGGCCTAATCTGTTAGGTGAGATTGGTATCTACCGCGTCAGCAGCCCGGTGCTTGCAGATCATCGGGTCGCGGTCTGAACCACGACATTTCGAGGAGAACGATCATGGGTCGCTTGATTACTGTGCTATTGGCCGCCTGCCTGAGTCTGTCGGCGGTGGCCGCCGATGCCATCAAGGGCGAACGCAAGGAAGTGTTCGGCGACGTTACCGTGCACTACAACACTTTCAACTCGACCTTCCTGACACCCGACATCGCCAAAGCAGCCGAGCTGATCCGCAGCAAGAACCAAGGCGTGATCAACGTCTCGGTGATCAAGGACGGCAAACCGCTGATCGCCAACGTCACCGGCACGGTCAAAGACCTGACCAGCCAGAGCGTGCCGCTGAACTTCCGCCAGGTCACCGAACAGGGCGCGATCTACTACATCGCCCAGTACCCGGTGGAGCAGCAGGAAACCCGCACCTTTGAAATCAAGGTGCAGAACGGTGACAAGATCAACACCATCAACTTCAACCAAGAACTCTTTCCCGGCGAATGATGAACCTCACGCAACTCGTACTGGCCAGCCATAACGCCGGCAAACTCAAGGAACTCCAGGCCATGCTCGGCGACTCGGTGCAACTGCGCTCGATCGGCGAATGGAGCAAGGTCGAACCGGAGGAAACCGGTCTGTCGTTCGTCGAGAACGCGATCCTCAAGGCGCGCAATGCCGCGCGCATCTCCGGCCTGCCGGCGCTGGCCGACGATTCCGGTCTGGCGGTGGATTTCCTCGGCGGTGCACCGGGCATCTACTCGGCGCGCTATGCCGACGGCAAGGGCGATGCGGCGAACAACGCCAAACTGCTCGAGGCCCTCAAAGACGTGCCGCAAGCCGAGCGCGGCGCGCAGTTCGTCTGCGTGCTGGCACTGGTGCGGCATGCCGATGATCCGCTGCCGATCCTCTGCGAAGGCCTGTGGCACGGGCGCATCCTGACCGCCGCCAGCGGCGAGCACGGTTTCGGCTACGACCCGCTGTTCTGGGTGCCGGAGCGTGAAATGTCCAGCGCCGAACTGAGCCCGGCCGACAAGAACCAGATCAGCCACCGCGCCCGTGCAATGGATCTGCTGCGCCAGCGTCTGGGCCTGAAATGACCGACAGCCACCCCGCGTCGTCGCTGATCATCGGCGGCGCCGCCTCTTCGCCTCGGGCGCCGCTGCCTACACTGCCGCCCCTGGCGCTGTACATCCACATTCCGTGGTGTGTGCGCAAATGTCCGTATTGCGATTTCAACTCGCACACCGCCAGCCCGGTGCTGCCAGAAGAGGAATACGTCGACGCGTTGCTGGCTGACCTCGATCAGGACCTGCACGCGGTGTATGGCCGTGAAATCAGTTCGATCTTCTTCGGTGGCGGTACGCCGAGCCTGTTCAGCGCGCAAGCCCTCGGGCGCTTGCTCAAAGGCGTCGAGCAGCGCATCCCGTTCGCCCACGACATCGAGATCACCCTGGAAGCCAATCCCGGCACCTTCGAGCAAGAGAAGTTCGTTGCGTATCGCAAGCTCGGGATCAATCGCCTGTCGATCGGCATTCAGAGCTTCCAGCAGCAGAAACTTGAAGCCCTCGGGCGCATCCATAACGGCGACGAAGCGGTGCGCGCGGCGGGAATGGCGCGTCAGGCCGGGTTCGACAACTTCAACCTCGACTTGATGCACGGCTTGCCCGATCAGTCGCTGGACGATGCTTTGAGCGACCTGCGTCAGGCCATCGAACTGAAACCGACGCACATCTCCTGGTATCAGCTGACACTGGAGCCGAACACGGTGTTCTGGAACCAGCCGCCGGTGCTGCCGGAAGACGACACGCTGTGGGACATTCAAGAAGCCGGACAAGCGCTGCTGGCCGCGCACGGTTACGCGCAATACGAAGTCTCGGCCTATGCCCAGCCCGGGCGGCCGGCACGGCACAACCTCAATTACTGGAGTTTCGGCGACTTCATCGGCATCGGTGCTGGCGCCCACGGCAAGCTCAGTCATCTGGACGGGCGCATCGTCCGCACCTGGAAGACACGCCTGCCGAAGGACTATCTCAACCCAGCCAAGAGTTTCCAGGCCGGCGAGAAAGCCCTGAGCAATGACGAGATGCCGTTCGAGTTCCTGATGAACGCCCTGCGCCTGACTGCCGGGGTGGAATCACGCCTGTATCCCGAACGCACCGGCCTGCCGCTGGAAAGTCTCGCCGAACACCGTCGCGAGGCCGAACAAAGTGGCCTGATGCAGGTCGAACCGTCACGTCTGGCGGCCACCGAGCGCGGACAACTGTTTCTCAACGACTTGCTGCAGAAATTTCTGAGCTGAGCCCTAACGGCCGCCCCAAGGAAAACCGCATGGATTTGATACTCGATCTGCTCGCCACCGTGTCCCGCTGGAGCCGCAGCAACCTCTCGGAAATCGCCCTGGCGCTGGTGGGCTGCCTGCTGGTGCTGTTCGGCGCTGACTTCAAAGGCTGGGTCGAGCAGCGTCTGGGCAGCATCGCCGGCGCCCTGCGCGTACCGCTGATGGCCCTGCTGTGCGTGATCGGCAGCGGCGCCGCGCTGATCTATGCGACGCCGTGGGTGGTCAAGGGCCTGAGCCAGTTCAACAACTACAGCCTGGCGCCGGTGTTGTTGGTGGTACTGGTGCTTATCGGCGTAGTCGCTGACCGCCGCTGACTTTCAGCCATCACCAAAAACAACTGTGGGAGCGGGCTTGCTCGCGAAGGCGTCGTATCAGTCAACATCAACGTTGAATGATTCACCGCTTTCGCGAGCAAGCCCGCTCCCACAGTTGATCGCAATGACAGGGAAGTTCATGAGCAAAAAACTGTTGGACGAGACAAGCAAATTTCTCAGCTTCGTATTGCGCCACGAACCTCAGGCGATCGGTCTGACGCTGGACTCTGAAGGCTGGGCAAATATCGAAGAACTGATCAACGGTGCTGCGCGTGACGGTCGCAAACTGGACCGCGAACTGATTGAAGCGGTCGTGACAAGTAGCGACAAGAAGCGCTTCTCGATTTCCGAGGACGGCCAACTGATTCGTGCGGTTCAGGGCCACTCAACGAAAAGCGTGGATTTGCAGTTCGAGCAGAAACAGCCACCGCAAACGCTGTATCACGGCACAGCGACGCGCTTTCTTGAGTCAATCAAAGAACAAGGCCTGATCCCGGGATCACGCCATCACGTGCACCTTTCCCAAGACATCGACACCGCTTCGGCCGTCGGGCAGCGCTATGGCACCGTGGTGATTCTGAAAGTCGCCGCACGGCAGATGGAAGAACAGGGTTTCAAGCACTATCAGGCCGAAAACGGCGTCTGGCTGACAGAACAGGTGCCAGCTCGGTTTCTTTCAACCGTGTAATTGCTGAGCACACAAAACAACTGTGGGAGCGGGCTTGCTCGCGAAGGCGTCGTATCAGTCAACATCAACGTTGAATGAATCACCGCTTTCGCGAGCAAGCCCGCTCCCACATTGGGTTTTGCGTGATGTTTAAGCGATTTTCTCGAACTTCAGATCCCACACGCCATGCCCAAGACGTTCGCCGCGGCGTTCGAACTTGGTGATCGGCCGTTCGGCCGGGCGCGGTACGCATTTGCCGTCTTCGGCGAGGTTGCGGTAGCCCGGGGCGACGTTCATCACTTCCAGCATGTACTCGGCGTACGGTTCCCAGTCGGTGGCCATGTGCAGGATGCCGCCGACCTTCAGCTTGCTGCGCACCAGCTCGGCGAAGGACGCCTGAACGATACGACGCTTGTGGTGACGGCTCTTGTGCCATGGATCCGGGAAGAACAGCATCAGGCGATCGAGGCTGTTGTCGGCGATGCAGCGGTTGAGCACTTCAATCGCGTCGCAATCGTAGACCCGCAGGTTGGTCAGGCCCTGAGTCAGCACGCCGTTGAGCAGCGCGCCGACACCCGGACGGTGCACTTCCACACCGATGAAGTCCTGATCCGGTGCCGCCGCGGCCATTTCCAGCAGCGAGTGGCCCATGCCGAAACCGATCTCCAGCGAGCGCGGCGCCGAACGGCCGAACACCTGATCGTAATCCACCGGCGCGTCGGCCAGCGGCAGCACGTACAGCGGCGCGCCCTGGTCCAGACCCCGTTGCTGGCCTTCGGTCATGCGCCCGGCGCGCATCACGAAGCTCTTGATGCGGCGGTGTTGGCGCTCGTCGCCCTCTTCCGTCTGGATAGGCGTGTCGTTCGATTCAGTCATCAATGGCTCTTACTTGATCAGACCATCCAGCGGCGAAGAGGCGCTGGCATAGAGTTTTTTCGGCATGCGGCCGGCGAGGTAGGCCAAGCGGCCTGCGACGATCGCGTGTTGCATGGCTTGGGCCATCATCACCGGTTGCTGAGCATGGGCGATGGCCGAGTTCATCAGCACCGCGTCACAGCCCAGTTCCATGGCGATGGTGGCGTCGGAGGCGGTACCGACACCGGCATCCACCAGCACCGGAATCTTGGCTTCTTCGAGGATGATCTGCAGGTTGTACGGGTTGCAGATCCCCAGACCGGAACCGATCAGACCGGCCAGCGGCATGACCGCGATGCAGCCGATTTCCGCCAGTTGCCGGGCGATGATCGGGTCATCACTGGTGTAAACCATCACGTCGAAGCCTTCCTTGACCAGCGTTTCGGCGGCCTTGAGGGTTTCGATCACGTTGGGGAACAGGGTTTTCTGGTCGGCCAGCACTTCCAGCTTCACCAGGTTGTGACCATCGAGCAGCTCACGGGCCAGGCGGCAGGTGCGCACGGCCTCGATAGCGTCGTAGCAACCGGCGGTGTTCGGCAGGAAGGTGTAGCGATCGGGCGACAGCACTTCGAGCAGGTTCGGCTCGCCTTCGATCTGGCCGAGGTTGGTACGGCGCACGGCGAAGGTGACGATCTCGGCACCCGAGGCTTCGATGGCCTGACGGGTTTCTTCCATGTCACGGTACTTGCCGGTACCAACCAGCAAACGCGACTGGTAAGTACGACCGGCCAGAACAAAAGGCTTGTCGCTGCGAACGATGCTCATGGGGAATCCTCTTTAGGGGTGAGGGTCTTGCAGAATTCTGTGCCCTTGCGGGCCGGCGATCAGCCGCCGCCGATGGCGTGCACCACTTCGACGTTGTCGCCGTCGTTGAGCACGGTGTCGGCATGCTGGCTGCGCGGGACGATATCCAGGTTGAGTTCGACTGCCACCCGGCGACCGGTCAGGTCCATACGGGCAATCAGGGCCGCAACGGTTTCACCGTCGGGCAGTTCAAGGGATTCGCCGTTCAACTGAATGCGCATGCGCCTGGCCGCCATCATTTTTAGGGGGTGGCATTCTAGCCCGATCATGACCTAAAGGTCAGCACCAAGCGTCAAGCGGTTTACTGCAGGCGCCAGGCGGCAAGTCCAAGACACAGCCAGCCAACCAGAAACGCCAGACCGCCGAACGGAGTGATGATGCCGAGCTTGCTGATACCTGTGGTGGTCAGCACATACAGGCTCCCGGAGAACAGCAGAATGCCGACGGCGAACGAAATACCCGCCCAGGTCACCAATCGCCCCTGAATCTGCGTGGCCAGCAACGCCACGCCGAACAGCGCCAGGGTGTGCACCAGTTGATAGGTCACGCCGGTGTGGAAAATCGCCAGATACTCGGGGGTCAGGCGGCTCTTCAGGCCATGAGCGGCGAAGGCGCCAAGGCCCACACCGGTAAAACCAAAGAAAGCGGCCAGCATCAGAAAGCCACGCAGCATGTGGAACTCCAGTCAGACTCGTTCGGCAGGGTCTGTATAATGGCCCGCTCTATCGGTTCGGCCAAGCCATCTCTATGCTGCGTTCACTTTTGCGTCGTCTCACGAAGGCCCTGCTCTGGTTCGCGGGCGGCAGTGTATTGCTGGTGTTGCTGTTTCGCTTCGTGCCACCGCCGGGCACGGCGCTGATGGTCGAGCGCAAGATCGAATCCTGGGTCGACGGCGAGCCGATTGACCTGCAGCGCACCTGGAAACCGTGGGACGAAATCTCCGACGATCTCAAGGTCGCGGTCATGGCCGGCGAAGACCAGAAGTTTCCCGAGCACTGGGGTTTTGACTTCGGCGCGATTCAGGCTGCGCTGGCCCACAACGAACTCGGCGGTTCGATTCGCGGTGCCAGCACCTTGAGCCAACAAGTGTCGAAGAACCTGTTTCTGTGGTCGGGTCGCAGCTATCTGCGCAAAGGCCTGGAAGCCTGGTTTACCGGACTGATCGAAGTGTTCTGGCCCAAGCAGCGGATTCTTGAGGTTTACCTGAACAGCGTCGAGTGGGATGACGGGGTGTTTGGTGCCGAAGCCGCAGCACGTCATCACTTTGGTGTGAGCGCCAAGTCACTGTCGCGGCAGCAGGCGAGTTATCTGGCGGCGGTGCTGCCTAACCCGCGCGTGTGGAGCGCCAGCCATCCGACGGCTTATGTGTCGCGCCGGGCCGGGTGGATTCGCCAGCAGATGAGCCAGTTGGGCGGGACCAGCTATCTGCTGGGGCTTGATGATTCGCGTCGGGCGCCTTGGGCTGAATAACGCTGAAGCCCCCTGTAGGAGTGAGCCTGCTCGCGATAGCGTCATGTCAGTCACAATAAATGTGGCAGGAAGACCGCTATCGCGAGCAGGCTCACTCCTACAGGGATTTGTGTTGAAACAGAAATAAAAACGCCCCGATCATCGCTGATCGGGGCGTTTTTGTTTGCCGAGGCGCCGGTTAGGCGGCGATCGACAACTTGAGCTTGTTCATCGCGCTCTTCTCGAGCTGACGGATCCGCTCGGCCGATACGTTGTACTTCTGCGCCAGGTCGTGCAGCGTGGCTTTCTCTTCTGCCAGCCAGCGCTGGTAGAGGATGTCGCGGCTACGCTCGTCCAGCACTTCCAGCGCTTCGTGCAGGTTGTGGTTGGAGTTGTCGCTCCAGTCGGCATCTTCCAGTTGACGCGCCGGGTCGTACCGGTGGTCTTCCAGGTAGTTGGCCGGCGACTGGAAAGCGCTGTCGTCGTCAGCTTCTGCAGCCGGGTCGAAGGCCATGTCATGGCCAGTCAGGCGACTTTCCATCTCGCGCACTTCACGTGGTTCGACGCCAAGGCTTTCCGCCACACGGTGGACTTCCTCGTTGTTCAGCCACGCCAGACGTTTCTTCTGGCTGCGCAGGTTGAAGAACAGCTTGCGCTGGGCCTTGGTGGTCGCGACCTTCACAATGCGCCAGTTGCGCAGGATGAACTCGTGAATTTCCGCCTTGATCCAGTGCACGGCGAACGACACCAGACGCACACCCATTTCCGGGTTGAAGCGTTTTACCGCCTTCATCAGACCGACGTTGCCTTCCTGGATCAGGTCAGCCTGAGCCAGACCGTAGCCGGAATAGCTACGGGCAATGTGTACGACAAATCGCAGGTGGGCGAGCACCATCTGCCGAGCCGCCCCCAAATCCTGCTCATAGTAGAGACTCTCGGCCAGTTCACGCTCCTGCTCCGGCGTCAGCAATGGAATGCTGTTGACGGTGTGCACATAGGCTTCCAGGTTCGCACCCGGAACCAACGCGTACGCAGGTTGCAAAGAATTGGTCATGCGAAAAAACCTCCCACTTACATACTCGTGCCTCTCGGCACTGCGAAAAATTGACCGGGAATTCAAGTACAAGTTCCCAAAAAAACCGCAAGGTCAATCACGCGCAAAAAAGATTCTACTTCGGCGCCAGCTCCCTGAGATGACGTGCGACTGCAATCCATGCACCGATATAACCCAACAGCACCGCGCCAAGCAAGAGCGACAGACCGTCGGCAACTGGCACTCCGGCCAGCGCGAAATCACTGCCGTACAAGCCGGCCAGTCCAACCACCGCGTCGTTCAGCCAGTTCAGGCCGAACGCCAGCACACCCCAGGACAGAACCCCCGCACCGAAGCCATACAACGCGCCCATATAAAGGAAGGGGCGACGCACATAGCTGTCAGTGCCGCCGACGAGTTTAATCACTTCTATCTCTGTGCGGCGGTTTTCAATATGAAGACGAATGGTATTGCCTATCACCAAAAGTAATGCAGACACCAAAAGCACCGTCAGACCGAAGACAAAGCGGTCACCGAGCTTGAGGATGGCGGCCAGACGCTCGACCCAGACTAGATCAAGTTGCGCCTGTTGTACCTTGGGCAGTTCGGAAAGTTTTTGTCTTAATGCTTCCAGAGTCGGCTTGTCGACCTCGTTCGGGGTCACCAGCACCACGCCCGGCAGCGGGTTCTCCGGCAGCTCGCGCAGGGCTTCGCCCAGACCGGACTGCTGCTGAAACTCTTCCAGCGCCTGATCACGACCGACATATTCGGCATCAGCGACGCCGGGCATGCCTTTGATCTGCTCGCGCAACGATTCACCCTGCGCGGGCGTGGCATCCAGCTGCAGGTACAGCGAAATCTGCGCCGCACGCTGCCACGAACCGCCGAGACGCTCGACGTTGTTGATCAGCAGTGACAAGCCCATCGGCAGGCTCAGCGCCACAGCCATCACCATGCAGGTGAAGAAGCTGCCGATCGGCTGCTTGCCGAGGCGCCGCAGGCTGTCGAGCAGGCTGGCACGGTGACTTTCGATCCACGAACGCAACAGGGTGGAAAAGTCCGGGCCGTCGTCATCGTCGTGTTTTTTCTTCTTTGGCGGTTGCGGGTCGGCGGCTTTCGGGGCCACGCGCTCGGAAACCTTCGGACTGCGTGTTGCACTCATACGCCGGCCTCCCCGTCGCCGATCAGTCGGCCGCGTTGCAGGGTCAGCATACGGTGCCGCATACGCGCAATCAGCGCCAGGTCGTGACTGGCGATCAGCACGCTGGTGCCCAAGCGGTTGATGTCTTCGAACACGCCCATGATCTCGGCCGCCAGACGCGGGTCGAGGTTACCGGTCGGTTCGTCCGCCAGCAGCAGGGCCGGACGGTGGACGATGGCGCGGGCGATGCCGACGCGCTGTTGCTGACCGGTGGACAGGTCGCCCGGGTACAGATCGGTTTTATCCGACAGCGCCACGCGCTCCAGCGCCGAATCGACGCGCTTGGCGATTTCGGCCTTGGACAAGCCGAGAATCTGCAGCGGCAGCGCGACGTTGTTGAACACCGTGCGATCGAACAGCAACTGGTGATTCTGGAACACCACGCCGATCTGCCGACGCAGGAACGGAATCTGCGCGTTGCTGATGGTGCTCAGGTCCTGCCCGGCCAGCAGCAGTTTGCCGCTGGTCGGACGCTCCATCGCCAGCAACAGGCGCAACAGCGTGGACTTACCGGCACCGGAGTGACCGGTGACAAACAGAAACTCGCCACGACGGACTCGAAAGCTCAGCTCATGCAAGCCGACGTGACCGTTCGGGTAGCGTTTACCGACCTGTTCGAAACGAATCATGAACGCTCCCGCTCGGCAAACAGTGCCTGGACAAAGGGTTCGGCTTCAAAGGTACGCAGATCGTCGATGCCTTCACCGACACCGATGTAGCGGATCGGCAGACCAAACTGCTTGGCCAGGGCGAAAATCACCCCGCCCTTGGCGGTACCGTCGAGCTTGGTCAGCGCCAGGCCGGTCAGTTCGACGGTCTGGTTGAATTGCTTGGCCTGGTTGATCGCGTTCTGACCGGTGCCGGCATCAAGTACCAGCAGCACTTCGTGCGGTGCGTCGGCGTCGAGCTTGCCGATCACCCGGCGAACTTTCTTCAGCTCTTCCATCAGGTTGTCTTTGGTGTGCAGACGACCGGCGGTGTCGGCGATCAACACGTCGATGCCACGGGCCTTGGCGGCTTGCACGGCGTCGAAGATCACCGAAGCAGAGTCGGCGCCGGTGTGCTGGGCGATCACCGGGATCTTGTTGCGCTCGCCCCAGACCTGCAGCTGCTCAACGGCAGCGGCGCGGAAGGTGTCACCGGCGGCGAGCATGACTTTCTTGCCTTCCAGTTGCAGCTTCTTCGCCAGCTTGCCGATGGTGGTGGTCTTGCCGGCGCCGTTGACGCCGACCACCAGAATCACGAACGGTTTGTTCTGCGAAGCGATTTTCAGCGGCTGTTCGACCGGCTTGAGCATCGCTGCCAGCTCGGCCTGCAACGACTTGTACAGCGCGTCGGCGTCGGCCAGCTCTTTACGTGCGACCTTCTGGGTCAGGCGCTGGATGATCTGCGTAGTGGCTTCGACACCGACGTCGGCGGTCAGCAGACGGGTTTCCAGCTCATCGAGCAAATCGTCATCAATGGTTTTACGGCCGAGAAACAGGCTGGCCATGCCCTCGCCGATGCTGGCGCTGGTTTTCGACAGGCCTTGCTTGAGGCGGGCGAAGAAGCCGACTTTGGTTTCTTCGCTGCGCGGGGCTTCCACTGGCGTTTCAGCAACCACTTCTACCGGCACCACCGGAGCAGCGACGACCGGTACAGGTGCAGGTGCAGGTGCAGGTGCAGGTGCAGGTGCAGGTGCAGGTGCAGGCTCGGGCTGCTGCACGACCGGCGCAACAGGGGCAACGACCACCGGGGTCACTGGCTCGGGAACAACCGGCGCAGGCTCGACAACCGGCTCAACCAATGGCGCCGGAGCGACTTCAGGGACGAACGCGGCAGGTGCAGGAATCGGCGGCGTCACGTGCGGCGCAGCCTCTTCGACCAAGGCCACCGGCTCTTCCGCCACCGGCAAGGTCAGCCACGGCTCGGCCGCCGGAGTCAGTGGCAGCTCGGCCGCTACCGGGGTTTCAGGTTCTGGCTCGGGCTCGACCGGTTGCAGCACCGGCTCGGCAATCGGCAGCACGATCGGCGCCGGCTCTTCTTCTATAGCAGGCGCTGGCGTCGGAGCCGGTTCAGGAATTGCGGGCGGCTGTTCGACGACGGGTTCCTGCGGTTTCTTACGCAGCCATCCGAACAGGCTTTTCTTCTCGCCAGCCGCAGCTGGGGTCTTCTTGTCGTCGTTGGAACCAAACATGGAGGACGGCTATCTCACGGTAGCGACGCGCCATAAGGGCGCCCCGGCAAATAAATATTCGATGCAGAACAGACTGTGTTTCATCCAGCTTGTTCACGCGCAACATTTTGTCGAGGCGCCAGCGGCACCCCAAAGATTCGTATTAACGAAGGACTAAACCGGCAAAATCGGCGAAAAAGCGAAGTCTAGTCGATAAACCGCAGCTTTCTGCCGCCAACCTATACAACCGCATCAGGCCTGAAAACCTGATAGGCGTGGTCGCCGGTAAAACGGATCAGTATCCTAGCACCCTCTCGCCCGCCGACGCTAAGACCAAGCGGGCAGCCCAACAGGTTAAAAAACGAATGAATGCTCTAGCCCGCCGCGCTGCAGGCCTGCTGCTCAGCACAGTCTGCCTGCCCTTTTCGGCCTTGGCGGCCGATCCGCAACCGACCCACGAATTCACCCTCGACAACGGCCTGAAGGTCGTCGTGCGCGAAGACCATCGCGCGCCGGTGGTGGTGTCGCAGGTCTGGTACAAGGTCGGTTCCAGCTACGAAACTCCGGGCCAGACCGGCCTGTCCCACGCGCTTGAGCACATGATGTTCAAGGGCAGCGAGAAAGTCGGTCCCGGCGAAGCCTCGCTGATCCTGCGCGACCTGGGCGCCGAAGAAAACGCCTTCACCAGCGACGATTTCACCGCTTATTACCAAGTGATGGCCCGCGACCGTCTGGGCGTAGCGTTCGAACTGGAAGCCGACCGCATGGCCAATCTGCGCCTGCCGGCTGACGAGTTCGCCAAGGAAATCGAAGTCATCAAGGAAGAGCGTCGCCTGCGCACTGACGATAAGCCGATGTCCAAGGCTTACGAGCGTTACAAGGCGATGGCTTACCCGGCCAGCGGCTACCACACACCGACCATCGGCTGGATGGCCGACCTGGACCGGATGAAGGTCGAAGAGCTGCGCCACTGGTATCAGTCCTGGTATGTGCCAAACAACGCCACGCTGGTAGTGGTCGGCGACGTCACCCCCGATGAAGTGAAGACCCTCGCCCAACGCTACTTCGGGCCGATTGCCAAGCGCGACGTGCCACCGGCGAAGAAACCGCTGGAACTGGCCGAGCCGGGTGAGCGCCAGATCACCCTGCATGTGCAGACCCAACTTCCCAGCCTGATGCTCGGCTTCAACGTGCCAAGCATTGCCACTGCTGAAGACAAGCGCTCGGTCAACGCCCTGCGCCTGATCTCGGCGCTGCTCGACGGCGGTTACAGCGGGCGCATCCCGACGCAACTGGAGCGCGGTGAAGAGTTGGTCTCGGGCGGTTCGTCGAGCTACGACGCCTACACCCGTGGCGACAGCCTGTTCACCCTGTCGGCGACGCCGAACACCCAGAAGAACAAGACCATGGCGCAAGCTGAAGCCGGTCTGTGGAAACTGCTGGAACAGCTGAAAACCACCGCACCGTCCGCCGAAGAACTCGAGCGCGTGCGGGCACAAGTGATTGCCGGTCTGGTGTTCGAACGTGATTCGATCACCAGTCAGGCCACCGCCATCGGCCAACTGGAAACGGTCGGGCTGTCGTGGAAGTTGATGGACACCGAACTCGCCGACCTGGAAAGCGTGACCCCGCAAGACATCCAGAACGCCGCCAAGCTGTATTTCACCCGCGAACGTCTCAGCGTCGCCCACGTCCTGCCACTGGAGACGACTCATGAGTGAGCGCAAATCCCCACGCCTGTTGCTTGGTCTGATCGCTGTGGCGGTCATCGGCTCCGCCGCGTTCTATCTGATGCCCGGTGTCAAAACCGACGCCAGCGAAGCACTGGACAACGCCAAGACCAGCCAGAAGCTGCAATCGCTGGCCGAACTCGACGGCAAGGCCCCTGCCAGCCGCAAGCTCGACGTGCAGACCTGGAACACCGCCGAAGGCGCCAAGGTGCTGTTCGTCGAAGCCCATGAGCTGCCGATGTTCGACATGCGCCTGATCTTCGCCGCCGGCAGCAGTCAGGACGGCAACGCGCCGGGCCTGGCGATCCTGACCAACGCCATGCTCAACGAAGGCGTGGCCGGCAAGGACGTTGGCGCCATCGCCCAAGGCTTCGAAGGCCTCGGTGCGGATTTCGGCAACGGCGCCTACAAGGACATGGCGCTGGCTTCGCTGCGCAGTTTGAGCGCCGCCGACCAGCGCGAGCCGGCGTTGAAGCTGTTCTCCGAAGTGGTGGGCAAACCGACCTTTCCGGCCGACTCCTTTGCGCGCATCAAGAACCAGATGCTCGCCGGTTTCGAATACCAGAAACAGAACCCCGGCAAACTCGCCAGCCTCGAGCTGATGAAGCGTTTGTACGGCGATCACCCATACGCGCACTCCAGTGACGGCAATGCGCAGAGCGTGCCGAAGATCACTCTGGCGCAACTGCGTGAATTCCACGCCAAGGCCTACGCGGCCGGCAACGTGGTGATCGCGCTGGTCGGTGACTTGTCTCGCGCCGAGGCCGAGGCGATTGCCAATCAGGTCTCCGGCGCCCTGCCCAAAGGCCCGGCGCTGGCGAAAATCGCCCAGCCGCAGGAACCGAAGGCCAGCGTCAATCACATCGAGTTCCCGTCGAAGCAGACCAACCTGTTGCTCGCGCAGCTGGGCATCGACCGTGACGACCCGGATTACGCGGCGCTGTCGATGGGTAACCAGATCCTCGGTGGCGGCGGTTTCGGTACGCGCCTGATGAGCGAAGTGCGCGAGAAGCGTGGCCTGACCTACGGCGTGTACTCGGGTTTCAGCCCGATGCAGGCTCGCGGCCCGTTCATGATCAACCTGCAAACCCGCGCGGAAATGAGCGAAGGCACCCTGAAACTGGTGCAGGACGTGCTCGCCGATTATCTGAAGACCGGCCCGACCCAGAAAGAACTCGACGACGCCAAGCGCGAGCTGGCCGGCAGCTTCCCGCTGTCCACCGCAAGCAACGCCGATATCGTCGGCCAACTGGGCGCCATGGGCTTCTATAATCTGCCGTTGAGCTATCTGGATGACTTCATGCGTCAGTCCCAGAGCCTGACGGTCGAGCAGGTCAAAGACGCGATGAACAAACACCTGAGCACGGACAAACTGGTCATCGTCAGCGCTGGCCCGACCGTGCCGCAAAAGCCGTTACCGGCCCCATCTGATAAACCTGCCGAGCAACCGCTCGGGGTTCCGGAGCATTAATGGCTACTCGTCCTAAAAAACCTGCGCAGAACGTTCACAACGGTGTGAACCAGCTGCGCATCATCGGCGGCGAATGGCGCAGCCGCAAACTGAGCTTCCCCGATGCGCCGGGCCTGCGCCCGACGCCGGATCGCGTGCGCGAAACCCTGTTCAACTGGCTCGCGCCGTATGTGGCCGGGGCCAAGGTGCTGGACCCGTTCGCCGGCAGCGGCGCGCTGTTTCTCGAGGCTCTGTCCCGTGGCGCGGCCATGGGCCAGGCGCTGGATGCCAGCCACGTAGCGGTATCGAGCCTGAAGGAACACCTCGGCACCCTGCGCTGCACCAACGGCCAGGTGCAGACCGCCGACGCGCTGCGTTATTTGGAAACCCAGGTCGCCACGCCGTTTGATCTGGTGTTCCTCGATCCGCCGTTCAACCAGAACCTGCTTCCGGCCGTCTGCACCCTGCTGGAAGAGCGCCAATGGCTGGCGCCGGATTCGTGGATCTACACTGAAAGCGAGACCGCGCCTTCGACGCTGGGCCTGCCGGGCAACTGGCGCCTGCACCGCGAGCAGAAATCCGGGCGGGTGTACTACGCGTTGTGGCAACGTATGGCAGCTAACTGAACATATTGAACAACCTGTGGCGAGGGAGCTTGCTCCCGCTGGACTGCGCAGCAGTCCCAAAAAAGGGCCGCTTCGCGCCCCAGCGGGAGCAAGCTCCCTCGCCACAAAAGGTGTGTGCCCTCTGGAAACTGAACGCTTCACCCCCGCCTTCGGCCTCGGCAATCCGCACCTGCAAACCTTGTGGGGGCCGCTCTGGCGCAAAACCGTCCACCTTGATCGCGAGCGTGAACGCTTGTGGCTGGACGACGGGGATTTCCTCGATCTCGACTGGCATGGCCCGCACAGCGCCGAGGCGCCGCTGGTGCTGGTGCTGCACGGGCTGACCGGCTCTTCAAATTCACCCTACGTCGCCGGGATTCAGGCGGCAATCGCCACGCAAGGCTGGGCCAGCGTCGCGCTGAACTGGCGCGGTTGCTCCGGCGAACCCAACCTGCTGCCGCGCAGTTACCACTCCGGCGCCAGCGAAGACCTCGCCGAAGCCATCAGACACCTGCGCGCCAAGCGCCCGCTGGCGCCGCTGTATGCGGTCGGTTATTCCCTCGGCGGCAATGTGTTGCTCAAGCATCTGGGCGAGACCGGCAGCGACAGCGGCGTGCACGGTGCAGTGGCGGTGTCGGTGCCGTTTCGGCTCGATCAATGCGCCGATCGGATCGGTCAGGGGTTCTCCAAGGTCTATCAGGCGCACTTCATGCGCGAGATGGTCGCCTACATCAGAAACAAGCAACGTCAGTTCCAGCATGACGGACGCGAGGATGGCCTGGCGGCTCTGGCGGCGCTCGGTTCGCTGGAGAACATGCGCACCTTCTGGGACTTCGATGGCCGGATCACTGCGCCGTTGCATGGTTTTACCGATGCCGAGGATTACTATCGACAGGCATCGAGTCGCTACTTTCTCGGTGAAATCCGCACCCCGACTCTGATCATTCAGGCGGCTGACGATCCGTTCGTGTTTCCCCACAGCCTGCCGACGGCCGAAGAGCTGTCCGCCAGCACCCGGTTCGAGCTGCAGGCCAAGGGTGGGCATGTCGGCTTTGTCGATGGCACGTTGCGCCAGCCCGGTTACTACCTGGAACGGCGCATCCCGCAATGGCTGGCCCGTGTGACGTCATGAGCGATCAGGGCGAGTCGATCCGATTCTGGCAAACCGCACCGCTGGCCGGGGTCGAGTTGCTGTCGGCGCGCTACATCGAGCATCGCTTCGCCCCGCACGTCCACGACGGTTATGTGATCGGCATGATCATGGCCGGTGCCCAGCGTTATCGCTATCGCGGTGCCGAACACCTTGCGGGCAGCGGCACCCTGGTGCTGATCAACCCGGACGAATTGCACACCGGCCACAAGGGCACCGAGGACGGTTGGCTGTACCGGGCGTTTTATCCCGATACCGGACAGATCGTTTCCCTTCTCGAAGAACTGGAACTGCCCACCGCGCCGATGCCGGCCTTCGGCGCGACGCTGTACCGCGACCCGGATCTGGTCAACGGTTTCTGTCAGTTGCATCGCTTGCTGGAAAGCCCGGCCACCGCGCTGCAACAGCAGACGATGTGGCGCGAAATGATGATGCTGCTGTTGCAACGGCATGCGGCGGTGCAGATCAACGGCAAACCGGGCAAGGAGCATCGCGCGGTGGTGATGGCCAAGGAGCTGCTGCATGCGCAACTGGCTGCGCCGCCGTCGCTGGAAGAATTGGCGGCCGCGGTGAACCTGTCGCCCTTCCACTTCGCCCGGGTGTTCCGCCGCGCCACCGGCATGCCGCCACACACCTGGCTGATGCAGCAGCGCATCGCCACGGCCCGGGGTTTATTGCAGCACGGTTGCCTACCGGTGGAAGTCGCCATGCAACTGGGCTTTGCCGATCAGAGTCATCTGAGCCGGCAGTTCAAGCAGGTGTATGGCGTGGGGCCGGCGGCGTATCGCAGTGCCCGACAATCTATCGGCGACGATTAACCCCTGTGGGAGCGGGCTTGCTCGCGAAAGCGATGTTTCAGCAGACATCATGGTTGACTGACAAACCGCTTTCGCGAGCAACCCGCTCCCACATTGGGGGTATGGTGACTTTATTCGCCCGTGGCGATGCCTCGGGAAGGCTCGTTGATCCACTCACTCCACGACCCGGCATACAGCGAACCCAGCGGATACCCCGCCAGGCACAACGCGAACAGGTTGTGGCACGCCGTCACCCCGGAGCCGCAGTAAGCGACCAGCTCCGAAGGCGAACGCTCGCCGAGTTTCGCAGCAAAGCGTTGCTTGAGCTGCTCTGCTGGCAGGAAGCGTCCGTCGCTGCCGAGGTTTTCGGTAAACGCTGCGCATTGCGCGCCGGGAATGTGCCCGGCAATCGGATCGATCGGCTCCACCTCACCCTTGAAGCGCGGCAAGGCCCGGGCGTCGAGCAACGTCAGCGTCGGCTGACCGAGGCGCTTCTGCAATTGTTCGGCGCTCAGCAGCAGTTTCATGTCCGGCTGACCACTGAAATTGCCCCGGCTGACCGACGGCGCGTCCAGACTCAGCGGCAGACCCGCCGCGTGCCAGGCCTTCAGCCCGCCGTCGAGAATGAACACGCCGTCGCGCTTGCCCAGCCACGCCAGCAACCACCAGGCCCGAGCCGCATAGGCACCGGGGCCGTCGTCGTAGAGAACCACATCGCTGTCGGCATTGATGCCCCAGGCTTGCAGACGTTCGATCAATGCTGCCGGCTCGGGCAACGGGTGACGCCCGGTCACGCCTTTGATCACCTTGCCACTGAGATCGCGCTCAAGGTCGGCGAAGCTGGCACCGGCGATGTGCCCTTCGGCATAGCTGCGCTGCCCGTAGTCCGGGTCTTCGAGGGCAAAACGACAATCGAGAATCACCAGCCCCGCCTGCTCCTTGCGGGCATCCAGTGCATTCGGGCTGAGCAGTTGCGCAATCGGCATAACGGACTCCTGTGAGCGACTTCGAAATGGTTTACCGCCCTTCCTCGAGGGCCTGGGCCAGCGGCACGTAGAACTCGTCGAACAAGGCATTCACTTCTTCGCGGGCCTGATCGGTGACGAATCCGGCCTCCAGCACCAGCACCTGATACACGCCACGCTTGATGGCCTGTTCGCTGAGGTGGTTGGAGTTTTCCCGGGTGGTGCACAGAAAACGCACCCACGAGGTGAGGATGATCCAGGCATTGATCGTCAGGGATTCGATCTGCACCCGATCCATCTTGAGGATGCCAGCGGCGACGAAGCCTTCGTAGATCGCCATGCCCTGGATCACGCAGCGCTGGGAAAAACGCCGGTAGCGCGCGGCCAGGTCCGGGTCGCTGTCGAGCAGGTGCTCAAGATCGCGATGCAGAAAGCGGTAGCCCCACATCGCCGACAGCAGCTCCTTGAGGTAATAGCGCTTGTCTTCGACGGTGGCGGCACGCCCCTGCGGCGGGCGCAGAAAGCTGTCCACAAGCGTCTCGTACTCACTGAACAGCACGGCGATGATCGCCTGCTTGTTGGGGAAGTGGTAGTACAGGTTGCCCGGAGAAATCTCCATGTGCGCGGCAATGTGATTGGTGCTGATGCTGCGCTCGCCCTGCTGATTGAACAGTTCGAGGCTGTTCTGCACGATGCGCTCGCTGGTTTTTATTCGTGGGGCCATGGCTTGAGCTTTAATTCAGAGTGCGGTGAGGGGCATCTTACGACCTAACCGGAACTTGATAAAACAAAGCTGTGTCGGGAAGTCATTTGACTTTCTAGAGCATAGACTCTAGAACGTCATCACTACAATAAATCCGGAGCCGACGATGACTGCCGACATTGCTTATCTGCAAACGCTGCAACAGCCCCTGGAAGAGCTGGATCGGCTGTTCGCGGCACAGCGCGCCGCCTATGCCGCCAACCCGATGCCACCGGCAGATCAGCGCCAGCAATGGCTCAAGGCGTTGCGCGACTTGCTCAGTAATGAGCGGCAGGCGCTGGTCGAGGCCATCAGCGCGGATTTCAGTCATCGCAGCGCCGATGAAACCCTGCTCGCCGAACTGATGCCCAGTCTGCACGGGATCCATTACGCCAGCCGTCACCTCAAGGGCTGGATGAAGTCGTCGCGACGCAAAGTCGGCATGGCCTTTCAGCCAGCGTCGGCGAAAGTCGTGTACCAGCCGCTTGGCGTGGTCGGCATCATCGTCCCGTGGAACTACCCGTTGTATCTGGCCATCGGCCCACTGGTCGGCGCGCTGGCAGCGGGCAACCGAGTGATGCTCAAGCTCAGCGAATCGACCCCGGCCACCGGCCAGTTGCTCAAGACCCTGCTGGGACGGATTTTCCCCGAAGATCTGGTCTGCGTGGTGCTGGGCGAGGCCGACATCGGCGTGGCGTTTTCCCGTCTGCGCTTTGATCACCTGCTGTTCACCGGCGCCACCAGCATCGGCAAACACGTGATGCGCGCCGCAGCGGAAAACCTGACCCCGGTGACCCTCGAACTGGGCGGCAAATCCCCGGCCATCGTCTCTCGCGACGTGCCGCTCAAGGACGCCGCCGAACGCATCGCCTTCGGTAAAACCCTGAATGCCGGGCAGACCTGCGTCGCCCCCGATTACGTGCTGGTGCCGCAAGACCGCGTCGGCGCGTTCGTCGAAGCCTATCGCCAGGTGGTGAACAATTTCTATCCAACCCTCGCCGACAACCCGGACTACACCGCGATCATCAACGAGCGCCAACTGGCCCGGCTCAACGGTTATGTCAGCGACGCCACGAGCAAGGGCGCGCTGCTGATCCCGCTGTTCGAACAGGGCCAGGGCCGGCGCATGCCGCACAGCCTGCTGCTCAACGTCACTGACGAGATGACCGTGATGCAGGACGAAATCTTCGGCCCGCTGCTGCCGATCGTGCCGTATCAGGATCTCGATCAGGCGTTTGCCTACATCAATCAGCGCCCGCGTCCTCTGGCGCTTTACTACTTCGGCTACGACAAGCGCGAACAGAACCGCGTGCTGCACGAGACCCACTCCGGCGGCGTGTGCCTGAACGACACCCTGCTGCACGTGGCGCAGGACGACATGCCGTTCGGCGGCATCGGCCCGTCGGGCATGGGCCACTATCACGGCCACGAAGGTTTCCTGACTTTCAGCAAAGCCAAGGGCGTGCTGATCAAACAGCGCTTCAACGCCGCGAAGTTGATCTATCCGCCCTACGGCAAATCAATTCAGAAACTGATCCAGAAGCTGTTCATCCGCTAATCGTCGTCACCGCCGGGTAATAACAACAATGCACCCAAGCCTGACCGAAACACCTGCCCTGTCGCGCCGTGGCCTGCTGAAGTTCAGCCTTGGCGCCACAGCGTTTCTCGCCACCGCCGGCCTCGGCGCCAGCCTCAGTGGTTGTTCATCAAGTGTCGCGGCCAATGGCTTCGTCACTTTGCGCGACGGCGACCTGCTGTTTCTGCGCGCACTGATTCCGGTGATGCTCGAAGGCGCCGTGGCCGCCGAAAAAATGCCCGGCGCCGTCGATGGCACCCTCAAATCGCTGGACTACAGCCTCGATCACCTGTCGCCGGAGATGCTCAAACTCACCCGGCAGCTGTTCGACGTGCTCGGCATGGCCGTCACCCGCGGCCCGCTCACCGGGATCTGGGGCAGTTGGGAAAACGCCAGCCCCGAGGCAATGCGCCACTTCCTCGAGCGCTGGCAGAACAGCTCATTGAGCCTGCTGCGCATGGGCCACAGCTCATTGCAGCAGATGGTGATGATGGCCTGGTACACCCGCGCCGAGTCCTGGGGCCATTGCGGCTACCCCGGCCCGCCTACTGTTTGAAACCGAGTCGCGCCCTTCGCGAGCAGGCTCGCTCCCACAGGGGGCTGCGGTGCAAATGTGGGAGCGAGCCTGCTCGCGAAGGGACCCGCAAGAACAACAAGAACAAGAGAACCTGATCAATGCCCGTACCCGACCCGTTCCGCGAAGGCCTCGCCCGTGGCTGGAAAACCTACAACGGCGCACAGCTGACCGCCGACCTGACGCTGCAAGCCGATGTGGCGATCATCGGCAGCGGTGCCGGTGGCGGCACCACGGCAGAAATCCTCAGCGCCGCCGGTTACAAAGTGCTGCTGATCGAAGAAGGCCCGCTCAAGACCAGTTCCGACTTCAAAATGCTCGAAGACCAGGCCTACAGCAGCCTCTATCAGGAAGGCATCGGCCGCATGAGCAAGGACGGCGCGATCACCATCCTCCAGGGCCGTGCGGTGGGCGGCACCACGCTGATCAACTGGACCTCGAGTTTCCGCACGCCCGAGCCGACCCTCGAGCACTGGGCCAAGGAGCACAACGTCAAAGGCCACAGCCCGGCCGAGATGGCGCCGTGGTTCGAAAAAATGGAACAGCGCCTCGGCGTCGCGCCGTGGATGGTCCCGCCCAATGCCAACAACGACGTGATCCGCAAGGGCTGCGAGCAACTCGGCTACAGCTGGCACGTGATCCCGCGTAACGTGCGCGGCTGCTGGAACCTCGGCTATTGCGGCATGGGCTGCCCGACCAATGCCAAGCAGTCGATGATGGTCACGACCATCCCGGCGACGCTGGAAAAGGGCGGCGAGCTGCTGTACCTGGCCCGTGCGGAAAAGCTGTTGATCAGCGGCGACAAGATCACCGGCCTGCAATGCGTAGCGATGGACGAGCGCTGCGTCGCGCCGACCGGCCACACCATCACGGTCAAGGCCCGGCATTACGTGCTGGCCGGCGGTGGCATCAACAGCCCGGCACTGCTGCTGCGCTCGGATGCACCGGATCCGCATCAGCGCCTCGGCAAACGCACGTTCCTGCATCTGGTGAACATGTCCGCCGGGCGTTTCGACGAGGTGATCAACCCGTTCTACGGCGCGCCGCAGTCGATCTACTCGGATCATTTCCAGTGGAAGGACGGCACCAGTGGGCCGATGGGCTACAAACTCGAAGTGCCACCGCTGCAACCGGCACTGGCCGCGACCTTGCTCGGCGGTTTCGGCCAGCAGAATGCCGAACACATGGCCGACCTGCCGCACACCCACGCGATGCTCGCGTTGCTGCGCGACGGTTTCCACCCGGACAGCCCCGGCGGCAGTGTCGAACTGCGCGGTGATGGCTCGCCGGTGCTCGACTATCAAGTCTCGCCTTATGCCTGGGAGGGCCTGCGCCGCGCCTTTCACAGCATGGCCGAGATCCAGTTTGCCGGCGGCGCCAAAGCCGTGATGCCGATGCACGCCGATGCGCGCTACGTGAAAACCCTGGCCGAAGCCCGCACGCTGATCAACGGTCTGAGCCTTGAGCTGTATCGCACGCGCCTGGGCAGTGCCCACGTGATGGGCGGTTGTGCGATGGGCGAAGAGCCGAAAAACGCAGTCACCGACAGCCTTGGCCGGCATCATCAACTGAGCAATCTGTCGATTCACGACGGCTCGCTGTTCCCCACCAGCATTGGCGCCAACCCGCAATTGTCGGTGTATGGCCTGACCGCGCAGCTGGCGACAGCCCTCGCCAATCGGCTGAGAAATCCGTGAAAAAACCGGTTTATCGCGTCGTCTATAGTGCTTTCTTACCCAACAGGCGACTTGGCCGACCGGGACGGCTGCGATACCATCCGACTCCCCAACGGACTCCCGCCAGGACGACGCGATGAACCGAGTGTTGTACCCAGGTACCTTCGACCCTATTACCAAGGGCCATGGCGATCTGGTCGAACGCGCCTCGCGCCTGTTCGATCACGTGATCATTGCGGTCGCCGCCAGCCCGAAGAAAAACCCGCTGTTCCCGCTGGAACAACGGGTTGAACTGGCTCGCGAGGTGACCAAACACCTGCCGAACGTGGAAGTGGTCGGCTTCTCGACGCTGCTGGCGCATTTCGCCAAGGAGCAGAACGCCAATGTGTTCCTGCGTGGCTTGCGTGCGGTGTCGGACTTCGAATACGAATTCCAGCTGGCCAACATGAACCGCCAGTTGGCCCCGGACGTCGAGAGCCTATTTCTCACCCCGTCCGAGCGTTATTCGTTCATTTCCTCGACGCTGGTGCGGGAAATTGCCGCGCTGGGCGGCGATATCAGCAAGTTCGTGCACCCCGCCGTGGCTGACGCGCTGACCCTGCGCTTCAAGAAGTAACGACCGTTCAAACGGCGCCCGCGTGCACTGCGGGCGCCAATGCGGCACAATTGCGCGCATTGATTTATAGCGCCCGGGCCTGCCGCCCCGGCTGGAGTTAGCATGTCCCTGATCATCACCGACGATTGCATCAACTGCGACGTCTGCGAACCCGAGTGCCCGAACGCCGCCATTTCTCAAGGCGAAGAGATCTATGTGATCGACCCGAACCTGTGCACCCAG
Organism: Pseudomonas sp. S3(2024); assembly: GCF_036861315.1. Taxonomy (NCBI): domain Bacteria; kingdom Pseudomonadati; phylum Pseudomonadota; class Gammaproteobacteria; order Pseudomonadales; family Pseudomonadaceae; genus Pseudomonas; species Pseudomonas sp. S3(2024). The sequence goes on along the minus strand of NZ_JAZAQQ010000003.1, from coordinate 450,506 downwards.
TGCGTCGGCCACTACGACGAGCCGCAGTGCCAACAGGTCTGCCCGGTGGATTGCATTCCACTGGACGAGGCGCATCCTGAGACTGAAGAACAGTTGATGGAAAAGTACCGCAAGATTACCGGCAAGGCCTGATCTGAACGTTTTGTAACGCTCTTCCGGGCCTCTTCGCGAGCAAGCCCGCTCCCACAGTTGGAATGCATTTCACTGTGGGAGCGGGCTTGCTCGCCAAAGGACCATCAGCAACACCGCAGAATCCGGATCAGCTCACTCGCGCTGCTCAAACCCCTCCCCTGTACACCCCAAACAGCGCACAAACGCCGCTTTCGCCGGATCCACCACCAGCGCCTGCCCCGCATCACCTACCCCGCCACCCAGCGCGGTAAACGGCAATGACACCACAAACACCCCCGCACCCAGCACCGTCGCCACCACCAGCAAAGGTCGAGCAATCAGCAAATCACCAATCATGGCGTAGGCGGGAGGGTTCTGGATGGTGTAGCGCGGATCACCGCTGCCATGCTCCGCGGCCTGAACGGCCAGGCTGGAACACAGCAACAGTGCTGCAAACAGGACTTGCAAGGACTTCATGGCACGATCCTTCGGGCTGAACAGTGAGACCACTCACTATAGACCGTAGGACTTTTTCAGATTTTTGCCTCAGGTCTGGCAGCGCGGACAGAACACACTGGCCCGTTGCCCCAGCTTCACTTCCCGCAGGCCAGTACCGCAGACCTTGCAGTGCTCACCACCGCGACCATAGACAAACAGTTCCTGCTGGAAGTAGCCGGGCTGCCCGTCACCGCCGATGAAATCCCGCAACGTGGTGCCGCCGCGCTCGATGGCTGCGGCGAGGATGCGTTTGATCTCGATCGCCAGCTTCAGATATCGCGCGCGGGAGATGCTCTTGGCTTCGCGGCGCGGATCGATCCCGGCGGCGAACAGCGCTTCGGTCGCGTAAATATTGCCGACGCCTACCACCACCGCGTTGTCCATGATGAACGGCTTGACCGCCATCGAACGCCCACGCGACAGCTGGAACAGGCGCTCGCCGTCGAACAGATCGGTCAACGGCTCCGGCCCGAGGCGAATCAGCAGTTCGTGATTGAGCGGATCGGTACTCCACAGCATCGCACCGAAGCGGCGCGGATCTGTGTAGCGCAACGCCAGACCGGATTCCAGTTCGATATCGACGTGCTCATGCTTGAGCGCCGGCAACCCGACTTCCACCAGCCGCAAGTTGCCCGACATGCCCAAGTGACTGATCAACGTGCCGACTTCGGCATTGATCAACAGATACTTGGCCCGCCGCTCGACCAGCACGATGCGCTGCCCGGAAAGACGCACATCGAGGTCTTCGGGGATCGGCCAGCGCAGCCGACGATCCCGCACGATCACCCGGCTGACGCGCTGGCCTTCCAGGTGCGGAGCAATGCCCCGGCGGGTGGTTTCGACTTCCGGCAATTCAGGCATGGCGTTCTCGAATCAATGCGCGCCGAGGTCGCGGATCGTCTGTTTGAGGGTTTCGAAATCGTAGTCCGACAGGCCCACGTAATCGAGAATCAGCGGGCCAATGCTGTTCCACTCGTGGTCTTCGGTCTGGTTGCCCAGCACCCGATAAGACGCACAGATGTGCTCGGCCATCTTCAGGATCGCCAGCAGATTCTTCATCTGGCTGTTGCGCGAGGATTCGTCGCTGAAGATCGCCAGCGCATTGTGGTGATTGGCGATCGCCGTGCTGACGTGTTCAGGCAGGCGCCACGACTTGGCGGTGTAGTAGCCGACCACGGCATGGTTGGTGTTGAACTCGCTGTTTTCGGTGTCCACCACCCGGCACTCGGCACTGGCGTTGGCGTAAGCCGTTTCCAGCACCGACATGTAGTTGGGGAAGCGTTGCAGCATCAAAGGCACGCCGCAGTCGTGGAACAGGCCCAGGGCATAGGCCTCATCGCCGGCCTGAGTGCCGATGCGCTTGGCCAGGGTCAGGCACGTCATCGCCACGTCCTGGGCGGTGTCCCAGAAACGGTTGAGGGTGACGATGGTGTCGTCGTTCATCTCGCCCTTGATCGACTGCGCGTTGATCAGGTTGATGATCGAGCGGCTGCCCAACAGGTTCACCGCACGCTGGATCGAAGTGATCTTGTTGCTCAGGCCGTAATACGGCGAGTTGACGATTTTCAGCAGAGAACCGGACAGGCCGGGATCCTGGGCGATCAGCTTGGCGATCACCTCCAGGTCCGGGTCGGGCATGTACTGCTCCATCTGCAGATCCACCATGATCTGCGGCTGCGCGGGCACGCTGATGCCTTGCAGGGATTGTTGAATCTGTTCGGTGGTCAGCTCTTGGGACATAAGTACACACTCTGGGACAGGCGGCGATTCTAACCTCTAAAAACCGCAGGACGACACACCAGTGGGCAATTGTCAGGAACTTTCATTCACGCTCAGGCTTCGGACTTTGTAAGGCCGACCGGACAATCAAGCACCGGCTCGGCGGTAATTTCCCGCAGACTCAGGAGCTTATCGATGGCTACTTCCCTCACTGGCAAACGCGTCGCCATTTTAGTAACAGACGGTTTCGAACAGGTCGAACTGACCGGGCCCAAGCAAGCACTGGAGCAGGCCGGCGCCCAGGTCGACATCCTTTCGGCCGAGGCCGGCAAGGTCAAAGGCTGGAACCACGACAAACCGGCGGATGACTTCAAGGTCGATCAGACCTTTCAAGGCGCCAGCAGCGAGCAGTACGACGCGATCGTCCTGCCGGGTGGCGTGCAGAACTCCGACACCATTCGCATCGATCAGGATGCCCAGCATCTGGTCAAGACCGGCGCCTCCGCCGGCAAACCGATTGCAGTGATCTGCCATGGCGGCTGGCTGCTGATTTCCGCCGGGCTGGTCAATGGCAAGACCATGACCAGTTTCAAGACACTCAAGGATGACCTGGTGAATGCCGGGGCCAACTGGGTCGACAAGGAAGTGGTCAAGGACGGTCATCTGATCAGCAGCCGTCAGCCGGACGATATTCCGGCGTTCAACAAAGAACTGATCGACGCGCTGTCGGCCTGACGCGCCTCTGTGGCGAGGGAGCTCGCTCCCGCTCGGCTGCGCAGCAGTCGCAAGCCCTGCCAACCGGTTCTTCCTGATGAATCGAGTGGCATGAATTGGGGCCGCTGCGCAGCCCGGCGGGAGCAAGCTCCCTCGCCACATGTCCAGCGCTGAACCTGCACACGCATCAACACGGTATACTCCCGCTCTTTTTTCCGGAGCGACGTCATGTCCCTGCCTAGCCTGCGCCTCAAAGCCAACGCCGACCGTCGCCTGCGCAACGGCCACTTGTGGGTCTACAGCAACGAAATCGATGTGTCCGCCACGCCACTGCACGGCTTCAAGGCCGGCGATCAGGCGATCCTCGAAGCCGCGGGCGGCAAGCCGCTGGGCATCGTCGCGATGAGCCCGAACAACCTGATCTGCGCGCGCCTGCTGTCGCGTGACATCAAACTGGCGCTGGACAAGTCGCTGCTGGTGCACCGCCTGAACGTGGCCCTGTCGCTGCGCGAGCGTCTGTTCGACAAGCCATTCTACCGCCTGGTCTATGGCGACTCCGACCTGCTGCCGGGTCTGGTGGTCGACCGTTTCGGCGACATCCTCGTGGTGCAGATCGCCTCGGCGACCATGGAAGCGCATAAAGATGACGTGATCGCTGCACTGACCCAAGTGCTCAAGCCAAGCGGCATTCTGTTCAAGAACGATTCTGCCGCCCGTGATGCCGAAGGCCTCAACCGTTACGTCGAAACCGTGTTCGGCCTGGTGCCGGAATGGGTCGCACTGGAAGAGAACGGCGTGAAGTTCGAAGCGCCGGTCATTGGTGGCCAGAAAACCGGCTGGTTCTACGACCACCGCATGAATCGCGCCCGCCTCGCCCCCTACGCCAAAGGCAAACGCGTCCTCGACCTCTATAGCTACATCGGTGGCTGGGGCGTGCAGGCTGCAGCGTTCGGTGCCAGCGAAGTGTTCTGCGTCGACGCGTCGGGCTTCGCCCTCGACGGCGTCGAGCGTAACGCCGCGCTGAACGGCTTCGCCGACAAGATGACTTGCATCGAAGGCGACGTCTTCGAAGCGTTGAAGGAACTCAAGGCGAGTGAAGAACGTTTCGACGTGATCGTTGCCGACCCGCCAGCGTTCATCAAGCGCAAGAAAGACATGAAGAACGGTGAAGGCGCCTACCGTCGTCTGAACGAGCAAGCCATGCGCCTGCTGACCAAGGACGGCATTCTGGTCAGCGCTTCGTGCTCCATGCACCTGCCAGAGGACGATTTGCAAAACATCCTGCTGACCAGCGCCCGTCACCTGGACCGCAACATCCAGATGCTCGAGCGCGGCGGTCAGGGCCCGGACCACCCGGTACACCCGGCCATCGCCGAGACTCGCTACATCAAGAGCATCACCTGCCGCCTGCTGCCTAACAGCTGATCGGCCCATGAAACGGGGAGCCTGCGGGCTTCCCGTTGGCTTTACGGCGATGCAATGTCGTCGAATTTCTTCCTCTTTCCTACAACTAACTTCCTACATGCATGCAGGACATTTCCCTGCGCATTACATTTCAACATCTAATACTTACAAGTTTGCCCTTGCAGCACGCCCACTCCGACAAAATTAATAGAAATTTCCTACCCAAGTATCGCTTGCCAATAATTCATTACAACCTATTATTAAGTTGTCACCACGACGGTGACATTCACTCTCAATGAACAAGGAGTTCATACTTATGAAAGCAATTACTCTGGAAACCAACCAAATCGCAAACCTGGCCTTCCTGGTTGCACCTAAAGCCCGCTAAGTGAGCCAGAACGCTGGGGAGTGCCGGCACCCCAGCGTTCTTCCGACCCGTTCCAGAGCGATGAACACAACATGCATATCAATCCCTATTTATTCATATTGCCGCGCACGCCCGGACAAATAGTCTGGAACTATAAAGACCACACCCAACATGAACTTGACCTGACTTACTCTTGTCGACTTGCACAACTTATCAATAACCCGGAACAGTTCGACAGACGCAACATAATAGACTCACAACTTCTGAACGCGGGCATATTAACCGTTGCAAAAATAGACAGTCCGCCATGGGGCTGGGATGAATTGTCGAAGATTTATCATATTGGCACCCAGAACATTCCCTGCGAACAGACACCCCAGAATATTCACGAGTGGTCCAGGCAATACCTGAACCATTGCAGCGCCGTGCTGACCACACCGGCACCCGCGCAAGATCGCCCGATCCATCAAGACAAACCTCTGATCACCCTGCCCGCCTCTGCGGCCCTGACCGTTGCCAGCTTGGGCAATGTCCTGCGCCTGAGAAAAACCTGCCGCTCTTTCACTGGCGCAGCGATCACCCTCAATGACGTCGGTACACTGCTGTACCTCTCGCTGGGCTTTCTTCGCCATCGCGACAATGACCGCGACGAGAGCATCGCCGAAGGCCTCGGTGCCCGGCGCAGCAGCCCGTCGGGTGGAGGATTGAATGCCTGTGAAGGGTTTCTTCTGGCACGCAATATCGAGGGCCTGGAACCAGGTGTCTACGCCTATCACCCGGCAGAACACGCACTCAGCCGGGTCAATCCTTTGCCCGCCCCCGCGCTGGGTCATTTGCTGGCGGGTCAGCACTTCATCAATAACCTGCCGCTGGGTCTGTTTATCACCGCTCGTTTCGACAAGCTCTGGTGGAAGTATGAACACTCACGCGCCTATCGCATGGCGTTTGTCGAGGCGGGTCATCTGTCGCAAACCTTTCAACTGGTGGCCACAGCGCTGGGCCTGGGAACGTGGCTGACCGGGGCATTTGCCGACCGCCAGGTCGAAGCCCTGCTCAAACTCGAAGGCAGCGCTGAACAACCGTTGTTCTTTGTCGGCTGCGGCGCCAGCGACGGTCAGGCGATGTGTCAGGAAATGCGCGACCTGTTGCAGGATACGCGCAAATGAGCACATCAACCGTGGATCAGCCCGAAGCGCCAGAGTCCTGGGCACTTCGATTCACCCTCGGCGACTGGAACAACCACGCTTCGGTACGCACCAGCCGGCACGACTACCAGTTGCCGGCAGACCTGCAGTTGCAACTGCAAACCCGCTTCTGGTTTCCGCCGGCATTCCTGCCGTATCTGTCCCACCCGGCGATCGAAGCCGCAGGCGGCAAGGTCATGCATCGGCTGGCTGCCAACCACCTGGTGCACTTTCTCGACTACACCACGCTGCTGGAACACCGCATCGTCAACCGCGCCGTGGAAACCATTGTCCACGGTGAGTTGCCCGCGCACATTCCGTCAAGGATGAAAACCGCCGCGCTGCAGCTCTATACCGACGAGGGTTATCACGCATTGTTCTCCCATCATCTGGCCGAACAGATCGCCGAACTGCATGGTTTCACCGGTCGTCCACAGATGCCGCTGCGCATCACCCGCCTGACCGGTCAGATCGCCCGAACGCCGGAGAGCAAACGCCCGCTGGCATGGTTTCTGCTCGGCTTCGTCTCCGAAACCATCATTGCCCGGGAGTTGCTGGATGTGTGTCGGGAAACGCTGGTCAGCAGCGTGAACGACATGCTGCGCGACCACCTCGCGGATGAAGCGCGCCACAGCCGTTTTTTTTCCGAGGTCTTTCACTACCTCTGGTTGACCCTGAACAGCCGCCAGCGCGCCTTTGCGGCCAGAACCTTGCTGGAGACCCTGGCGACCTTCTTCGAAGTCGACGAGCAATGGCTGCACCAAAGCCTGCGCCGCGCCGGCATTGGCGAAGGTGCAATCAAGGAAATCCTCGACAGCCTGACCAACGAACAGGCCAGCCGCCAGCGTGCCCGATCCGGAGCGACGGCTACGCTTGCTGCACTCGAAAAAGCCGGATTCTTCGCGCTACCCAACAACCGCAAACTTTTCGCCAAGGCAGGACTGATCGATGCTTGAAGGAAGAACGGTGGTAACGACCCGACAACGACGCGGGGCGATCAGCCTGCTTTTGGCCATGGTGCTGCTGGGGGTGTTTCCGCTGGACGTCCTGCTGCCGTCGTTCCCGGCGCTGGCCGAACACTTCGCCAGCACTCCGACCGACATCGCCCTGTCGATCAGCCTGTTCGCGGTGGGCATCGCCTTTGCCCAACTGCTGATCGGGCCGTTGTCCGACGTCATCGGGCGCAAGGGCTTGCTGCTCGCCGGCATGGCTGTCTCAATCCTCGGCGCTATCGGCTGCGTAATGACCAGCGACTACACATTGTTCATGACTTTTCGCATCGTGCAGGCCATCGGTTGTGGCTGTTTCGTCCTGTCACAGGCGCTGGTGCAGGATCTGTTCGAGGGCGCAGAGCGCGATCGCCTGCGGATCCTGATGGTGACCGCCACCGGGATCTTCATCTCCATATCACCGCTGGCCGGAACCTTTCTGCAGGCGACCCTGGGCTGGCGTGGCAGCTTCTGGCTGTTCATCGCACTGGCAGCAGTGGTGCTGCTCAAGGCCTGGCTGTTTCTGGACGGCGGTCGGCCAGTCGCCAAAGGCACACCGCTCAACTTCCTCAGCGCCTATCGACGGGTGCTGGGGGATTTCGAGTTCGTCGGCTACTGGCTGATTTCGGCTTTCGCGTTCGCCTGCCACTTCTCGTTCATCGTCATTTCGCCGTTGATCTTCATGGATCAGTTGCAGCTGTCAGCCTACGACTTCTCGCTGATCCTGCTGATCTACGGTGCGGCCTATGTGACCGGCGGGATTGCCGCCACGCTGTTGAGCCGGCGCATCAGCTCTGCGCAACAGATCGTGGCCGGGTTGAGCCTGATTCTGCTGGCAGGGCTGGTGATGCTATTACTGTCGCAGTACTTCGCACTCTCGCCCGTCACGGTATTGATCCCGATGCTGATCTGCACCGCCGGCACCACCATTGCACGCCCGGCCGCCACCTCACGCGCCATGGGCCTGTTCCCGGAGAACGCCGGTACTTCGGCCTCGGCCGGTAGCACGATCATCTTCATTTGCGGCGGGTTGATCAGTGCGCTGATCAGCCTGAGTCCAGGCAACCTGCAGGCCACCCTCGGCTACTGTTTTGTCCTGCTCAGTTGCATCGCGCTGGCGCTGAACAAGCGGATCAGCCATCGCGCCAGCATTATCGAGAACGGCGCGGTCACGCCCTTCGGCAGCGATTGAGCCTGCCGGTCGTCATGCCATACGCACCGTCGGCACTGGAACAACACTTTGCGCCATTCCCTCCAGACGCCAGCGGTGTAGAATCGGCTGATTCATCGCCATTCATCCCCCGGCGGGTTTATGAGCTCAGGCTGAGGCAAGCGGCGATCCCGCAAAGTCATCGGCAACATCCAGGACACACGGCCATTTCTGAGTGTTCCAGACGTCAATAGAAGCTCACTCCCTTTTGATACCTGATTAGCCGCCCGGAGTGCTCCATGCCAGATTACCGCTCGAAAACATCCACCCACGGCCGCAACATGGCCGGCGCCCGCGCACTGTGGCGCGCCACCGGGATGAAAGATGACGACTTCAAGAAGCCGATCATCGCCATTGCCAACTCCTTCACCCAGTTCGTGCCGGGCCACGTGCACCTCAAAGACCTCGGTCAACTGGTTGCCCGGGAAATCGAACGCGCCGGTGGCGTAGCGAAAGAATTCAACACCATCGCCGTGGATGACGGCATCGCCATGGGTCACGACGGCATGCTCTATTCGCTGCCGAGCCGCGAGATCATCGCCGACTCTGTCGAATACATGGTCAACGCCCACTGCGCCGACGCCATCGTCTGCATCTCCAACTGCGACAAGATCACCCCGGGCATGTTGATGGCTGCTTTGCGCCTGAACATTCCGGTGATCTTCGTTTCCGGCGGCCCGATGGAAGCTGGCAAGACCAAACTCGCTTCCCACGGCCTCGACCTCGTCGACGCCATGGTGATCGCCGCCGACTCCAGCGCTTCTGACGAGAAGGTTGCCGAGTACGAGCGCAGCGCCTGCCCGACCTGCGGTTCATGCTCCGGCATGTTCACCGCCAACTCGATGAACTGCCTGACTGAAGCCCTCGGTCTCGCACTGCCGGGCAACGGTTCGACCCTCGCCACCCACAGCGACCGCGAACAACTGTTCCTGCAGGCCGGCCGCACCATCGTCGAACTGTGCAAGCGTTACTACGGCGAGAACGACGAGTCGGTGCTGCCGCGCAACATCGCCAACTTCAAGGCGTTCGAGAACGCGATGATGCTCGACATCGCCATGGGCGGTTCGACCAACACTATCCTGCACCTGCTGGCTGCCGCCCAGGAAGCCGAGATCGATTTCGACCTGCGCGACATCGACCGCCTCTCGCGCAGCGTGCCGCAACTGTGCAAAGTGGCGCCGAACATCCAGAAGTACCACATGGAAGACGTGCACCGCGCTGGCGGCATCTTCAGCATCCTCGGTTCCCTGGCCCGTGGCGGCCTGCTGCACACCGACCTGCCGACCGTGCACAGCCGCAGCATGGAAGAAGCCATCGCCAAGTGGGACATCACCCAGACCGACGATGAAGCCGTGCACCACTTCTTCAAGGCCGGCCCGGCGGGCATCCCGACCCAGACCGCGTTCAGCCAGTCGACCCGTTGGGAAACCCTCGACGACGACCGTGAAAACGGCTGCATCCGCAGCTTCGAGCACGCCTATTCGAAAGAAGGCGGCCTGGCCGTGCTGTACGGCAACATCGCCCTCGACGGCTGCGTGGTGAAAACCGCCGGCGTCGACGAGTCGATCCACGTCTTCGAAGGCAACGCGAAGATCTTCGAAAGCCAGGACAGCGCGGTGCGCGGCATCCTCGCCGACGAAGTGAAGGAAGGCGACATCGTCATCATTCGCTACGAAGGCCCGAAAGGTGGCCCGGGCATGCAGGAAATGCTCTACCCGACGTCCTACCTGAAGTCCAAAGGTCTGGGCAAAGCCTGTGCGTTGCTCACCGACGGTCGTTTCTCCGGCGGTACTTCCGGTCTGTCGATTGGCCACGCTTCGCCAGAGGCTGCGGCCGGTGGCGCGATCGGTCTGGTGCAGGACGGCGACAAAGTGCTGATCGACATCCCGAACCGCTCGATCAACCTGTTGGTCAGCGATGAAGAACTGGCTGCACGCCGGGTCGAGCAGGACAAGAAAGGCTGGAAACCAGTCGAGCAGCGTCCACGCAAAGTGACCACTGCGCTCAAGGCCTACGCCCTGCTGGCGACCAGCGCCGACAAGGGTGCGGTGCGTAACAAGGCGATGCTCGACGGGCTGTAAGTTTTAGCCGCCGAATAAAAATGCCCCGCCAAGTGCGGGGCATTTTTTTGCCTGATCCAAAAACAATGAAGATCAAAACTGTGGGAGCGGGCTTGCTCGCGAAAGCGGTCTACCGGTCAAAAAATCTCTCGCCTGACACTCCCTCTTCGCGAGCAAGCCCGCTCCCACAGGGGGCTGTCAGTGCATCCAGAATCTGCGCTCCCACAAGGATTGGGGGCTTACTGGATTTCTTCAGGCTTGACGATCACCCAGTTTTTGTCCGCCGTCACCGGCAATCCTTCCTTGGCCTGCGCCGCTGCGTGTTTGGCCATCATGCCGTTGAGCTGGGTCATGTATTTGTCCTTGCGGTTGACCCACAAGTGAATGCCGCCCTTGGCCACATCCACATCGTGGAACAGCATGTAACCGTCGCTGCTCGGGGTATCGCCGCCCACCAGTACCGGTTTTTTCCACTCATCAATGTAGGTCAGGATCGCCGCGTGTTTGCCGGCCATCCAGGTTGCCGGGGTCCACAGGTACGGGGTCAGTTCGAGGCCGAGGTTGGCCTTCTCGTCATACTTGCCGGCGGTGATCTGCTTGCGTGCAGTCGTCAGCTCGCCGGTTTCGCGGTTCTTCAGCAACGTGGTCACGCCGATCACATTCTGCGGTTTGACGTTGTAACCGTACTTCGGATCGGCCGCGACCATGCGCACCAGTTCTTCGGAGGCGGCGGTCATCACGTAAACCTCGATGCCGTTCTCCATCAGCTTGTTGTACAGCTCGGCCTGGCCGGTGAAGACTTTCGGCGGCTGCACATCGATGTTCTTCACTACATCGCCTTCGTAGTAAGTGGCCGGCACCGGTTTGCCCGACGCCATCAGCTCATCGACGTAGCCCTTGAGTTCCTTGAGAGTGAAGCCGGAGAACACCTGCGCTACCCACGGGTAGCAGACCATGTCGTCGACTTCGCACAGGCGATAGTAGTAACTGAACAGGCTTTCCTTATGGTCGGCGGTGTCCTTGAACGGCATCAGCTTCAGGGAGGGATCGAGTTTGTCGCGGGTGATCAGGCCCTTGTTTTCCATGAACGGCAGCAACGACTCTTCGAGGTCATAGCGGTAGCTGGTGTTGTCCATGTCGAACACCGCGTAGTTACCCTTGTTGGCGTTGGCGGCGATCATCGCGTCGAGTGCCTTGGCCTGATCCGCCGGCCAGTGCTTCAGGTCGGTGGCGAATGCGTGAGCGGCCAAGCCCAATCCAAGAACCACAGCGAGCATTTTCGGTGCGAACTTCATCGGCGTTTTCTCCCTGACTGAAAGACATCGACGCTAACAAATAAGTGTGACAGTCCTCGTCTGTCAGCGACCGCTTACGTCTCCTCAACGCCAGTTGCATTGCCGAGAGCGACAAGCGCTTATTCCAAAAACGACGGACAACCTGCGATTTCGGTATTAATTCATTGGAAATCAAACTGTTAGGCTTGCCGGTTCGCAGTTGCCCAAGAATGCGACTGGCACAAGTCTTATCGGAGTCTTCATGAATCTGCCGCTGATCCTCAATCTGCTGGTGTTCCTCGCCCTGCTCTTCGGTCTGGCGCAAACCCGCCACACCACTTGGAGCCTGGCAAAAAAAGTCCTGCTCGCGCTGGTGCTCGGCGTAGCCTTCGGTGTTGCCCTGCACACTGTTTACGGTGCCGGCAACCCGGTACTGAAAGCCTCGATCGGCTGGTTCGATCTGGTCGGCAACGGCTACGTGCAGCTGCTGCAAATGATCGTGATCCCGCTGGTGTTCGCCTCGATCCTCAGCGCGGTGGCACGTCTGCACAACGCGTCGTCGCTGGGCAAGATCAGCTTCCTGACCATCGGCACGCTGCTGTTCACCACCGCGATTGCGGCGCTGATCGGTATCGGTCTGACCAACCTGTTCGGCCTCACCGCCGAAGGCCTGGTCGCCGGTACTCAGGAAATGGCCCGTCTGCAAACCATTCAGACCGACTACGCCGGCAAGGTCGCCGACCTGAATGTGCCGCAGCTGCTGCTGTCGTTCATTCCGCAGAACCCGTTCGCCGACCTGGCGCGAGCCAAGCCGACTTCGATCATCAGCGTGGTGATCTTCGCCGCGTTCCTGGGGGTTGCTGCGCTGCAACTGCTCAAGGATGATGCCGAGAAAGGTCAGAAAGTGATCAATGCCATCGACACCCTGCAAGCCTGGGTGATGCGTCTGGTGCGTCTGGTGATGAAGCTGACCCCGTACGGCGTGCTGGCGCTGATGACCAAAGTGGTCGCCGGTTCCAACCTGCAGGACATCATCAAGCTCGGCAGTTTCGTCGTGGTCTCGTACCTCGGCCTGGGCCTGATGTTCGTGGTGCACGGCCTGCTGGTGTCGGCGGCCGGGATCAATCCGCTGCGTTTCTTCCGCAAGATCTGGCCGGTGCTGACGTTCGCGTTCACCAGCCGCTCCAGCGCGGCGAGCATTCCGCTGAGCATCGAAGCGCAGACCCGTCGTCTGGGCATTCCGCAATCGATCGCCAGTTTCGCCGCCTCGTTCGGTGCGACCATCGGCCAGAACGGTTGCGCCGGTCTGTACCCGGCGATGTTGGCGGTGATGGTTGCGCCAACGGTCGGCATCAACCCGCTGGATCCGCTGTGGATCGCGACACTGGTGGCGATTGTGACTTTGAGTTCGGCCGGTGTGGCCGGTGTGGGCGGCGGCGCGACGTTCGCGGCACTGATCGTGCTGCCGGCGATGGGCTTGCCGGTGTCACTGGTGGCGCTGCTGATTTCGGTTGAGCCGCTGATCGACATGGGGCGTACGGCGTTGAACGTAAGTGGTTCGATCACCGCCGGTGCGATTACCAGCCAGGTGATGCAGCAGACCGATAAAGCGCTGCTGGATGCGGATGAGCATGCGGAGCTTGCTCAGGCTTAAATTCTTCTTTGCCTGACCTGCCCTCTTCGCGAGCAAGCCCGCTCCCACATTGGATCTGTGATCGACACAAATCCAATGTGGGAGCGGGCTTGCTCGCGAAGCTCTTAAGCTTTTTCCCAGACCTCGAAGTTGTAAGCGGGCTTGTCGCCCTCAGCCGGATTCGGCACGTTCGACACCAGTCTCCACTGGTTCGGGTCGAACTCCGGAAACCACGCATCGCCTTCCGGGCTCAGCGCCACTCGGGTCAGATACAAACGATCCGCCTGCGCCAGCCCCTGTGCATACAACTGCGCCCCGCCAATCAGCATCAACTCATCGACGCCCTGCGCTTTCGCCCATTCCTCGGCGCGAACCACCGCGGCTTCCAGCGACGGATACACTTCCGCGCCTTCCAGCAGCAGATCTGGCTGACGGCTGACCACGATGTTCAAGCGGCCCGGCAGCGGACGACCGAGGGAATCCCAGGTCTTGCGGCCCATGATGATCGGCTTGCCGAGGGTCGTGGCCTTGAAGTATTTGAAGTCCCCCGGCAGGTGCCAGGGCATGCTGTTGTCGACGCCGATCACACGGTTTTCACCGAGGGCTGCGATCAGGCTGAGGGGGAGTGATTTAGTCATGCCGGCGAGGATACCAGAGCCTCGCTTGACCCGATAAGCGCCACAGCGGTTATGCTCACTGCTCAATCGAGCAACGGAATGGCGCGTGACTGAACTGACTCCACTGCAAAACCTCTGGTTGACGGAAACCATCCGCCTGCGCGAAGAACACGCAGGCCCCCTGGAGGATCTGGAAGCCAATCGACTGGCCCGCGCGGCCGGCGGCGATCTGCCGGGCCGTATTCAGCGCCGCGCCGTGTGGCTGGCCGAGCGCGACGGGCTGAGCGCAGCACTCAGGCACTGGCTGCAAGGCGCGCGTCTGGCGCTGGTGCTGCTGGTGATTTTCGCGCTGCTGAGCGGCGCCGGTCTGGCCTTCGCCGCACTGAGCCAGTCACCGGTGAATGTGTTCTGGGCCTTGGGCAGCCTGCTCGGATTGAACCTGATTCTGCTACTGAGCTGGGCACTGGGGCTGATCTTTGCCGGAGAACACGGCGCCACCCTCGGGCGCTTGTGGCTGTGGCTCAGCGAAAAACTCGCTCGCGATGCCAAAGCCGCGCAACTCGCGCCGGCCCTGCTGCTGATGCTGCAACGCAAAAAACTCAATCGCTGGGCGCTCGGCACATTGGTCAACGGTCTGTGGTTGCTGGCGATGCTCAGCGCCCTGCTGTTGCTGCTGACACTGATGGCGACCCGGCGCTACGGCTTCGTCTGGGAAACCACCATTCTCGGCGCCGACACCTTCATCAACCTGACTCAAGCCCTCGGCGCGCTGCCGGCGCTGCTTGGCTTCAACGTGCCGACCGTGGAGATGATCCGCGCCAGCGGCGGCGCAGCGCTGGATATCGAAAGCGCGCGACAGGCTTGGGCAACCTGGCTGGTCGGCGTGCTGGTGGTCTACGGCGTACTGCCGCGTCTGCTGCTGGCGCTGTTGTGTTTCTGGCGCTGGAGTCACGGCAAAGCCGCGCTGACCCTGGACTTGAACCTGCCCGGTTACGCCCAGTTGCGTGAACGGCTGATGCCGACCAGCGAACGCCTCGGCATCAACGACGCCGCGCCTGCGCAGTTGCATCGGGTCGAAAGCAGCGTCAGCGAACACGCCAGCGACGGCGCTTTGCTGGTCGCCATCGAACTCGACGATCATCGCCCGTGGCCACCAGCCCTGCCGAAAACCGTGAGCAACGCCGGGATTCTCGACAGCCGCGAATCACGGCACAAACTGCTCGAACAGCTCAGCCGTTTCCCTCCGGCGCGCCTGCTGATCGCCTGCGATCCTCGGCGCTCGCCGGATCGCGGCAGCCTCGCGCTGATCGCCGAACTGGCGCGCAACGCCAGCGCCACCCGGGTCTGGCTGCTGCAAGCACCGTCCGGCGAAGCGCTGGACAGTGCCCGTCTCGGCGACTGGCACGTTGCGCTGCAACAACTGGAGTTGCCGTTCGCCGATTGCGCACCGATGAACTGGCTGGAGAGCGGTCATGACTGATGCCCGGAAAGCGCCGCTGAAACTCGCGGTGGTCGGCCACACCAACGTCGGCAAGACTTCGCTGCTGCGCACCCTGACCCGCGACGTCGGCTTCGGCGAAGTCTCGCACCGGCCGAGCACCACTCGACATGTCGAGGGTGCGCGGTTGTCGGTGGACGGCGAGCCGTTGCTCGATCTCTACGACACACCGGGGCTGGAAGACGCCATCGCCCTGCTGGATTTCCTTGAGCGTCTGGAGCGCCCCGGCGAACGTCTCGACGGCCCGGCGCGACTGGCGCGGTTTCTCGACGGCAGCGAAGCACGTCAGCGTTTCGAACAGGAGGCGAAAGTCCTGCGACAGCTACTCGCGTCCGACGCCGGTCTGTATGTGATCGACGCCCGCGAACCGGTGCTGGCCAAGTATCGTGACGAACTCGAAGTGCTGGCCAGTTGCGGCAAGCCGCTGTTGCCGGTGCTGAATTTCGTCAGCAGCGCCAACCATCGCGAGCCGGACTGGCGCGAAGCGTTGGCGCGGCTCGGCCTGCATGCGTTGGTGCGGTTCGACAGCGTGGCGCCGCCGGAAGATGGCGAGCGGCGCCTGTACGAAAGCCTTGCGCTGTTGCTGGAAAACGCCCGTCCGCAACTGGAGCGCTTGATCGCCGATCAACAGGCCCAGCGCCTCGCCCGCCAACAAAGTGCGGCGCGTTTGATCGCCGAATTGCTGATCGACTGCGCCGCGTGCCGACGCAGTGTGGTCAGCGAGGCCGAGCAGGAACAGCAAGCGATCAGCGAACTGCGCAAAGCCGTGCGCCAGCGTGAACAGAAATGCGTCGAAGCGTTGCTCAAGCTCTATGCGTTTCGCCCGCAGGATGCGGCGGCCAGTGATCTGCCGTTGCTCGATGGGCGTTGGGGCGATGATCTGTTCAACCCGGAAACCCTGAAGCAACTCGGCGTGCGTGTCGGCGGAGGGATTGCGGCAGGCGCTGCGGCAGGGGCTGGCGTGGATTTGCTGGTGGGCGGGATTACCCTCGGTGCGGCGGCTTTGGCCGGTGCGATTGCCGGTGGTGCGCTGCAAACCGCGCGCAGTTATGGCAGCCGCCTGCTCGGCAAGATCAGGGGCCAGCGGGAGTTGACCGTGGATGACGGGGTGTTGCGGCTGTTGGCGTTGCGGCAGCGCCAATTGTTGCTGGCGCTCGATCAGCGCGGGCATGCGGCGATGGACGCGGTCCAGGTCGCCACCCCGCAGGACAAGACCTGGCGCGAAGGCAAGTTGCCGGATGCGCTGAGCAAGGCGCGGGCGCATCCGCAGTGGTCTTCACTCAATCCGCATGCGAAGTTGAATCAGGCGGAGCGGCAGGAGCAGATAGAGTCTCTGGCTGCAGATTTGTAGCGCCTGATCTGGCCTCTTCGCGAGCAGGCTCGCTCCCACATTGGGTCGTGGTCAGAACACAAAACCCTGTGGGAGCGAGCCTGCTCGCGAATGGCGCGACTCGGTGACATGGATTACACAGCCAGCAGCCGCGCCGCTTTCTCCTTCAACACCTGAAGGTCAATCACCGGCACCGCCCTCTCCTTGGCCAGCTCGTCCCAATGGCGCATGCGCAAGCTGACGGCACACAACGGATCCCGCTCAAACACATCCGCCTCAGCCTCGCTCATCACCCCGCCCTGATATTCCAGCGTGCGGCGACTCGCTTCACTCAAGCGCTCGAAATACCCCGGCTCACGCAGCGTCAGATAACGTTTGGCCTGCACGTGATATTCCACCAGCCGGGCCATACGCTCACTAAAACCCGCCTCACGCAAGTAGTCCGCACCCAATCGCTCATGGCTGACCACGCCATAACCGCCCATGTTCTCGGCACCTTCGGCGCACAGGTGGCCGATGTCGTGGAAGAACGCAGCGAGCACCACTTCATCATCAAGGCCTTCAGCCATCGCCAACTGCGCTGCCTGAGACATGTGCTCGATCTGCGACACCGGCTCGCCGATGTAATCGCGGGTGCCAAAGCGTTCATACAGCGCAAACACCCGATCAACGACATGCGCATGCCCCGCCATCACATTTCCTCCAGCAATTGCGCCACGTTGCGCTCGGCCAGTGCCGGGCCGACGCTCATCCCGACGCCGGTGTGCATCAGCGCCACACTCAGCCCCGGTGCCGGGCGCAGCAACGAAAACGGCCCCGGCCCACGGGCACCGTAGACGCCCTGCCAGCGCTCGACCACTTGCACCTTGCAGCCCAGCGTGTGCTCGGCCAGTTCGAGCATCCAGTTGTCGACCTGCTCGGCGTTGAACGGCGACGGATCGCTGCCGTAATGGTGCGAGTCGCCGATGATCAGCTCGCCATACGGCGTCGGGCTGATCAGCAGGTGAATGCCGTTGTCGTGCAGGTGCGGTTGTTCGCGCAGGATCTGCGCCTGCACCGCCGCCGCTTCTGGCAAATCGGCGAAGGCGCCGTAGTGCACGCAGCTCAAACCGGTGAGCAAGGCGTGTTGCAGATTCAGCTCGATCTGCGGTTTGGCGCGGAGCATTTGCAGGCGGCAGATCTGCGGGTCGAGCGCGGCAATCGGCTCGGCCAGCAGGGTCTGATAATCGTGGCCGGAGCAGACGATGATTTGCTTTGCCGTGAAGCTGCCGGCGGTACTGTGCAGGTGCCCCGGTTCGACGTCGCGCACCAGCGTACTGAAGTGAAACTCGACGCCGAGGCCGCGGCGCAGATAGTCGATCAACGCCGGAATCGCTTCACGCGAGTACAGCTGTTGATCGTCCAGGCCGTGCAACGCCGCGCGGTGATGACTGAACTGACCGTGGTACAGATCACGCAGGGCAGCGCCACGCAGCAAGGCGACGTTGTACCCGTGCTCCACGGCGCGGCCGTTGCAGAAAGCTTCGAGCAAGTGTTCTTCGGCTTCGCTGCGGGCGAACAGGTACGAGCCGTTTCGCTTGATCTGCAGACCGGCGAGTTGCGCCCAGTCACCCCAGATCTCGCGGCTGGCCATGGCCAGTTCAAGCATCGGCCCCGGTGGCTGACCGGTGACCAGCGCCTGACCAAAGTTGCGCACCGAAGCGCCGAGGGGCGTGGCGGTGCGTTCGAAAACGCTGACCTTGAGGCCGCGTTTGGCGGCGGCATAGGCGTGGGACAGGCCGAGGATGCCGGCGCCGACGATCAGCAGGTCTTTGTGTTGAGTCATGGAGATTTTCCCTGAATGGGAGACCGCCTTCGCGAGCAAGCCCGCTCCCACAGTTTGATCGCATTCCTTCCGGTGGAACTCGGTCGAATGTGGGAGCGGGCTTGCTCGCGAAGAGGCCCTGTCAGTCGATAAAGATCTTACTTGGCGACAACTTTCTCGGACTTGCCGTCATACCGCTTGCGCCATTCGGTCAGGATCTCGTCGCGATTCTTCGAGGCCCAGGCAAAGTCGTTCTTGATCAGGCGCTGCTCGTAGTCGGCCGGCAGTTCGGTCTGTGGCTTGGCGATACCCGGCTGCGCAAGAACTGCAAAGTTCTCCTTGTACAGATCCATCGCCTCGGCGCTGGCGGAGAAGTCCGCGAGTTTTTTCGCCGCGTCTTCATGCGGGGTGCCTTTGATCACGGCGGTCGCTTCGATTTCCCAGCCCAAGCCTTCCTTCGGCAGGATGATGTCCAGCGGCGCGCCTTGGCGTTTCAGCTGTACCGCCGGGTATTCGAAGGAAATGCCGATCGGAAATTCGCCCGCAGCGGCCAGTTTGCAAGGCTTGGAACCGGAGTGAACGTACTGGCCGATGTTCTGGTGCAGACCGTCCATGTAGGCCCAGCCCTGTTTCTCACCGAAGGTTTGCAGCCATGCGCTGACGTCGAGGAAACCGGTACCGGACGACGCCGGGTTAGGCATGACGATCTTGCCCTTGTACTCAGGCTTGGTCAGATCCTGCCAGCTCACCGGTTTGCTCAAGCCCTGCTTCTCGGCTTCCACGGTGTTGAAGCAAATAGTCGCGGCCCACACGTCCATGCCGACCCAGGCTGGCGGGTTGGCAGCATCGCGGTAGTTCGCGCCGATCTTGCCCAGATCCTTCGGTGCGTAGCTTTGCAGCATGCCCTGCTGATCGAGGATCGCCAGGCTCGAAGCGGCCAGGCCCCACACCGCGTCAGCCTGCGGACGGGCCTTTTCGGCCAGCAGTTTGGCAGTGATGATCCCGGTGGAATCACGCACCCACTTGATCTCGACGTCCGGGTTGGCCTTTTCGAACGCGGCTTTGTAAGCGGTCAGTTGCTCGGCTTCGAGGGCGGTGTACACCGTCAACTCGGTTTTTGCCGCGAAGGCATTCAGGCTGAAAGTAGCGAGCACAGCAGCGGCCAGGGCCATAGGCTTGAACATGATCGTTTTCCTGTCGGTGAGTTGAGGCTGTAGGGATAAGTCGTCAATCAGTGACCGGGCGCGGTTTGCCGCCAGGCCTGGGAACGGCGCAGCAAGCCGCGCGAAGCCCACGCCAGCAGCAAGGACACGCCCGCCGAGGTGAACAGAATCAGGGTCGACATCGCCGCCGCGCCGCCGACGTTGCCGGCGTCATCCATGTTCAGCACCGCGACCGCCGCGAGGATGGTGTCGGGGCTGTAGAGGAAGATCGCCGCCGACACCGTGGTCATCGCCGAGACGAACAGGTAGCGCACGATGTCCAGCAACGCCGGCAGGCAGATCGGCACGGTGACGCGCAGGTAATGGCGGTACAGCCGCGCCTTGAGCGACAGCGCGGCGGCTTCGAACTCGGCGTCGAGCTGGCGCAGCGCGGTGGTCGCGGTCATTTGCGCGGTGGTCAAATAGTGCGCAATGGTGCAGACGATCAGCAGGGCCATCGTGCCGTACAGCACGTGCAGCGGGTTGCCGCTGAGGTTGAAGAAGAAGACGTAACCCAGACCGAGCACCAGCCCCGGCACTGCCATCGGCACGAAACTGAGCATGCGCAACGTCAGGTTGAGGCCGCGTTGGCTGCGGGTTTTCTCCATCAGGTAAGCGCCAGTGAAGATCAGCACGCTGCCGATCAGCGCCGTGCCCAGCGCCATCTTCAAGCTGTTGCCGTAGGCCAGCCAGCCACCGCCGGCAGTCTCGTTGAACTGGTAGTGATTGAGCGACAGCGACAGGTTGTACGGCCAGAACTTCACCAGCGACGAAAACACTGCCATGCCGAACACCAACAGCAGCGCCGCGCTGATCAACAAAACAATCGCCAGATAGCAGCCATCACGTAATTTCGACGGCGCCGGTTTGAACACTTGCGCACGGCCACTCATGGAATCACCGTGACGCCGCCGCAACCAGGCATCGACGCCGAAGCTGAACAGCGCCGGCAGCAACAGCACCATGCCGATCAACGCCCCGCGTCCGAATTGTTGCTGGCCGACCACGGCTTTGTAGGCTTCCAGCGCCAGCACTTGATAGTCGCCACCGACCACCACCGGCACACCGAAATCGGTGATGGTCAGGGTGAACACCAAGCAGAACGCGGCGAACACTGCCTGCCGGGTCGCCGGCCAGGTGATGCTGCGAAAGGCTTTCGCCGGACTGGCGCCCATGCTCGACGCCGCATCGAACAGCCGCGCATCTGCCAGCGACAGCGCCGACAGCAGAATCATCAGCGCATGCGGAAAGGTGTAGATCACCTCACCCAGCACGATCCCCCAGAACCCGTAGATGTTGTCCGAGAGCAGTCCACGCAGCATGCCCTGATTGCCGAACAGATAGACCAATGCGATACCCGGCAGCATCGACGGCGCCATCAATGGCAGCAGGGAAATCCCGCGCCAGATGCCCTTGGCCGGAATCAGTGTGCGTTGCAGGGCGTAGGCAAACAGGTAGGCCAGCGGTACGACGATGGCCGCGACGCTGAGGGAAACCTTCAGGCTGTTGCCGAGCAGCCAGTGGAAATTCGTGCTGCTCACCAGCTCCTTGGCGGCGAGCCAGCCACCGCCCTGCCCGGCCTCGCTGCTGAAGCCGCGCCAGAAGATCGCCAGCAACGGCAGCAGCACAGCGACACCGAGTAGCAATAGCAGCAGGAGTTTGCCGCCGAGGACGAAGATCCGGTCACCGACCTCGGCCCCGGACACTCGCCGCGCCTGCTTGTGCGGTAGCGGCAGTGCGATGTTCGCGCTCATCAGGCAAACACCTGCAGGCTGCGCGGCGGCAAGGCGACCATGATCTGCTGGGCGCCAAGGCGTGGCATGGCTTCCGGCGCCAGTTCGGCGAGCAGCGCGTGGCCCGGCAATTGGTCGAGTTCGAAGCTCATGCGGCAGCGGTTGCCGAGGAAAGTGATCTCGCGCACCTTGGCCGGGAACAGGTTTTCTTCGTGCACCAACGGATTGACGCTGATTGCTTCCGGACGGCAGAACAGTCGGCCCGAGGCGCCGCTGACGCTACCATCGGCCAGACGCACATCCATCCCGCCAACCCGGGCGTGACTGGCGCTGCTGCGCTGGAACGGCAGCCAGTTGCCCTGCCCGACAAACTCGGCGACAAACGGCGTGGCCGGGCGGTTGTAGATTTCCTGCGGGGTGGCGTACTGCTCGACCCGGCCGTTGTTCATCACGGCGATGCGGTCGGCCATCAGCATGGCTTCGTCCTGATTGTGGGTGACCATCAGGGTGGTGATGCCGAGGTTGCGCTGCAGTTGGCGCAGCTCCGTGCACAGATGCTCGCGCACTCGTGCGTCCAGCGCCGACATCGGTTCATCGAGCAACAGCAGCGACGGCGCCGGGGCCAGGGCACGAGCCAGGGCAACCCGCTGTTGCTGGCCGCCGGACAACTGGCCCGGGTACTTTTTCTCACTGCCGGTGAGGCCGACCAGTTCCAGCATCTGCCCGACGCGACGGCGTACTTCGTCGCGACCACTGCCGGCGAGGCCGTAGGCAATGTTCGCTTCGACGGTCAGATTGGGGAACAGCGCGTAGGACTGGAACAGAATGCCGTAATCCCGGGCCTGCGGCGCAAGGTGCGAGACATCGCGATCGCCGAGGTACAACTCGCCGCTGTCCTGCTTCTCCAGCCCGGCGATGCAGCGCAGCAGCGTGGTCTTGCCGCAACCCGACGGGCCGAGCAGGCACACCAGCTCACCGGCCGCGACATCGAGGGAGACGTTATCCAGTGCGGTGAACGCGCCGAAGCGCTTCTGCACGCCGCGCACTTTCATCGGCGCACCGGGGTTGGTCAGGGCAGTTGCGATTGCAGGATTCATGGACAGACCTCATCAAGCTGATGGGGCCAATCCTAGAGTTGTAATGCGTCCGTCATGTGGCAGTAGGGCAAAAACGGCCGATAGTGGTATTCGGGGATTTTGGTTCAGGTTTCAAGTCATGGGTTGCCTGGACTGACGCCTTCGCGAGCAAGCCCGCTCCCACAGGGGGACCGTGTTCACAACACACATCCAATGTGGGAGCGGGCTTGCTCGCGAAGAGGCCCATATGTGCACTGAAGAAATCAGGCCGGAGACATCTCTTGGGCCAAGCCGAGGAAGGCCGCCGGCAACCGCGCGCCCTTCCTTTCTTTCAAGCAGTAAAGGTACTCGGGAATCTGCGGCGCATTCTCGATGGTCAGCACCCGCAATTGCGGATCGTGCGGCACTTCCTGACGAGCAATGATGCTGATGCCGATATTGCGCAGCACCGCCTCACGGATCGATTCGCGGCTGCCAATTTCCAGCAGCGGCCCGAAACTGACCCCGGCGCTTTCCAGCAACTCCTCGGTCAAACGGCGGGTGGTCGAGCCGGATTCGCGCATCAGCAAGGTATGCCCGGCCAGCGCACTCAACACCACATGTTCCTGCGCCGCCAGCGGATGATTGCGATGCACCGCCAGCACCAGTGGATCGCTGCCCAATACCCGGCGAATCAACCGCGCATCCTCTAGCAACTGCGACGACGCCGCGACATCCACCCGGTAATCCTCCAGCGCTTCGAGCACCTGCTGCGAGTTGCCGATCTCCACCGATACTTCCACCTGCGGCAGACGCTCGCGGAAGGTCTTCACCAGATCGAGGATGTAATACGGCGCAGTGGCAGCGATGCGCAACGTGCCCTGCACCTGACCGCTGTTGCGCAGGAAGAACTCGATGTCGGCCTCCTGCTGCAACAGCGCCTTGACCATCGGCAGCAGCCGCGCGCCTTCGTCGCTGACACTCAAGCGTCGGCCGCCACGGTAGAACAGCTCCACCGAGTACTGACTTTCCAGATTACGAATCTGCGTGGTCACGGTGGGTTGGCTGAGGCCGAGCTTTTTCGCCGCCAGCGTAATGCTGCCCAGGCGGGCGACCATATAAAACGCTTTCAGCTCGGCACTCAGCACAACCATCCCTCATCGTTTATTTACGCAGCAGGCGCAAACCGTTGAACACCACCAGCAGGCTCACGCCCATGTCGGCGAACACCGCCATCCACATGGTGGCGAGTCCGGCGAAGGTTACCCCAAGAAAGATAGCCTTGATCACCAGGGCCAAGGCGATGTTCTGTTTCAAGATGCTCGCGGTATCGCGCGACAGGCTGATGAACGCGGGAATCTTGCGCAGATCGTCGTCCATCAGGGCGACATCGGCGGTTTCAATCGCGGTGTCGGTGCCAGCGGCCGCCATGGCGAAACCGATCTCGGCGCGGGCCAGTGCAGGAGCGTCGTTGATACCGTCGCCGACCATGCCGACCCTATGCCCCTGCGCATAAAGCTCTTCGATAGCTTGCAGCTTGTCAGTCGGCAGCAAGTCGCCTTTGGCTTGATCGATGCCGACCTGCGCCGCGATGGCCTGCGCGGTGTGCACGTTGTCACCGGTGAGCATCAGGGTTTTCACGCCCAACGCGTGCAATTGACGGATCGCTTCGCGGCTGGATTCCTTGACCGTGTCGGCCACGGCGAACAGCGCCAGCGGGCCGGAACTGTCGAGCAGCAACACCACGGATTTGCCCTGTTTCTCCAGCGCAAACAGCTTCTCTTCGAGTTGCGGCGAGCATAGGCCTAGCTCCTCGACCAGACGATGATTGCCCAGGTGATAGGTCTGGCCGTTGACCTGTCCCTTCACGCCACGACCGGCCAGCGCTTCGAAGTTATCCACAGTCAGCACGGCGAGTTTTTTATCCACAGCCGCATTGGCGATGGCCAGCGACACCGGGTGATCTGAGCGCCCGGCCAGTGCGGCGGCGATTGCCGGAGCGCTGGCGTCGGCGGTCGGGTCGAGCGACAGGTAATCGGTCTGCACCGGTTTGCCGTGGGTGATGGTGCCGGTCTTGTCCAGCGCCAGATAATCGAGCTTGAAACCGCCCTCCAGATACACGCCGCCCTTGACCAGAATGCCTTTGCGCGCCGCTGCCGCGAGGCCGCTGACGATGGTCACCGGGGTAGAGATCACCAGTGCGCACGGGCAGGCCACCACCAGCAGCACCAGCGCGCGGTAGATCCAGTCGAACCACGCCGCGCCCATGAACAGCGGCGGAATGATCGCCACCGCCAGCGCCAGCACGAACACCACCGGGGTATAGATTTTCGAGAACTGATCGACGAAGCGCTGCGTCGGCGCCCGCGCACCCTGAGCCTGCTCGACGGCGTGGATGATCCGCGCCAGGGTCGAGTTGTTCGCCGCCGCAGTCACCGAGTATTCCAGCGAACCGGCCTGGTTGATGGTGCCGGCGAAGACTTTGTCGCCGATGGTTTTCTCCACCGGCAGGCTTTCACCGGTGATCGGCGCCTGATCGATGGTCGAACTGCCGCTGACGACCTCGCCGTCCAGCGCAATGCGCTCGCCGGGTTTTACCCGCACGCGGGCGCCGAGTTCGACGCTTTTAACCTCTTGTTCGATCCAGTTGCCGTCGGCTTGCTGCACCGTGGCCTGTTCCGGGGTCATCTGCATCAGGCCGCTGATGGCATTGCGCGCACGATCCAGCGAGCGCGCCTCGATCAGCTCGGCCACGGTGAACAGGAACATCACCATCGCCGCTTCCGGCCACTGACCGATGAGGATTGCGCCGGTCACCGCGATGCTCATCAGCGCGTTGATGTTGAGGTTGCGGTTCTTCAGGGCGATCCAGCCCTTTTTATAGGTGGTCAGGCCGCCGCTGAGGATCGACACCAGCGCAATGATCGCCACCACCCAGGTCGGTGCAGCGTTGGTGAAGTGGATCACCTCGGCGGCGAGCGCACCGACGCCGGACAGCGCCAGGGGCCACCAGTGTTTTTTTACCAGCGCCGGGGCCGGGGCTTCGACGCCCGCCTCCAGCGGCTCGGCGTGCATGCCCAGCGAGGTGATCGCCTCGGTGATCGGCGCGGTGTCGCGCAGATTGTGGGTCACGCCGAGCACGCGGTTGATCAGGTTGAATTCCAGTTGCTGCACACCGGCCAGCTTGCAGAGTTTGTTCTGGATCAGCGTCTGCTCGGTCGGGCAGTCCATCGCTTCGATGCGGAAACTGCTCAGGCGGGCGTCAGCGCTGGTCTTTTCACTCAGTTGCACCAACGCAGGCGCGGCGACTGTCGACGAGCAGCAAGAATCTTCGTGCGAATGAACCGGTGCCGGTGCTGCGGCTTTCGACCCGCAGCAGGAATCGCCGCCATGTTCGTGCTTATGCACAGGCTGCAATTTATGGCTGTGGCTATGATCGTGCCCGTCGCCGGGCTTGTGGGTGTGCTGGGAATCGCTCATTGGTCGCGTCCATGAAGGTGCCTGTTGCCAAGTAAAGACCCTGTAGCCACTATAGGGTCAAGCACCCTTTTGGAGATTGCCGTCATGAAGATCGGAGAACTGGCGAAACTCACCGACTGCGCCGTGGAAACCATCCGCTATTACGAGCGCGAAAACCTGCTGCCGGAACCGGCGCGCAGCGATGGCAACTACCGCGTTTACACCCAGGCCCACGCCGAACGCCTGACCTTCATCCGCAACTGCCGCACCCTCGACATGACCCTCGAAGAAATCCGCAGCCTGCTGGCCATGCGCGACAGCCCGCAGGATCAGTGTGAAAGCGTCAATACGCTGATCGACGAGCACATCCAGCATGTGAAAGCGCGGATTGACGGGTTGCTGGCGTTGCAGACACAACTGCTCGACCTGCGCCAACGCTGTGGCGAAGGGCCGGGGGCGGATCAGTGCGGGATCTTGCAGCGGCTGGAGGTGAGTGGCGGGGTTGTGGCGACGGAAGTCGAACACTCCCACGTAGGCCGTAGCCACGGCCACTGAGCCTTACACAGAACCCAATGTGGGAGCGGGCTTGCTCGCGAAGGCGGAGTGGCAGTCGACATCATCGTTAACTGATACACCGCTTTCGCGAGCAAGCCCGCTCCCACAGGGTATTACGTGAAGCTTTTAGACCGCCATCGGCGCGGTCATCGGCGCGTGGTGCTCATAGCCTTCCAGCGAGAAATCGCTCGGTTCTACCAGCTCCAGCCACTCCGGCTCGTACACACCGGTCTTGGCAAACTCCGGCACGCGGTCGGAGATTTTCAGTTTCGGCATGGCGAATGGCTCGCGTTTGAGCTGTTCGTTGAGCATGTCCAGGTGGTTCTCGTAGACGTGCGCATCACCGATGAAATAGGTGAACCAGCGCGGCGTGTAGCCGGTCAGGCGCCCGATCAGGCTTAGCAGGGCGGCGCCCTCGGTGAGGTTGAACGGCGTGCCCAGGCCCAGGTCGTTGGAGCGGATGTACAGGGTCAGGGAGATCTCTTTGGTCTCGACGTTCGGGTGGAACTGGTACAGCAGATGGCATGGCGGCAGGGCCATTTCATCGAGCTGGGCGCAATTCCAGCCATGGAACAGGATACGGCGGCTGCCCGGGTCCTTGATGATCGTGTCGACGCACTGGCGCACCTGGTCGATGGCTTTGTACAGCACCACATAGGCCTGGCCGTCTTCTTCGCCTTGAGCGATCTGCTTGTAGCCGTTGCTCAGGGTCTGTTCGATGGCGGCGGTGTTGCTCAGCGGGATCTGCTTGTACGCCGGCCATTTGCGCCATTGCACGCCGTAGATTTCGCCGAGGTCGTCCTCGCCCTGACGGAACGGGTTGGCCAGCCATTGCGCATTTTCGTTAGCGTTCTGGTCCCAGACCTTGCAACCCAGCGCGCGGAATTCAGCAGCGCTGTTCACGCCACGCAGAAAACCGCACATCTCGCCGATGGCCGACTTGAAGGCCATCTTGCGGGTGGTGATCGCCGGAAAGCCTTCCTGCAGATCGAAACGCAGCATCGCACCCGGGAAGCTGATGGTGTTGATGCCGGTGCGGTTGGCCTGTTTGGTGCCGTTCTGAATGACGTGCGAGACCAGTTCGAGATATTGCTTCATGAGTTACCTGTGTCCTTTGAGCCCCGGCGTCGCGCGCCGGGGTTCGTAGTTTAAGCGGTCGGCGCGAGCGGCGCTGCCGGCGCACGACGATAGGCCAGCCAGATCAGGAACAGCCCGCCGACGATCATCGGTACGCACAGAACTTGACCCATGGTCAGCCAGTTCCAGGCCAGGTAGCCCAGTTGCGCGTCCGGTACGCGGACGAACTCGACAATAAAACGGAAAATTCCGTAAAAAAGCGCGAACATGCCGGATACGGCCATGGTCGGACGCGGTTTACGCGAGAACAACCACAGGATCAGGAACAGCGCCACGCCTTCGAGCGCGAACTGATACAGCTGCGACGGGTGACGCGGCAACTGCGCCGGATCGCTGAACGGCGGGAAGATCATCGCCCATGGCACGTCGGTCGGCTTGCCCCACAGCTCGGCGTTGATGAAGTTGCCGATACGCCCGGCACCCAGACCGATCGGCACCATCGGCGCAACAAAGTCCATCAGTTGGAAGAAGGTCTTGCCGTTACGCTTGCCGAACCACAGCGCGGCGAGCATCACCCCGATGAATCCGCCATGGAACGACATGCCGCCTTTCCACACTTCGAAAATCAGCGTCGGGTTGGCGATGTAGGCGCTCAGATCATAGAACAGCACGTAACCCAGACGTCCACCGACAATCACCCCCATCGACAGCCAGAACACCAGATCGGAGAGCTTCTCTTTGGTCCAGGTCGGGTCGAAACGGTTGAGCCGGCTCGACGCCAGCAGCCATGCGCCGCCGATGCCGACGAGGTACATCAGGCCGTACCAGTGGATTTTCAGCGGACCGATGGCCAGGGCCACCGGGTCGATCTGCGGGTAAGGCAGCATTGCGACTCCTCGTTAGAGTTGAAACCAAAATTCCCGGGCGACGC
Source organism: Pseudomonas sp. S3(2024) (assembly GCF_036861315.1). Taxonomy (NCBI): domain Bacteria; kingdom Pseudomonadati; phylum Pseudomonadota; class Gammaproteobacteria; order Pseudomonadales; family Pseudomonadaceae; genus Pseudomonas; species Pseudomonas sp. S3(2024). The sequence continues at coordinate 422,082 of NZ_JAZAQQ010000003.1, read as the reverse complement.
TGCCACCTCAGGATTAAGCCAGGATTGCGGCCCGTTCTGACCCAGCGGATCAGAGCAGGAAATTCAGGCCCACGCAGAACAGCAAAGCGGCGAACAGCCGTTTCAGCAAGCGCGGCGACAATCTGTGTGCCAGGCGCGCGCCGAGACGGGCGAACACCATGCTGGTCAGGGCAATGCCCAGCAGCGCCGGCAAATAGACAAAACCGAGACTATGCGGCGGCAACAGCGGATCATGCCAGCCCAGAATCATGAAACTTAACGCACTCGCCACAGCAATCGGCAAGCCACAGGCCGACGACGTTGCCACCGCCTGCTGCATCGGCACGCTGCGCCAGGTCAGGAACGGCACGGTCAGCGAGCCGCCGCCGATTCCGAAAATCGCCGAGGCCCAGCCGATTACACTGCCGGCCACGGTCAGACCGAGTTTGCCCGGCACCGTTCGACTGGCCTTGGGTTTGACCTCCAGCGCCAGTTGCACAGCAATGACCAAGGCGAACACGCCGATGATCTTCTGCAGGTTCGGCCCGGAAATCGCCTCCGCCGTCAGCGCACCAAAACCGGCGCCTAGCAGAATGCCGACGGTCATCCACATGAAGATCGGCCAGCGCACCGCACCACGTCGATGATGTTCACGCACGGCATTGACCGAGGTGAAGATGATCGTAGCCAGGGAAGTGCCAACAGCCAGGTGCGTGAGGATCGACTGATCGAATCCCTGCAAGGTAAAACTGAATACCAGCACCGGGACAATAATGATCCCGCCGCCCACCCCGAACAGCCCGGCCAGCACGCCCGCACAGGCGCCCAACGCCAGATAGAGCAGAAATTCCATGACCGTCTCCCAGACGCATCCCCAAAACCGGAGCGGCATGGTAACGGATGCATGCCCTTTGGCTCCACTTGCGATGGATGCACGGACGCCGACTGCGTAGAGTGAGCAGAAAACACACAAGGACCACCTTATGTGCCTGATCGTTTTCGCTTGGCGCCCGGGCCATGCCCAGCCGCTGATCGTCGCGGCCAACCGTGACGAGTTCTACGCCCGCCCGAGCCTGCCGCTGGCGCCATGGGCCGACGCGCCGCAAGTGCATGCCGGGCGCGATCTTGAGGCTGGCGGCACCTGGTTGGGGATCGGCGCCAACGGGCGCTTCGCCGCGCTGACCAATATCCGCGATCCGCACCAGCCGCCGGCGCGCAAGTCGCGGGGAGAGCTGGTGGCGCGGTTTCTCACGGGTGATGCTTCGATTGATGATTATTTGCGAGATGTGGCCGGTCGCGCGCCGGAGTACGCCGGGTTCAACCTGCTGCTGGGCAATGCCCACGAGCTGTGGCACTTCAATGCGCGGACGTCTGAACCGGTGATGCTCGAACACGGGGTTTACGGGCTGTCGAATGCCGGGCTGGATACGCCGTGGCCGAAATTGCTCAAGGCCAAGGCTTCATTGAGTGCGGTGCTGGATGATCCGCAGCCTGCGCGACTGCTGGGGTTACTGAGCGATGCGCAGACCGCGCCGTTTAATGAATTGCCGGACACCGGGGTCGGGCTGGCGACTGAATCGTTACTGTCGAGTGTGTTTATTGCCAGTCAAAGTTACGGGACGCGGGCGAGTACGGCGTTGATTGTGCAGGCGGACGGCACGCGGCGAATGGTCGAGCGCAGTTTCGGGCCGTATGGCGGGCATTTGGGTGAGGTGGAAGTTCAGGTTTAGCGGTAGCGGGACTGACGCCTTCGCGAGCAAGCCCGCTCCCACATTGGTTCTGTGATCGACACAAATCCCTGTGGGAGCGGGCTTGCTCGCGAAGGGTCCATCAGCCTTTCAGAGGGCCTTGTTGACCGCCGGCGGATTCATCTTCGACAGCCCGAGATTCTTCAGCGCCAGTTGCAGCGAGCTGTGGATCACTTGCGGGTTATCGATCTTCATCAGCTCCGCCAGCAGATCCTTGGCCTTGCTCAGGTTGATCTGGCGCAGCATCCACTTCACTTTCGGCAAGTTGGTGGCGTTCATCGACAAGCTGTCGAAGCCCATCGCCATCAACAGCACCGCCGCTGCCGGGTCACCGGCCATTTCGCCGCAGATGCTCACCGGTTTGCCTTCGGCATGCGCGTCGCGGACCACGGTTTGCAGGGCTTGCAGCACCGCCGGGTGCAGGTAGTCGTAGAGGTCGGCCACTCGCGGGTTGTTGCGATCCACCGCCAGCAGGTACTGGGTCAGGTCGTTGGAGCCGACCGACAGGAAGTCCACCTGCCGCGCCAGTTCCTTGGTCTGGTACACCGCAGCCGGAATTTCAATCATCACCCCGATTGGCGGCATCGGCACGTCGGTGCCTTCGTCACGCACTTCGCCCCAGGCCCGGTGGATCAAGTGCAGGGCTTCTTCGAGTTCGTGGGTGCCGGAGATCATCGGCAGCAGGATCCGCAGGTTGTTCAGGCCTTCGCTGGCCTTGAGCATCGCGCGGGTCTGCACCAGGAAGATTTCCGGGTGGTCGAGGGTCACGCGAATCCCGCGCCAGCCGAGGAACGGGTTGTCTTCCTTGATCGGGAAGTACGACAGCGACTTGTCACCGCCGATGTCCAGGCTGCGCATGGTTACCGGTTGCGGGTGGAACGCGGCGAGTTGCTCGCGGTAGATCGCCAGTTGTTCCTTTTCGCTCGGGAAACGCTGGTTGATCATGAACGGCACTTCGGTGCGGTACAGACCGACACCTTCGGCGCCGCGCTTCTGCGCCCGCGCCACGTCCGCCAGCAGGCCGGTATTGACCCACAACGGCATGCGATGGCCATCGAGGGTCACGCACGGCAGGTCACGCAGGGTGTCGAGGCCCAGCGCCAGTTGTTTCTCTTCTTCGACCACCTCGGCGAACTGCTTGCGCAGCACATCGCTGGGGTTGGTGTAGACCTCGCCGCGGGTGCCATCGACGATCACCTCGATGCCATCGACCTTGGCGTACGGCAGGTCGACCAGACCCATCACCGTCGGAATGCCCATGGCCCGGGCCAGGATCGCGACGTGGGAGTTACCCGAACCGAGGACCGACACCAGACCGACCAGCGTGCCTTCCGGCACCTCGCCGAGCATCGCCGGCGTCAGCTCTTCGCTGACCAGAATGGTTTTTTCCGGGTAGACCAGGTTCTGCTGACGCTCTTCCTGCAGGTAGGCCAGCAGGCGGCGGCCGAGGTCTTTGACGTCCGACGCACGCTCGCGCAGGTAGGCGTCGTCCATCAGTTCGAAACGGTTGACGTGCTCAGTGACCACCTGACGCAGTGCGCCCTGAGCCCACTGGCCGGTCTTGATCACGGTGGTGATTTCGCTGCCCAGCGAAGCATCGTCAAGCATCATCAGGTAGACGTCGAACAGCGCACGCTCTTCCGGGCGCAGCTGGGTCGCGAGCTTGGCGGACAACGCGCGCATGTCGGCGCGCACGCCTTCGATGGCGGTCTTGAACAGCGCCAGCTCGGCGTCGATGTCGGTGATGGTTTTATCTGGCACCACGTCCAGATCCGCCGGCGGCAGCATGACCACCGCAGTACCGACCGCCGCACCCGGCGAACCCGGTACGCCGACGAACTTGGCTTCCTGAATGCCCTTGCCCTGACGGCCCAGGCCACGGATCGACCCGGTGGCCTCGGCGTGGGCGATTACGCCGGCGAGCTGCGCGCTCATGGTCACGAGGAAGGCTTCTTCACCTTCATCGAACTGGCGGCGTTCTTTCTGCTGGATGACCAATACGCCGACGACGCGGCGGTGGTGAATGATCGGCGCCCCGAGGAAGGAGGCGTAGCGCTCCTCGCCGGTTTCGGCGAAGTAGCGGTAGCGCGGGTGATCCGCGGCGTTTTCGAGGTTCAGGGGTTCTTCACGCGTGCCGACCAGACCCACCAGACCTTCGTTGGGTGCCATGCTGACCTTGCCGATCGAGCGCTTGTTCAAGCCCTCGGTGGCCATCAGGACGAAGCGGTTGGTCTCGGGATCAAGCAGGTAGACCGAGCAGACCTGGCTGCCCATGGCCTCTTTGACGCGCAACACAATAATCCCCAACGCCGCCTTGAGATCCTTGGCGGAGTTAACTTCCTGGACGATCTTGCGCAGCGTATTGAGCATGGCTCGGGGTCGAACTCCGTCGTCAGTCGCGCGCTAAAAGGCGCGGGGCAAGCTCTTTGAGGGCGCGTCGATACACCTCGCGCTTGAATGTCACCACCTGGCCCAACGGATACCAATAACTGACCCAGCGCCAGCCATCGAACTCCGGTTTACCGGTCAAATCCATCCGCACCCGCTGCTCGTTGGAGATCAGGCGCAGGAGAAACCATTTCTGCTTCTGGCCGATGCACAGCGGTTGGCTGTGGGTACGCACCAGACGTTGCGGCAAACGATAGCGCAACCAGCCACGAGTACAGGCCAGTATTTCAACATCTTCACGTTCCAGGCCAACTTCTTCGTTCAGCTCGCGGTACAAGGCGTCCTCCGGCGTCTCCTCGGGGTTGATTCCCCCTTGTGGAAACTGCCAGGCATCTTGATTGATACGGCGAGCCCATAGCACCTGGCCGGCGTCATTCGTCAGAATGATCCCGACATTGGGGCGGAAACCATCGGGGTCGATCACGGCAACAACCTCGCAAACGCATGTCGCCGCATTGTTCCACAAAGCTTGATAAGGCGGCAACGAAGGTTCCTACCTTATGTGCACTCTTGTGAAAAGACCGTATTCTTGTCGCCTTTTTACTGACTTTTCAGCGGGTAACTGCAATGCGCCTGGCTCTATTCGATTTGGACAACACCCTTCTGGGCGGCGACAGCGATCACGCTTGGGGCGACTATCTGTGCGAACGCGGCTTCCTCGATCCGGTGGCGTACAAGCAGCGCAACGACGAGTTCTATCAGGATTACCTGGCCGGCCAGCTGGATAACGCCGCGTACCTGAACTTCTGCCTGGAAATCCTCGGCCGCACCGAAATGGCCGTGCTTGAACAGTGGCACAACGACTACATGCGCGACTGCATCGAGCCGATCGTGCTGCCCAAGGCGCTGGAACTGCTGAAACAGCACCGCGACGCCGGCGACAAACTGGTGATCATCACCGCCACCAACCGCTTCGTCACCGCCCCGATTGCCGTGCGCCTGGGCGTCGAAACCCTGATCGCCACCGAGTGCGAGATGGTCGATGGCCGCTACACCGGGCGCAGTACTGATATTCCGTGCTTCCGTGAGGGCAAGGTGACGCGCCTGAATCGCTGGCTCGACGAAACCGGGTATTCGCTGGATGACAGCTATTTCTACAGCGATTCGATGAATGATTTGCCGCTGCTGGAGCAGGTGGCGAACCCGGTGGCGGTGGATCCGGATCCGAATCTGCGCGCCGAGGCCGAGAAGCGGGGCTGGCCGGTGATTTCGTTGCGCGACTGATATCGCTATCGCGAGCAGGCTCACTCCTACAGTGGAGCGCATTCCAAATTTGGAACTCGGGCAACTGTAGGAGTGAGCCTGCTCGCGATGAGGTCGACGCGGTCTCAAGCCTTAAACAGGCTTGGCGCCCATCAACCCGGCAATCGCGATAAAGCAGACAAAGCTGAACAACGCCAAGGCAAAAGTGAACCTGCCAACGCCGCCCGGCGCCTTGCGCAAGCGATTCAACCGCACCAGCAACCAGAACCACGCCAGCGCCGCCACGGTGTACAGCACGCTGGAGGCCAGCAGCCAGGTCTGCCCCAGCGGCCAGCCGACCAGATGCACCATGCCCCAGCCGGTGAACGGCATGCTCAACAACGCCAGGCCCATCAACAGCCAGATGAACACCCGTGGCCGTTGCAAGGTGCGGCTGCCCGCCGTTGCATCACCTTTGCGTTTTGCCAGAAAAACCCAGACTCCCAACCCGAGCGCACCGGCCAGCAACACTACAGTGGCGACCATGTGCGCGGTTTTCAGGGCAGTTAACGTTTCCATTGTTCGATTTCCTCAGGGCCTGCCCATCAGCGTAGCCGCTCAGCCAAGAAACAGCTGATAGGCCGGGTTCTCGCTTTCATCCCAGTACGGGTAGCCGATTTCTTCAAGTGCCGCCGGCACCAGATGACGTTCGTCATGCGGTACTTGCAGGCCGGCGACCACCCGGCCGTCTGCCGCGCCATGATTGCGATAGTGGAACATCGAGATGTTCCAGCGCCCGCCGAGCTTGTTGAGAAAGTTGAACAGCGCGCCCGGACGCTCCGGGAATTCGAAGCGGAACACCACTTCGTCGATCACGTGCGCCGCGTGGCCGCCGACCATGTGGCGGATGTGCAACTTGGCCAGTTCGTTGTCGGTCAGGTCGAGTACCGGGAAGCCCTGCTCGGTCAGGCTCGCCAGCAGTGCGCTGCGTGGGTCGTTTTCCGGGTGAGTCTGTACGCCGACGAAGATGTGCGCTTCGCTGCCGGTGTTGTAGCGGTAGTTGAATTCGGTGATCTGGCGCTTGCCGATCGCTTCGCAAAACGCCTTGAAGCTGCCGGCCTGCTCCGGGATGGTCACGGCGATGATCGCTTCGCGACCCTCGCCCAGCTCGGCGCGCTCGGCGACGTGGCGCAGGCGATCGAAGTTGACGTTGGCCCCGGAGTCGATGGCGACGAAGGTCTGGCCACTGACGCCGCGCAACTCGACGTACTTCTTGATCCCGGCCACGCCCAAGGCGCCGGCAGGTTCGGTGATCGAGCGGGTATCGTCGTAAATATCCTTGATGGCCGCGCAGATCTCGTCGGTGCTGACGGTGATCACTTCGTCGACGTAATCCTTGCAGATGTCGAAGGTGTGCTGGCCGATCTGCGCCACGGCCACGCCGTCGGCGAAGATGCCCACGGTCGGCAGCACCACGCGCTCGCCGGCGGCCATGGCCGCTTGCAGGCAGTTGGAGTCGTCCGGCTCGACGCCGATGACCTTGATGTCCGGACGCAGGTATTTCACGTACGCCGCGATGCCGGCAATCAGACCGCCGCCGCCGACCGGCACGAAAATCGCGTCCAGCGGTTGCGGGTGCTGGCGCAGAATTTCCATCGCCACGGTGCCCTGCCCGGCAATGGTGTGCGGATCGTCGTACGGGTGGATGTAGACGTAGCCCTTTTCATCGACCAGTTTCAGCGAGTAGGCCAGTGCTTCCGGGAAGGAATCGCCGTGCAGCACGACTTTGCCGCCGCGCGAACGCACGCCTTCGACCTTGATCTCCGGGGTGGTCTTGGGCATCACGATGGTCGCTTTCACGCCCAGCACTTTCGCCGCCAGCGCCAGACCCTGCGCATGGTTGCCCGCCGACGCGGTGACCACGCCACGGGCGCGCTCTTCGTCGGTCAGTTGGGTCAACTTGTTGTACGCGCCGCGAATCTTGAACGAGAACACCGGCTGCAAGTCTTCGCGCTTGAGCCAAATGTCATTGCCCAGCCGCTCGGAGAGCTGGCGAGCGTTCTGCAGCGGGGTTTCTACGGCAACGTCATAAACGCGCGAGGTGAGGATCTTTTTGACGTACTGTTCGAGCATCGGAAAGCATCACTGGCGATTGGGCGGGACCGACGAGTCTAACCCGGCTTTTGCCCGTGCGACCACACGAATCAGGAGGTTTTAGCCCGGCTTGCGGCTATAATGCCGGCCTTTCCGAACTCACCTTGCCCGCTTCCGGAGCCCGCATGACCCAGGATCAACTCAAACAGGCAGTGGCTCAGGCCGCCGTCGACTTCATCCTTCCGAAACTCGACGACAAGAGCATCGTCGGGGTCGGCACCGGCTCCACCGCCAACTGCTTCATCGATGCACTGGCCCAGCACAAGGGCGCATTCGATGGCGCGGTTGCCAGCTCCGAAGCCACTGCGGCGCGCCTCAAGGGCCACGGGATTCCGGTGTATGAGCTGAACACCGTCAGCGACCTGGAGTTCTACGTCGACGGCGCCGACGAGAGCGACGCGCACCTGAACCTGATCAAGGGCGGCGGCGCGGCCCTGACCCGCGAGAAGATCGTCGCGGCCGTGGCCAAGACCTTCATCTGCATCGCCGACGCCAGCAAACTGGTGCCGGTGCTGGGCGAATTCCCGCTGCCGGTCGAAGTGATCCCGATGGCCCGCAGCCACGTCGCCCGCCAACTGGTGAAACTGGGCGGCGATCCGGTGTACCGCGAAGGCGTGCTGACCGACAACGGCAACATCATCCTCGACGTGTACAACCTGCAGATCACCAACCCGGTGGAGCTGGAAGCGCAGATCAACGCGATCGTCGGCGTGGTCACCAATGGCCTGTTCGCGGCGCGTCCGGCGGATCTGCTGTTGCTGGGCACCAGCGAAGGTGTGAAAACCCTGAAGGCTGAGTAAGCCCAGACTGCCCACACTCTTGCAGGCAAATGCATTCCCCCCTGTGGGAGCGGGCTTGCTCGCGAATGCGGTGTGTCAGATACATTAATTTTTCTGATACACCGCATTCGCGAGCAAGCCCGCTCCCACATTTGGTTTTTTGGGGTGTCAGTCAGTTTTGCGCAGGTTTCTTGAAGACATAAAACAAGTTCGGCTCACTCACCAGATACAACGTCCCGTCGTCATCCATCGCAATGCCTTCGGCTTGCGGCACCCTCTTCTGCAAACCCTGCCGCCCCTTGTTCAGCGACAAGGTACTCAGCGGCCGCCCGTCCACATCCAGTTCCAGAATCAGCCCCGACTCGTCGGACAGCGCCAGCAAATGGCCGCTGCGCTCGTCGTATTGCAGGCTCGACAGATCGCGCACGAACATCCCGGCATCGCGCTTGGGGTTGTTGATCACGTGCACCGCGTAGGACTTTTCCGGATTGAAGTGCGGAAAACCGTGCACCTCATAAATCAGCATGGGGTCACGCTCCTTGGCGACGAACAGGCGCTTGCCCACCGAGTCATACGCCAAGCCTTCGAAGCCCTTGTTGCCGCTCATGTGCACGCCCAGAGTCATCTGTTCAGCGTCCGCCGCATCAAGGAACGTGGTGTCCCGCTCCAGATGCACCTTGATCAGGCGTTGCTGGCGCTCGTCGGTGATCACATAGGTGTCGGCGCTGATGAACTCCACCGCTTCAGGATCGCCGAAGCCAATCAGCGCGATGCGCCGCAGGATTTTGCCGTCGAGGGACAACTCGACCAGCTCGGCATTCTTGTTGGTCACGGTGAACAGGCTTTTGCGCACCGGATCGTAGGTCAGCGCCGAGACATCGTCGTTCAGGCCGTCGATGACCCTGGCTTCGACTTCGACTCGGTATTGATCCAGACCAATGGCCTCGCTGCTCAACGGCTGCCACAAGGTATGCAGATTGAACCAGGCGCGCTCGAACAGGCGCAGGTATTGGCCGATCGCGATCAACACGATCAGGACAACAACCGACAGGATGATAAACAGGGGTTTGGGGCGGGCAAGTCGACGCATTCAGGCAGGCTCGGGATCAAAACAGGCGGATGAAATATCACGCCTGTCTGAACTGAAGCTTAATGGCCACTTGCCTCAGGCCACAAGACAACCCTGCGGCAGCTCCTACATGAGGATTAGTGAAAGGTGGTTATTTCTGCTTTTCGAAGCGATAGAACAGGTTCGGCTCGCTGACCATGTACAGCGTACCGGCGTCGTCCATGGTCACGCCTTCGGCGCGGGGGATGGTGTCCTTCAAACCATTGAAGCCGCCAAGCAGGGTCATGAAGCTGACCTGCTCACCCTTCTCGTCCAGCTCCAACAACAGATGCGAATCGGCAGACAGCACCAGGGTGTGGCCGGTACGCGGGTCGATCGCCAGCGCCGACAGGTTGCGGATATCCAGTTCATCGCTGGCCAGCTTCTGCTTGTCGCCCTTGAGGATCTGGCTGCCGTCGCTCTTCCAGGTAAACAGCGCCGGCGGACGCTCTTCGCCCAGCAGTAGCTGTTGATTGTGCGGATCCCAGGTGATTGCTTCGAATGCCTTGTTCTGGTTTTTCGACGGACCGAGATCGTATTTCGGGAAGTCGGCGATATTCAGCTCGCGGGTGCTGGCATCGACCTTGACGATGGTCAGCAGGTGTTCGCGCTCATCAACAATCGCCATCAGGCCGTTTTCCATCACGGTCACGCCTTCCGGGTTGCTCCAGCCCACTAGCGGCATCTTGCGCAGCACATCACCCTGCAGGGTCAGTTCGACCAGAAACGGATTCTTGCCCATCACCGAAAACAGGGTTTTGGTCTGCGGGTTGTAGGACAGGTCCGAGGCCTCGTCCTTTTCCATGCCCGGCAGCAGTTTGCCGTCGATCACCGCCCGATAGTCCGGCAGCCAGATACTCGCCTTTTGCTCGGTCTGGCTTTCGAAGCGCTCGCGCAGCCACAGCAGGCCACGGTCGTCCCAGTGCATGGCAAACGCCAGGCCATACGCGGCGGCAAGCACCAGCAACAGCCAGACATACCAGCGCAGGGCGAAACGTGAGCGACGAGGAGGATTGAGCTGAGTGTGAGCTGACATCAGGGACGCGTTCCGAAAATTCAGGCTAAGGGTAATAGCACAAAGAGGCCGGCTCAGACGCCAGAATGCGAGGAATTATCCGGACAGGATGTGAAAAAAACGGCAAATGGCGGGATTGGCGTGTGCCGCCAACCTTCTTCAGGACACCACAAAGCGATGTGGGAGCGAGCCTGCTCGCGAAGACGAAGTATCAGTCAACAATGATGTCGACTGACCTGGCGCCTTCGCGAGCAGGCTCGCTCCCACAAGGGATTTGCGGCGTGGCGATTAACGTACGCTGCTGCTGAAGCTGCTCGCGCCAACCAGTTCCAGCACGATGTCGTCGCCGACATTCAGCGGGCCGACGCCCACTGGCGTGCCGGTGAGGATCACGTCGCCGGCCTGCAGCGAGAAGCAGCCGGCCATGTGCTGGATCATCGGCACGATCGGGTTGAGCATCGCGCTGCTGTTGCCGTCCTGGCGTACTTCGCCGTTGATGGTCAGGCGAATGCCGATGTCGGTCAGGTCTGGGAAAGTGCTGCCGACCACGAACGGGGCAATCACCGCCGCGCCGTCGAACGACTTGGCGATTTCCCATGGCAGGCCCTTGGACTTGAGCTCGGCCTGCTTGTCACGCAGGGTCAGGTCCAGCGCCGGGGCGAAACCGGAGATCGCGTCGAGCACTTCTTCACGGCTCGGCTTGGTCGACAGCGGCTTGCCGATCAACACGGCGATTTCCGCTTCGTAGTGCACCGAACCGCGCTCGGTCGGAATGCTGAACCCGCCTTCCAGCGGCACCACGCAACTGCCCGGCTTGATGAACAGCAACGGCTCGGTAGGCACCGGGTTGTCCAGTTCCTTGGCGTGTTCGGCATAATTACGGCCAATGCACACCACTTTCCCGATCGGGAAGTGAATGCGCGTGCCGTCGACGTACTGGTGCTGATAGCTCATTTACCGACTCCTGCCTTCATTGATTCATCAGGGATTGCCAATCAAACCGCGAAGATCTTGCCCGGGTTCATGATGCCGTTGGGGTCGAACACCGCTTTGACCGCTTTCATGTACTCGATTTCGACCGGCGAACGGCTGTACGTCAAGTAGTCGCGCTTGGTCATGCCCACGCCGTGCTCGGCGGAAATCGAACCGTTGTATTTCTCGACGGTTTCGAACACCCACTTGTTGACGGTCGCGCACTTGGCGAAGAACTCGTCCTTGCTCAGATTATCCGGCTTGAGAATGTTCAGGTGCAGGTTGCCGTCGCCGATGTGGCCGAACCAGACGATTTCGAAGTCCGGGTAGTATTCGCCGACGATCGCGTCGATTTCCTGCAGGAATGCCGGGACTTTCGACACGGTGACCGAGATGTCGTTCTTGTACGGCGTCCAGTGCGAGATGGTCTCGGAGATGTACTCGCGCAGCTTCCACAGGTTCTGCAGCTGGGTTTCGCTCTGGCTCATCACACCGTCCAGCACCCAGCCCTGCTCGACGCAGTGTTCGAAGGTTTCCAGCGCCGTGTTGGCCACTTCTTCGCTGGTCGCCTCGAACTCCAGCAGCGCGTAGAACGGGCACTCGGTGTCGAACGGCGCCGGCACATCGCCACGGCCCAGTACTTTGGCCAGGGCCTTGTCGGAGAAGAATTCGAACGCGGTCAGGTCGAGCTTGCCCTGGAAGGCGTGCAGCACCGGCATGATCGAGTCGAAGTCGGCGGTGCCGAGGACCATCGCGGTGAGGTTTTTCGGCGCGCGATCCAGACGCATGGTCGCTTCGACCACAAAGCCGAGGGTGCCTTCGGCGCCGATGAACAACTGGCGCAAGTCGTAACCGGTAGCGTTCTTGATCAGGTCCTTGTTCAGCTCCAGCACATCGCCCTTGCCGGTAACCACTTTCAGGCCGGCGACCCAGTTACGGGTCATGCCGTAGCGAATCACCTTGATCCCGCCGGCATTGGTGCCGATATTGCCGCCAATCTGACTGGAACCGGCCGACGCGAAGTCCACCGGGTAGTACAGGCCGTTTTCTTCGGCGACGTTCTGCAAGTGCTCGGTGACCACGCCCGGCTGACACACGGCGGTGCGGTCAGTGAGGTTCACGTCGAGAATCTGGTTCATGTAGTCGAACGAGACGACCACTTCGCCATTCGCGGCAACGGCGGCGGCGGACAGCCCGGTGCGCCCGCCCGACGGCACCAGCGCCACTTTATGGGTGTTGGCCCAACGGACAATGGCCTGCACCTGTTCGATGGTCTTGGGAAACACGATGGCGCTTGGCGCGGGCGCAAAGTGCTTGGTCCAATCCTTGCCGTACGCATTCAGGGAGTCGGCGTCGGTCAGGACCTTGCCAGGCTCGACCAGGGTCTTCAGTTCATCAATCAGGGCAGGATTGGTCATCGACAGAACTCTCGAACAATTCATGGTCATCCTGAAGACGCTTCACGTCGCAGGAATGAGTGTTTAGCAGGGTGGCTATGCTAGCATACCGACCCCGCAGGCCAGTGCCCAAGGCCAGTTCTGCGGTGACGGCTTTCTTGTCGTCCAGGTCAATGTCTGTTGACCATTTCCTGCCATTTTTCTCCGGGATACAGGTTTACGCAGATGAGCAAGACTTCTCTCGATAAGAGCAAGATCAAGTTCCTTCTTCTCGAAGGCGTCCACCAATCGGCTGTCGACGTCCTCAAGGCGGCGGGCTACACCAGCATCGAATACCTGACAGGCTCCTTGCCGGAAGCCGAGCTCAAGGAAAAGATCGCTGACGCTCACTTCATCGGCATTCGTTCGCGCACCCAACTGACCGAAGAGATCTTCGATCACGCGAAGAAGCTGGTCGCGGTCGGCTGTTTCTGCATCGGCACCAACCAGGTTGACCTGAGTGCTGCCCGCGAGCGCGGTATCGCCGTGTTCAACGCGCCGTACTCCAACACCCGCTCCGTCGCGGAACTGGTACTGGCCGAAGCGATCCTGCTGCTGCGCGGCATCCCTGAGAAAAACGCTTCCTGCCACCGTGGCGGCTGGATCAAGTCCGCAGCCAACTCCTTCGAGATCCGTGGCAAGAAACTCGGCATCGTCGGCTACGGCTCGATCGGTACGCAGCTGTCGGTTCTGGCGGAAGGCCTGGGGATGCAGGTGTTCTTCTACGACACCGTGACCAAGCTGCCGCTGGGCAACGCCACTCAGGTCGGCAACCTGCACGAGCTGCTGGGCATGTCCGACATCGTCACCCTGCACGTTCCGGAAACCGCGGCGACCCAGTGGATGATCGGCGAGAAGGAAATCCGCGCCATCAAGAAGGGCGGCATCCTGATCAACGCCGCGCGCGGCACCGTGGTCGAGCTGGACGCCCTGGCGGACGCGATCAAGGACAAGCACCTGATCGGCGCGGCCATCGACGTATTCCCGGTGGAGCCACGCTCCAACGACGAAGAGTTCGAAAGCCCGCTGCGTGGCCTGGACAACGTGATCCTGACCCCGCACATCGGTGGCTCGACTGCCGAAGCGCAGGCCAACATCGGTCTGGAAGTGGCGGAAAAACTGGTCAAGTACAGCGACAACGGTACATCCGTTTCGTCGGTGAACTTCCCGGAAGTGGCCCTGCCGGCTCACCCTGGCAAGCACCGTCTGCTGCATATCCACGAGAACATTCCGGGTGTGATGAGCGAGATCAACAAGGTCTTCGCCGAAAACGGTATCAACATCTCCGGTCAGTTCCTGCAGACCAACGAGAAAGTCGGTTACGTGGTGATCGACGTTGACGCCGAGTACTCGGAGCTGGCGCAAGAGAAGCTGCAACACGTCAACGGTACTATCCGTAGCCGCGTGTTGTTCTGATCCGACGCTGAGCGACAAAAAAAGGGAGCCTTCGGGCTCCCTTTTTCATGCGTGCGAAAACGTCATTCGACGTTGACGGTGATCTTTTTCGACACGATCGGCGGATCAAACGCCATATGGCCGCTGTCGCCCAGCTCCAGTTGCAAGGTGTGCTTGCCCGGGGCCAGTTTGATCGTGGCCTCGGTCTGCGCCTTGCCGAAGTGCATGTGGTTGGCATCGGTCGGCACGACGGAACCGGCCGGAACGATTTCCTTGGCATCAATCAGCAGGTGGTGGTGACCGGTGTTCTTGGTGACGTCACCGGCGGGTGCCAGCGCAACGTCCTTGACCCCGAACTTGACCTTGAACTCCTGAGAAACCGTGGCCCCGTCTTCGGGAGAAACGATGAACACTTCGGCGCCCTTGGGTGCCGGGGTCGCTGCACTGGCCAGCACTGAAACACCCATCAACAGGCCAGCCAAGGCTGCTCGTGACATAAACGTTTTCATTCTCTTCTCCAGTTTTTCCGTAAAATCCGCGCGGTCATGACAACTTCATGACCATTCGTTGTCGAAGGCACTCGACAACCATAGCAAAGCGAGCCTGACTCAGAGCATCGCAATAATGATTTCAAAGGAGTGACCATGCGCTTTCTGCCTGGCCTGATTTGCCTGCTACCCCTTCTGAGCCCTCTGGCTCACGCCGAACTGATTGATGACGTCAACGACCGTGGCGAGTTGCGCATTGCCCTTGAGGCTAATACACCGCCCTTCAATTTCAAGGATGGCGACACACTCACGGGGTTCGAGGTCGAGCTTGGGCAACTGCTGGCCAACGAGCTGGATGTGCGCGCCGACTTCATCGTCACCGACGAAGCCGACCTGCTCCAGGGCGTTGAAAGCGGCAAGTACGACGTCGCGCTCAACCACATAGCACTGACACCTGAACTCAAGGATCGTTTCGACGTCAGCGAGCCTTACGGCAAGGTCGATTCGCAGCTGCTGGCGAAGAAGGATGAGCAGCCTCGACCGATGGTGCTGGTACAGGCGCTGACCGAGGAGAAGCCGAAGACGGCGGTGCCGGTGGAGTTGGCGATTCCGTTTCAGAAGGGTAATCCGGCGTTTCAGGCGAGCCTTGCGGGTGCATTGCAGCGGATCAAGGCGGATGGGCGGTTGGCGGCGCTGTCGCAAAAGTGGCTCACCGAGTCCAGGTAAATACATAAACCCTGTGGGAGCGGGCTTGCTCGCGAATGCGGTGTGTCAGTCAACATCATCTTTGAATGACACACCGCATTCGCGAGCAAGCCCGCTCCCACAAGGATTTTGTGGAGTTTTTTAGTTGAGGTGGGTCAGGGCGATTGCGGCCTCAGACAATTCGAGCTCACTGAACACCTGCACCCCGTGGCGTTTGAGCAGCGCCGCCGTAACGCCTTCTCCCGAGACCTTCACCCCACTGAACGTCCCGTCATAGGTCAGCAAATTCCCGCAAGAAGGACTGTTGGCCTTGAGCACCGCGACGCGGATGCCGTGCTTTTGCACCAGCGCCAGCGCCTGCCGCGCACCATCGAGAAACTGCGCGCTGACGTCCTCGCCCTCGGTGGTGATCACCGCCGCCTTGCCATCGAGCACTTCGGCGCCCTGCCCGCCGGGGATTTCCGCCGCAGCACGCGGGGTTGGCAAACCGCCAGCCACTTCGGGACACAGCGGCACCACACGGCCTTCGGCGATCCACTGTTCGAGCAGATCGAACGGCCCGCTGGCCCCGCCGTCGTAACGCACGCGGTGGCCCAACAGGCAGCGGCTGACCAGAATTTTCTGCATATCAGAACGGCTCGTTGCCACGGCGGCGGAACCAGCCGGTCAGCGACAGGCGTTCGCGGTGCGCCGGCAGCACTTCATGGGGCACCTCGCCGGAGAGGAACACCACCAGACAGCCGCCGGTGGGTTGCACATCGTGGACGCGCTCATCGTCCAGATACATGCGCAACTGACCGCCGTCTTCCGGCAGCCACGCGTCATTGAGGTAGACCACCGCCGAGACCATGCGCCGGTCATCGTCGCGAAAACGGTCGACGTGCTTGCGGTAAAACGCGCCCGGCGGATACAGGGCGAAATGACACTCGAAATCCTCCAGCCCGAGGAACAACCCGCGATTGAGCGCCTCGCGCAGGCTTTCCATCAGATTCAGATAACGGTCGCTGGCCTCGGCCTGGCCCGGGTCGATCCACTGGATGTGGTCGCCACGAATACCCTCGCGAATCTCCGAAAACGGCCCACGGCCTACCGCTGCCGGCGCCAGCTCACCCTTGGCCTCACGTTTGCGGCACTCGGCCGCCAGCTCGCGGGTCAAACCTGCGGGCAGGAAAATGTTCTGCTGCGACCAGCCGTGTTCGGCCAGGTCGTCGACGATGCGTAACAGCAGCGGGTGCTCAGAGGATATTTGCATGGCGCGCATAGTATGCCTGCGGCAAGAAATCCGACAGAGCCACGCAGCGGCTTGCTACGAATTCTCGACAAGTACCGGCACCGCACGGAGAATAGTCCGCTGCTGACAGGAGTCCCTATGCGCCGTTTGCTTTTTTCACTGTTGATGTTCTGCGTTTTGCCCGCCTGGGCGGACGGCCACGATCAGTTGTACAAGATCGCCGGCTGGCCAGATCAACGTGCGCATTTCAATGATGCC
This sequence comes from Pseudomonas sp. S3(2024), assembly GCF_036861315.1. Lineage (NCBI taxonomy): Bacteria > Pseudomonadati > Pseudomonadota > Gammaproteobacteria > Pseudomonadales > Pseudomonadaceae > Pseudomonas > Pseudomonas sp. S3(2024). Next base: position 405,184 of record NZ_JAZAQQ010000003.1, on the reverse strand, counting down.
CTGAGTGCCGCGCAGCAGCGCTACCAGAACAACCTGCCGCCGGCGGTGTTTCAAGCCCTGGTCAACAACAGCAACCAGCGCTTCGCCCCCCAGGCCATGGATCAGCGTGCCGAAGCGCAACTGCGCCAGCACCTTGCCGATCCACAACCGGCGCTGACTTTTTTTCAATCGCCGCTGGGCAAGAAAATCGTCGCCGCTGAATTGCTCGCCACCCGTCGCGATCAACTGGCGAAGAACGCCAAGGGCCTGCCGAAGATGCAGGCCAGCGACAGCCGCCTGCTGATCATCGGCCATCTGGCGCAAGCGCTGCCGGCGCGCGAGGCCGGTGCCGAGGTCAGCCTGGCGATTGCCGGGGTGGCGGCGGACAGTTTGAGCTCGATGATCCCCGGCCTCCTCGGCGGCGGTCAGGCGCAAGGCATGCTGAACGGTCAGCGCCAGCGCCTGATGGAGCAGATCGGCGCCGACCTGAACAACACGCTGCTCTACGTTTATCGCGATCTGTCGGATGACGAACTGGAGCAGTTCGCGACCTTCGCCGAGTCCAGCGAGGGCAAGGCGTATNAAAAAAAGTCCGCGACGGCCGCTGATCATTCAGGGGCAGGCGGACATGACCGTGGACTGGCAGCATAACTTGCAGGTGCTGAAGTGGAAGTTCGACCGGCCACAGATTCTGCTGCTGCCAGAGGCGCGGCATCATCTGGCGAACGAGACGCTGGAGATGCGCGAGGAGTATTTCGAGTTTCTGAACAAGCGGATCAGGGGCAGAAATTTGTAGTGTTTGAAGGGCCTCTTCGCGAGCAAGCCCGCTCCCACAGTTGATCGCGGTCTCCTGTGGGAGCGGGCTTGCTCGCGAAGAGGCCCTTCAAACACTACAAATTTCTGCCCCTGATCCGCTTGTTCAGAAACTCGAAATACTCCTCGCGCATCTCCAGCGTCTCGTTCGCCAGATGATGCCGCGCCTCTGGCAGCAGCAGAATCTGTGGCCGGTCGAACTTCCACTTCAGCACCTGCAAGTTATGCTGCCAGTCCACGGTCATGTCCGCCTGCCCCTGAATGATCAGCGGCCGTCGCGGACTTTTTTTCGCGTGTTCGACGCGGATGATCCAGCGCGACAGTGCACCGACCCACGCGGTCGGCAAACGTTTTGGCTGTAACGGATCGGTCTGCAGGAACGGCAGGAAATCCGGGTCGTTGGAGTTCTCGCTGAAGCGCCGGGCGATGCCCCGCACGAAAGGCCTCAGCAGGTAATAACTGAGCTGCGACCAGCCCCAGGCGCGCGGACGCACCAGCGGTGCCAGTAGAATCAACTGACCTTGCGCCGGACTGTTCTCGCCATGGTTGAGCACATGGTCGACGACGATCGCGCCGCCAGTGCTTTGTCCGCACAGATGCCAGGGTTGCGGCAGGGCGATCGAACTGGCTTCGGCGAACAACGCCTGCAAGGCGTCCTGGTATTCGGAGAAGTCGCGAATGCTCGCCCGCGGCCCACTCGACAAACCATGACCCGGCAAGTCGCAGGCGATGACGGCAAAATCCTGATCCAGCGCCCACTCGATCACATGCCGATACAGCCCGGTGTGATCGTAAAAACCGTGCAGCAGAAACAGCGTGCCCTTGACCTTTTCCGGCCACCAGCAATGGCTGACCAGTTCATAACCATCGACGTCGAAACGGCCCATGCCGCGCCAGACATCGCGCTCGGGAAAGTCGGTTTTATAAAACCGCTGATACGCCTTGGCTTCGTCCGACAACGGCTGCCACTGGGCCAAAGGCTTGAGGCTGGCGCGTAAATGATCGGCATCGAAAGTGTCAGGCATGCGGGTATTCCAAAGCGGTAAACAGACTTTATCGGCCTGCGATATTCATCTGTTGCGGCAAGCATGGCAAGCTAGCCCCCCTTCGAGGATCGAAAAACCATGCGCTCGCCCTACCGCACCGCACTGTTTGCCAGCCTGCTCGCGCTTGTGTGTGCCGGGGTGCTGTGGGCGGCGTACGACTGGTTTCAGGGACGCTATCTGCGCGCGTTCAGTCAGCACACCGCGGTGTTTTCCGGTGATCCGTTGCGCCTGCCGGATGAACTGGCCGGCCCCGGCAAAATCCGTCTCGTGCATTTCTGGGACCCGGCCTGCCCGTGCAACGTCGGCAATCAACAGCACCTGACCGAGATGGTCGAGCAGTACGGCGCGCGCGGTGTGGAATTCTTCGCCGTGCAGCGCGCCGGCTCCCACGGTCAATTGCCTGCGACCCTGAGCAACCTGAAAACCATCGCCGTGCTGCCCGGCTCCGAGCAGATCCCGGCCAGTCCCGCCGTGGCGATCTGGGACCGTAGCGGCAAACTGGCGTACTTCGGCCCTTACAGCGAAGGGCTGACCTGCAACTCCAGCAACAGCTTTATCGAACCGATCCTCAATGCCCTGACCGATGATCGCCCGGTCAACGCCACTCACACCCTGGCGGTCGGTTGTTATTGCCCTTGGCCGGTGCTGGCGCAGTAAGGCATTCCGGACTTTTCGAGGACAGCGATGCACGGCACGGAAGGTCTGTGCTAATTGTTTGCAGCCCGACGGGCGGCAATCCCGCATGCACAAGGAGTCACCATGAAACGCGTTTTCACCGTTCTTGCCTTGCTCATCGTTGTCCTGCTCGCCAGTGTCGGCGGGTACGTCTATAGCAAGCAACCGACGCGTCAGGGCCAGGTGGAGCTGCGCAATCTGCAGGGTTCGGTGACCGTGCGTTACGACGAACGCGGGGTGCCGCATATTCGTGCCGAGAACGAAATCGATCTGTATCGCGCCCTCGGCTACGTGCATGCCCAGGACCGACTGTTCCAGATGGAAGCCATGCGCCGCCTCGCTCGTGGCGAACTGGCCGAAGTGCTCGGGCCGAAGCTGCTCGACACCGACAAACTGTTCCGCAGCCTGCGCATCCGCGAACGCGCCGCCAGTTACGTCGCCAGCCTCGACAAGCAGTCACCGGCGTGGAAGGCCCTGCAAGCCTATCTGGACGGCATCAACCAATATCAGGACAGCCACGCCGCGCCGATCGAGTTCGACGTGCTGGGCATCCCCAAGCGGCCGTTCACCGCCGAAGACAGCATCAGCGTCGCCGGTTACATGGCCTACAGCTTTGCCGCGGCGTTTCGCACCGAGCCACTGCTGACCTACGTGCGCGATCAACTCGGCGCCGATTACCTCAACGTCTTCGACCTCGACTGGCAGCCCAAAGGCGTGCTCGCCAAAGGTCACGCCAACAAGACTCCGACCCTCGCCGCCGGTGACTGGAAAGACCTCAACGCCCTCGCCCGCCTCAGCGAGCAGGCGCTGATTGAAAACGGCCTGCCGCAATTCGAAGGCAGCAATGCCTGGGTGATCGCCGGCAGCCGCAGCCAAAGCGGTAAACCGCTGCTGGCCGGTGACCCGCACATTCGCTTCTCGGTGCCGTCGGTGTGGTACGAGGCGCAACTGTCGGCACCGGGCTTTGAGCTCTACGGCCATCATCAGGCGCTGGTGCCGTTCGCATTCCTGGGGCACAACCTGGATTTCGGCTGGAGCCTGACCATGTTCCAGAACGACGATCTGGATCTGATCGCCGAGAAGGTCAACCCGGACAACCCGAATCAGGTCTGGTACCACGGCCAGTGGACCGATCTGGTCAGCAGCGAGCAGCAGATCGCGGTGAAGGGCCAGGCGCCGGTGATGCTGACCTTGCGTCAGTCGCCCCACGGCCCGATCGTCAACGACGCCCTCGGCACTGCCGCCGGTAAAACGCCGATCGCCATGTGGTGGGCGTTCCTCGAAACGCCGAATCCGATACTCGAAGGCTTCTACCAGCTCAACCGCGCCGACACCCTGGCCAAGGCCCGCGCCGCCGCGACCAAGGTGCAGGCACCAGGGCTGAACATCGTCTACGCCAACGCCAAGGGTGACATTGCCTGGTGGGCCTCGGCGCTGTTGCCGAAACGCCCGGCCGGGGTGAAGCCGGAGTTCATTCTCGACGGCAGCAGCAATCAGGCAGACAAGGACGGCTACTACCCGTTCAGCGCCAACCCGCAGGAAGAAAACCCGGCGCGCGGCTACATCGTCTCGGCCAACTTCCAGCCGCTGTCGCCGACCGGGATGGAGATTCCCGGTTACTACAACCTCGCCGATCGCGGCCAGCAGCTCAACCGCCAGCTCAGCGACAAGAATCTGAAGTGGAGCAACGAGGCCAACCAGAAGCTGCAACTGGGCACCACCACCGCCTACGGCCCGCGCACCCTGGCGCCGTTGCTGCCGGTGTTGCGTGAAGTGGTGAGTGATCCGGCGCAACTGAAACTGGTCGAGCAACTGGCGCAGTGGCAAGGCGACTATCCGCTGGATTCGGTCAACGCCACAGTGTTCAACCAGTTCCTCTACGACCTCGCCGATGCGGCAATGCGCGATGAGCTGGGCAACGACTTCTTCGAGACCCTGCTGTCGACCCGGGTGATCGATGCCGCCCTGCCGCGCCTGGCGGCGAATGCGGACTCGCCGTGGTGGGACAACCGCAACACACCGGACAAGGAGACTCGCGCCGACATCGTCAAAGCGGCGTGGCAGGCGAGCATGACGCACCTGAAACAGACCCTCGGCGACAATCCGTCCGACTGGCAATGGGGCACGGCGCACACCCTGACCCACGGTCATCCGCTGGGTCAGCAGAAGCCGCTGGACCGCATCGTCAATGTCGGGCCGTTCGCTGCGCCCGGCAGTCATGAAGTGCCGAACAATCTCTCGGCCAAGCTCGGCCCGGCGCCGTGGCCGGTGACCTATGGGCCTTCGACGCGGCGCCTGGTGGATTTCGCCGACCCGGCGCACAGCCTGACCATCAACCCGGTCGGCCAGAGCGGCGTGCCGTTCGACAGCCACTATGACGATCAGGCCGAAGAGTACGTCGAGGGGATGTATGTGCAGGCGCACTTCAGCGAGGAAGAGGTGACGGCCAATACTCGCAGTACGTTGAAGCTGTTGCCGGCGCGGGCTGCCCAATAGTTCTCGGTTAGCCGGACGGGCCCCATCGCGAGCAGGCTCACTCTTACAGGGGAACGCATTCCAATTGTAGGAGTGAGCCTGCTCGCGATGGGGCCCGCCAACTCAACACATCTCTCAGAGCATCAACGCAAAATTCAGCCGAAACTGCTGCGGCGTCACCCCCAACCGCCGATTGAACACACTGCGCATGTGCTGCGCATCGCGAAACCCGCATTGATAGGCCACGGTCTTCAGCGGTGCCGTGGTGCTTTCCAGCAGCACCCGCGCCGCATCCACTCGCGCACTTTCGACGAACTCTGCCGGTGTGACCCTGGCCTCGCGGGCGAACACCCGGGAGAAGTTGCGCGCACTCATGTTCGCCGCGTTCGCAAGATCGGCAATCGTCAAATCCCCGGTGAGGTTGGCCAGCACATACAACTGCACCATCGCCACCGCCGACGTCGGCTCCGCATGCGGCGTGAGGAACGGACTGAACTGCGATTGCCCGCCCGAGCGCTGAGTGAACACCACCAGCCGCTTGGCCACGCTCAGCGCCACTTCAGCGCCGCAATCACGGGCCAGCAGGTACAGCGACAGATCGATCCCGGCGGTGACCCCGGCCGAGGTGTAGAGCGCACCGTCCTCGACGTACAGGCGATCGGCCTCGACTTGAGTCGATGGACACAACTGTGCCAAGGCTTCGGCATCGTTCCAGTGGGTGGTCACGGTGCGCCCGTCGAGCAACCCCGCCCGCGCCAGCATGAACGCGCCGTTGCAGATCGAGCCAAAGCGCCGCGCACGCGCGCAGGCCTCGCGCAGCCAGGTGTCGAATGGCTTGCCGAAATCCATGAACGGCAACTGCGGGCCGCCAGCGACGAGCAACAAGTCATAAGCATCCTGCGCTTCGCTGAAGTACCGATGGGCGCTGAGATTCAAACCGTTGGAACAAGCCATCGGCCCGCGTTCGAGGCCGATCACCTCCAGTTGATAGTGATCATCAGGCGGCAAAAAACGATTGGCCTCGGCGAACACATCCATCGGCCCGCTGACATCCAGCGCCTGCACGCCGGGAAATATCACGATGGCGATGGTTTTGTTCATAAGCCTCCAATGTCCTCAATGCCCTGGCAAACACAAATCCCTGTGGGAGCGGGCTTGCTCGCGAAAGGGCCCTTACATTCAACTTATCTGTTGAATGACACACCGCTTTCGCGAGCAAGCCCGCTCCCACATGGGCCGTGCCTGCCTTGTTGATTGAGCCAACCCTAGCCAATCCAGGTTCAACAAGCGAGGTTGGCACGATTTGCAGGTTGATTGGCAAGGATCGCAGCCATGCGTTGATTGTCCGTTTAGTGCCTTGGGGAACAGACTTCGTCCATCAGCGCCACGACGGCGTTTTCGACGAGGAAACACCTTATGAGCACGACCATTGCCGGCATCAAGATCCCCGACAGCGCCCTCGCCCGGGCCACCACCGAATACATTCGCGACATCGAAACCGACCTGCTCTACCACCACTCGCGCCGGGTATTTCTGTTCGGTGCGTTGAGCGGCGAGCGCCAACAACTGACCTACAACCCGGAGCTGCTGTATGTCGGCGCGATGTTCCACGACCTTGGTCTGGTCGAGGGCTATCGCAGTGCCGACGAGCGTTTCGAAGTGGATGGCGCCAACGCGGCAGCGGCGTTTCTCAAGCCGTACGGTCTGAGCGATGACGACATCGAACAGGTCTGGCTGTCGATTGCCCTGCACACCACGCCGGGCGTGCCCAAACATCTGCGGCCGACCGTCGCGCTGGTCACCGCCGGGGTCGAGATGGACGTGTTGGGCATGGATTACGCGGCGTTCAGCAGCACCCAGCGCGAGGCGGTGGTGCATGCGCATCCACGCGGGGAAGGTTTCAAGGAGTGCATCATCTGCGCGTTTGCCGACGGCTTGCGCCATCGTCCGCAGACCACGTTCGGCAACGTGAAGACCGATGTGCTGGTGGATCAGGAGCCGGGGTTCAAGTCGATGAACTTTGTTGAGGTCATCCGCCAATCTCCCTGGACTGCATAAAACCGACTGTGGGGGTGTGCCCTGTGGTGAGGGGATTTATCCCCGATGGACTGCGTAGCAGTCCCTTTCTTTTTGAATCAAGAGAGGGGGCCGCTTCGCAACCCATCGGGGATAAATCCCCTCGCCACAAAAGCCCGCTCCCACAGTGGATTTGGGTTGGCCTTGATAAAGGGGCCAACCCGAGTTTGCTTTAAGCCGCTTCCGGTGCAGGCGCGCGGCGCACGTCCGGTTGCTTCCACGAATCGGCGGCGCCTTCTTCGATGGCTTGCTGGATGGCTTTCTTGCGCGCTTCTTCGGCACGGCGGCTGAAGAACCACACCAGGAACGTCACGATCGACACCGCCAGCAGAATCAGACTGGCCACGGCGTTGATCTCAGGCTTCACGCCCAGACGCACCGCCGAGAACACTTCCATCGGCAGCGTGGTCGAACCCGGGCCGGAAACGAAGCTCGCCAGTACCAGATCGTCCAGCGACAGAGCGAACGACATCATGCCGCCCGCTGCCAGCGACGGCGCGATCATCGGGATGGTGATCAGGAAGAACACCTTCCAAGGCCGTGCACCGAGGTCCATCGCCGCCTCTTCAATCGACAGGTCCAGCTCACGCAGACGCGCCGACACCACCACCGCCACATACGCCGCACAGAACGTCGTGTGGGCGATCCAGATGGTGACGATGCCACGTTCCTGCGGCCAGCCGATCATCTGCGCCATGGCTACGAACAGCAGCAACAGCGACAGACCGGTGATCACTTCCGGCATTACCAACGGCGCCGTCACCAGGCCACCAAACAGCGTGCGGCCCTTGAAGTGGGTAATGCGGGTCAGCACGAACGCTGCCAGCGTACCCAGCGCCACCGCCGCAACCGCGGTATAGCAGGCGATTTCCAGCGAGCGCACCACCGAGCCCATCAGTTGGGTGTTGTCGAGCAGGCCGACGTACCACTTGATCGACCAGCCGCCCCACACGGTCACCAGTTTCGAGGCGTTGAACGAGTAGATCACCAGGATCAGCATCGGCAGGTAGATGAACAACAGACCCAGTACCAGCATCAGGCTGGAGAAACGGATGCGTTTCATTCTTTGCCCTCCATTTCCTTGGCCTGACTGCGGTTGAACAAGATGATCGGCACAATCAGGATCGCCAGCATCACCACCGCCAGGGCGGACGCCACCGGCCAGTCACGGTTGTTGAAGAACTCTTGCCAGAGCACTTTACCGATCATCAGGGTTTCCGGGCCGCCGAGCAGTTCCGGGATCACGAACTCGCCAACCACCGGGATGAACACCAGCATGCAGCCGGCAATGATCCCGTTCTTGGACAGTGGAATGGTGATTTTCCAGAAGCTGTTGAAAGTGCTCGAACCAAGGTCGGAAGCCGCTTCCAGAAGGCTCTGATCGTGCTTCACCAGGTTGGCGTACAGCGGCAGGATCATGAACGGCAGGTACGAGTAAACCACGCCGATGTACACCGCGAGGTTGGTATTGAGGATCTGCAGCGGCTCGTCGATAAAGCCCATGCTCATCAGGAAACCGTTGAGCAGGCCATTGTTACTGAGAATGCCCATCCACGCGTAAACGCGGATCAGGATCGCGGTCCAGGTCGGCATCATGATCAGCAACACCAGCACTGTCTGCAGCTCTTTACGGGCGCTGGCGATGGCGTAGGCCATCGGGTAGCCGATCAGCAGGCACAGCAGCGTGCTGAAGAACGCCATCTTCAGCGAGCCCAGGTAGGCGGCGATGTACAACTCGTCGTCGCCCAGCATCGCGTAGTTGCCCAGGTTCAGCAGCAGTTGCAGCTTCTGCTCGGCGAAGGTGTAGATCTCGGTGTACGGCGGGATGGCCACGTCGGCTTCAGCGAAGCTGATCTTCAGGACGATGAAGAACGGCAGCATGAAGAACAGAAACAGCCAGATGAACGGAACCCCGATGACCAGTTGCCGGCCATTGGGAATTATTCGGTTGAGCCGTCGTTTGAACTTGCGCATGTTCATGAGCGAAGTACCACGCCGCTGTCGTCTTCCCACCACACGTAAACCTGATCGCCCCAGGTCGGACGCTGGCCGCGGCGTTCGGCGTTGGCAACGAACGATTGCACCAGCTTGCCGCTCGGCAATTCGACGTAGAACACCGAGTGACCGCCGAGGTAGGCGATGTCATGCACCTTGCCGCTCGACCAGTTGTATTCGCAGGTCGGCATTTCGGCGGTGACCAGCAGCTTCTCCGGACGAATCGCGTAGGTCACCGATTTGTCCTGCACCGAAGTGCTGATGCCGTGGCCGACGTAGATCTGCCGGTCGAGGTCTTTGCAAGTGATGGTCGCGTGGCCTTCGGCGTCGTCGATCACTTCGCCTTCGAAGATGTTCACGTTGCCGATGAATTCGCAGACCAGACGGCTGGTCGGGGTTTCGTAGATGTCGATCGGGCTGCCGATCTGGGCAATCCAGCCCAGGTGCATGATCGCGATGCGCTCGGCCATGGTCATGGCCTCTTCCTGGTCGTGGGTCACCATCACGCAGGTCACGCCCACGCGCTCGATGATCTCTACCAGCTCCAGTTGCATCTGCGAACGCAGTTTCTTGTCCAGTGCGCCCATCGGCTCGTCGAGCAGCAGCAGTTTCGGCCGCTTGGCCAGCGAGCGCGCCAGTGCCACACGCTGACGCTGACCGCCGGACAGTTGATGCGGCTTGCGCTTGGCGTACTGGCTCATCTGCACCAGCTTGAGCATCTCGGCCACGCGCGCATCGATCTCGGCGTTGGGGATCTTGTCCTGCTTGAGGCCGAAGGCGATGTTCTGCGCCACGGTCATGTGCGGGAACAAGGCATACGACTGGAACATCATGTTGATCGGTCGCTCGTACGGCGGCATGTCGGTGATGTCGACGCCGTCGAGGAAAATGCGCCCCTCCGTGGGCCGTTCGAAACCTGCCAGCATCCGCAGCAGCGTGGATTTGCCCGATCCCGAGCCGCCGAGCAGGGCGAAGATCTCGCCTTTCTTGATTTCCAGGGACACATCGTCCACGGCAATCGTCTCGTCGAACTTCTTCGTGACCCGGTCGATTTTGACCAACACCTGCTTAGGTGTCTGGTCGCCCTCGAGGGCTTTCTTATAGGCGCCGGAGGCAACTGCCATTTACGAAACTCCCAGAAAAAAACAGTGCAGTTCGCCCCATGCGGACGAACCCAGGATAGTTTGTGCCTTACTTGCCCGACTTGACCTTGGTCCAGCTACGGGTCATCAAACGCTGAATATTGGGTGGCAACTCGACCGACACGTAAGTCTTGTCGAGGACTGCTTGCGGTGGATAAACCGCTTCGTCGGTGCGGATGGACTGTTCCATCAGCTTGTCCGACCCCGGGTTGGGGTTGGCGTAACCGACGTAATCACTGACCTGGGCGATCACCTCAGGTTTCAGCAAATAGTTGATGAAGGCGTGGGCCTCTTTGACGTTGGACGAGTCCTTTGGAATCGCCAGCATGTCGAACCACAGCGCGCCGCCTTCTTTCGGAATCGAGTAGGCGATGTTCACACCCTTCTTGGCTTCTTCGGCACGGTGCTTGGCCTGGAAGATATCGCCGGAGAAACCGATGGCCACGCAGATGTCGCCGTTGGCCAGATCACCGATGTATTTCGACGAGTGGAAGTAGGTCACGTAGGGACGCACGGCCAGCAGTTTGTCGGTGGCCTTGGCGTAGTCTTTCGGATTGGTGCTGTTGGCGTTCAGGCCCATGTAGTTGAGCACGGTCGGCATCATTTCATCGGCCGAGTCGAGGAACGCTACGCCACAACTGTGCAGCTTCTTGATGTTCTCCGGTTCGAACAGCACGCTCCAGGAGTCGATCTTGTCGATGCCGAGCACCGCTTTGACTTTCTCGACGTTGTAGCCGATGCCGTTGGTGCCCCACAGGTACGGCACGGCGTACTGGTTGCCCGGGTCGTTCTGCTCCAGGCGCTTGAGCAGCACCGGATCGAGATTCGAGTAGTTCGGCAACTGCGACCTGTCGAGCTTCTGGAACGCGCCCGCCTTGATCTGCTTGCCGAGGAAATGGTTCGACGGCACGACCACGTCGTAACCGGTACGCCCGGCCAGAAGCTTGCCTTCCAGGGTCTCGTTGGAATCGAACACGTCGTACACCGGTTTGATCCCGGTGGCTTTCTCGAAGTCGGCCAGGGTGGTCTCGCCGATGTAATCCGACCAGTTATAAATATGCACCGTACCGGCGGCCTGGGCTCCGACAGCGATCGTCAGGCCGGCAGTGGCCAGCAGGGCTTTGCGCAAAGAAGAAAAAATAGGCAAGTGGAGGTCCTCTAAATTAGTTGGGCCCAAGTTGCCCCGCGTTACATGACAGCCATGGCTGCCCGGCAACCAAACCGGCGCGCAACTTACCCTCGAAAAACCGTTCCTGCAAAACTTCCTGTCATTTAATTGATCCGCTGGCCGCCGTCGCGGCGACGACGGCCAGCGGTTGCTGCGTCAAACCGGCTTATTTACCGGATTTGATCTTGGTCCAGCTGCGGGTCAGTTCACGCTGGGTAGCGGCCGGCAAATCGGCGATCGCATACAGCTTGGCCTGCACGTCGGCTGGCGGGTAGATGCCTGGATCGGCGGTGATGTCCTTGTTCACGTACTGGGTCGCTTCGGCGTTACCGTTAGGGAAGCGCACAGCGTTGGTGATCTCGGCCATCACTTTCGGTTGCAGCAGGTAGTTCATGAACTTGTAGGCGCCGTCGATGTTTTCCGCATCTTTCGGAATCGCGACCATGTCATAGAAGCTGCCGGCACCTTCCTTCGGAATGGCGTAGCTGACCTTGACCTTGTCACCGGCCTCGGCGGCACGGGACTTGGCCTGCTGCACGTCACCCGAGTAGCCGACCGCTACGCAGATGTTGCCGTTGGCCAGGTCCGAGATGTACTTGGAGGAGTGGAAGTAGGTGATCGAAGGACGAATCTTGAGGAACAGTTCCTCGGCTTTCTTGATGTCTTCTTTCTTCTGGCTGTCGGTTGGCAGGCCCAGGTAGTGCAGCGCGACCGGGAGCATTTCGGTCGGCGAGTCGAGGAAGCTCACACCGCAGCTCTTGAGCTTGGCGATGTTCTCCGGCTTGAGCAGAGTGTCCCAGGAATCGATGGTGTCGACGCCCAGTGCAGCCTTGACCTTCTCCGGGTTGTAGCCGATGCCGATCGAGCCCCACATGTACGGGAAGGCGTGCTTGTTGTCCGGGTCGCTGACCGAAACGGCCTTGAGCAGCGACTTGTTCAGGTTGCCGTAGTTGGACAGCTTGGACTTGTCCAGCTCCTGATAAACGCCCGCCTTGATCTGCTTGGCCAGGAAGTTGTTCGACGGCACAACCACGTCGTAACCGGACTTGCCCGCCAGCAGCTTGGCTTCCAGGGTTTCGTTGCTGTCGAATACGTCGTAGACCACCTTGATCCCCGACTCTTTTTCGAAGTTGGCGATGGTGTCCGGAGCGATGTAGTCAGACCAGTTGTAAACGTGCAGTACCTTGTCGTCCGCGTGAACCGCACCCGCCATCATGCCCGCGACGGACAGCGCGAGAAGAGTCTTGCCAGCAAGCTTTTTACCTAATGCCTTCATGCGTCATGCTCCAAATTTTTCTTTTTTGAACCACTTTGTTCAGCGGCCGAACCCGGACAACTGGAACCGCGGCTAGTCTGGCAAGATCGGAGGCGGTCTTTCAAGAAAAGGCCAACCTTTCTGACACCTTCGAGCGAGAGCGCCGCAGCTCCCCCGCTCGAAGCCTAGCACTTAGGCCTGCAACGCACTGAGGGTCAGGTCCAGGCACTTGCGCGCCTTGGTCACCAGCTCATCGATCTCCGCCTTGCTGATCACCAGCGGCGGCGCAATGATCATGGTGTCGCCCACGGCGCGCATGATCAGGCCGTTATCGAAGCAGAACTGCCGGCAGATCATGCCCACGCCCCGACCTTCGTAACGCTTGCGAGTGGCCTTGTCCTGCACCAGCTCGATCGCCCCCAGCAGACCAACGCCGCGCACTTCGCCCACCAACGGGTGGCCGTTGAGTTCGCGCAGACGTTTCTGCAAATACGGTGCCGTTTCGTTGTGCGCGTTCTCGATAATTTTCTCGTCGCGCAGAATCCGGATGTTTTCCAGCCCCACCGCCGCCGCCACCGGGTGCCCGGAGTAGGTGAAGCCGTGGTTGAAGTCGCCGCCCTCGTTGAGCACCTTCACCACTTCATCACGAACGATCAGGCCACCCATCGGGATGTAACCGGAGGTCAGGCCTTTGGCGATGGTCATCATGTCCGGCTTCAGGTCGTAGAAATCCGAACCGAACCACTCGCCGGTACGGCCGAAACCGCAGATCACTTCGTCGGCGACGAACAGAATGTCGTACTTGGCGAGGATTTCCTTGATGCGCGGCCAGTAAGTATCTGGCGGAATGATCACGCCGCCGGCGCCCTGAATCGGCTCGGCAATGAACGCACCGACGTTGTCCACGCCGACTTCGAGAATCTTCTCTTCCAGATGATTGGCCGCCCAGATGCCGAACTCTTCCGGCGACATGTCGCCGCCCTCGGCGAACCAGTACGGCTGCGCGATATGGACGATGCCCGGAATCGGCAAGTCGCCCTGCTCGTGCATATAGGTCATGCCACCCAGGCTCGCGCCGGCCACGGTGGAACCGTGATAGCCGTTCTTGCGGCTGATGATGACTTTCTTGTTCGGCTGGCCCTTGATCGCCCAGTAATGGCGAACCATGCGCAGCATGGTGTCGTTGCCTTCGGAGCCGGAACCGGTGAAGAACACGTGGTTCATGCCTTGCGGCGCCACGTCGGCGATGGCCTTGGCCAGTTCCAGCGCCGGCGGGTGCGCGGTCTGGAAGAACAGGTTGTAGTAAGGCAGTTCGCGCATTTGTTTAGCGGCCGCGTCGGCCAGTTCATCGCGGCCATAACCGATCGCCACGCACCACAGACCCGCCATGCCATCGAGGATCTTGTTGCCCTCGCTGTCCCACAGGTACACGCCCTTGGCGTTGGTGATGATCCGTGGACCCTTCTCTTTCAGCTGCTTGAAATCGCTGAACGGGGCCAGGTGGTGATCGCTGCTCAGGGCTTGCCACTCACGGGTTTGCGGGTTGTTGCTGGTCATGCCAATTCTCCTTGTTATCGGTGAAGGCGCGGCGGCTGGCCACCGCGCCCGGCGTATCAGACGGCGAAGAGCAGGTACTCACGCTCCCAGGAACTGATCACGCGCTTGAAGTTTTCATGCTCGGCCCGCTTGACCGCGACGTAGCCGGTGATGAAGGTCTTGCCCAGGTATTTCTCGATGGTCGCGCTGTTTTCCATACGCTCCAGCGCGTCCTCGATGGTCAGCGGCAGGCGCAGGTTGCGGCGTTCATAGCCACGACCGACCACTGGCGCGCTCGGGTTGAGGCCCTCGACCATGCCGATGTAACCGCAGAGCAGGCTCGCGGCAATCGCCAGGTACGGGTTGGCGTCGGCGCCCGGCAGGCGGTTTTCCACCCGACGGTTCTGCGGGCCGGCATCCGGTACGCGCAGGCCCACGGTGCGGTTTTCTTCGCCCCACTCCACGTTCACCGGCGCCGAAGTGTCCGGCAGGAAGCGGCGGAACGAGTTGACGTTCGGTGCGAACAGCGGGAGCAATTCCGGGATCAGTTTCTGCAGACCACCGATGTGGTGCAGGAACAGCTGGCTCATGGTCCCGTCTTCATTGGAGAACACGTTCTTGCCGGTCTCGATGTCGATGATGCTCTGGTGCAAGTGCATGGCACTGCCCGGCTCGCCGGTCATCGGCTTGGCCATGAAGGTGGCGGCCACGTCATGCTTGAGCGCGGCTTCGCGCATCGTGCGTTTGAACACCAGGATCTGGTCGGCCAGCGACAGTGCATCGCCGTGACGGAAGTTGATTTCCATCTGCGCCGTGCCGTCTTCGTGGATCAGCGTGTCGAGGTCCAGCTCCTGCAGTTCGCACCAGTCGTAGACGTCTTCGAACAGCGGGTCGAATTCGTTCGCCGCTTCGATCGAGAACGACTGACGACCGATTTCCGGACGGCCCGAGCGGCCGATTGGCGGCTGCAACGGATAGTCGGGGTCGTCACTGCGCTTGGTCAGGTAGAACTCCATTTCCGGCGCCACGATTGGCTGCCAGCCCTTGTCAGAATAAAGCTTCAGGACTTTCTTGAGGACGTTGCGCGGCGACAGCTCGATCGGGTTGCCTTGCTTGTCGTAGGTGTCGTGGATCACCTGGGCGGTCGGCTCGATGGCCCATGGCACCAGGTACACCGCGTTCTGGTCGGGGCGGCAGATCATGTCGATGTCGGCCGGGTCGAGCAGTTCGTAATAGATGTCGTCTTCGACGTAGTCGCCGGTCACGGTCTGCAACAGCACGCTTTCCGGCAGGCGCATGCCCTTTTCGGCGATGAACTTGTTGGTCGGCGAGATCTTGCCCCGGGTAATACCGGTCAAGTCGCCGATCATGCATTCGACTTCTGTGATCTTGTGGTCTTTCAACCAATCGGTGAGCTGGTCGAGGTTGTTACTCATAAATGCCTCTGGGCTGAGTCTCCTGACATCGTGTCAGGCAAAGTTTGACGCCGTGGCGTCGCGTTAAAGGGGGCTTGCTTGCGCGCAGTACCGGCTTACGCCTGGCACCGCGCATAGACAATGAAAGAGGAGCTTACCTGCCCTTTACGCTGGCGTTGCATTTCCTGTGCACATTCAAGGCGTGCAGAATCATGAGCACGGCTTTGGGAGCGGCACAGGCTTTGGGACTCAAAGGGATCTATATTGGAAGAGGACGCCATAAACAGAGTGCTTTGCCGTACGTCCAGAATAACGGACGCTGGCGTTCTGGCTATTGTCGCCGAGAACATCGTCAACAGACCGCGAACCATGCTGGCTGCGCTACGGACGGATTTGTCGCCACTGATGTGATGAGCATGCAGACCGGACTGTTGCGAGCAGTCGGTGATGCCGATTAACGGCAGGCGAGACATGAAGCACCCCGGTATTATTGCTGTTATGGGTTTGGTCGGAGCTTAGCCTTGTTCATTTTTTTACACAACACCCCCGTAAAAAATACAACACGGCCTGCTCAAGCCCGCGGGTGCCAAGCGTCCCAAGGACAAAAAACTGCCCCAAAGTGCCCCATAAATGCCCTTGCAGCGCTTTTTTAGGGCAAAAAAGGCCTCGCTTGACTTCGGCAGGCCGTTCGGGTTGACTGAAACCAGAAAAGATCAATGATTGATATTTTTAACAACAAAGGTGTTGCATCATGTCGGTACCCCCGCGTGCCGTTCAGCTTAACGAAGCGAACGCGTTCCTTAAGGAACATCCTGAGGTTCTGTACGTTGACCTTCTGATTGCGGATATGAATGGTGTGGTGCGCGGCAAGCGCATCGAACGCACCAGCCTCCACAAGGTTTACGAGAAAGGCATCAACCTGCCGGCCTCCCTATTTGCTCTGGATATCAATGGCTCTACGGTGGAAAGCACCGGCCTGGGTCTGGACATCGGCGACGCCGACCGGATCTGCTATCCAATCCCCGATACCCTGTGCAACGAGCCATGGCAGAAGCGCCCTACCGCGCAACTGTTGATGACCATGCACGAACTCGAAGGCGACCCGTTCTTCGCCGATCCGCGCGAAGTGCTCCGTCAAGTTGTTGCAAAGTTTGACGAGCTGGGCTTGACCATCTGCGCAGCCTTCGAGCTGGAGTTCTACCTGATCGACCAGGAAAACGTGAACGGTCGTCCACAGCCGCCACGTTCACCGATCTCCGGCAAACGCCCACACTCGACTCAGGTCTACCTGATCGACGACCTCGACGAATACGTCGACTGCCTCCAGGACATTCTGGAAGGCGCCAAAGAGCAAGGCATCCCGGCCGACGCCATCGTCAAGGAAAGTGCCCCGGCGCAGTTCGAAGTGAACCTGCACCACGTCGCCGACCCGATCAAGGCCTGCGACTACGCGGTACTGCTCAAGCGTCTGATCAAGAACATCGCCTACGACCATGAAATGGACACCACCTTCATGGCCAAGCCGTATCCGGGCCAGGCGGGTAACGGTCTGCATGTCCACATCTCGGTGCTCGACAAAGATGGCAAGAACATCTTTGCAAGCGAGGATCCCGAGCAGAACGCCGCGCTGCGTCACGCGATCGGCGGTGTGCTCGAGACCCTGCCGGCGCAGATGGCTTTCCTCTGCCCGAACGTCAACTCGTACCGTCGCTTCGGCGCGCAGTTCTACGTGCCGAACTCGCCGTGCTGGGGCCTGGACAACCGCACCGTGGCGATCCGCGTACCAACCGGCTCTGCCGATGCCGTGCGTATCGAACACCGCGTAGCGGGCGCCGACGCCAACCCGTACCTGCTGATGGCTTCGGTCCTGGCCGGTGTGCATCACGGTCTGGTGAACAAGATCGAACCGGGCGCTCCGGTCGAAGGCAACAGCTATGAGCAGAACGAACAAAGCCTGCCGAACAACTTGCGCGATGCCCTGCGCGAGCTGGACGACAGCGAGGTGATGGCCAAGTACATCGATCCGAAATACATCGATATCTTCGTCGCCTGTAAGGAAAGCGAGCTGGAGGAGTTCGAACACTCCATCTCCGACCTTGAGTACAACTGGTATCTGCATACCGTGTAAACGGATTGCAATCAGATAAAACGCCGTCGGCTGTCGTAGCCCGCGGCGTTTTTTATGGCCCGATTTTGATCTGAATGGCCGCCTGCGGCGGTTCGGGAGCAAGCCCCCTCCCACAGGGGGCCTCAGCGAATGGGGATCGTTTGTACGCAGAAGATCAACTGTGGGAGGGGGCTTGCTCCCGAAGGCGTCCTGGCAGACAACACACGGCGCGGCTCGTACAATGCCCGCTGCCCCGCAGGAGACTTCCATGACGCGTCCCGCCCCCGTCCGCAAACCCCGTGCCCGCAGCCAGGCGCGCATCGATTCGATACTCGACGCCGCGCGTACGCTGTTGGCCGCCGAGGGTGTGGCCAGTCTGTCGATCTACAGCGTCGCCGAACGCGCGCAGATTCCGCCGTCCTCCGTGTATCACTTCTTCGCCAGCGTGCCGGCACTGCTCGAAGCGCTGACCGCCGACGTGCATGCGGCGTTTCGCGCCTGCCTGCAAGCGCCGATCGACCACGACGCCCTGCGCGACTGGCGTGACCTGTCGCGGCTGGTCGAAGAGCGGATGCTGGAGATCTACGACGAAGACGCGGCGGCCCGCCAGTTGATCCTCGCCCAGCACGGCCTGACCGAAGTGACCCAGGCGGACCGCCAGCACGACATCGAACTCGGCGACCTGATGCACAAGCTGTTCGACCATCACTTCGAATTGCCGCGCCTGCCCAGCGATGTCGATGTGTTCGCGCTGGCGATGGAGTTGGGCGACCGCGTGTATGCGCGCTCGGTGCAGCAGCATGGGCAGATCACGCCGCGCATGGCCGAGGAAGGGATGCGGGTGTTTGATGCCTACATCGGGTTATACCTTCCACCTTACCTGCCCAAAAGAATTCTCTAGCGTCTTTACCGGCCTCTTCGCGAGCAGGCTCGCTCCCACATTTGGAAAGCGGTTCCCTGTGGGAGCGAGCCTGCTCGCGAAGGCCGCACCGCGAACTTCAAGACAGACACAAAAAACCCCGAAGGGCTCACGCCTTTCGGGGTTGTTTTTTACTCACCGGCTTACAACTTGGCGATCGACACCTCAGTGGATTTCACGAAGGCGATCACTTCGCTGCCCACCGCCAGTTCCAGCTCCTTGACCGAGCGGGTGGTGATCACTGAAGTGACGATGCCGGAAGCGGTTTGCACGTCGATTTCCGACAGCACGTCGCCGAGAACGATCTCCTTGATCGAGCCTTTGAACTGGTTGCGCACGTTGATGGCTTTGATAGTCATGGCTTTGATTCCTGTCGTTGGATGTAACTTGAGTTATTGAGCCCAGCGCAATTGCGTAGGCAGTGGTGAAACAGGTTCCGGCTCCGGCGGCTCGCCGGGCAGGGACAGAACACGGTTGAGCACTTCGGTTTCCAGCGCCGCCAGTCGATGCGATCCGCGCACTCGCGGGCGTGGCAGTTCCACTTGCAGGTCGAGGCCGACTTCGCCGTCCTCGATCAGAATCACCCGGTCGGCAATCGCCACCGCTTCGCTGACGTCATGGGTCACCAGCAGCACGGTGAAGCCATGCTTCTGCCAGAGGCGTTCGATCAGTTGCTGCATCTCGATCCGGGTCAGCGCATCCAGCGCACCCAGCGGCTCGTCGAGCAACAGCAGGCGCGGCTGGTGAATCAGCGCCCGGGCCAGCGCCACACGCTGCTTCTGCCCGCCGGACAAAGCGGCCGGCCACTCGTTGGCGCGATCGGCCAGACCCACCGCTTCCAGCGCCTCCAGAGCTTGCGGGCGCCAGTCGCCTTTAAGGCCGAGGCCGACGTTGTCGATGATCTTTTTCCACGGCAGCAACCGGGCTTCCTGGAACATCAGCCGGGTGTCTTCCCGCGCATCGCTCAGCGGTGCAGCACCGGCCTGCAGGTCGCCGCCAGTCGGTTGATCGAGGCCGGCGAGCAAGCGCAGGAAGGTGCTCTTGCCGCACCCGCTGCGCCCGACCACGGCGACGAATTGGCCCGCCGGAATGTGCAGGTCGATGTCGCGCAACACCTGCCGCGCGCCAAAGGTTTTCTGCAGGTTGCGCACCACCAGCGGAATCCCGCGCAGCAAGCGTGGAGGTTGTTGAGCGGTCATGCCGCACCTCCTTTGGCAACCTGATAGGCCGGATGCCAGCGCAGCCACACCCGCTCAAGAGCACGGGCGGCGAGATCGGCAAGCTTGCCGAGTACCGCGTAAAGCAGGATCGCCAGCACCACCACGTCGGTCTGCAAAAACTCGCGGGCATTCATCGCCAGATAACCGATGCCGGAGCTGGCGGAAATGGTTTCGGCAACGATCAGCGTCAGCCACATGAAGCCCAGCGCAAAGCGCACACCGACCAGAATCGAAGGCAGTGCGCCCGGCAGAATCACCTGCCAGAACAGGCTGAAACCGCTCAAGCCATAACTGCGCGCCATCTCCACCAACGCCGGATCGACGTTACGGATGCCGTGATAGGTGTTGAGGTAAATCGGGAACAACGTGCCCAATGCGACCAGGAAAATCTTCGCCGACTCGTCGATGCCGAACCACAGGATCACCAGTGGAATCAGCGCCAGGTGCGGCACGTTGCGGATCATCTGTACCGAGCTGTCGAGCAGGCGTTCGCCCCATTTCGACAGGCCGGTGATGAAGCCCAGCACCAGGCCGATGCTGCCGCCGATGGTGAAACCGAGTGCCGCGCGCCAGCCGCTGATCGCCAGATGCGTCCAGATCTCGCCGCTGCGCACCAGACTGACGCCGGCCTCGATCACCGCCACCGGTGCCGGCAGGATCCGCGTCGACAACCAGCCGGCCGACACCGACAACTGCCACACCGCCAGCAAGAGCACCGGCAACGCCCAGGGCGCGAGGCTGTGGATAAATTTGTTCATGGCGCGCCTCAGCTCTGCGACGCGGCTTTGGGAAGAATGTCGTTGGCCACCATCTCGCCGAACGGGCTGACATAACCGGCGCTTTTCGGCAGTTCCGGACGCTCGATGTCGAGGTGCGGGAACAGCAGTTCAGCGACGCGGTACGATTCTTCGAGGTGTGGATAACCGGAGAAGATGAAGGTGTCGATACCCAGATCCGCGTACTCCTTCACGCGGGCGGCCACGGTTGGACCATCGCCGACCAGCGCGGTACCGGCACCGCCACGCACCAGGCCGACGCCGGCCCACAGGTTGGGGCTGACTTCGAGGTTGTCACGACTGCCGCCGTGCAACGCGGCCATGCGTTGTTGACCGACCGAGTCGAAGCGCGCCAGCGATGCTTGCGCACGTTTGATGGTGTCGTCGTCCAGATGCGAAATCAGCCGGTCGGCCGCTTGCCAGGCTTCGGCGTTGGTTTCGCGCACGATCACATGCAGACGAATGCCGAAGCGCACAGTACGTCCGAGCTTTGCCGCTTTAGCGCGCACTTGTTCGATCTTCTCGGCCACTGCGGCTGGCGGCTCGCCCCAGGTCAGCACCATCTCGACCTGTTCGGCAGCCAGATCCTGCGCCGCTTCCGAAGATCCGCCGAAGTACAGCGGCGGACGCGGTTGCTGGATCGGCGGATAGAGCAGCTTGGCGCCCTTCACGCTGATGTGTTCGCCGTCGTAATCGACGGTTTCGCCTTCCAGCACCCGACGCCAGATCCGGGTGAACTCCACCGAGGCCTGATAACGCTCTTCGTGGTTGAGGAACAGACCATCACCGGCCAACTCTTCCGGATCGCCACCGGTCACCAGGTTGAACAGCGCACGACCGCCGGACAGACGATCCAGCGTCGCTGCCTGCCGCGCCGCCACCGTCGGGGAAATGATCCCGGGACGCAGGGCGACAAGGAATTTCAGACGCTGGGTCACCGGAATCAGCGACGCCGCCACCAGCCACGAGTCCTCGCAGGAGCGGCCGGTGGGAATCAGCACGCCGCCAAAGCCCAGACGATCCGCCGCTTGCGCGACCTGTTGCAGATAACCGTGGTCAACGGCGCGGGCGCCTTCGGCGGTGCCAAGGTAATGGCCGTCGCCGTGGGTAGGCAGGAACCAGAAGATGTTGAGGCTCATGGAGTGGTCTCCTTGGGGATTCGATTTACTGGGTTTGGCTAACCGAGCTTTGGGCCACAGCGGCCGGTGGTGTCCAGATCACATCCTTGATGCTCAACGGCTTGGGAATCAGCTTGAGCTGGTAGAAGGTGTCGGCGATTTTCTGTTGTGCGGCGACCACTTCCGGGGTCAGGAACAGCGCACCGTAGCCCTGGCGTTTCACCGAGGTCAGGGTGATGTCCGCCGGCAGGCCGAGCAGTGGCGCGACCTGTTGGGTCACGTCTTCAGGGTTGGCTTTGGACCACTCGCCGACAGCGCGCACTTCTTCGACGAGGGTCTTGATCACCTCGGGATTTTTCTGCGCGTAAGGTTTGGTCGCGAGGTAGAACTGATGGTTGTCGACGATGCCTTTGCCGTCACGCAGGGTGTGCGCTTGCAACTGTTGCTCGGCAGCGGCCTGGTATGGGTCCCAGATCACCCAGGCATCGACGCTGCCACGCTCGAACGCAGCGCGGGCATCGGCCGGCGGCAGGAACACGGTCTGGATATCGGAGTATTTGAGGCCGGCATCTTCCAATGCGCGAACCAGCAGGTAGTGCACGTTGGAGCCTTTGTTCAGGGCGACTTTCTTGCCCTTGAGATCCGCTACCGATTTGATTGGCGTGTCTTTCGGTACGAGGATCGCTTCGCTGTTCGGCGCTGGCGGTTCGTAGGCAACGTAGAGCAGATCAGCGCCCGCCGCTTGGGCAAACACTGGCGGAGTCTCACCGGTCACGCCGAAGTCGATCGAGCCGACGTTCAGGCCTTCGAGCAGCTGCGGGCCGCCGGGGAATTCAGTCCATTGCACGTCCACGCCTTGGGCGGCCAGACGCTTTTCCAGAGTGCCTTTGGCCTTGAGCAGCACCAGCGTGCCGTACTTCTGATAACCGATCCGCAATGTCTCGGCTTGAGCTTGAGTAATGGCGCCGAAGGACACAGCCGCAGCAAACAGAGCGACCAGACCACGACGCAAAAATACAGTGCGCATAGCGCTCTCCTTTTTGCTGTTGGGTTTTGGCTGCACCTGCTTGGCCGTTAGCGGCTGAGTAAGGTGAGTGGAGCAAATTCGGGTGAAGCTCAAATGCTCCAGCGAGCACTCAATAAACGTTCATTCAACAGGCCCGGCTCCAGCGGTTTCGGCCGGCGGGCCATGGCACTGACAAATTGATCCAGTGCTTCATGCAGACGCTGTTCCAATGCCGGTGCCAGTTGCGCCTGGGCGCTGCCTTCGCCGTAAGCGATCTGGCTGTCCTCGGCGAAAATGCCCTGGAGCATTTCCTGGGCCTTCAACGCCGACAGCACGGGCTTGAGCGCGTAATCGACTACCAGCATGTGAGCGATGCTGCCGCCCGTAGCCATCGGTAAAACGATCTTGTGGTTCAGGGCGCGTTCCGGCAGCAGATCCAGTACGGTTTTCAGCGCACCGGAAAACGAGGCCTTGTACACCGGCGTGGCGATCAGCAAGCCATCGGCGTTTTCAATCTGCGCCAGCAGGTCGAGCACCTTTGGGCTGTCGAAGCGGGCGTGGAGCAAATCTTCGGCCGGGAAATCCCGCACCTGATAACTCACCACTTCCACCCCTTGCGCCTGCAACCAGCGTTGCGAGCGCTCAAGCAACACTCCTGAGCGGGAGCGCTGGCTAGGACTGCCACCGAGTGAGACGACCAGCATTCAGACGATTCCTTGCGTGTTACAGGCGATTCGCGGGTTGCGATCTCGCTTCGATGGGAGTGACCTTACCAGCTGATTTATATATCCATAAATCATATTTATTCATTTGGTTATGCGTTTAAGAGATATGCGATTTGCTTTGTTCCGGGCAAAAAAACAGGCCGTGAAAACGGCCTGAAATCCCCTGCTTTGTGGTTCCGTGGTGGCTGGACTAACGCCATCGCGAGCAGGCTCACTCCTACAGGGGAACGCATTTCAAATGTAGGAGTGAGCCTGCTCGCGATGACGGTGGTGGCTACACCGCCAATCTCACTGATTCACTTATTCGGCTGCGGCGTCAGGCGCAGGTATGGTTTCACCGCGCGATAGCCTTTGGGGAAGCGCCGCTTGATCTCTTCCTCGTCCTTGAGCGACGGCACGATCACCACCTCTTCACCGTCCTGCCAGTTGGCCGGAGTTGCCACCTTGTAGTTGTCGGTGAGCTGCAGCGAATCGATCACCCGCAGGATCTCGTGGAAGTTGCGCCCGGTGCTCGCCGGATAGGTGATGGTCAGGCGGATCTTCTTGTTCGGATCGATCACGAACAGCGAACGCACGGTCAGGGTGTCGTTGGCGTTCGGGTGTATCAGGTCATAGAGGTCGGAAACCTTGCGATCGGCATCGGCCAGGATCGGGAAGTTGACGATCGTGTTCTGGGTTTCGTTGATGTCTTCGATCCACTTGTGGTGCGAGTCCACTGGGTCGACCGACAGCGCGATGGCTTTGACGCCGCGCTTGGCGAACTCATCCTTGAGCTTGGCGGTGAAGCCCAGCTCGGTGGTGCATACCGGGGTGAAGTCGGCCGGGTGGGAGAACAGCACGCCCCAGCTATCGCCCAGCCACTCGTGGAAACGAATCTTGCCGGCGCTGGAATCCTGTTCGAAGTCGGGGGCGATGTCGCCGAGTCTGAGGCTCATGGTGCTGCTCCTGATGAGTTGTTGGAGAACTCAACTGTAGCTCGGGATTCGACATCATGAAAAAGAATAAATAAGCAGATATTTAGAATTTAAATGAATATTAAACATCGTTCACTGGACGCTCGCCCGCATCGCGACGAACATCGCCCTCAAGGTTCGAGAAGGCCTTGAGTAGCTGCAAAAGAGGGAATTTCGGAACAGGCTTACGGGGGTGAGCCTGACCCGAAAATGCAAAAGCCCCGTCCGGCGCGATGCCGGACGGGGCTTTTTTACATCAGCGAATCGAGACGCGCTATTACAGCAGCGGGATCGAGTAGCTGACGATCAGGCGGTTTTCATCCTGGTCGCGCTGACCTGGGACGTCGTTGCGCCAGGTAGCGTTTTTCCACATGAAGCCCAGGTTTTTCGCCGGGCCTTCAGGGATCACGTAACCGACGGTCAGGTCGCGTTCCCACTCGGAAGCGCCGGTGCCGTTTTCACGACGGTTGGAGCCAACGGTGTCGATATCGTCGCCGCGCAGGTAGACCACACCGGCAGTCAGGCCTGGCAGGCCGACTTTGGCGAAGTCATACGAGTAGCGTGCTTGCCAGGTTTTCTCGCCGGCACGACCGAACTTCTGGATCTGCATGTCGGTGATGGTGTAGTTCGACGAACCGTCGCCCTGGTTCAGCCAAGGGAAGTCGGAGCTGCCGTTGGAAACCTGGTAGCCGCCACCGAAGGTGTGGCCTTCAACGGTGTACAGGAACAGGCCGCTGTACAGATTGTTGTCGATCGGACCTTTGCCGCTGACGTTGCCGACGTAGTTACCGTTGCCGAAGTAGGCTGCGGTGTTGCCGTTGGCGCCGTCGTCGCTGCTGTGGAAGTAGCGGAAGTCAGACTTCAGCACGCCCGGGCCGATTGCCCAGTTGTGAACCAGACCCAGGAAGTGTTGCTTGTAGAAGTCTTCCAGGTTGCCGTAGTAGTACTGGGCAGTCAGGTCCTTGGTGATTTTGTAGTCACCACCGGCGTAGTAGAATTTGTTGCTGTTGGCAACGCGAGCGTTCGCACCACCAACGGACAGGTTCTCGTTGTTGCTGGAGTTACGACCTTTCACTGCTTCGATCTGACCAGCGACCAGGGTCAGGTCCTTGATCTCGCCGGAAGTGATCTGGCCACCCTGCCAGGTTTGTGGCAGCAGACGACCGTCGTTTGTCACGATGACCGGGTTCTTCGGCTGCAGGGTACCCAGCTTCAGTTCGGTCTGGGAGATCTTGGCCTTGGCGGTCAGGCCCAGGCTCGAGAAGTTATCAACAGCTTCGCCGTTGGACTTGCTCGGGAACACAGTGCCACCGTAGGAAGTCGAGGTTGCACCGTTGGTGCCGCCGCCCGAATCCAGGCGCACGCCCAGCAGGCCGATGGCGTCGATACCGAAGCCTACGGTGCCTTGGGTGTAACCGGAGATGAAACGCAGATCGAAGCCTTGGCCCCATTCTTCGTTCTTGTTCTGCGCGCCAGCCGCTTTGGTGCCGGAGTCACGGTTGTCAGTATTGATGTAGAAGTTGCGCAAGCCCAGAGTGGCCTTGCTGTCTTCGATGAAACCGGCGGCGCCTGCCTGCTGCGCCATAACCCCTACGGCCACAGCCAGGGCCAAGGTGGACTTGTTCATGTAAAGCTCCTCTCGTTTCTAATTCTTGTGTTCCTGGCCCGGGGTCTGATGCCCTGGATCCTAAGATGCGCGATTAGCGCCAGACCGTGACTGACAAGTCAATCGTAACCTTGTGTGTCTACGACCAAGGTCTAATCGCAGTGATTTGGTCCGTGCAGAGTAAAGATTTCCTGATAAACCCAAAAAGAATTTATTCATTTTTTTTCATATCATTCGGGAATATGGCCACTATCTAGCCATCTTCGCCCGGATACAACGTATCGGCGACTAAGCTCATTCCTAAATGGTATTTGTTAG
Organism: Pseudomonas sp. S3(2024); assembly: GCF_036861315.1. NCBI lineage: Bacteria > Pseudomonadati > Pseudomonadota > Gammaproteobacteria > Pseudomonadales > Pseudomonadaceae > Pseudomonas > Pseudomonas sp. S3(2024). Next base: position 378,861 of record NZ_JAZAQQ010000003.1, on the reverse strand, counting down.
CCTTTTTTTATATCGATTAGCTTTGGCGCAACCCCAATTCGTCAAACCCTATCGAAAAGGCGACGCCATGATGGCTAAACGCGCACTATCTAGTCAATTTGTTACAGTTTGTGTGTCGACGCTGATTTGTTTTTCCGCGCAGGCTGCCAACCTCACCATCGGTTATCAAACCGGGATCGACCCCAGCAAAGTCCCCCAGGCCGACGGTACTTACGAAACAACCATCGGCCAGAAGATCGACTGGCGACGCTTCAATAGTGGCCCGGAAGTTGTGACAGCCATTGCCTCCGGCGATGTGCAGATCGGCAACCTCGGTTCCAGCCCGTTGGCCGCCGCGGCTTCGCGAAACCTGCCGATTGTTGCCTTTATTGTTTCGGCGCAGATCAATGCCGCCGAAGCCTTGGTGGTGCGCAATGGCAGCGGGATCAACACCCCGCAGGACCTGGTCGGCAAGACCATCGCCACGCCCTTTGTTTCCACCTCCCACTACAGCTTGCTCGGCGCACTCAAGCACTGGGGTCTGGACACCAGCAAAGTCAAAGTGGTGAACCTGCAGCCGGCGGAAATCGCAGCAGCCTGGAAGCGTGGGGATATCGATGGCGCGTTCGTCTGGTCGCCGGCGCTGGGGGAAATCCGCAAGACCGGCAAGACCCTGACCGATGCCGCTCAAGTCGGCCAATGGGGCGCACCGACCTTCGAAGTCTGGGTCGCGCGCAAGGATTACGCCGAGAAGCATCCTGACGTCGTCGCGAAGTTTGCCAAAGTCACGCTGGATTCATTTGCCGATTACGCAGCGCATAAAGACAGCTGGACGGCTGACTCGGCGCCGGTTCAGAAAATCGCCAAACTGACCGGTGCCAATGCCGCCGATGTACCGGAACTGCTGGCCGGTTCAGCCTTCCCGGATGCCAAGGCACAGCAATCCACCGCACTGCTGGACGGCGGCACGGCCAAGGCGATTGGTGAGACGGCGAAGTTTTTGAAGGAACAAGGCAAGGTCGAGACGGTGCTGCCGGACTACTCGCCGTACGTCAGTGCGAAGTTTGTAACCGAAAACAATTGAATAGGTGGCGAGGGGATTCATCCCCGATGGACTGCGCAGCAGTCCCCTGCTTTTGCTGAAGCGGGGGCCGCTGCGCGGCCCATCGGGGATGAATCCCCTCGCCACAAAAGTCCTTCGCTAATCTTCAGAGGGTCTTTTCGAAGATCTTCGAGTTACGTTGATAGTTGTACAGCGACGCCCGCGCCGCCGGCAGGCGCTCGACGCTGCTAGGTTCGAACCCGCGCTCGCGGAACCAGTGCGCCGTGCGGGTGGTGAGGACGAACAGGGTTTTCAACCCTTGCGCCCGGGCACGGGTCTCGATGCGCTCCAGCAGCTCATCGCCGCGACCACCGTGGCGGTACTCCGGATTCACCGCCAGGCACGCCAGCTCACCGGCATCCGAATCGGCAATCTGGTACAGCGCCGCACAGGCGATGATCATCCCTTCGCGCTCGACCACGCTGAACTGCTCGATCTCGCGCTCCAGCACCTCGCGCGAACGACGTACCAGAATCCCCTGCTCTTCCAGCGGGCTGATCAAATCGAGCAAACCACCGACGTCTTCAATCGCCGCCTCGCGCACCAGCTCGAATTGCTCTTGCGCGACCAGTGTGCCGCCACCGTCGCGGGTGAACAGTTCGGTCAGCAGCGCGCCGTCTTCGGCGTAGCTGACGATATGGCTGCGCGCGACACCGCCACGGCAAGCCTCGGCAGCAGCATCCAGCAGTTCCGCCTGATAGTTGTTGCCCAGACGCGCCAGATGCGCCGGCACCTGTTGCGGACGCAGTTCGCGCACCAGTTTGCCGTTCTCGTCGATCAGACCGAGGTCGGCGCCGAACAGCAGCAGCTTGTCGGCACCGAGGTCGATGGCGGCGCGGGTGGCGACGTCTTCGCAGGCGAGGTTGAAGATTTCCCCGGTCGGCGAGTAGCCCAGCGGCGACAGCAGCACGATCGAGCGTTCATCGAGCAGACGATTGATACCTTTGCGGTCGACCCGACGCACTTCGCCGGTGTGGTGATAGTCGACGCCTTCGAGCACGCCGATCGGCCGCGCGGTCACCAGGTTGCCGCTGGCCACCCGCAAGCGCGAGCCCTGCATCGGCGACGAGGCCATGTCCATCGACAGCCGCGCTTCGATAGCGATACGCAGCTGACCGACCGCGTCGATCACGCACTCCAGCGTCGCCGCATCAGTGATGCGCATGCCGTGGTGGTAGTGCGGGGTCAGGCCGCGCGCAGCGAGGCGGGTTTCAATCTGCGGGCGCGAACCGTGGACCAGCACCAGGCGCACGCCGAGGCTGTGCAACAGCACGAGGTCGTGGACGATGTTGCCGAAGTTCGGATGCTCCACGCCGTCGCCGGGCAGCATGACGACGAAGGTGCAGTCGCGGTGGGCATTGATGTAAGGGGACGCGTGACGAAGCCAATTGACGTATTCGGGCATGAACCTGGGCCTGTAATAAATAGCAGCCGAAAAAAGGGCGAAACGGAAAACGCACAGCGGGCTGATGGTTATCGTCGGAACAGGCTTGGCGACACGCGCGCTCTCCTCATGAATACGGGTTGGGGTGCTGGCAATTTACAGCGTTTGATCTGACAAAACACCGTCCCCCCTGTGGGAGCGGGCTTGCTCGCGAAGACGGTGGGTCAGTCGACATCGATATACCTGATACAGCGCTTTCGCGAGCAAGCCCGCTCCCACAGGTGGACATCATCGTTTGTCCGGGTTCAGGCAATAATGTTCAATCAACTGCCGCAATAGATGCACGGTAGGCTGCAAACGTGACATTTCAAGGTATTCGCCGGGCTGGTGTGCACAGGCGATGTCGCCAGGGCCGAGCACGATGGTTTCGCAGCCAAGGCGCTGAAGATAAGGCGCTTCGGTGCCGAACGCTACTGCTTCGGCACTGTGGCCGGTGAGCTTTTCAGCAATGCGCACCAATTCGGCGTCTTCGGCCTGCTCAAATGGCGGCACTTCCGGGAACAACGGCTGGTAGTCGATCTTCACCTGATGCCGTTCCGCAACCGGATTGAGCTTGCGCAGAATCTCCGCACGCAGGACTTTCGGGTCCATGCCCGGCAACGGGCGCAGATCGAACTCCAGCGAACACTGGCCGCAGATGCGATTCGGATTGTCGCCGCCATGAATACAGCCGAAGTTCATGGTCGGCTGTGGAACGCTGAACTGCGGGTTGTTGAATTCACGCTGCCACAGCAGACGCAAACCGCGCAGCTCGCCAATGGCATCGTGCATCGCTTCGAGGGCGCTGTGGCCCAGGCGCGGATCCGACGAATGGCCGCTCTGCCCGAGGATATCGATGCGCTCCATCATGATGCCCTTGTGCATGCGGATCGGTTTGAGCCCGGTCGGCTCGCCGATCACCGCCGCACGGCCCAGCGGCTTGCCGGCCTCGGCCAGCGCGCGAGCACCGGACATCGAGCTTTCTTCATCACAGGTGGCGAGGATCAGCAGCGGTTGCTTGAACGGCTGGTCGAGCAGCGGCTGCACGGCCTCGATGATCAGCGCGAAAAAACCCTTCATGTCGCAACTGCCCAGCCCGACCCAGCGGCCATCGACTTCGGTGAGTTTCAGCGGATCGGTCTGCCACAGCGCATCGTCATAAGGCACGGTATCGCTGTGCCCGGCCAGCACCAGGCCGCCGGGCCCGCTGCCAAAACTGGCGAGCAGGTTGAATTTGCCGGGGCTGACCTGCTGGATATCGCAGCTGAAGCCCAGATCACCCAGCCAACCGGCAAGCAAATCGATCACCGCCCGGTTGGACTGATCCAGGCTCGGTTGGGTGCAACTGACCGACGGTGCGGCGATCAGTGCAGCGAACTGGTCTTGCATGGATGGCAAAGGCATCGCTGACTCCAACTCCCGATTTGAAGTCCATCATAGAGCCATCCGGCGCTCGGAATAAACCGCCGCAGGGCGTAGGACGGATCAGTCCTGTACACTGCACGGCCTTGGCAGCCACACATTCCCCCGGCTGCGCTCCCGATCCTGGATTTTCCGGCCATGCAGAAAGAAACCGAAATCAAACTCCGCGTCAGCCGCGAAACCCTCGCTGCCCTGCGCGAGCACCCGCTACTGAAAAAACGCAACAAAAATGGCTGGGAACGCCGTGAGTTGATGAACCAGTACTTCGACACCCCCGAGCGCGATCTGGCTCAGGCCAAAGTTGCCCTGCGCCTGCGCAAGGACGGCGACGAAGTGATCCAGACCCTCAAGACCCGTGGCCAGAGCGTGGCCGGTCTGTCCGAGCGTAACGAGTACGACTGGAAGCTGCCCAAAGCCAAGCTCGACGTGAAGAAACTCGACGGCGAATGCTGGCCCGAGGCGCTGGCCGAGCTGGACAAGAAAACCCTGAAGCCGATCTTCACCACCGATTTCGTCCGCGAGCGCGCGGAAATCGCCTGGGGCCGCGGCAAGGCCAAAGTGGTGATCGAAGCCGCGCTGGACCTCGGTCACGTGGTGGTCGGCAAACAGAAAGAAGAAATCTGCGAGCTGGAACTGGAACTGCGCGAAGGTGAGCCTGCCGCGTTGCTGGAACTGGCCGCCGAACTGGCCGAAACCCTGGCCTTGATGCCCTGCGACATCAGCAAGGCCGAGCGCGGCTACCGTCTGTACGACGCCAACAGCTACTCGCTGAGCCTGCCGGCGCCGCAACTGACCCCGGAAACCCAACTCGACGACGCCTTCGCCGCGCTGGCCTGGCACTTGCTCGGCAGCAGCCAGCGTCTGGCCGAACAATATCGCTTCAACGGCCACTGGCGCCTGCTGCAGGACTGGGTCGAGAACCTCGCGGAAATGCGCGCCCTGCTCAGCAGCCTCGGCCAGGCCGCACCGCGTCCGGCCACTCACGACCTGCGCGTGGCGCTGGATGCACTGCTGGAAGACTGGCGCCCACTGGTTCAGGTCGGTATCGAAGACGAAGACGTACGCAAGGCCGCGCCGGAGCAATTCCTCGAAGAACTGGAAGACCCACGCTGGGGCCTGTTCTCGCTGACTGTTTCGCGCTGGCTGCTGGCCCGCACCTGGGCCGCCGAGCGCAACACCCGCGGCAATCGTCAGGGCGCCGCGCAACTGCACAGCTGGCTGCCGCGCATGCTCGGCGAAGAAGCCACGTCCCTGCAACTGCAGCGCTATCAGCAGCAGCCGGAAGATCTGGCCGAGCAACTGCCGCGCATCGAACGCATCCAGGTCTGGCTGCACCATGCGCGTAACGTGCTGGAGATCGCGGAAATGGATCGCCTGTACGGCGAGCTGAACAAACTGGCGCAACTGGCCAACGAGCCGACGATCACTGACGAACTGCTCGATGCGCGCAAGCAGCAGGCGATTGCGGTTTATCAGAATCGTGCGTGGAAAATGCTGCTGCGCATGTAATGACTGTGTGGTGAGGGGATTTATCCCCGATGGACTGCGCAGCAGTCCCTGCTTTCAACTAAGCGGGGGCCGCTTCGCGACCCATCGGGGATAAATCCCCTCGCCACAAAAGGATCAGCGCAAGACTGGCAGGCTGGTCGTGGATTTGATCTCCGACAGCGCCACAATCGAGTTCACCTCCTGAATCCCTGGCACCAGCGACAGCTTTTCGAAGAAGAATCGCTCATACGCCTCGATGTCCGCCGCGACAATGCGCAACAGAAAGTCCACCGCGCCCATCAACACATAACACTCCAGCACTTCCGGAAAACCGCGAATCGCCTCGGTGAATTCGGTGAAGTTCGAACGCCCGTGGGCGTTGAGTTTGATCTCGGCGAAGATCTGCGTGTTCAGGCCGATCTTCTTGCGATCAAGCAAGGTCACCTGCCCGCGAATGATCCCCTCCTCCTTCATCCGCTGAATCCGCCGCCAGCACGGCGACTGCGACAGGCCCACCTGCTCGGCGATCTGCGCGCTGGACAGTGACGCGTCCTGTTGCAGCAAGGCGAGAATCCGCCGGTCGTAGCTGTCCAGCTCGCTGTGCATAACCAATCCTCAAAGTGATCATTTTTCGAATCGTTCTAGTCGATCAATCCGCGAATCCGCTCATCTTAGACAAGAAATGCCCGACACCGAATGTAAAAATTCCTCCACTGACTCTGGAGACCGGACATGCCTCACCTCGAAGCCGTGAATACCCCTGCGCCCCGCGCCGATGTGTGGAACGTCAACAACGCGCACTGCTGTGCGCGTTATCAGTTGCTCGCCGAAGCCGAGCCGGATCTGTTGGTGCGGGTGCTGAATCTGTTTGCGCTGCAATTCCTCACGCCGCAACAGGTTCACGTCGAGCGGCTCGACGATCTGCTGTCGATCGATATCGTCATTGACGGTCTGAGCTGGCATCGCGCCCAGGTGATTGCGGAAAAACTTCGTAACCTGATCAGCGTCTGCTCGGTGAACCTGCAAGACGCCGACACGGCGTGGGCTGCGCCGGCCCAGGCGTCCGGCTGACAAATCCGGCAACGGCTTTGTCGGGTAGTGGCCCAACAGTCTGCGGGGCCACGACTATCCTTTGCGCACAGTCGTTCAAAAGGAGCCCGCATGTCCGTTCAACTCGCCACTCAGGACCGCTGGCTGGATCTCAACGATGTGTTGCGTGAGCTGGTCGCCCAAGGCTTTATCAGCCAGGACTCGGCGGAGCAGGCGCTCAACGCCCGGCGCCGCCATGCGACCCACGGCCAGCAACATCCGCTGGAGTTCATCGCCAGCCAGCAACTGGATGACCTCAGCCGTCCGGGCAAACATCTGGACCTGGAAAGCCTGACCCTGTGGCTGGCGCAGCAGGCCGGCCAGCCGTACATGCGCATCGACCCGTTGAAGATCAACGTTGCGGCGATCACCCCGCTGATGTCCTACGCCTTTGCCCAACGCCACAAGATTCTCGCGGTGGCGGTCGACCGCGATGCGGTGGTCGTGGCCAGCGCCCAGCCCTACGTCACCGGTTGGGAGGCTGACTTGACCCACGTGCTGAAGCTGCCGATCAAACGGGTGGTCGCCAACCCGGTGGACATCCAGCGCTTCAGCGTCGAGTTCTTCCGCCTCGCCAAATCGGTCAGCGGCGCCAACAACGCCGATCAGCAAAACGGCAACCTCGGCAACTTCGAACAACTGCTCAACCTCGGCGCCAGTGATCAGGAGCCGGACGCCAACGACGCGCACATCGTCAACATCGTCGACTGGCTGTTCCAGTACGCCTTCCAGCAGCGCGCCAGCGATATCCACATCGAACCGCGCCGCGAACAGGGTACCGTGCGCTTTCGCATCGATGGCGTGTTGCACAACGTCTATCAATTCCCGCCGCAGGTGACCATGGCGATCGTCAGCCGCCTGAAAAGCCTCGGGCGGATGAACGTCGCCGAGAAGCGCAAACCCCAGGACGGCCGGGTCAAGACCAAGACCCCGGACGGCGGCGAAGTGGAACTGCGGCTCTCAACGCTGCCCACCGCGTTTGGCGAAAAAATGGTCATGCGGATCTTCGACCCGGAAGTGCTGCTCAAGGACTTCGATCAGTTGGGCTTTTCCGCCGACGACCTGCGCCGCTGGCAGGACATGACCCGCCAGCCTAACGGCATCATTCTGGTCACCGGACCAACCGGCTCGGGCAAGACCACCACGCTCTACACCACACTGAAAAAACTGGCGACGCCGGAGATCAACCTCTGCACCATCGAAGACCCGATCGAAATGGTCGAGCCGGCGTTCAACCAGATGCAGGTGCAGCACAACATCGACCTGAGTTTCGCCGCCGGGGTACGCGCGCTGATGCGGCAGGACCCGGACATCATCATGATCGGCGAGATCCGTGACCTGGAAACCGCAGAAATGGCGATTCAGGCTGCACTCACCGGCCACCTGGTGCTGTCGACCCTGCACACCAACGATGCCCCCAGCGCGATCAGTCGGCTATTGGAACTCGGTGTGCCGCACTATCTGATCAAAGCCACGGTGCTCGGGGTCATGGCCCAGCGCCTGGTGCGCACCCTGTGCCCGCACTGCAAGGCGCCGCTGACGCTGGAAGAGGAAGACTGGCAAACCCTGACCCGGCCCTGGCAGGCGCCGCTGCCGGGCAATGCGCAACGCGCTATCGGTTGCCTGGAGTGTCGCGACACCGGTTATCGCGGACGCGCCGGGGTCTACGAAATCATGCAGTTGAGCGATAGCCTCAAAGCGCTCATCACCCCCGACACCGACCTCACCGCCATCCGCCGGCAAGCCTTCAAGGAAGGCATGCGCAGCCTGCGCCTGTCGGGTGCGCAGAAGGTCGCGGCGGGGCTGACCACCCTCGAAGAAGTGCTGCGGGTGACACCGCAGAGCGAGCAGAAATAGGCCACTACGGAACCGGATTGGCGAATCGTTATCCAACGCCGTAGTTAACCCCCAGGAGTCACTCAATCATGCGTCTCAAACTTGCTGTCGCCACCGTTGCCTTGCTGTCCCTTCCCGTTGGTTCAGCGATGGCCGACAGCTTTTGGCGTAACGTCATTTCGTCCGGCGCCACCACCGGTTCGACCTACCTGACCTTCAAGGATCACAAGCTAATCGTTGCCGCACAGGACGATGCGGGTAGCTTCGTCGCCAGCGATGGCGGCATCCGTGGGCCATACCTGGAGGCAGCCATGCAGAAAGTCCGTGCCGACAACCCGGGCCTGCAAGCCACGGACATGGAACTGGCGAATGCGATTCTGGCGAAGAACGCAGTGGCCTCCGAGTAAGCCAGGCGCCAAACAAAAATGCCGCTCGATCGAGCGGCATTTTTTTGCCCGTAATTTCAAATTCACCACACCACCCTGTGGGAGCGGGCTCGCTCGCGAAGGCGGTGGATCAGATGTATCTATTTTTCTGACACGACGCCTTCGCGAGCAAGCCCGCTCCCACAATGGCTCTGCGTGTTGCCTGAAGATCAGCGGTAATCGTCTACCGGGACGCAGGCACAAAACAGATTGCGATCCCCATAGACGTTATCCACCCGATTCACCGCCGGCCAATACTTGTGCGCCTTGGTGTGCGCATCCGGGGTGATGCCCTGTTCGATGCTGTAAGGCCGCTCCCACACTCCAGTGACATCCGCCAGGGTATGCGGCGCGCGCTTGAGCGGGTTGTCTTCCGCCGGCCAGTTGCCGTTCTGCACTTCGGTGATTTCCGCGCGGATGCTCAGCATCGCGCCGATGAAACGATCGAGTTCGGCCTTGGACTCGCTCTCGGTCGGCTCGACCATCAGCGTACCCGGCACCGGGAAGGACATGGTCGGCGCATGGAAACCATAGTCCATCAGGCGCTTGGCGACGTCCTCTTCACTGATCCCGGTCTGCGCCTTCAACGGCCGCAGATCAAGAATGCACTCATGGGCCACCCGCCCGTTGCGCCCGGTGTAGAGCACCGGGAATGCGCCGGATAAATGCTGCGCCAGATAGTTCGCGGCGAGGATCGCCACTTCGCTGGCATCCGCCAGTTGCGGCCCCATCATCGCGATGTACATCCAGCTGATCGGCAAAATGCTCGCGCTGCCCCACGGCGCCGCGCTGACCGCGCCGTTCTGTGGCAGCGGGCCGTCAATCGGCACCACCGGGTGATTGGCAACGAACGGCGCCAGATGCGCGCGAATACCGATCGGCCCCATGCCCGGCCCGCCACCGCCGTGGGGAATGCAGAAAGTCTTGTGCAGGTTCATGTGCGACACATCGGCGCCGATGTCCGCCGGCCGCGCCAGCCCGACCTGCGCATTGAGATTGGCGCCGTCCATGTACACCTGCCCGCCGTGCTGGTGGATAACTTCGCAGATTTCGCTGATGCCCTCCTCGTACACGCCGTGAGTCGATGGATAGGTCGCCATCAGGCACGACAACTTGTCTCCTGCCTCGGCTGCCTTGGTTTTCAGGTCGTCCAGATCGACGTTGCCGGCCTCGTCGCACTCGACGATCACCACGCGCATCCCGGCCATTTGCGCCGAAGCCGGGTTGGTGCCATGGGCCGAGGATGGAATCAGGCAAATGTCCCGCGCGCCCTGCTGCCGGCTCTCGTGATATTTGCGAATCGCCAGCAGCCCGGCGTACTCGCCCTGAGCGCCGGAATTGGGCTGCATGCAGATCGCATCGAACCCGGTGATCGCGCACAACCAACGCTCCAGTTCTTCAATCATCAAGGTGTAACCGACCGCCTGTTCCCGTGGCGCGAACGGGTGCAGGTTGGCGAACTGCGGCCAGGTGATCGGGATCATCTCGCTGGTGGCGTTGAGTTTCATGGTGCAGGAGCCCAGCGGGATCATCGACTGGTTAAGCGCCAGATCCTTGTTCTCCAGTTGCTTGAGGTAGCGCAGCATCTCGGTTTCGCTGTGATGCGCATTGAACACCGGGTGGCGCAGGTACGGCGTGTTGCGCTGCAGGTGGTCGGGAATGCCGGAAACCAGTGCTTCTGCGTCAATGTCGTCGACGTTCAAACCATGATCGGCACCGAGCAGCACGTCGAACAGTTTGGCCACCGTGTTTTCATCGCAAGTCTCGTCGAGGCTCAAGCCGACTCGGCCACGGCCGAGAATCCGCAGGTTGATCTGTGCAGCCTTGGCGCTGTCGATGATCGCGCTCTGCGCGCCGCCAACCTCCAGCGTGAGGGTGTCGAAAAACTGTGCGTTGATCCTTTGGATGCCATGGCGCTCAAGGCCCGCCGCCAGGATGCAGGTCAAGCGGTGCACGCGCTGGGCGATGCGTTTCAAGCCTTGCGGCCCGTGATACACCGCGTAGCAACTGGCGATGTTGGCCAGCAGCACCTGCGCGGTGCAGATGTTCGAGTTGGCCTTCTCGCGGCGAATATGTTGCTCACGGGTTTGCAGGGCCATGCGCAACGCGACGTTGCCACGAGCGTCTTTCGACACGCCGATGATCCGCCCCGGAATCGCCCGTTTGTACTCCTCGCGGCTGGCAAAAAACGCTGCGTGCGGGCCACCGTAGCCCATCGGTACGCCAAAGCGCTGGGACGAACCGAACACCACGTCCGCGCCCAGTTCACCCGGCGGTGTCAGCAGCAACAGGCTCAGCAGATCGGTGGCGACACAGGCCAACGCCTGCTGCGCGTGCAACTGATCGATGACCGGACGCAGATCACGGATCTCGCCGTGAGTGTCGGGATACTGCAGCAACGCGCCGAACACTTGGTGCTGGCTGAGGTTATCCACCGCGTCGATGATCAGCTCGAAGCCGAAGCCTTCAGCGCGGGTCTGCACCACGGAAACAGTCTGCGGATGACAATTCTCATCGACGAAAAACAGATTGCTCTTCGACTTCGCCACACGCTTGGCCAGCGCCATGGCTTCTGCAGCGGCGGTGGCTTCGTCGAGCAAAGAGGCGTTGGCCAGTTCAAGACCGGTGAGGTCGATGGTCAGTTGCTGAAAATTCAGCAACGCTTCGAGACGGCCCTGGGCGATCTCCGGTTGATACGGTGTATAGGCGGTGTACCAGCCAGGATTTTCCAGCACATTGCGCAGGATGACCGTCGGTGTGAGCGTGCCGTGGTAGCCCATGCCGATCAGGCTGGTCCAGACCTGATTCTGCTCGGCGTAACCGCGCAGCTTGGCCAGCGCCGCCTGCTCATCAAGGGCCGGCGGCAAGTCCAGCGCCCGATTCAGGCGAATGCCCGGCGGCACCGTCTGCTCGATCAGTTCGACCCGGCTGCCCAGACCGAGGCTGTCGAGCATCGCCTGTTGTTCGGCGGCGTCGGGGCCCAAATGGCGGCGCAGAAAGGCTTCGGGGTCGCGTAACTGGCTCAAGGATGGCAACTGGGACATGACGGGCTCTCTCTTGGCTGGCGCTCGGCGTCAATGCAACACGGTCAAACCAGCATAGCAGCCGATCCCGACGCGCACGGCTTGGCGGCAGAGGGGGTTCCGGGGCATGCTGTAGCGCCTGCATCAGGCGTCCAACCTTCGGATGATCCAATCCTCATGAACCAACTGCCGTTCCTGCCGTTTTCCAAACCTGTCATTGATGAAGCCACGATTGCCGCCGTCGGCGATGTGCTGCGTTCCGGCTGGATCACCAGCGGGCCGAAGGTCCAAGCCTTTGAAGCACAGTTGTCGGAATACTTCGGCGGACGCCCGGTGCGCACCTTCAACTCCGGCACCTGCACCATGGAAATCGCTCTGCGCATCGCCGGCATCGGCCCGGGTGACGAAGTGATCACTACGCCGATTTCCTGGGTCGCCACCGCCAACGTGATCCTCGAAGTCGGCGCCACACCAGTGTTTGCCGACATCGATCCGGTGACCCGCAACATCGATCTGGACCAGTTGGAAGCGGCCATCACCCCGCGCACCAAAGCGCTGATTCCGGTGTACCTCGCCGGCCTGCCAGTGGATCTGGATCGGCTATATGCCATCGCGCGCAAACACAATCTGCGTATCGTCGAAGACGCCGCTCAGGCCCTGGGTTCGAGCTGGAACGGCCAGCGCATCGGCGCCACCGGCGATTTCGTGTCGTTCAGCTTTCAGGCGAACAAGAACGTCACCTGCTCCGAGGGCGGCTGCCTGGTGCTGAACACCCCGGAAGAGGCGCGGCTGGCGGAGAAGTACCGCCTGCAGGGCGTGACCCGCAACGGCTTTGATGGTCTGGACGTCGATGTGCTCGGTGGCAAGTTCAACATGACCGACATCGCCGCCACCATCGGTCTGGGTCAATTCGCCCATATCGAGGCGCTGACCGCCCATCGTCAGGAACTGGCCCGGCACTACTTCAAATGTTTTGGCGATGACTTTGAAGCGACTTATGGCGCCCAACTGCCACCGGCGGACTTTACCCAGAGCAACTGGCACCTGTTCCAACTGGTCCTGCCGGAGCGCAAGGACGGCTTGCCGGCCCGCGCCACGTTCATGGAGCAGATGCAGGCCAAAGGCATCGGCATCGGCTATCACTACCCGCCGATCCACTTGCTGAGCCTGTACCGCGAGCGCGGGTTCAAGGAAGGCATGTTGCCAGTTGCCGAGCGCGTTGGACGCTTGATCGTGTCATTGCCGATGTTCACCACCATGACCAAGGACGACGTCGAGCGTTCGGTGGCGGCGGTGAAAGCGGTATTGCGCGACGCCTGATCGACGCCCACAAAAAAGCCCCGAGAGATCGGGGCTTTTGCAGTATCACACTCTGCTTAGTCGCCGATGGCAGCCTTGTAGGCAGCGGCGTCCAGCAGCTTGTCCAGCTCGGCCTTGTCGCTTGGCTTGAGCTTGAAGATCCACGCACCGTACGGGTCGGAGTTCAGCAGTTCCGGAGAGCCGCTCAGATCTTCGTTGACGGCGATCACTTCACCGCCGACCGGGGAGTAGATGTCGGAAGCGGCCTTCACCGACTCGACAACACCTGCTGTATCACGGGCAGTAAACACTTTGCCGACTTCGGCCAGCTCAACGAACACCACATCGCCCAGCGCTTCCTGCGCGTGATCGCTGATGCCCACGGTAACGGTGCCGTCGGCTTCCAGGCGTGCCCATTCATGACTTTCGGCAAAACGCAGTTCAGCGGGGATATTGCTCATGCTCGGTGTCCTCAAGAAAATTGTCAGCGGTCAGGCCCGCCGGAAAAGGTCAGATCAAGGTTTTACCATGGCGCACGAAGGTCGGTTTGACCACTCGTACCGGATACCACTTGCCACGGATTTCCACTTCGGCGCGGTCGGCGGTAGCCATCGGTACACGCGCCAGGGCAATCGATTTGCTTAGCGTAGGAGAGAAACTACCACTGGTGATCTCTCCTTCGCCAACATCGGCGATACGAACCACTTGATGGGCGCGCAAAACACCGCGTTCCTCAAGCACCAGACCCACCAGTTTGTGCGCAACGCCGGCGGCTTTTTCCGCTTCCAGGGCCGAGCGACCGATGAACTGCCGCGAAGCCGGTTCCCAGGCGATGCTCCAGGCCATATTGGACGCCAGCGGCGAGACATCCTGATGAATGTCCTGGCCATAGAGGTTCATCCCGGCTTCGACCCGCAACGTGTCGCGGGCGCCGAGGCCGATGGGAGAAATGCCGGCACCGACCAGATCGTTGAAAAATCCCGGCGCCTGCTCGGCCGGCAAAGCGATTTCCAGGCCGTCTTCACCGGTATAACCGGTGCGGGCGATGAACCAGTCGCCATCGACTTCGGCTTCGAACGGTTTGAGGTGCTGGATCAGTGCGGCGCGGGACTGGGTCACCAGTTCGGCAATCTTCTGCCGGGCCTGCGGGCCTTGAATGGCGAGCATCGCCAGATCCTGACGCTCGTGCAGATGCACGTCGTAACCGGCGACCTGCGCCTGCATCCACGCCAGATCCTGGTCGCGAGTGGAGGCGTTGAACACCAGACGATAACGGTCTTCGAGGCGATAGACGATCATGTCGTCGACGATGCCGCCACGTTCGTTGAGCATCGTGCTATAGAGCGCGCGGCCGGGGCGATGCAGGCGTTCGACGTCATTGGCCAGCAAATGCTGCAGCCAGGCCTTGGCCTGGGGACCGTCAACGTCGATAACGGTCATATGGGAAACATCGAACACCCCGCAATCGCGGCGCACCTCGTGGTGTTCCTCGACCTGCGAGCCGTAATGCAGTGGCATGTCCCAACCGCCAAAATCGACCATCTTCGCGCCGAGGGCGAGATGCAGGTCATACAGAGGCGTACGCTGTCCCATGGGTTTCTCCTTCCGGGCGTGGCGAAGGTGCGGACAGCCGCTGTACGGGGTGAAAGCCTCGAAATAGAAGGCTTTCAGCCGATTTCAGCGAACGGGTCTGTCAGACGAACCGCACCGAATGCCGCGCATTGTAGCCGCATGATTCAGGACTGACGACTAAGTGTTTCGGTGCGCCGAGCGGCGGATCAGGCCGATGACCGGTAACAGGCCGACCAACACCAGGGTCAGCGCCGGCAGCGATGCCCGCGCCCATTCCCCTTCACTGGTCATTTCGAAGATTCGCACCGCCAGCGTGTCCCAGCCAAACGGGCGCATCAGCAGGGTCGCGGGCATTTCCTTGAGCACATCGACGAACACCAGCAACGCCGCGCTCAGTGTGCCGGGCAGCAACAGCGGCAGATACACTTTGAAAAACAGTCGCGGCCCACTGACACCCAGACTACGTGCCGCTTCGGGCAATGAAGGCCGTATACGCGCCAGACTGTTTTCCAGTGGTCCGTAGGCCACCGCGATAAAGCGCACCAGATAGGCCATCAGCAACGCCGCCAGACTGCCCAGCAGCAATGGTTTGCCGGCGCCGCCGAGCCAGCCCGACAGCGGAATCACCAGTTCGCGGTCGAGATAACTGAACGCCAGCATGATCGACACCGCCAGCACCGAACCCGGCAGCGCATAACCAAGATTGGCCAGACTGACCCCGGAACGGATTGCCCGGGTCGGCGCCAGACGTCGGGCAAACGCCAGCAGCAGCGCGACGCTGACGGTGATCAACGCCGCCATGCCGCCCAGATACAGGGTGTGCAGGATCAGCCCGGCATAACGCTCATCGAGATCGAAGCGCCCGCGCTGCCAGAACCATACGAGCAGTTGCAGCAACGGAATCACGAACGCGCAGGCAAACACCAACGTGCACCAGCCGGTCGCCGCGAACGCCTTTAGCCCGCGCAGCTGATACAACGCCTTGACCCTGGGGCGCTCGTTGCTCGCCCGGTTGGCGCCACGTGCGCGCCGCTCGCCGTACAGCACCAGCATCACAACCAGCAACAACAGGCTCGCCAGTTGCGCGGCGCTCGGCAGACTGAAGAAGCCGTACCAGGTTTTGTAGATGGCGGTGGTGAAGGTGTCGAAGTTGAACACCGACACCGCGCCGAAATCCGCCAGCGTCTCCATCAGCGCCAGCGCCACACCGGCGCCAATCGCCGGACGCGCCATCGGCAACGCCACCCGCCAGAACGCCTGCCATGGCGATTGCCCGAGTACCCGCGCCGCCTCCATCAAGCCTTTGCCCTGCGCGAGAAACGCGGTGCGCGCCAGCAGGTAGACATAGGGATAAAACACCAGCACCAGCACCACAATCACCCCGCCGGTGGAGCGCACGCGCGGCAGGCGCAGGCCGCTGCCGAACCACTCACGCAGCAGGGTCTGCACCGGGCCGGCGAAGTCCAGCAGGCCGACGAAGACGAACGCCAGCACGTAGGCCGGGATGGCGAATGGCAACATCAGCGCCCAGTCGAGCCAGCGCCGTCCGGGGAATTCGCAGAGGCTGGTGAGCCAGGCGAGGCTTACACCGAGCAGCGTCACACCGACGCCGACGCCGAGCACCAGCGTCAGGGTGTTGCCGAGCAGGCGCGGCATCTGGGTTTCCCACAGGTGCGACCAGATCTGCTGATCGATGGTCTGCCACGACAGCAGCAGGACACTCAGGGGCAACAGCACCAGCGCGGCAATGGCGAGGACGATGGGATACCAGCGGCGTTGGGCGGGGTGGGCCAAGGGGGTTCTCTGCAAGAGGGCCAACGCCCATTCGACGTCGACCACATGTTGTGGCGAGGGAGCTTGCTCCCGCTCGGCTGCGAAGCAGCCGCAGGAGATTAACAGTTCAATTCACGCCAGACGCAAGGGCGCCATGGGGTCGCTTCGCGACCCAGCGGGAGCAAGCTCCCTCGCCACAGAGGGCTCGCCGTGATGGCCGGCTCAGTTCCAACCCGCGCGATCCATCATGCGGATCGCTTCCGCCTGACGCTTGCCCGCCACTTCCACCGGCAAGGTGTCAGCGACGAACTTGCCCCACGCCGCCACTTCTTCCGAAGGTTTCACTGCCGGGTTGGCCGGAAACTCCTGGTTGACGTCGGCGAAGATTTTCTGCGCCTCAGGCGTGGTCATCCACTCCACCAGCGCCTTGGCGGCTTCCGGGTGCGGTGCATGCTTGGTCAGGCCGATACCGGACAGGTTTACATGCACGCCGCGATCGGCCTGATTCGGCCAGAACAGTTTCACCGGCAGGTCGGGCTTCTGCTTGTGCAAACGACCGTAGTAGTAGGTGTTGACGATGCCGACGTCGCACTGCCCGGCGTTGATCGCTTCCAGCACCGCGACGTCGTCGGAGAACACATCGGTGGACAGGTTGTTGACCCAGCCCTTGAGGATCTTCTCGGTCTTCTCGGCGCCGTGCACTTCAATCATGGTCGCGGTCAGCGACTGGTTGTAGACCTTCTTCGCCGTGCGCAGGCAAAGACGCCCTTCCCAGTCCTTGTCGGCCAGCGCTTCGTAGGTGGTCAACTCGCCCGGTTTCACCCGCTCGGTGGAATAGGCGATGGTCCGCGCACGCAGGCTCAGGCCGGTCCAGGCGTGGCTTGAGGAGCGGTATTGCGCGGGAATATTGGTATCGATGGTTTTCGAAGTGAATGGCTGGAGGATGCCCATCTGCTCGGCCTGCCAGAGGTTGCCGGCATCCACGGTGAGCAGCAGGTCGGCGGTGGCGTTTTCGCCTTCGGCCTTGATCCGCTGCATCAGCGGCGCTTCCTTGTCGGTGATGAACTTGATCTTCACCCCGGTTTTCGCGGTGTAGGCGTCGAACACCGGTTTGATCAGTTCATCGATACGCGAGGAGTAGACCACCACCTCGTCGGCGGCCTGGGCGGCAGTGCTGCCGATCAGGGTCAGGGCCAGTGCGGTCAGGAGACGCTTGGGTGCCAACATGGGAGTGATCTCTCGGTCGGAAAATGTGGGCCAAATGATAAGGACTCACATTTACCAGCTCAATCGAACACTTGGGCAAGGAGTTACCAGATGTTGCACAAGCTGAAATTCATGGCGTCGGTTCTGGCCCCTTCGCGAGCAAGCCCGCTCCCACCCTTGAAATGCATTCCAATGTGGGAGCGGGCTTGCTCGCGAAGAGGCCATCAGCCTCAAACAGATCTCAGGGTTTGGCCAGTACCGGCAGATCCCCGGTCAACCCCAGCGCCTCACGCACAAACAACGCCTTGGCCTCCGGCATCTGCTCCACCAGTTTCAATCCGGCGTTGCGCAACCAGCGCACCGGCAACGGGTCAGCCTGGAACAGACGCTCGAAGCCCTCCATCGCCGCCATCAATGCCAGGTTGTGCGGCATGCGCCGACGCTCGTAACGACTCAGCACTTTCACATCCGCCAGCCGTTCGCCGCGTTCCGCCGCCTGCAACAACATTTCAGCCAGCACCGCCGCATCAAGGAAACCCAGGTTCACCCCCTGCCCGGCCAACGGGTGAATGGTGTGCGCGGCGTCGCCGATCAGTGCCAAGCCTTCGGCCACGTAGCGTTTGGCGTGGCGTTGACGCAACGGCACGCACAGCCGTGGATCAGCGCTGATCACCTCGCCCAGGCAACCTTCGAATGCCCGCTCCAGCTCACGGCAGAACGCGGTTTCATCCAGCGCCATCAGGCGTTCGGCTTCACTTGGCGTGGTCGACCAGACGATCGAGCACCAGTCCTGCTGCCCGTCACGTTCCAGCGGTAGAAACGCCAGCGGCCCGTGATCGGTGAAACGCTGCCACGCTGTCATCCGGTGCGGCTTGCTGCTGCGCACGCTGGTGACGATGGCGTGGTGCAAGTAATCCCACTCGCGGGTGGCGACGCCGGTCAGCCGGCGCACCGCCGAATTGGCGCCGTCCGCAGCAATCACCAGCGGCGCACGCAACTGCCGACCATCGGCCAGGGTCAGCAGCCAGTCGTCACCGGAGCGGCGCATCTGTTCCAGCCGTGCGTTGGCCAGCATGCCCAGATCGCAATCGTGCAAGCGATCGAGCAAGGCATCCTGCACCACACGGTTTTCGACGATATGACCGAGCACTTCGGCATGCACACTGCTCGCCGAGAAGTGAATCTGCCCGGTGCCGCTGCCGTCCCACACGTGCATGTCGGTGTAGGGGCTGCTGCGGCGCTTGGCGATGCCGTCCCAGACGCCAAGACGTTCGAGTATCCGCTGGCTGGCCGCCGACAAGGCGCTCACTCGCGGCTCGAACGGCGCGGCGGCGTCGAACGGTTTGACGCTCAGCGGGCTGCCGTCGAGCAGCAACACTTCCAGGCCGCTGTCCTGCAACGCCAACGCGAGGGCGCTGCCGACCATTCCGGCTCCGACAATCAGCAGATCTGCGCGCATTTCCATGCTTTAAGCCTGTCTCGCTGGCGGCATGCGCCGCCCGTAAAGGGTTTTAGCGAGCGCGCCAGTTGGCGGCGCGCTGCTGAAAGTGAAAGTGCCGACCCGCCGCTCAAGCATCCGGCCGCGTCCCCAGCCCCATGGCCTGACGAGCAAACCAGCGCTTGGCCGGTGGCAACAGATCGAGACCGAGCAGGCCGATGTTGCGGCCCAGCGAGACCAGCGGCTGAGTGCTGCCGAACAACCGCGTGACCTGATCGGAGAAGCCCACCGTGAGCTCCTGATCCAGACGCTGCCGCTCGCGATAGGCCTGCAAGGTGGCGAAGTCGCCCAGCGGCTGGTCACTGGCGAGCAGTGCGGCAGCCAAGGCATCGGCGTCGCGCAGGGAAAGGTTGAAACCTTGTCCGGCAATCGGGTGCAGGCTGTGCGCGGCATTGCCGAGTACGGCCAGATGCGAGCGCACCTGCTCTTCGGCCTCGACCAGCGACAACGGATACAGATGCCGCGCGCCGACCTGTTTCAAGGTGCCGAGGCGGTAGCCGAACACGCCTTGCAGTTCGCTGAGGAAATCACGCTCGCTGAGGTCTGCCAGGCGTTGCGCATCCATGCCCAGGCGGGTCCAGACCAGTGCGCAACGGTTGTCCGGCAGCGGCAGCAGCGCCATCGGCCCTTCGTCGGTGAAACGCTCGAAGGCCATGCCGTTGTGCGCTTCACTCGGGGTGATGTTGGCGATCAGCGCGCTCTGGTTGTACGGACGCTTGCGCACGTTGATGCCCAGTTGTTCGCGCAGACCGGAGCGACCACCATCGGCGAGCACCGCCAGATCGCACTCGACGGTGGTTTCATCATTGAGGGTCAGGCGATAGCAGTCGGGCAGCGGCTCCATGCGCGTGACTTCCGCCGGGCAGCGCCAGCTGATCACGTCTTTATCCAGATGCTGCCACAGGCACTGGCCGAGCCAGGCGTTTTCCACCACGTAGCCCAAGGCCGGCACGCCCTCTTCCATCGCCGACAGACGGGCGGTGGAGAAGCGACCACGGTCGGACACGTGAATCTGTTTGATCGGCTCGGCGCGGCGGGAAATCTCCTGCCACACGCCCAGCCGTTGATAGATCTGCCGGGAACCGAAGGACAGCGCCGACGAACGTGCGTCGTAGCTCGGCTGCCAGCTGTCGCCGGGGGCGAACGGTTCGATCAGGACGATTTTCCAGCCGCGGGCCTTGGCCCCGGCCTGCAAGGCCAACGCCAGACTGGCGCCGACCAGGCCGCCACCGATGATTGCCAGATTGACTCGACTCATGCCGCGTGTGTCCGTGCTTGCGCCATCAGCGCTTCGATTTCGGCAACGGTTTTCGGTACGCCGCTGGTCAATATTTCACAACCGGTCTTGGTCACTACCACGTCATCCTCGATGCGCACGCCAATGCCGCGCCATTTCTTCGCTACGTGCTGGTTGTCCGGGGCGATGTAGATGCCCGGCTCCACGGTCAGCGCCATGCCGACCTCCAGCACCCGCCATTCGCCGCCGACTTTGTACTCGCCAACGTCATGTACATCCATGCCCAGCCAATGGCCGGCACGGTGCATGTAAAACGCTTTATAGGCTTCGGTCGCGATCAACTCATCGACCTCGCCTTGCAGGATTCCGAGCTTGACCAGACCTGCGGTAATCACCCTGACCGTGGCTTCGTGCGCCTGATTCCAGTTTTTGTTCGGGGCGATTTCAGCGAATGCGGCTTCCTGCGAGGCCAGCACTAGTTCGTAAATCGCTTTCTGCTCGGCGGAAAACTTGCCGTTGACCGGCCAGGTGCGGGTGATGTCGCTGGCGTAGCAGTCGATTTCGCAACCGGCGTCGATCAACACCAGATCACCGTCCTTGAGCAGCGCGTCATTCTGCTGGTAATGCAGGATGCAACTGTTGCGCCCGGCGGCGACGATGGAACCGTAGGCCGGCATCTTCGCCCCGCCCTTGCGGAATTCGTAATCCAGTTCGGCTTCGAGGCTGTATTCGTACAGTCCCGGCCGGCTGGCCTGCATCGCGCGGATATGCGCCTGAGCGGAAATCCGCGCGGCTTCGCGCATCACCTTCACTTCTGCCGCCGATTTATACAGGCGCATGTCGTGCAACAGGTGATCCAGGGCAACGAATTCGTTCGGTGGCTGGGCGCCGAGGTGCGCCTTGGAGCGGATCACGTTGATCCAGTCCATCAGATGGCGGTCGAACTCCGGGTTGCTGCCCATCGCCGAATACACCCGGTCGCGGCCTTCGATCAGGCCCGGCAGGATGTCGTCGATGTCGGTAATCGGGAACGCGTCGTCAGCGCCGTAATCACGGATTGCGCCTTCCTGGCCGGCGCGCAGGCCGTCCCATAACTCGCGTTCGGCATTGCGCTCGCGGCAGAACAGCACGTACTCGCCGTGCTCGCGGCCGGGCATCAGGACGATGACGGCTTGCGGCTCGGGGAAACCGCTGAGGTACTGAAAGTCGCTGTCCTGACGGTAGACATGCTCGACGTCGCGGTTGCGGATCGCCACTGCGGCGGCGGGCAGGATCGCGATGCTGTTGGGTTCCATCTGCGCCATCAGGGCCTTGCGGCGACGGCTGTATTCCGCTTTGGGGATATGGGTCATGGGCAGATGGCTTTCCCTGGCACGCGATTAATGCAGCGACGGCTTGGCGGCTGGCGGCACGTCGGCTTTCTTGGTTTCCGAGAACAGCAGCAGCGGCGCGACGCGCAGGTATTCCATGACTTCCATGTAGTCGCTTTCGCCGTCTTCGGATTCTTCCAGAGCGTCTTGCACCTGGGAGATCGCCGCCAGATCCTGCAGCACTTCGGTGGCTTCGGTGCTGAGCATGCTGCTGTCGCGGCAGTTCAAGCCGAAACCGCTGAGGAAGCCCTGGCACCATTCGCCCAGCGCGGCAGCCCGCTCGGCCAGTGGTGCGTCATCAGTCGGCAGCAGCAGAACGACGGTGACGTCGTCACCGGTCAACTCACCCTTGACCATCTCTTGCAGGCCGATCAGGGCGTTGCGGACGTTGTCCTGTGGCTCGTTTTCCAGAAGTTCGGCAGCATCGATCAGCCACTCGTCGGCGTTGAAGCCGGCACCGGCGCAGCTGCGGCCGAGCAGCAGGCCGTGCAGTTCGGCAGGCGAGACGTTGTGGCCGCTGGCAGTCAGCAGAGTGGCAAAGGCTTGGTACGGGGAATTCGCAATGGTCATGGGCAGCTAGGCGCCAGACGGCGCTATGTCTAGAATGAAGGCCTTGTATCCTACATCGACAGACTCGCCAAGACTATTAAAGGCTGTCCGCCAGCCAGGCGCCTGCCGCCCATCAGATGAATTCAGTGGACACAATGGAAGACACCGACCTGCAAGCGCTGATGGCCAGACTCGAAAAGCTGATTAGCCGAGTCGAGCAACTAAAGAGTCAAAACGCACTCTTACTAGCTCAGGAAAAGACCTGGCGCGAGGAACGCGCTCACCTCATTGAAAAAAACGAAATCGCCCGGCATAAGGTCGAATCGATGATTTCGCGCCTCAAGGCCCTGGAGCAAGACTCATGAGTTCAAGCAATAGCGTTACCGTGCAGATCCTCGACAAAGAATATTCGATCATCTGCCCCCAGGAAGAACGCAGCAATCTGGTCAGCGCCGCCCGCTACCTGGACGGCAAGATGCGCGAGATCCGCAGCAGCGGCAAAGTCATCGGCGCCGACCGTATTGCGGTAATGGCCGCGCTGAACATCACCCACGACCTCTTGCACAAAGAAGAGCGCCCGGATATCCAGGCCAGCGGCTCGACCCGTGAACAGGTGCGCGACTTGCTCGATCGTGTCGATCTGGTGCTGGCGGACGATCCGGACATCAGCAAGGGCTGATTCGCCAGGCCGCTTGAGGTATACTCGCGGCACTCCCTGGGGTGCTTGCCAGTTGACGATGTCCCTGAGCCGATTTGCACTACCCTGGAGGTTGCACGTTGGGCTGGTGTGCATGTCCGCCAGACGGAAAGCCTTAAAGTCTACTGCATCCTCCACCTTGAACTTTCGGGTTCAAGGGCTAAGTTGACAGCGGTTCATCCGGGGAGCCTGATTCGAATCCGATGCCGGTTTTTTGCCGGCATCGGATTTTTTATGCGTGCGTTTTCGCCCTCACCTGCCGAAGCCGAACCATGACCGAACCTGCGCTGCTGCCCCGCCCGCAACTCCGCCGCCTGCTGCGCAAGGCGCGCCGCTCACTGACTCCCGCTGAACAACGACAAGCCGCCAAAGGCCTGTTCCGCCAACTGGCGCAAGACCCGCACTTCCGCCGGGCCCGACATATTTCGCTTTATCTGCCCACCGACGGTGAAATCGACCCGCGCCTGCTGCTGCGTGAAGCCCAGCGCCGCGGCAAAGCCACGTATCTGCCGGTGCTAAGCGCCTGGCCGCGAACCAAAATGGTGTTCCAGCGAATTCGCCCCGGCGACAAGCTCAAGCCCAATCGCTTCCGTATTCTTGAGCCTCGGGCCAATCTGGCTCGTCAGCGCAAGATCTGGACCCTGGATCTGGTGCTGTTGCCACTGGTGGGGTTTGACGATGTTGGCGGACGCCTGGGGATGGGCGGCGGATTCTACGACCGCAGTCTGGCGTACCTGGCCCGGCGCAAGAACTGGCGCAAGCCGACGTTGCTGGGCCTGGCCCATGAATGTCAGAAGGTCGAACGCCTGGCGCAGGCAAGCTGGGATGTACCGTTGCAAGGCACGGTCACCGATAAGGCGTGGTATTTCGCAGGATAGACGCCGCGCAGATCAGCGGCGTCGGGAAGGCAGTTTCAGCGTTTGAAGGCGGTCGACTGTTGGACCTGTTGCGCGACTTCAACCGGAGCATCGGTCTTGCTCGTCCACAGACTTTGCGCGTAACCGGTGGTCACGACGCCAAGGCCGAACAAAATAACCAAAGTCCATAGCAAATCCGGTTTGCGTTTCATCGATTGCCCCCCTCAAGGCACATCATCACGATGACAGCAGCGGTTTCCGTTCGTAGGCCGTGCAGCAGCGTCAAGCTTTAAAGGCCGGCATTTTGCGACAACGTGAACCCGGGCGCAAATGCTGACGTCAACCGACCGTCGGTTTGTCATAAAATTGCCCGACAACCTGCCCAATCACCGCTTGAGGAGCAAAAGACATGGCCTATTGGCTGATGAAATCCGAGCCTGACGAACTCTCGATCAAGGATCTGGAGAAACTCGGCAAAGCGCGCTGGGACGGGGTTCGCAACTATCAGGCGCGTAACTTCCTGCGGGCGATGGCGGTGGGCGATGAGTTCTTTTTCTACCACTCCAGTTGCCCGGAGCCGGGTATCGCCGGAATCGGCAAAATAATCGAGGCGGCGTACCCGGATCCCACCGCACTGGAACCCGAGAGCCATTACTTCGACCCGAAGGCCACACCCGAGAAAAACGCCTGGAGTGCGATTGATGTGGCACACGTCGAGACGTTTGCCCGGGTGCTGAAGCTCGATTACCTGAAACAGCAGACTGCGCTGGCCGAAATGCCGCTGGTGCAGAAAGGCAGTCGCCTGTCGGTCATGCCGGTGACGGCCGAACAGTGGGTCGCGGTACTCGGTTTGCGCTGAGAACTCGCCGGTCACGGTTTTTACCGACAAAAGGGGCTAGGCTTGGCGCTCATTTGACTGACATCAAGCGAATGGAACGCTTGAACAGTCAGACTGCAAGCCACTGCCGCAGGATGCCCCCATGTCGACGCACAGCCGTTCTTCACTTCTATACGCCGGTTCGCTCTTGGTATTACTCGCCATCGCTGGCGGACTCGGTTACTGGATGTCCATCAGCAGCCGCCTGGTCGAAGGACTGTCGATGGGCAACGGGCGGCTGGAAGCCACCGAAGTGCAGATCGCCAGCAAGACTCCCGGGCGCCTCGCCGAGGTGCTTGTGGATGAAGGCGACAAGGTCAGTAAAGGGCAACTGCTGGCGCGCATGGACACCCGCACCCTTGAAGCCCAGCGTAATCAGGCCGAAGCCGAAGTGTTGCGCGCCCGGGAGAATCTCAACGCCGCTCAGGCCAACGTGCAGTTGCGCCAGAGTGAACTGCTGCTGGCCCAGCAAGAGCTCGGGCGTTCGCAATCACTGTTCAAGCACGGTTATGTCAGCGCGCAGATCATCGATCAGCTGCAGTCACGTATCGGCACCGGTAATGCCGCCGTTGTCGCCGCCCGGGCCCAGGTGTCTGCTGTCAGTGCGGCGATTGGCGCGGCACAGGCTCAAGTCGCACAGTTGACCAGCGAGATTGACGACAGCAGTCTGCGCGCGCCGATTGATGGCGTGATTCAGCTGCGCATGGCCGAACCCGGCGAAGTGCTGGGGGCCGGTGGTCGCGTGCTGTTGCTGATCGATCCCAACGACCAGTACATGAACCTCTATCTGTCAGCCGCGGTGGCTGGGCGCCTGGCGGTGGGCGATGACGCTCGCGTGCTGCTCGATGCCTTGCCCGATAACCCGCTGCCGGCAAAAATCAGCTTCGTCGCAGCCAAATCGCAGTTCACTCCCAAAGAGGTCGAAACCCGCGACGAGCGGCAAAAACTGGTGTTCCGCGTCAAGCTGCGCCTGGTTCAGCCCAGCGCCGTGCCGCAGGCCAAACCCGGCATGCCCGGGGCCGGCTACGTGCGGATCGCGCCCGTCGAATGGCCGGCCAATCTGCAATGAGCGGCCTTGCGGTTCAAGCGAACGGTATCGCGCACCGCTACGGCAAACAGCAAGCGCTGAGCGATATCAGCTTCAGCCTGCCCGCCGGTACCCGCTGCGGGCTGATCGGCCCCGATGGCGCCGGCAAATCCAGCCTGCTGGGGTTGATTGCCGGCGTGAAGACCTTGCAGCAAGGGCAACTGGAGGTGCTCGGTGGCGCGATCGAGGAGCGCCGGCATCGCGACACACTCTATGCGCGCATCGCCTTCATGCCGCAGGGGCTGGGCGGCAACTTGTACCCCGAGCTGTCGATCCGCGAAAACATCCAGTTCTTTTCGACGCTGTTCGGCCTGTCCAAGGCTGAAAGCGAGCAGCGCATGCACAGCCTGTTGCTCGCCACGGATCTGCTGAAGTTCGCCGAGCGCCCCGCCGGCAAGTTGTCCGGCGGCATGAAGCAGAAACTCGGGCTGTGCTGCGCGCTGATCCATGAACCGGATCTGCTGATCCTCGATGAGCCGACCACCGGCGTCGACCCGCTCTCGCGCCGGCGCTTCTGGGAGTTGGTCGACGATGTGCGACGCCAGCGCCCGCAACTGACGCTGCTGGTCGCCACGGCCTATATGGAAGAAGCCGAGCAGTTCGAGCATTGCCTGATGCTCGATGCCGGCAAGTTGATCGCCACCGGCCTGAGCCGCGAACTGGCGAACGTCACCCCCAGCGGCAAACTCGATGACGCCTTCACCCATTTTCAGGGTGACAGCCAGCATGACGCTCAGCCGCTGGTGATTCCACCGCGCACCGGCAACAGCAGCGACATCGCCATCGAAGCCCACGACCTGACGCTGCGCTTCGGCGATTTCACCGCTGTGGATCACGTCAGTTTTGCCATTGGGCGTGGCGAGATTTTCGGCTTTCTTGGCTCCAACGGCTGCGGCAAGACCACCACCATGAAAGTCCTGACCGGTTTGATGCCGGCCAGCGAAGGCAGTGCAACGCTGCTCGGCAACCCGGTGAACGCCAAGGATCTGGCCACGCGCAAGCGGGTTGGCTTCATGTCGCAGAGTTTTTCGTTGTATGGCGAACTCAGTGTGCGGCAGAACCTCGAACTGCACGCGCGACTGTTCGATCTGCCAAAAACCGAGAGTGCACAACGCATCGAGGCATTGATTCAGCGCTTCAATCTGCTCGCGGTCGCCGACCAGCCATCCGGGGCATTGCCATTGGGGCTGCGCCAGCGTCTGTCACTGGCGGTGGCGGTGCTGCACCGCCCGGAGGTGCTGATTCTCGATGAGCCGACTTCCGGCGTCGATCCGGCAGCCCGTGATGACTTCTGGCGGCTGTTGATCGAGTTGTCCCGCGAACAGGGCGTGACGATCTTCCTCTCCACGCACTTCATGAACGAAGCGCAGCGCTGCGACCGCATCTCGCTGATGCACGCCGGCAAGGTCCTCGCCTGCGACACCCCGGCGGCGCTGCAACGCCAGTTTGCGGGAGAGACGCTGGAAGCGGCCTTCGTCACTTGCCTGGAACAGGCTCAGGGCGCTCAGCCATCAGCGCCTGTGGCCGAACCGCAAATGGCGTCGCCGAGCGCAGCGACAACACCGCTGCCCCGTCACGGTTTCAGCCTCGGTCGCCTGTTGGCCGTGGCCAGTCGCGAAGGCAAGGAGCTGTTGCGCGATAAAGTGCGCATGGCGTTCGCCTTGGCCGGGGCGATTCTCATGATGGTGATCTTCGGTTACGGCATCTCGCTGGACGTGGAAAACCTCGCGTTTGCCGTGTACGACCAGGATCAGACGCCGCAGAGCCGAGCTTATCTGGAGGCGTTTCGCGGCTCCCGGTACTTCGACGAACAGCCGGCCATTCATGACCCGCAGGAACTGCACCGGCGCCTGCAACGCTCGGAAATCAAACTGGCGCTTGAGATTCCCCCCGGATTCGGCCGCGATCTGTACGCCGGGCGCCAACCCGCTGTGGCGGCGTGGCTGGATGGCGGCATGCCGTTTCGCGCCGAAACCAGCCGCAATTATGTTGAAGCCGTACACATGGGCAATCTGCAACAGTTGGCCGAACAAAGTAGCCCGGCGCTGGCCCACCCGGCGGCCGCCAGCCTGGAAACCCGCTTTCGCTACAACCAGGACGTGGTCAGCGTCAACGCCATCGGCCCCGGGGTCATGGCGCTGATTCTGGCGTTCATTCCGGCGATGCTCACGGCGCTCGGCATCGTCCGCGAAAAAGAGCTGGGCTCGATCACCAACTTCTACGCCACGCCCCTGACCCGCCTCGAGTTTCTGCTGGGCAAACAGGCGCCGTATCTGCTGATCAGCCTGGTCAATCTCGCGTTGCTGGTGGCGATGAATCGCTGGCTGTTCGGCGTGCCGTTCAAGGGCAGCCTGCTGACGCTGGCGTTCGGCGGCCTGCTGTACGTGTTGGCGACCACCAGCATGGGCCTGCTGATCTCGGCGTTCACCCGCACGCAAATTGCCGCGATCCTCGGCACCATGATCATCACCAGCCTGCCGACCATCCAGTTCTCCGGGCTGATCGTGCCGCGCTCTTCACTGGAGGGCGCGGCAGCGATTATGGGCATGCTGTTTCCGGCGGGGCACTTCCTCGACATCGCGGTGGGTACGTTCACCAAGGCGCTGGACTTGCGTCAGCTGTGGCCACAGTGCCTGGCGCTGTTCGGGTTCTTTGTCGGGTTCACCGGGCTGAGCCTGATCATGCTGAAAAAGCAGGAGGCCTGATGCACAAGTTCGCGCACATCCTGCGCCTGGGACTTAAGGAACTGACCAGCCTGCGCCATGACAGCGTGTTGCTGCTGTTCCTGTTCTACGCCTTCACTGTGGCCATTTACATGCCCGCCGCCGGTTCGGTGATCGGCGTGCACAACGCCAGCGTGGCGATCGTCGACGAAGACCACAGCGCTCTTTCGCGCCAGCTGGCCCAGGCCCTGCAGCCGCCGGAATTCCAGACGCCGGTGTTGTTGCCTTATGCGCAGCTGGACCAAGTGATGGACAGCGGCCAGTACACCTTCGTGATCAATATTCCGGCGGGCTTTCAAACCGACCTGCTGGCGGCGCGGCAACCGGCGATTCAGGTCAACGTCGATGCCACGGCCATGAGCCAGGCGTTCATGGGCGCCGGCTACATCAGCCGGATCTTCCAGCGCGAACTGCTCGACTATGCCGGTCAGGGCGGTGCAGCGGCCAAGGTACCCGTGCAACTGACCACCCGCGCGCTGTTCAACACCAATCTGGAAGGGGGCTGGTTTCTGGCGGTAATTCAGATCGTCAACAACATCACCATTCTGGCGATCATCCTCACCGGCACGGCGCTGCTGCGCGAACGCGAACACGGCACGCTCGACCATTTGCTGGTGCTGCCGCTGACGGCGCTGGAAATCATGCTGGCGAAAATCTGGAGCAACCTACTGGTGGTGGTGCTGTGCACCTGGCTGTCGCTGGAAGTGGTGGTCAAAGGCCTGCTGGGTGTGCCGTTGGCCGGCTCGATGAGCCTGTTTTTGCTGGTGACTGCGGTTTATCTGTTTGCCAGTACCGCGTTGGGTATCTTTCTGGCGACGCTGGCGCGCTCGACGCCGCAGTTCGGCCTGCTGGCAATTCCGGTGATCATCCCGATGTTGCTGCTGTCGGGAGGCAGCACGCCATTGGACAGCATGCCGCAGTGGCTGCAATGGGTGATGCAGGGCTCGCCGTCCACGCATTTCGTCAGCCTCAGCGCCGCGATTCTGTTTCGCGATGCCGGGCTGAGCGTGGTCTGGCCGGACTTGCTGGCGCTGACGGCCATCGGCCTGCTGTTCTTCGTTATCGCCCTGGCGCGCTTTCGCAAAAGCCTGGCGTCCTGAACAGCGGCCAGCATGGTTATTGAATGATCAGGTTGTTGAACAACAGATCTTCAACCACCGGCTTGCCGGTCTCGTCATTCATCACTTGCTGGGTCTGCTTCAGGGCTTCCTGACGCAGCTTTTCCTTGCCTTCGATGCTGCCCATCGCCTCGGTGGTCTGCTGAGTGAACAGCGCCACCAGTTGATTGCGAATCAGCGGCTCGTTGGCCTTGACCAGTTTGGTCGCCTCTTCGCCCGTCACACGCAGCGCCACATCGGCCTTGTAGACCTTGAGCTTCGGTGTGCCGTCCAGCCCGTAGTTGCCCACGAACGGCGGGCTCAGGGTGATGTAGTTGACCTTCGGCGCCTCGCCTTCTTTGGCTTCTTCGGCCAGCGCTGCCACAGGCAGAGACAGGGCCAGCAACAACATGATCCACGCTTTCACAATTCGCTCCTTATCCGGTTTGCGGCCTAGCATAACGACCCGCCGCGCAAGCACAAGCTTATGGCTGACTATCAGGGCCGGGCATGCTCGTTGACCCGTTGACTGACACACCTACACTTATCGGCCATCACTCCCAAAGGAATAGCCCTGATGAAAGCCGTGCTGTGCAAAGCCTTCGGCCCTGCCGAATCGCTGGTGCTGGAAGACGTCGCCAGTCCTGTCGCGAAGAAGAACGAAATCCTGCTGGAGGTGCACGCCGCCGGGGTCAACTTCCCGGACACGCTGATCATCGAGGGCAAGTATCAGTTCAAGCCGCCCTTCCCGTTTTCGCCGGGGGGCGAAGCGGCCGGCGTGGTCAGCGCCGTCGGTGAGAAAGTCAGCCACCTGAAAGTCGGCGACCGGGTCATGGCCCTGACCGGTTGGGGCAGCTTCGCCGAACAGGTCGCGGTGCCGGGTTACAACGTGCTGCCGATCCCGCCGTCGATGGATTTCAACACCGCCGCCGCGTTCAGCATGACCTACGGCACTTCGATGCACGCCCTCAAGCAACGGGCCAACCTGCAACCGGGCGAGACCCTGCTGGTGCTCGGCGCTTCCGGTGGCGTCGGTCTGGCGGCGGTGGAAATCGGTAAAGCCATGGATGCCCGGGTCATTGCCGCCGCCAGCAGTGCAGAGAAACTCGCCGTGGCCAAGGCCGCCGGTGCCGATGAACTGATCAACTACAGCGAAACCAGCCTCAAGGACGAAATCAAACGCCTCACCGACGGCCAGGGCGCCGACGTGATCTACGACCCGGTCGGCGGCGACCTGTTTGACCAGGCCATCCGCGCCATCGCCTGGAACGGTCGCCTGCTGGTGGTCGGCTTCGCCAGCGGTCGCATTCCCGAACTGCCGGTCAACCTCGCGCTGCTCAAGGGCGCCGCGGTACTCGGCGTGTTCTGGGGCTCCTTCGCCCAGCGCCAGCCGCAGGACAACGCGGCGAACTTCCAGCAACTGTTCGGCTGGTTCGCCGAGGGCAAGTTGAAACCGCTGGTGTCACAGGTGTATCCGTTGAGCAATGCGGCGCAGGCGATCAACGATCTGGGGCAGCGCAAGGCGGTGGGCAAGGTGGTGGTGCAGGTGCGCTGAAACCGTAGTCCGTTTCAGCCGCCGGGCGATGGTGCCGCGTCGCCCGGCAACAGGTGCTCCTGCACCTTCAGACTGCGCGACGGAATCAGCCGACCCTTGTCGTCGAAGCGCAGGACGATCAGCCAGTCAAAGACCTCATCCGGCCATTTTTCCTGGCCCATCAGGGCTGTGGGGTCACCGCCAAAGGCTTTGAGCAGTTTATTGATATGGCCGTGGTGCCAGGCAATCAGCACCGTCTGCGCCTGATTGCTCTTGCGCAACAGTTTGACCAGTTGATGCAGGTCGCCATTGACGTAGGGCTGCTCGATCGCAAGGTTCAAGCGCTGGGCCAGCGGGGTCAGGGTCAGGCGTGAACGCGAACTTTCCGGGGTATCGCCGGCAGCGATCAAACGCTGGGGGGTGAACGTCTGGCCGTCGAGTTTCAGCGGATTGAAATAGTCGACGTAGGCGGCGGCGCGTTGCTCGCCTCGGGCATTGAGCACCGATCCTGTATCCGGTTTTTCCGCATGCCGAATGATCAGCACCGTGGCGTTGCGCAGACCGGAATGAGAAGGATGATCGGTGACGATCAATGTCAGCAACACGACGGCAAGTCCCGCTGCCACCAAAAATCTCGGCACCAACATGCGAACCTTCAGTGACATTGCTTATCTCGGCTGATCAATCGGCTGAACGGGCCGCGAGTCTAAGTCACTCCATGTAGATAAGTGGTGAAAACGCCCTGTTCTTACAGCTGAGCGACAGGTTCGTAAAAGAACGCGCGAATTCCAACATTTCCCCTATTTTGCCAATGCGAACCGGTGCTATTTTCGGTAACGAAACTGTAACATTCGCATCCGCAGTCAAAACAAGAAATCTGGAGCTCTTGAATGTTTGCTTTCTTTCGTCCTGCCGCACATCAGGCTCCATTGCCTGAAGAAAAAATAGACAGTACTTACCGACGCCTGCGCTGGCAGATCTTCGCCGGTATCTTCTTTGGCTACGCGGGTTACTACCTGCTGCGCAAAAACTTCTCGCTGGCCATGCCGTACCTGATCGACGAAGGCTACAGCCGTGGCGATCTGGGGCTGGCGATGTCGGCCATCGCCATTGCCTACGGTCTGTCGAAGTTCCTGATGGGCCTGGTGTCCGACCGTTCCAACCCGCGTTACTTCCTGCCGTTCGGCCTGCTGGTGTCGGCCGGGGTGATGTTCATTTTCGGTTTTGCGCCGTGGGCGACGTCCAGCGTGACCATGATGTTCATCCTGCTGTTCATCAACGGCTGGGCCCAAGGCATGGGCTGGCCGCCGAGCGGACGCACCATGGTGCACTGGTGGTCGCAGAAGGAACGTGGCGGCGTGGTTTCGGTGTGGAACGTGGCGCATAACGTCGGTGGCGGTCTGATCGGCCCGCTGTTCCTGATCGGCATGGGCCTGTTCAATGACTGGCACGCAGCCTTCTACGTTCCGGCAGCGGTGGCGCTGGGCGTGGCGGTGTTTGCCTTCATCACCATGCGCGACACCCCGCAATCGGTCGGCCTGCCGCCGATCGAGAAGTACAAGAACGATTACCCGGAAGGCTACGACGCCAGCCACGAAGACGAATTCAGCGCCAAGGAAATTTTCGTCAAATACGTGCTGCGCAACAAAATGCTCTGGTACATCGCCATGGCCAACGTGTTCGTTTACCTGCTGCGCTACGGCGTACTGGATTGGGCGCCGACCTACCTGAAAGAAGCCAAAGGTTTCACCGTGGATAAAACCTCGTGGGCCTATTTCTTCTACGAGTGGGCGGGCATTCCGGGCACGCTGCTGTGCGGCTGGATGTCGGACAAGATCTTCCGTGGCAATCGTGGCCTGACCGGCATGGTGTTCATGGCGCTGGTGACCGTGGCGACGCTGGTGTACTGGCTGAACCCGGCCGGCAACCCGACGGTGGACATGATCGCGCTGTTCTCGATCGGCTTCCTGATCTATGGCCCGGTGATGCTGATCGGCCTGCAGGCGCTGGAACTGGCACCGAAGAAAGCCGCCGGTACGGCAGCGGGCTTTACCGGTCTGTTCGGCTATCTGGGGGGGTCGGTCGCGGCGAGTGCGGCGATGGGCTACACCGTTGACCACTTCGGCTGGAACGGTGGTTTTGTCCTGCTGGTGGGCGCTTGCCTGCTGTCGATGGCCTTCCTGGCCCCGACCCTGTGGCACAAGCAAGTCGCCAGTCAGAGCCGCGAAGCCGTCGCCTGATCGGCTTTTGACTGACAGCGCTTGAGCCGCGCCTCCAGATTTCGATCCGGCATGGCGTGGCTGCGCAGGGCGTGGGCGGTCTGCTCGACATAATCACGAGTGGTGCCGTAACGCCCGCAAGCGCTTTCGAACACCTGGCTCAGCACGTGATCCGGCAAGTTGCCGGCATAGCTGGGCAGGTGTCGCTCCAGAACAAATCCCAACGCCTGCACCTGACTGCCATCTTCGAGCCGGCAGTTCAGCCAGTGCGGGCGATAGGACGGGAACGGCATCTCGCGTTTCCACAGCGCGTACAGCGCAGCGTCGAGGTTCTCTTCCGGCAGCCGATAGGCGAAGCCGCTGCATGAACCGCCGCGATCCAGACCAAATACCAGCCCGGGCATTTCCGGCGTTCCGCGATGCTCATGCGACCACAGGTACAAGCCACGATGGTAGCCATGGACTCGTCCGCGCACCCGCTCCACCGCCGTACATTCCGGGCGCCAGATCAGCGAACCGTAGGCGAACAGCCACACCGGGCCGCCCTTGTGGCGCGCCATGGTCGATTGCATCGAGACGAGAAGTTGTTCGTGGGTCAGCTGCGGCCCCAGATCGAGCCGCGGAGGGTAAGCCAGATTCACAAAAGCAGATTCAATGGCTGTCATGACGGAAGTGTTCGGCCCCGCAAGTATTACAAGATGTAAGCACAATTCGCTGGATAGAACATATAGCAGTAACTGTAAAACGAAAAGTGCTAAAGGATGTATGGCCTGCCCGATAGCGCTACTGGGGGTTATCAGCCCCGGCTATGCGGCTTTATATAGCCTAATACCATTGCAGAAATATCTTAAATACCCGAATGAAATATGCATAAGCCTTCGCTTGTTCAGGTTTCGTTCATGAAGGCGCGGGAAACTTCCTACTAAAATGTCGGACTTTCTTTCTTCTCCGTCGCTGAACGCCTACGTATAACGGCCTTCCTCTGGCGCAAGCCATCCCGTTTAACCGAGGCTGCTCAATGAAAATCCCGAGACTATTGACCGCATTACTGATGACTCAGGCCGGCCATGCATTGGCCGAGGACGATGCGCAAGGCAAAGGTTTCTGGTATGCCCAGACCAGTGTCTACACCCGACATTACTCGCCCGACCCCGAACACAATAATCATCAGGACTTGATCGGCATCGAACGCAATCAGGCTTCCGGCTGGGTATTTGGCGGGGCAACTTTCCGCAATTCGTTTCGTCAGCGTTCGAACTATGCTTATGTCGGCAAGCGCTATGACAGCAGCGAATATCCGCTGTATCTGAAACTCACGGGTGGGCTGTTGCAGGGTTATCGCGGTGATTACAAGGACAAGATTCCTTTGAACCGCTACGGCGTTGCGCCGGTGATCATTCCGTCCGTCGGGACTCACTACGGCCCATTGGCCGCCGAGCTGGTATTTCTCGGCGCCAATGCGGCGATGGTGACTAGCGGCGTGCGTTTCTAGAAGCGCGGCTCAGGCGCGGGACGCAAGAGCTCGGCTCAATTCGCGCTGCTCAAGAGCGCGGCGCATACGCAAATACATCGGCGCGCATCTGGTGCGCATCCATCCCGGCTTCCACCAGCGCATCCAGCGTGCCGTAGACCATCGCCGGCGAGCCGCTGGCGTAGACGTGCAGGGACTTCAGATCGGCGAAGTCTTCACACACGGCCTGGTGCAACATCCCGCAGCGCCCTTCCCAACCGCACTGGTCGCTGACGACTTTGTGCAGGAACAGATTGGGCAGCTTCAACCATTCGTCCCAATGTTCAATCTCGTAGAAATCTTCCGGACGGCGTACACCCCAATACAGATGCACCGGGTGTTTGAAGCCGTTGGCGCGGCAGTGTTCGATCAGGCTGTGGATCTGGCCCATGCCGGTACCGGCGGCGATCAACACCAGCGGCCCGTCGGGCAACTCGGCGAGGTGAGTGTCGCCGAACGGCAATTCGACGCGCACCAGCGGGTTGCGCTGCAGTTGCTCGATCAGACTCAGGGCACTGGCTTCGCGGGCCAGTACGTGGATTTCCAGATCGCGCCCGCCGTGCGGCGCCGAGGCCATTGAGAACGCCGACTTCTCGCCGTTTTCACGCTCGATCATCAGGTACTGCCCGGCGTGATAACGCGGCGGCTTGCCGGCCGGCGCACGCAGACGCACGCGCCAGGTGTCGCCACCGACATCCCGGCATTCGATGACCTGACACGACAGGCTGCGCACCGGCAGTTCTCCCAGCGCGAGCACGCCATCCCACAGCAGGACGCAGTCTTCCAGCGGCTCGGCTATGCAAGTGTAGAACTCGCCGTGGTCGTGCACCTTGCCGGCCTGCTCGACCCGGCCTTCCACCAACAGCGCCGCACACACGTGGCAATTGCCATTGCGACAGCTTTGCGGACATTCATAGCCCAGGCGCCGCGCACCATCGAGAATCCGCTCGCCGGGCCGTATCTCAAGCACCGCTCCGGAGGGCTGCAGGGTTACACGCATCAATCTATTCCTAACTGATTCCAGATGGCATCGATCCGCTGGGTGACGGCGTCGTCCTTGACGATTACGCGGCCCCACTCGCGAGTGGTTTCGCCCGGCCACTTGTGGGTGGCATCCAGGCCCATTTTCGAGCCCAGGCCGGACACCGGCGAGGCGAAGTCGAGGTAGTCGATCGGCGTGTTGTCGATCATCACTGTGTCGCGCTTGGGGTCCATGCGCGTGGTGATGGCCCAGATCACGTCGTTCCAGTCCCGGGCGTTGATATCGTCGTCAGTGACGATAACGAACTTGGTGTACATGAACTGTCGCAAAAACGACCAGACACCGAGCATCACGCGCTTGGCATGCCCCGGATACGACTTCTTCATCGTCACCACGGCCATGCGGTACGAGCAGCCTTCGGGCGGCAGATAGAAATCGGTGATCTCCGGGAACTGCTTCTGCAGGATCGGCACGAACACTTCGTTCAGCGCCACACCAAGGATCGCCGGCTCATCCGGTGGACGGCCGGTGTAGGTGCTGTGATAGATCGGCTTGATCCGATGGGTGATGCGTTCGACGGTGAACACCGGGAAGCTGTCGACTTCGTTGTAGTAACCGGTGTGGTCGCCGTACGGGCCTTCGTCGGCCATTTCGCCCGGATGAATCACGCCTTCGAGGATGATCTCGGCAGTGGCCGGCACTTGCAGGTCGTTGCCACGGCACTTGACCAGCTCGGTGCGGTTACCGCGCAACAGGCCGGCGAAAGCGTATTCGGAGAGACTGTCCGGCACCGGCGTCACGGCGCCGAGGATGGTCGCAGGGTCGGCGCCCAGCGCCACGGAGACCGGGAATGGCTGGCCCGGATGCTTCTCGCACCACTCACGGAAGTCCAGCGCACCGCCACGGTGGCTGAGCCAGCGCATGATCACCTTGTTGCGGCCGATCACTTGCTGACGGTAGATACCGAGGTTCTGGCGGTCCTTGTTCGGGCCTTTGGTGACAGTCAGGCCCCAGGTGATCAGCGGGCCGACGTCGCCGGGCCAGCAGGTCTGCACCGGCAGCATCGCCAGGTCGACGTCGTCGCCTTCGATGACCACTTCCTGGCACACCGCGTCTTTGACGACTTTGGGCGCCATCGAGATGATCTTGCGGAAGATCGGCAGTTTCGACCACGCGTCCTTCAAGCCCTTCGGTGGCTCCGGCTCCTTGAGGAAAGCCAGCAGCTTGCCGATCTCGCGCAGTTCGCTGACCGACTCGGCGCCCATGCCCATGGCCACCCGCTCCGGGGTGCCAAACAGGTTGCCGAGCACCGGGATGTCGTAGCCGGTCGGCTTCTCGAACAGCAGCGCCGGGCCCTTGGCCCGCAGCGTACGGTCGCACACCTCGGTCATTTCCAGCACCGGCGAGACGGGAATCTGGATGCGTTTCAACTCTCCGCGCTGCTCAAGCTGCTGCACGAAATCCCGAAGATCCTTGAATTTCATTGACGATGGCACCCTCAAAATAGGCGTACATCCTACCTGCTATGCAGCCCTGTGGCAGCCTGTCGCTGCTTACTTGGCTGCATTCGTCTGCGCTTTGCCAAGGTTTTCCCGGGCTTGCAGTCCGATAAACAGCGGCTCGAGGATCGGCGCCACAAACCGCGCACCGACTTCGGACAGGTGGTTGTCATCGGTGTACAGCGAGTAGCCGCCGAGTTCGGCGTGACACAGGCCGTTTTCATCACACAGTCGCGGCGCCGGATCGACCACGCGCACCGCCGGATCATTCTGCGCCAACTGCGCGAACAACTGACTGATGAACACCTGACGCTTGTGGTGCGCCTCGACGGCCAGTCCGACGTCATCCACCGGACGATCGAGCATCGCCAGCCGCGTCAGCCGATACGGCGGGCTGAACGCCTGCAACGGCGCCTCTTTCACCAGCCATACGCGATGCCCGGCTGCCCGCAATTGTGCGACGCGAGTGCGCAGGCCTTCGGCAAAACGCTGCTCGGCCTCGGCGCGATCGTAACGACCGTCTGGCGTTCTCAAGACATGCCCGAGATCACCCTTGGCATCGCCGTACAGGTACAGGCTCCAGCGGGCGACCAGCACCACATCGCTGATCGCCTGGGTTTTCAGCCCCTGCTCGACCCGCTTGTTGAAGCGCGCGCAAACCCCGTCATGCTCCAGCCCATCGACCGGAATGCACCCTGGAGAACTGGCCAGAATCACGCTGACACCGTGAGCTTTGGCACCGTCATCGAACACCGGGATCAGCGCCGTGGCATGGCTGTCGCCCCAGACCATCGCGCGGGTCGGCAGATCCGCCACGCCGTAATGGCAGAACAGCTTGTCGTCAGGGGTCTTGTCGTCCGCCAGACATGCCATCAGCTCCGGCCGCCACTCGCGGCCCTTGGCATATTGCAGCGCCTGCTCGGACAAGCGCCATGGCAGGCCATCGGTCCAGCGCAGCGATTGCCCGGCCAGACCGAGCACCAGGATCCCGCAGAAACCGGCCAGCAGAATCTGCCGACGACCGGCGAGCAGGCGCCGTTCACGGAACGGCGTTTCGACGAACTTCCATGACAGATAACCCAGCACCAGGGTCAGCAGAATCAACCCGGCCGTGTCGAGCGCGCCCGGCTCATCGACACTGGCGTAGCTGGAAAACACGAATACCGGCCAGTGCCACAAATACCAGGAATAGGAGATCAGCCCGAGGCCGACCATCACCCGACTGCTCAACAATTGACCAACCAGCGTTTCGCGATGACCGTTGGCCAGAATCAGCAGCACCACGCCCAGCACCGGCAGCAACGCGGTGACACCCGGGAACGGCGTCGACTTGTCATAGGCAAACACCGCCAGCAGGATCAACCCCATGCCGAGCAGGCTCAAGGCCTGGGCGGCCTGCGGTTTCAAGCGCCAGGCGTGTTTCGGCGCAATCGCCAGCATCGCCCCGGCGAGCAACTCCCAGGCGCGCATCGGCAGCAGGAAGAAGGCTTTCTCCGGATGATGCTGGATCGCCCACACACTCAGCCCGAACGACACCAGCAGCACGCCGAACAGCGCCAGCCGCCAGTGTTTCAGGCGGCTCGAGAGCAACGTCAGCAGCAGCGGGAAGAAGATGTAGAACTGCTCCTCCACCGCCAGTGACCACGTGTGCAACAGCGGTTTCAGGTCAGAGGCAACGTCGAAGTAGCCGTCCTGACGCATGAACAGGATGTTCGAGACGAACGTCACCTGATAGCGCACAGAACGCCCCAGCTCTTCGTAGTCCTTGGGCGCCAGCAGGAACCAGCCCACCGCCAGCACCGCAATGATCATCGCGAACAGCGCCGGCAGAATCCGCCGCGCACGCCGCGCCCAGAACTCGACGAAGCTGAAACGGCCAGCCTGACGCTGATTCCAGATGATCGAGGTGATGAGGTAGCCGGAAATCACGAAGAACACGTCCACGCCGACAAAACCGCCGGTAAACCCCGGGACGCCAAAATGGAACAGCACCACGGCGATCACCGCGACTGCTCGCAGGCCGTCGATATCCCTTCGATAAGCGAGTGTGCTCATAAAATCTTTAATGCCAATCAGGTGGTTGTTTTTTGTACAGCTCGAGCCTTATTCACAGAGGCTCCGAGCGCTGTTTGTGGGTTGCCCGATCACAGACCTTACCAGATCAGGAACCTCCCATTGCCGGGGTAAATTTCATGCAAAAAAAAGGCGCCC
Organism: Pseudomonas sp. S3(2024); assembly: GCF_036861315.1. Lineage (NCBI taxonomy): Bacteria > Pseudomonadati > Pseudomonadota > Gammaproteobacteria > Pseudomonadales > Pseudomonadaceae > Pseudomonas > Pseudomonas sp. S3(2024). Next base: position 339,277 of record NZ_JAZAQQ010000003.1, on the reverse strand, counting down.
CCCAAAGGGGCGCCCTTTTTATCGGTTCAACCGGCGATGTTACTTGCGCTTCATCGACAGGAAGAACTCGTCGTTGGTCTTGGTCGTTTTCAGCTTGTCGACCAGGAACTCGATGGCAGCCACTTCGTCCATCGGGTGCAGCAGCTTGCGCAGGATCCACATGCGCTGCAGTTCGTCGTCGGCGGTCAGCAACTCTTCGCGGCGGGTGCCGGAACGGTTGATATTGATGGCCGGGAAGACGCGCTTTTCCGCAATCTTGCGGTCCAGAGGCAGTTCCATGTTGCCGGTACCCTTGAACTCTTCGTAGATCACTTCGTCCATCTTCGAGCCGGTTTCAACCAGCGCGGTGGCGATAATGGTCAGCGAGCCGCCTTCTTCGATGTTGCGCGCAGCACCGAAGAAACGCTTCGGTTTCTCCAGGGCGTGAGCATCGACACCACCGGTCAGCACCTTGCCGGAGCTCGGGATCACGGTGTTGTAGGCACGGGCCAGACGGGTGATGGAGTCGAGCAGGATCACCACGTCCTTCTTGTGTTCGACCAGGCGCTTGGCCTTCTCGATCACCATTTCGGCAACCTGCACGTGACGGGTCGGCGGTTCGTCGAAGGTCGAGGCAACCACTTCGCCGCGCACGGTGCGCTGCATTTCGGTTACTTCTTCCGGACGTTCGTCGATCAACAGCACGATCAGGTGAACTTCAGGATTGTTACGGGCGATGTTCGCCGCGATGTTCTGCAGCATGATCGTCTTGCCGGCTTTCGGCGGTGCAACGATCAGACCACGCTGGCCTTTGCCGATCGGGGCGCACAGGTCGATCACACGACCGGTCAAGTCTTCGGTGGAACCGTTGCCGGCTTCCATCTTCATGCGCACGGTCGGGAACAGCGGGGTCAGGTTCTCGAAGAGAATCTTGTTCTTCGCGTTCTCCGGACGATCGAAGTTGATCGTGTCGACCTTGAGCAGAGCGAAGTAACGCTCGCCTTCCTTCGGAGGGCGGATCTTGCCAACGATGGTGTCACCGGTGCGCAAGTTGAAACGACGGATCTGGCTCGGCGAGACGTAGATATCGTCCGGGCCGGCGAGGTAGGAAGCGTCAGCGGAGCGCAGGAAGCCGAAGCCGTCCTGGAGAATCTCCAGCACGCCATCACCGGAGATTTCCTCGCCGCTTTTCGCGTGCTTTTTCAGCAGGGAGAAAATCACGTCCTGCTTGCGCGAACGGGCCATATTTTCTATGCCCATCTGTTCGGCCAATTCGAGCAGTTCGGTAATCGGCTTTTGCTTGAGTTCAGTCAGATTCATATAGGAATGACGTAATCATTTATGGAGGGGGGAAATTAAGCTTTTGGCTTAATGAGGCCGCGCCGCGGAGAAGGCGACAGGATCGCGAACTTGTTCGAAAAGGAGTGCGTCGGCGACGGCTAGCAGGGGGCAGTGGAGAAACCAGTGCGGGGCCGAATGTACCACCTGAGTTTCGGAGCGTCTAGCCCTGAATACGCAAAAAGCCCCGCATATTGCGAGGCTTTTTTTCGGCGATTTACTGCGACGCTTAGATGTTGGCGTCGAGGAAAGCAGCCAGTTGCGACTTCGACAGGGCGCCGACCTTGGTCGCTTCAACGTTGCCGTTCTTGAACAGCATCAGCGTCGGGATACCACGCACGCCGTGCTTGGCCGGGGTTTCCTGGTTTTCGTCAATGTTCAGTTTGGCGATGGTCAGCTTGCCTTTGTAAGTCTCGGCAATCTCGTCCAGAACCGGAGCGATCATTTTGCAAGGGCCGCACCATTCAGCCCAGTAGTCGACCAGTACAGCGCCTTCGGCCTTGAGTACGTCGGCTTCGAAGCTGGCGTCGCTAACGTGTTTGATAAGATCGCTGCTCATGGAATTCTCCAGGTTGTAAGCAAAAAAACGTGGCCCATCATAGCCGCCCTTCCCTTGTTCAGGAAGCCGCAGTTGATTGAGTCTTGCTATGGCACTCGATGAGTTTGGGTATAGCCCAAGTCACGCCGTGGCGGGGGCAATGAAGGAAATTCCGGTGCGCAGGGCCGCATTGCGCACGTGCTCCTGCATGGCCTTCTGGGCCGCAGCGGACGCCCGGCGCGCGAGGGCACGAAGGATCTTGCGGTGCTCCTGCCAGGTTTCCATCGCCCGTTCGGCGCGGATGAACGGTAGCTTCTGGCTCTCCAGAAAGATCTCGGCGCTGGCGGTGAGGATGCTCAGCATCGCCTGATTGCCGCTGGCCAGCAGGATGCGCCGGTGGAATTCGAAGTCGAGTTTCGCCGCGGCCTCGAAGTCGCCGGCCTTCAATTGCTCGCGCATCGCCGCAACGTTGTCCTCCAGCGCATCCAGGTCAAACGTGCTTAAGGTCACCGCCGCCAGCCCGGCGGCAAAACCCTCCAGCGCATAGCGCAACTGAAAGATGTCCAGTGGCGAGGCCTGCGCTGCGAACGGCCAGCCCGGCGCATTGTCACCCTGCGCAATGTCCACCGGTGCCTGCACGAACACGCCTTTGCCCGGCTGGATGCTGACCACGCCCAGCGCACTGAGCGACGACAGCGCCTCGCGCAACGACGCCCGACTGACCCCCAGTTGCACCGCCAGATCCCGTTGCGACGGCAACGCATCGCCCGCACCGAAACCCTGCTCGGTGATCAGTTTGCGTATGGCTTGCAGCGCCACTTCGGGTACGGCGCGGGAGATCGAGTTCATGGTTTTTCAGACGAGCCAGGCCAAGGTGCGGCTAGTTGTAAAGCTATTCGCCGGATCCGGCAAGTCGTGCCCCAGCGGGGTTCGGCGCCCGCTGCCGATGCGCCATCGGGGTGCGAAAAACAACCTGACTGTTCAGACCAGTAAGACCGAATAAACCCGGCAAACCCGCGGCCTGCCGGGGATAAATCCGGGTATTGGCACGGCCCGTGCTCTGTCCGATCGCAGAAATCACTTCCCGTCGATCCGGAGATTTGCCATGACCCTGCGTTACCGAGCCCTCCTCGCCGCTCTGTTTTCCAGCCTGATGCTGAGCCAGATCCCCGCCCACGCCGATGGCCTGGAAGACGTGGTCAAACGCGGCACACTGAAAGTTGCCGTGCCTCAGGACTTCCCGCCATTCGGCTCGGTCGGCCCGGACATGAAACCCCGTGGCCTGGATATCGACACGGCGAAGCTGCTGGCTGATCAACTTAAGGTCAAACTCGAACTGACCCCGGTCAACAGCACCAACCGCATCCCGTTCCTCACCACCGGCAAGGTCGACCTGGTGATCTCCAGCCTCGGCAAGAACCCGGAGCGCGAGAAAGTCATCGACTTCTCCCACGCCTACGCGCCTTTCTACCTCGCGGTGTTCGGCCCGCCTGATGCCGCCGTCACTACGCTCGACGACCTCAAGGGCAAAACCATCAGCGTCACCCGTGGCGCCATCGAAGACATCGAGCTGACCAAGGTCGCCCCCGAAGGCGTGACCATCAAGCGCTTCGAGGACAATAACTCGACCATCGCCGCCTACCTCGCCGGCCAGGTCGATCTGATCGCCAGCGGCAACGTGGTGATGGTGGCGATCAGCGAGAAGAACCCGAAACGCGTGCCGGCGCTGAAAGTGAAGCTCAAGGATTCGCCGGTCTACGTCGGCGTGAACAAGAACGAGCCCGCGCTGCTGGGCAAGGTCAACGAGATCCTCGCCACCGCCAAGGCTGACGGCGCGCTGGAGAAAAACTCGCAGACCTGGCTCAAAGAGCCCCTGCCGGCCGACCTCTGATCGGTCGCGCGGGAGACAATCGATGGCTTATCAGTTCGATTTCATGCCGGTGGTGCAAAACACCGACCTGCTGCTGCGCGGCGCCCTGTTCACCCTGGAGCTGACGGCGATTGGCGCGCTGTTCGGGGTCGGCGTGGGCATCGTCGGCGCGCTGGTGCGGGCGTGGAACATCCGCCCTTTCTCGGCACTCTTCGGCGTCTACGTCGAGTTGATCCGCAACACGCCATTTCTGGTGCAACTGTTCTTCATCTTCTTCGGCCTGCCATCCCTCGGGGTGCAGATTTCCGAGTGGCAGGCGGCGGTGCTGGCGATGGTGATCAACCTCGGTGCTTATTCGACCGAGATCATCCGCGCCGGCATCCAGGCGATTCCGCGCGGACAACTGGAAGCCGCTGCCGCACTGGCGATGAGCCGTTTCGAAGCGTTCCGCCATGTGGTCCTGCTGCCGGCGCTGGGCAAGGTCTGGCCGGCCCTGAGCAGCCAGATCATCATCGTCATGCTCGGCTCGGCGGTGTGTTCGCAGATCGCCACCGAGGAGCTGAGCTTCGCTGCCAACTTCATTCAGTCGCGCAACTTCCGCGCCTTTGAAACCTATGCGCTGACCACGCTGATCTACCTGTGCATGGCTCTGCTAATCCGCCAATTGCTGAACTGGATCGGCCGCCGCTATATCGCGAGGAGCAGCCAATGAGCGACTTCACCTTCTGGGACATCCTGCGCAACCTGCTCACCGGCCTGCAATGGACGCTGGCATTGTCGCTGGTGGCGTTCATTGGCGGCGGGATCGTCGGGCTGCTGATTCTGATCATGCGCATCTCGAAAAACCCGTTGCCGAGCAATATCGCCCGCACCTGGATCGAGCTGTTCCAGGGCACACCGCTGCTGATGCAGCTGTTTCTGGTGTTCTTCGGCGTGGCGCTGGCCGGAATCGAGATCTCGCCGTGGATGGCGGCAGCCATTGCCCTGACATTGTTCACCAGCGCCTATCTGGCGGAGATCTGGCGCGGTTGCGTCGAAGCGATCCCCAATGGCCAGTGGGAAGCCTCGTCGAGCCTGGCGCTGAATCCGCTGGAGCAGTTGCGCTACGTGATCCTGCCGCAGGCGCTACGCATCGCCGTGGCGCCGACCGTGGGCTTCTCGGTGCAGGTGGTCAAGGGCACTGCGGTGACCTCGATCATCGGTTTCACCGAGCTGACCAAGACCGGCGGCATGCTCGCCAACGCCACCTTCGAACCGTTCATGGTCTACGGCCTCGTTGCCCTCGGCTACTTCCTGCTCTGCTACCCCTTGTCGCTCAGTGCGCGCTACCTGGAAAGGAGACTGCATGCCTCTGCTTAGAATTTCCGCCCTGCATAAATACTACGGCGATCACCACGTACTCAAAGGCATCGACCTGAGCGTCGAGGAAGGCCAGGTGGTGGCGATCATCGGCCGCAGCGGCTCGGGCAAATCGACCCTGCTGCGCACCCTCAACGGCCTGGAGTCAATCAACGACGGAGTGATCGAAGTCGACGGCGAATACCTCGACGCCGCCCGCGCCGACCTGCGCAGCCTGCGGCAGAAAGTCGGCATGGTGTTCCAGCAGTTCAACCTGTTCCCGCACCTGACCGTCGGCGAGAACGTGATGCTCGCGCCGCAAGTGGTGCAGAAAGTACCGAAGGCCAAGGCGGCCGAACTGGCGCGCAAGATGCTCGAACGCGTCGGGCTGGGGGAGAAGTTCGACGCCTTCCCGGATCGGTTGTCCGGCGGACAGCAACAGCGCGTGGCGATTGCCCGGGCACTGGCGATGTCGCCGAAAGTGTTGCTGTGCGACGAGATCACCTCGGCGCTGGACCCGGAGCTGGTCAATGAAGTGCTCGCCGTGGTCAGGCAACTGGCCAAGGAAGGCATGACGCTGATCATGGTCACCCACGAAATGCGCTTTGCCCGCGAGGTCGGGGACAAACTGGTGTTCATGCACCATGGCAAGGTGCATGAGGTGGGGGATCCGAAGGTGTTGTTTGCCAATCCGCAGACGGCGGAGCTGGCGAATTTCATTGGCACGGTGGAAGCGACAGCCTGAAATAGCCCGCAGTGATGGGGCGGACGCCTTCGCGAGCAGGCTCGCTCCCACAGGGATCTCTGTTGGACCACTATGGTGAGTTCGCTGCAAAACCTGTGGGAGCGGGCTTGCTCGCGAATGGCCGCGCCGCGGTCTCAAGCTTTTATGCGCAGGATCAACGGTTTGAACCATGCGCGTTGGCGTCAGCGTTTGATCGTGGCACGATGGCGGGGTTATCGACCGAGACCCCCTGACCATGCCGCAATCCAAAGCCAAGAATCTGTCCCTGATCGCCGCAATCGACCTGGGCTCCAACAGCTTCCACATGGTCGTGGCCAAGGCCCAGAACGGTGAAATCCGCATCCTGGAGCGCCTCGGAGAGAAAGTGCAGCTCGCCGCCGGTATCGACGATGAGCGCCATCTCAACGAAGAATCGATGCAGCGCGGCCTCGACTGCCTCAAGCGCTTTGCCCAACTGATCAACGGCATGCCACTGGGCGCCGTGCGGATCGTCGGCACCAACGCCCTGCGCGAAGCGCGCAATCGCCTGGAATTCATCCACCGCGCCGAAGAAATCCTCGGTCACCCGGTGGAAGTCATCTCCGGCCGTGAAGAAGCGCGGCTGATTTATCTGGGCGTTTCGCACACCCTCGCCGACACCCCGGGCAAGCGTCTGGTGGCCGACATCGGCGGCGGCAGTACTGAATTCATCATCGGGCAGCGTTTTGAACCGCTGCTGCGCGAAAGCCTGCAAATGGGCTGCGTCAGCTTCACTCAGCGTTATTTCAAGGACGGCAAGATCGCCCCGGCCCGTTACGCCCAGGCGTACACCGCGGCGCGGCTGGAGATCATGAGCATCGAGCACGCCCTGCACCGCCTGACCTGGGATGAAGCCATCGGCTCCTCGGGCACCATCCGCGCCATCGGCCTGGCGCTGAAGGCCGGCGGGCATGGCACCGGCGAAGTGAATGCCGAAGGCCTGGCCTGGCTCAAGCGTCGTCTGTTCAAACTGGGTGACGTCGACAAGATCGACTTCGAAGGCATCAAACCTGACCGTCGGGCGATCTTCCCGGCGGGCCTGGCGATTCTTGAAGCGATCTTCGACGCCCTCGAACTGCAACGCATGGATCATTGCGAAGGCGCACTGCGTGAAGGCGTGCTCTACGACCTGCTCGGCCGCCATCATCACGAAGACGTGCGCGAACGCACCCTGACTTCGCTGATGGAGCGCTATCACGTCGATCTGGAACAAGCCGCGCGAGTTGAACGCAAGGCACTGCACGCCTTCGATCAGGTCGCCGCGGACTGGGAGCTGGATGACGGCATCTGGCGTGAACTGCTGGGCTGGGCGGCGAAAGTCCACGAAGTCGGCCTCGACATCGCGCACTACCACTACCACAAGCACGGCGCCTACCTGATCGAACACTCTGACCTCGCCGGTTTCTCTCGCGAAGACCAGCAAATGCTCGCTCTGCTGGTGCGCGGCCACCGCCGCAACATCCCCAAGGACAAGTTCGCCGAGTTCGGTGACGACGGCGACAAGCTGATCCGTCTGTGCGTGCTGCTGCGCTTCGCGATCCTGTTCCACCACATCCGCGGCACCCAGGCGATGCCACAAGTGACGCTGCATGCCAAAGGCAACACCCTCGACGTGGAATTCCCGGAGAACTGGCTGGATGAGAATCAGCTGACTCAGGCCGACTTTGGCCTCGAAGCCGACTGGCTGACGCGGGTGGGCATCGTGCTAACAGTCCACTGATAACCTTGTGGCGAGGGAGCTTGCTCCCGCTGGGGCGCGAAGCGGCCCTTCCTTTGAAAGCATAGGCCTGCTGCGCAGTCCAGCGGGAGCAAGCTCCCTCGCCACAGGTGGGTGAACGACAGGCACAAAAAAGGCGATCCGCAAGGATCGCCTTTTTATTGGGCTGAAGGTCAGCTGCTCACCGGCAGAATCGGGCTGCCCAGGCGTTCCAGCAAGGTCGCCTGCGCGCTGCGCGGGTTCTGGTTGCCGGTTGGCGTGTTGCGGATGTAACGGCCATCCGACTGCAGGCTCCAGCTGTGGGTGTTGTCGGTCAGGTACAGCTCCAGCTCTTTCTTCACGCGGGTCAGCAGCTTCTTGCCTTCTACCGGGAAGCAAGTCTCGACGCGCTTGTCGAGGTTGCGCTCCATCCAGTCGGCGCTGGAGAGGAACATCTGCTCCTCGCCGCCGTTGAGGAAGTAGAACACTCGGGTGTGTTCAAGGAAGCGACCGATGATCGAGCGCACATGGATGTTGTGCGAAACCCCGGCGATGCCCGGACGCAGGCAGCACATGCCACGCACCACCAGATCAATGCGCACGCCGGACTGGCTGGCCTTGTACAGCGCACGAATGATCTTCGGATCGGTCAGCGAGTTGAACTTGGCGATGATGTGCGCCGGTTTGCCTTCGACGGCGAACTGGGTTTCCCGGGCAATCATGTCGAGCATGCCCTTCTTCAGGGTGAACGGCGCATGCAGCAGCTTCTTCATGCGCAGGGTTTTACCCATGCCGATCAACTGGCTGAACAGTTTGCCGACGTCTTCGCACAAGGCGTCGTCGGAGGTCAGCAGGCTGTAATCGGTGTACAGACGCGCATTGCCGGCGTGGTAGTTACCGGTGCCGAGGTGCGCGTAACGCACGATCTCACCGGCCTCGCGACGCAGGATCAGCATCATCTTGGCGTGGGTCTTGAAGCCGACCACGCCGTAAATCACCACCGCACCGGCCGCTTGCAGACGGCTGGCCAGTTGCAGGTTGGACTCTTCGTCGAAGCGTGCGCGCAGTTCGATGACTGCGGTCACTTCCTTGCCGTTACGCGCGGCGTCCACCAGCGCATCGACGATCTCGGAGTTGGCACCGGAGCGGTACAGGGTCTGGCGCACAGCCAATACATGCGGGTCTTTCGCCGCTTGGCGCAGCAGGTCGACCACCGGAGTGAACGACTCGAACGGGTGCAGCAACAGGATGTCCTGCTTGCTCACCACGCTGAAAATGTTCTCGCTGTTCTGCAGCAGTTTCGGGATCTGCGGGGTGAACGGCGTGTATTGCAGCTCCGGGTGGCTGTCCAGACCGGTGATGCTGAACAGGCGCGTCAGGTTGACCGGGCCGTTGACCTGATACAGCTCGGTCTCGCTCAGGTTGAACTGCTTGAGCAGATAGTCCGAGAGGTGTTTCGGGCAGGTGTCGGCGACTTCCAGGCGCACCGCATCACCGTAGCGCCGCGAGAACAGCTCGCCACGCAGGGCGCGCGCCAGGTCTTCGACATCTTCGGAGTCGAGCGCCAGGTCGGCGTTTCGGGTCAGGCGGAACTGGTAGCAGCCCTTGACCTTCATGCCCTGGAACAGGTCATCGGCGTGGGCGTGGATCATCGACGACAGGAACACATAGTTGTCGCCCGGGCCGCCGACTTCTTCCGGAACCTTGATGATCCGTGGCAGCAGGCGCGGTGCCGGGATGATCGCCAGACCGGAATCGCGACCGAAGGCGTCGATGCCTTCCAGTTCGACGATGAAGTTCAGGCTCTTGTTCACCAGCAACGGGAACGGGTGCGTCGGGTCGAGGCCGATCGGGGTGATGATCGGCGCGATCTCGTCGCGGAAGTAGCGGCGCACCCAGGTCTTGATCTTGGTCGTCCAGTGACGGCGACGGATAAAGCGCACCTGATGCTTTTCCAGCTCCGGCAGCAGGATGTCGTTGAGGATCGCGTACTGGCGGTCAACGTGACCGTGCACCAGCTCGCTGATCCGCGCCAGTGCCTGGTGCGGTTGCAGACCATCGGCACCGGCCTGTTCGCGAGCGAAGGTGATCTGCTTTTTCAGGCCGGCGACGCGGATTTCAAAGAATTCGTCGAGGTTGCTGGAGAAGATCAGCAGGAACTTCAGCCGCTCCAGCAACGGATAGGACTCGTCCAGCGCCTGTTCCAGCACGCGGATGTTGAACTGCAGTTGCGAGAGCTCGCGATGGATATACAGGCTGCTGTCATCCAGGCCCGGGATCGCAATCACTGGCGCCGCCGCGACGGCTTCGGTAACCGGTGCGGGTGGCGCAGGCTCGAGTTCCGGCGGGGTTTCGGTGATTTGCTCCACCACCGGTTGAGCTTCTTTTACTGCAACTTCAGTGAGTCCTTCGGTATTCATCGAATGTTCCTGGGAGGGCTATTTCTGCTCTCGTAACAATTGAGCGGCGCGGACAGCAAAGTAAGTCAGGATGCCATCAGCGCCGGCACGTTTAAAGGCGGTCAGTGATTCAAGAATTACCGCCTCGCTCAACCAGCCATTCTGGATCGCCGCCATGTGCATGGCGTATTCGCCGCTAACCTGATAGACGAAGGTCGGCACTTTGAAGGCATCTTTTACCCGGAAAAGAATGTCCAGGTACGGCATGCCGGGTTTGACCATGACCATGTCCGCGCCTTCAGACAAGTCCGCGCCGACTTCGTGCAGCGCTTCGTCGCTGTTGGCCGGGTCCATCTGATAGGAGGCCTTGTTGGCCTTGCCCAGATTCGCCGCCGACCCCACGGCATCGCGGAACGGCCCGTAATAGGCGCTGGCGTACTTGGCCGAGTAGGCCATGATCCGCACGTTGACGTGACCGGCCAGCTCCAGCGCCTCGCGGATCGCCTGAATCCGACCGTCCATCATGTCCGACGGCGCCACGACCTGAGCGCCGGCTTCGGCGTGGGACAGTGCCTGCTTGACCAGTGCGTCGACGGTGATGTCGTTCTGCACGTAGCCTTCTTCATCGAGAATGCCGTCCTGACCGTGGGTGGTGAACGGATCGAGGGCGACGTCAGTGATCACGCCCAATTCCGGGAACCGCTCACGCAACGCGCGAGTAGCACGTTGGGCAATGCCCTCGGGGTTCCAGGCTTCGGCAGCATCAAGGGATTTCAGTTCGACAGGCGTGACCGGGAACAGCGCCAGCGCCGGGATCCCCAGTTCGACCCATTGCGCCGCTTCTTCAAGCAGCAGGTCGATGGTCAGGCGCTCGACACCGGGCATCGAGGCCACGGCTTCGCGACGGTTTTCACCCTCAAGCACGAACACCGGCAGAATCAGGTCATCGACCGTCAGCACGTTTTCCCGCACCAGCCGACGCGAAAAATCATCACGACGATTGCGACGCAGGCGAGTGGCGGGAAACAGACGATTGGCAGGGGTAAAGCTCACGGCGGACTCCTGAGCCCGCGCAAACGGGCGAGCGTGACAGTTATAGACGGCCATTATGACCAACAGATTACAGTTGTGCGTACCCCGTGACATGTAGCCGCATTCCATTGTTAGCGTAGGAATTGTTCACGTCGAGACACATTTGGACACTTTCATGAATGTGTCCGAAGGGTTAGGCTGCGCGTTCATTTCGCCAGCACCCAGACAATGCTCCAACAATTTCTGCATGACTTTGGCTACTTTGCCTTGTTCCTCGGCACGTTCTTCGAAGGCGAAACCATCCTGGTGCTCGCAGGCTTCCTCGCGTTCCGTGGATACATGGACATCAACTTGGTAGTGGTCGTGGCGTTCTTCGGCAGCTATGCCGGCGATCAGCTGTGGTACTTCCTGGGGCGCAAGCACGGGCGCAAATTGCTCGCGCGCAAACCGCGCTGGCAGATGATGGGCGACCGCGCGCTGGAACATATCCGCAAACATCCGGACATCTGGGTCCTGAGTTTCCGCTTCGTTTATGGCCTGCGCACGGTGATGCCGGTGGCGATCGGCCTGTCGGGTTACCCGCCGGGACGTTACCTGCTGCTGAACGGCATCGGCGCGGCAATCTGGGCAACCGCGCTGGCGGCCGCCGCCTACCACTTCGGCGCGGTGCTCGAAGGCATGCTCGGCAGCATCAAGAAGTACGAGCTGTGGGTGCTCGGTGCGCTGCTGATTCTTGGCGTTGGTCTGTGGCTGCGCCGCCGCTTCAAGAATGCGCGACTGGCAAAACAGGTTTACGCCGATGAGCAAGCCGCAAAAGCGGCACTGCTGAATCAAGCCGAAGTGGCCAAACCTGCCGAACCGAAGACGCCAGCCGAATAACGCGCTGGCGCCTGGCGCACAGCCCTGCGCAAAGCCCGGGCTGGCCGGCTCTTTTAGTCATTTATCCCCTCTGCGCCAGCGGACTCCCGTTCGCCAGCGGCGTTCTCACGCCAAAAATCTCCTGCTCGTCACGAAGCAGGCAACCGCAAATAATGAACACCCCGCCGTTGTTGCGATCCATTTAGAAAGCGCTCCATGCAGGTGCAGCCGCCACTTGGGCCTATGGCAACGCACGACAAATTAGTGGACATTTAGCGCCATGAATCTGGAGAGAAACCCATGAGCAAAAAAGTTGCAGTGATCCTGTCCGGCAGCGGCGTGTACGACGGCGCCGAAATCCATGAAAGCGTCATCACCCTGCTGCGCCTGGATCAACGCGGCGCACAGGTGCAATGCTTCGCGCCGAACATCGCGCAATTGCATGTGATCAATCACCTGACCGGTGAAGAAATGCCCGAAACGCGCAACGTGCTGGTGGAGTCGGCGCGCATTGCCCGCGGCAACATCAAGGACATCCGCGAGGCCGACGTCGATGACTTCGACGCGCTGATCGTACCTGGCGGTTTTGGCGCCGCGAAAAACCTCTCGAACTTCGCCGTTGAAGGCGCCGGCTGCACGGTGCAGCCTGAAGTGCTGGCCTTGGCGGAAGCATTTGCCGAAGCGGGCAAACCGGTGGGTCTGATGTGCATCTCGCCGGCGCTGGCAGCGAAGATCTACGGCCCGGGCGTGACCTGCACCATCGGCAACGATGCCGACACCGCCACCGCGATGAACAAGATGGGCGCCACCCACGAAGACTGCGCGGTGACCGACATCATCGAAGACAAGGCACGCAAACTGGTAACGACTCCGGCTTACATGCTGGCGCAGAACATCAGTGAAGCGGCTTCGGGGATCAACAAACTGGTGGATCGCGTTCTCGAACTGACTCACGAGAACGATGTTTGATCTCTGACCGCATGCGGAGCGAGATGTGGGAGCGGGCTTGCTCGCGAAAGCGGTGTGTCATTCAAATCAATGTTGTCTGATTCGACGCCTTCGCGAGCAAGCCCGCTCCCACAGGGGAATGGTGATTATTTCAGGGTTTGCGGGTCAGGCGCGTCAGGATCCGGTCCAGCGCATTGGCAAACGCCTGCTTCTCCCGCTCGCCGAATGGCGCCGGGCCGCCGCTGATCTGGCCCTGTTCACGCAGGTCGGTGAACAGGTTGCGCACCGCCAGACGCTCGCCCATGTTTTGCGCATCGAACTCCTTGCCGCGAGGATCCAGCGCTGCCACCCCCTTCTTCACCAGACGATCGGCCAGCGGAATATCGCTGCAGATCACCAGCTCACCGGGCACCGCGTGCTCGACCAGATAATTGTCCGCCGCATCCGGGCCGCTGGGCACCACAATCAGTTTGACGATGGCCAGCCCCGGCTTGGTCTGCGGCTGCCCGGCCACCAGCACCACTTCGAACCGGCGCTTGAGGGCAAACTTCACCACCAGTTCCTTGGCGGCCCGGGGGCAGGCGTCGGCATCGATCCATACACGCATCATTTTTTCCTCTTCTAAAAGCATCGCGGGCAAGCCACGCTCCCACAAGGTTAACGCTAAACCTGTGGGAGCGTGGCTTGCCCGCGAATGTGAGCGCAGCGAATGCAGTTAAGCAGTGACCCGCTTCTTCTCGGCCATCCGGCTGCGCCCGTACAGCACAACAATCGCCAGAATCGCCACCGCCTGCGCCGTCAGCGAATAGGCATCGGCATGGATCCCCAGCCAGTCGAAGTCAAAGAACGCCACCGGCCGCGTGCCGAAGATCCCGGCTTCCTGCAACGCTTTCACGCCATGCCCTGCGAACACCACCGACAACGCACAGAGCAGACCGGCGTTGATGCTGAAGAACAGCGTCAGCGGCAGTTTCGCCGAACCGCGCAGGATCACCCACGCCAGACCGACCAGCAGCACCAGCGCCGTCGCACCGCCGGCCAGCACTGCGTCATGCCCGGCGGGGCCAGCCTGCAGCCACAGGGTTTCATAGAACAGGATCACTTCGAACAGCTCGCGGTACACCGAGAAAAACGCAAGGATCGCGAAGCCGAAACGCCCGCCGCCGCCCACCAGACTCTGCTTGATGTAATCCTGCCAGGCCACCGCGTGGCGCCGGTCGTGCATCCACACGCCGAGCCACAGCACCATGACGCTGGCGAACAGCGCCGTGGCGCCTTCGAGCAGTTCACGCTGCGAGCCGCTGACGTCGATCACGTACGCCGCCAGCGCCCAGGTGCCAAGACCCGCGAGCAGCGCCAGGCCCCAACCGATGTTGACGCTGCGCACCGCCGACTGCTGGCCGGTGTTGCGCAGAAACGCGAGGATCGCCGCCAGCACCAGAATCGCTTCGAGGCCTTCGCGCAGCAGAATCAGCAGACCGGAGATAAAGCTCAGCGACCAGCTCAGACCATCGCTGCCGAGCAGTTCAGCAGACTCTTTCAACTTGCCCTTGGCCGCGTCCAGGCGCTGTTCGGCTTGCGCCACCGGCAAGCCGTCCTGCAACGACTGACGGTAGGCCATCAGCGATTTTTCGGTGTCCTTGCGCACGTTGGCGTCGACGTTATCCAGCGAGCTTTCGACCAGTTCGAAGCCTTCCAGATACGCCGCCACCGACAGGTCGTAAGCCTGATCGTGATCACCGGCGCGATACGCCGCCAGGCTCTTGTCCAGCGTGGCCGCGGTGTAATCGAGCAGCTGCGCCGGGCCACGCTTGACCTGCGGCGGTTGCGCACGCTGGGCACGGAAGCTTGCGGCGACCTGCGGGCCTTCGGCGGCCTGCACCTCGGCCGGGGTCTGGCGTGCCAGATCAGCGATGTTGAAGATCTTGTCAGACTTGACCGCAGCCGGGTCGGCACTGAAACCGGCAATGTAGGTCGCCAGATCCCAACGCTGACGGTCGTCCAGTTGATCGGCGAAGGCCGGCATGTCGGTGCCTTCGACGCCTTGGCCGAGGGTGCTGTAGATCGCGTACAGGCTCAGATGATCGATGCGTGCGGCATCGCGCAGATTGGCTGGCGGCGGCGTCATGCCGAGGCCCGCCGGGCCGTCACCGGCGCCGGTTTCACCGTGACATACCGAGCAGTTCTGCGCGTACAGCGGCGCGCCCCGGGTCGGATCGGGAGTGATGATCGGCGCTTGGCTGACTTCATATGCTACCGCCAGTTTCGCCCCCAGTTGTCGGGCCTGACGCGCGACCTCGGCGCCGTCCTGTTTCGCGGTGATGGCGGCGTGCAGAGCCTCGACACCCTGCTCCAGCTCAGCCTTCTCCGGTTTGGCCGGCAGACCGCCGATCAGCCCTTGCAGCACCTGGGTGAATTCCAGTTGCTCGCGGTATTCGCCGTCGTCGACGACCTTGCCCGCCTCGACCGTCGGCGGATAGTCGGCGCTGATGTAATCGAGCAGGTGCAGCGCCTGCGGGGCGCCTTCCACGGTGTCGGCCAGCAGGTTGAAACTGCTCAGGGCAAACAGCGGGAACACCAGCCAGGCCAGGAATCGGGACGCGGCAGTCATGAATGAGTCTCAAATGGAAATGCGAAGTTACATATTGTTCACTTCGAACGCCTTTCACTCAAGCTTTGTCGACGTCTCGTGGCGTTTTAACGCAGCGCTGCGGCGCTGTTGCGGTAGTGCTCAAGCATGAATTCGACGAACACCTGCACCTTCAGCGCGACGTGCCGGGCATGCGGATAGAGCGCGTAATAGTGGCGCCGCCCAAGGCTGTAGTTGGGCAGGATTTGTACCAGCCGGCCGCTGAACAGATCGTCCTGCACCGTGGCCCGGGTGAACGCGGCGATGCCAACCCCGGCCAACGCGGCGGCGTGCAGCGAACTGATCGAATCGGCCTTGAACCGGCCCTGCACGCGCACGCTGGTGGTGGTGAGTCCACGCGTATCGGTCAGCACCCAGTCACTGCCACCGGCAAACGCCAGCAACTGCTGCTCGGCGAGTTCGCGCACCTGGCGCACCAGACCATTGCGCGCCACATACACAGGCGAAGCCACCAGCAACATGTCCGAGACAGTCAGCAACCGCGCCACCATGGATGAATCGGCCAAGGGTCCGCAGATGCGCAGAGCCACATCGAAACCCTCGGCGATCAGATCGACGAAACGGTCATCGCAGGACAGGTCCACTTCAATCTCGGGATAGCGCTGCTGAAACGCCGGCAACCAGCTCGCCAGTTCCAGCGTACCGATGACCATCGGTGCACTGATGCGCAGCACACCGCTGGGGCTTTCATGTGCCTGCCCCACCGCCAGTGCGGCTTGATCGAGGCGATCGAGAATGTCCACGCACGCCGCGTAATACTGCTGCCCTGCCGTGGTCAGGCTGAAACCTCGGGTGTTGCGATTGATCAGCCGCGTGCCCAGCTCGCTTTCCAGTTGCTGCAACTGCCGGGAGATGGTCGAGTGAGTGGTGTCGAGGCGCTCGGCAGCGGCGCTGAACCCGCGACACTCGACGATGCAACGAAACGCGCGCATGGCTTGCAGTTGATTCATTAAAGCCCCGGATCTGTTGAGCGCTGAGCGCGCAAGCCTAGCGCAATCCTTGTCCACCCGGCAGCAGCAAAGCGCCCCTATAATGCGTCACCTCCGTGCTTTTGCCGTTCAAGGAAGAACCCGTCTCCATGCGCCATTGCCTGCCGCTCTACCTGCTGCTTAGCCTCATCATGCAACTGAGTGGGTGCGCCGCTTACCGCAATTACGATCAGGAAATGCAGCAGACCATCGATCAGATGGCGCAGGGCAATCTCAACGAAGCGCTTTATCTGATGGAGCTGCACAATCCTTGGGAAGACAAGGATCTGCTGTATTTCATGGAACGCGGCGCGATCCTCAGCGCCGGCACCAACCTGCCAAAAAGCCAGGAAGCGTGGCGCAGTGCTGACCGGATGATTTTTCAGCGCGAAGAAGCCGTGCCTTCCGCAGGCATGAAGTTGCTGACCCGTTTCGGTAATGAAATGGGCACCATGCTGGTCAATGACAAGCTGCAGCGTTACGAAGGCTACGACTACGAAAAAGTCATGCTGACCACCGAAATGGCCCTCAACCAACTGGCGGAAAACGATTTCGACGGGGCCCGCGCCGACATCAAGAAAACCCACGAGCGCGAAACCCTGATCGCCCGCCAGCGGGAGCGGCAATACGAAGAGGCGCAAGAGCAAGCTACGCAACAGGGCATCACCTTGCACTACAAGGATCTGGAAGGCTATCCGGTGGCCATCCTCGATGCCCCGCAAGTGCTTGAGCTGAAGAACGGCTACCAGAGTGCATTCAGCCATTATCTGGCCGGCTTCACTTATGAAGCGCTGGGCGAACGCGCGCTCGCAGCGCCGGGGTATCGACAGGCGATCGAATTGCGCCCGGGCGTGCCGCTGCTCGAAAACGCTTTGCGCAACCTGGACAAGCCCGGACCGGCAGCCGATGAAAGCGAGATTCTGATCGTGGTCCAGGCCGGTTTCGCCCCGGCACGCAGCTCGGTGCAAGTGCCGATCCCGGTGCGGCTGAACGAAAACCTGACGATTGTTGCACCGATCTCGTTCCCGGTGATGGTGCCCGACACCCTCACACCTGGCGTGACCCAGGTCCTCGTCGACGGTAAAAAGCACCCATTGACCATGATTAACAGCGTGTCGGACATGGCCATTCGCACCTTGCGCGATGACATGCCGGCGATCATCTCTCGCGCCATGTTCCGCGCCAACATGGCCGCCATCAGCCAGGCGCAAAAGAACGAGCGCGATCCGTCCAAGGCGTCGTTGGTGGTGACCGATCCTGATCCTTTTGAAGAGGCTGACACTAGAACCTGGCGCACGCTGCCGGACAAAACCCTGGTCGCCCGTCTGCGCCTGAAAAAAGGCCTGCACCGCGTGCGCTTTCCGTATTTTCGTGCAGAAGACGGGTTCACGGTACGCGTCGACCACAGCCATCAAGTGTTCAACCTGCGGGTATTCATGGGCCAGAACTATTACGTCGGATCCGCATTGGTCCTGCCCGAAACGCCATGAACGAAAGGTGTCAGATAAAGCAGAGGAGTAATGGCACCAAACTAACAAGTGCAATTAAAAAGCTATTACATGGCCAGCATCGCCCGCTTATAATGCCGCGCCCGCGCTATAGCAACGCGGCATAAAAGCTCCTCTGGTTATGAGGAATTGGCAGGAGGCCAGCGCCACTGTCGATGGGTCACACCAGCCCGACCAGCACCGGCGGCTGATGCAGTTACTAGCTCAGGGAAGAAGTACCCCCATGGCATTGCGCACTCCCACCTTGATCGCGCTCAGCGCGGTTACTCTGCTGTCCGGCTGTTCAGCGTTTCGCAACTACGATTCGGAACTGGCCCAGACCAACCAGCAACTGGCCACCGGCAACGTCGACGCCGCGCTGAGCCTGCTGGAAAAGAACAACACCGGTCCGGACAAAGACCTGCTCTATTACTTCGAGAAAGGTGAGTTGCTGCGCGCCAAGGGCGACCTGTCCGGCAGCCAGAACGCCTGGACCAGCGCCGATCAGGTGGTTGGCCAGTGGGAAGATTCGGTCAAGCTCGACACCGGTAAATACCTGGCTCAGTTCGGCAGTTTCCTGGTCAACGACAAGGTGCGTCGCTACGAAGGCTACGACTACGAAAAAGTCATGCTGACCACGCAGATGGCCCTCAATCTGCTGGCAGTCAATGACTTCGATGGCGCCCGCACCGCGATCAAGAAAACTCACGAACGTGAAGCGGTGATCGCCGAGCTGCGCGACAAGGAATACCTCAAGAGTGAGGAAGAGGCCGAGAAAGAAGGCATCAAGACTCAGTACAAGGATCTGCAAGGCTACCCGGTTGCCAGCCTCGACGCGCCGGAAGTGGTCAGCCTGAAAAACAGCTACCAGAGTGCGTTCAGCCATTACCTGGCCGGTTTCGTCTACGAAGCCCTGGGCGAGAAAGACCTGGCTGCGCCGGGCTATCGCAAGGCGGCTGAACTGCGCCCGAACACCCCGCTGCTGGAACAGGCACTGGTCAACCTCGACAAGCCGAGCAAGTCCGACGACAGCGATATTCTGATCGTGGTGCAAAGCGGTGTGGCACCCTCGCGTGATTCGATCCGCGTGCCACTGCCATTGCCGATCTCCAACAACGTGGTGATCACTCCACTGTCGTTCCCGATCATCAAGCCTGACACCTCCACTGCACCGTTCGCGCAGATTGGCGTCGATGGCCAGCAAGTCAACCTGACCGCTCTCAACAGCACTACCGCCATGTCGCGTCGCGCCCTGCGCGATGACATGCCGGGGATCATCGTCCGCACCACCGTGCGCGCAATCACCAAAGGTGTGGCGCAGAAGAAGATCAACGAAACCAACCCGCTGGCCGGTCTGGCCGTGGGTATTTCTTCAGCTGTGCTGGAAGGTGCCGATACCCGTACGTGGCGCACCCTGCCGGACAACACCCAAGTGGTGCGTCTGCGCTTGAAGAAAGGCGAGCATCAAGTCAGTCTGCCGAGCGCCGTCGGCGGTTCGCTGGTCAAGGTCACCGTCGATCAGCGTTATCAAGTGATCAGCCTGCGTGCCGTGGGCAATCAGGTATTTGCCGGCGGCGTCGCCGCCCATGTCATCCCGAGCGCCGGCGCGACCAATGTCGCCAGCCTCAAACAACCTTAAGAACGGAGTCTTTGCATGCGCTTCAAACTCTTCGCCGTCGCCGCTCTCGCCATCCTGGCCAGCGGCTGCGCCACCCCGCCACCACCGGAGCCGGGCAGCGCCGCGAGCAAGGTCGTGGCCATGGGCCCGCAGAAGCACATTGCGGTCGGCGCCATGCGCGTCGCCCGAGAGAACGGCTTCATGACCGTCAATGTGCAGTTGACCAACACCCTCAACAGCAACAAGACGTTCTACTACCGCTTCGCTTGGCTCGGTGCGGAAGGTTTCCCGATCGCCGAGGAAGAAGTCTGGAAGAGCCAGATGATGTACGGCGCTCAGACCAGCTTCATCCAGGGCATCGCCCCGACCCCGAAAGCCGTGGATTTCCGTCTCGAACTCAAGACGCCTTAAGTCCGCCACCCTATTCCTGTTTTAGAGAGCATTCCCATGTTTGCACGCTTTTCCCTGATCGCTGTCCTCGCCCTGCTGGCTTCCGGTTGCGCCAACACCTCGCCGACCCTGGGCAGCAAGAACATCAGCTACGGCGATGCCAAAGCGGTTGAAACCGTGACCAACGAATTCGGTTCGACCGACCTGCAAATGATCGCCGAATCGATGACCCGCTCGCTGGCCCAGTCCGGCATTCTGCAGGGCCGCCCGGTGGTGCAGGTTTACGACGTGAAGAACAAGACCAGCGAGTACATCGATACCCGCGAAATCACCACCAGCATCAAGACTCAGCTGATGAAGTCCGGCACCGCCCGCTTCGCCAGCGACAACACCGCGATGCAGAGCCAGGTCGATCAGCTCAAGTTGCAAAACCAGAGCGGCCTGTACAAAAAGAGCACCGTGGCCAAGACTGGCAACATGATCGCCGCCAAGTACCGTCTGGAAGGTTCGATCAGCTCGATCGTCAAGCGCAGCAGCGACTACAAGGACGTCTTCTACAAATTCAGCCTGCAACTGATCGACGTCGAAAGCGGTCTGGCCGAGTGGATGGACGAAAAAGAGATCCGCAAAACCACGGAGCGTTAATTGATGCGCGCATGGATTGGCATGATGGCCCTGGCTTGCGCGTTCAGCGTGCAAGCGGCCCCGAAAGTGGCGGTAACGGATCTGGCGTATCAGGAGCGTGTGGAGCAGTACATTCACATCGTTTCGGCGCAGAACAATTACCGCGAGGGTTACTACAGCTCCAGTGGTTCCTCGAACTACAACGAGCTGGAAGCGACCACCAGCTACATCGAACAAGGTGAGCTGCGTAAATTCACCGGCGACATCAAGGGCGAGATCCTCCGCACCGGGATGTTCCAGCTGGTGCAGGGCACGCCGTACACCGCGTCGTCCAAGGGTGACGTGTACGACGTGATCAAGCGCATCAAGGCCGGCAGCTTCAAGGGTGCCGACTACGTGCTGTTCGGCACCGTGTCGGACATCGACTTCACCCAGGACATGAACGAGCTGGCGCACACCGACAGCTATTCGGCGGTGCTGGGCCTGACGCTGGTGGCGGATTTCAGCCTGATCAACACCAAGACCTACGAAATCACCTCGGCCTTCACGGCGATGGGCGAAGCGCAGGACACCAAACTGGTGAACGGCCGCGACATCAAGATCTCGCTGAATCGCCCGCGGGTGGTGCGTGAAGTGTCCAAGGCTTTGGGTGAGGACGTTGCCGGGCAGCTGAGCCAGCAGCTCGGTGGCGGCGGGTACGAGCAGCCGCGCGAAGCGCCGCAGCGCAACAACTTGCCGCGTGATACCGCGCCGGTGATCTTGCGCTGACTCTTGGCTGAACGCGTTCTGTGGCGAGGGAGCTTGCTCCCGCTGGGCTGCGAAGCAGACCCAAAAGCTTGTGAGCGCTACGCACTCAAGCGGGAGCAAGCTCCCTCGCCACAATTGCGCGTCACTCCAAAGTCTTGGCGGATAAAAAAAGGCGACCTCATCAGGTCGCCTTTTTTGTGCCGGCAGGTTTTACACCGCCGCTTTACGCAACGTCGCCATAAATGCCGCCGCACCAATGAACAGCCCGGCAAACGTGCGGTTCATGCGTTTCTGCTGCTGCGGTGTACGCAACAGGCGCAGCACCTTGGACGCCAGCCCGGTGTAACCGGCCATGACAATCAGATCCACGCAGATCATGGTCGCACCGATCACCACATACTGAATCAGCAACGGTGCGTGAGGATTGATGAACTGCGGCAACACCGCCAGCATGAACACCAGTGCCTTGGGGTTGCTGATGTTGACCAGGAAGCCGCGAAACACCAGCGCCAGAGGTTTGCCGATCGGCCGTACCGCCGCGTCATCGCTCATGTCCATGGGCAGCGCACGCCATTGCTTGATCGCCAGATAGACCAGATACGCCACACCGAACCATTTGATCGCGTGGAATGCGGTGGCCGAGGCGGTGAGGATCGCGCCGACACCGGCGCCGACAATCGCAATCTGTACCGCCAGGCCGATCTGCAGGCCGAGGGCGTTCCAGTAACCGCGCCAGAAACCGTATTGCAGGCCGCTGGACATCGACGCAATGGCGCCAGCACCCGGGGACAGACTGATCACCCAGCAGGCGGCAAAGAATGCCAGCCATGTTTGAAGCTCCATCGCACACCTCGACTGTGAATCGTGACAGACGTCAAAGCTAATGCGCTTTGGCGCGGATGACTACCGATTTTTGCTGGATGGTTCGGGCGCGGCTGAGGGCTTGCTCGCGAAGGCGTCAGATCAGACGCCCGAGGACTACTTCTCGAAACCGCTGGAAGGAAACACATCACTCCCGCGCCAGCGCCGCACCGAACGCTGGAAGAACAGGCTATTCGGCACTTGCACCATGGCGCTGCCCGTCCCGAGCTCCTCGGCTTCGACCAACGTGGTGTAGAGCAGATTGATCGCCACCACCCGGCCTTTGACACCCGGCTTGTCGGTGGTGTCCACCAGCTCGACCACATCGCCCAGGCGGAACGGGCCGACGGTGAAGATCAGAATCGCGCAAAGCAGGTTCGACAGCACACTCCACATCGCGAAGAACGCCACCGCCGCCACCGCGACGAAACCCGACAGCGCCGTCCACAGCACCGTGGCCGACACCCCGAGGCGTTCCAGCACAAAGATCAGCGCGCTGCCCATGATCAGCCAGCGCAGACCGCCCCGCAGGGGCATCAGCAACTGCGGCGGAAACGGATAGCGCTCGCCCAGGCGGGTGAGGAATCGAGCGACGACACGTTGAGCGAAGTAGCCGGCCAGCAGGATCAGCAGAATCTGCACGCCGAGCCAGATCGGTTCGACCCACACCGCCGGCAGCGGCAGCTTGAACGCTTCCATCAGGACAGCGCCTCCAGCTCCGCCTGCATGCTTTCCAGCGTTTCGAGTGCCTCCATCCACGCTTCTTCCAGCTCGGCTTCGCGCACTTTCAGCTTGGCCTGCTCTGCCAGCAGATCACGCAACTCGTTCTTGCGCGCCGGCTCGTAGATGTCGCTGTCACCGAGGCTGGCATCGACCTTGGCGAGTTTTTCGTGGAGCTTGCCCAGTTCGGCTTCGAGCTTGTCGGCCTCGCGCTTGTGCGGTGCCAGTTGCTGACGCAATGCAGCAGCGGCCTGGCGCTGGGCCTTTTTGTCGGTCTTGTCCGGGTTCACCGGGGTGTTGCTGACCGGCGCATTGCGTTGACGGTATTCCACCAGCCAGCGCGCGTAGTCTTCGAGGTCGCCATCGAACTCTTCTACCTTGCCGTCCGCGACCAGGTAGAAGTTGTCGGTGGTGCTCTTGAGCAAGTGCCGATCGTGAGACACCACCAATACCGCGCCGCTGAATTCCTGCAGCGCCATGGTCAGCGCCAGGCGCATTTCCAGGTCGAGGTGGTTGGTCGGTTCGTCGAGCAGCAACAGATTCGGCCGTTCCCAGGCGATCAATGCCAGCGCCAGACGCGCTTTCTCGCCACCGGAGAAATTCAGCACTGGCTCGTCAATGCGTGCGCCACGGAAATCGAAACCGCCGAGGAAGTCGCGCAGGGTCTGCTCGCGTTCGGTCGGCGCCAGACGCTGCAAGTGCAGCAGCGGGCTGGCCTTGGCATCCAGCGAGTCGAGCTGATGCTGGGCGAAGTAGCCAACCACGGTGTTTTCGCCACGGGTCAGACGCCCGGCCAGCGGCTCGAGCTCACCGGCGAGGTTCTTGATCAGGGTCGATTTACCGGCACCGTTCGGCCCGAGCAGACCGATCCGCGCACCCGGGGTCAGTTGCAGCTTGACCTTCTCCAGGATGGTTTTGTCGCCGTAACCCAGGCGCGCATCGGACAGGTCGATCAGCGGACTGGAGATCTTGGTCGATTCGCGAAACACGAAATCGAACGGTGAATCGACGTGGGCCGCCGACAGCTCTTCCATGCGCTCCAGGGCCTTGATCCGGCTCTGCGCCTGACGGGCCTTGGTGGCCTGAGCCTTGAAGCGGGCGATGTAGCTTTCCATGTGCGCACGTTGCGCCTGCTGCTTCTCGTAGGCCTGTTGCTGCTGGGCCAGACGTTCGGCACGGGCACGTTCGAACGCAGTGTAGCCGCCACGGTACAGGGTCAGTTTGCGCTGATCGACATGCGCCACGTGATCGACCACTTCATCGAGGAAGTCGCGGTCGTGGGAAATCAACAGCAAGGTGCCCGGATAGCTTTTCAGCCACTCTTCGAGCCAGATGATCGCGTCGAGATCCAGGTGGTTGGTCGGTTCGTCGAGCAGCAACAGGTCCGACGGACACATCAAGGCCTGCGCCAGGTTCAGACGCATCCGCCAGCCACCGGAGAAATCTCCTACCTGACGATCCATCTGTTCATTGGTGAAACCGAGACCGGCCAGCAACTTGCGAGCCCGCGCATCGGCGGTATAGCCGTCGGCGCTGTCGAGTTCGGCGTGCAGGCGGGCCAGAGCCGTACCATCGTGGGCCGCTTCGGCGGCGGCGAGGTCACGTTGCACTTCGCGCAGACGCAGGTCGCCATCGAGCACATAGTCGACCGCCAGGCGTTCGAGCGTGTCGACCTCCTGGCGCATGTGCGCGATTCGCCAGTCGGCCGGCAGCAGGCAATCGCCCGAGTCCGGGTGCAACTCGCCGCGCAGCAAGGCAAACAGGCTGGATTTGCCGGCGCCGTTGGCACCGATGAGGCCGGCTTTGTGGCCGGCGTGCAGGGTCAGCTCGGCGTCTTCTAGCAGACGTTGCGGGCCACGCTGTAAAGTCAGGTTCTGAAGTCGGATCATAATGGCGGCGGAGTCTACCAGCTTCGCTCACAACTGGCGCGAGTAGCACGATGTCCTCTGACCTGTGGAGCTTTTCCCTTGCCACCTACGCCCGACCGGGCGTGGAACCTGCCTGCCTGCAACTGCAAGCGGCGGGGGCCAATGTCTGCCTGCTGCTGTGTGGTTTGTGGCTTGAGCAACGTAGCGCGGCTTGTAACGAACAGCGCGTAGAGCAGCTGAAAAGGCTGGTGGGGCCTTGGGATCGGGAGGTGGTGCAGCCACTGCGTGCGTTGCGCACTCAATGGAAAACCCTGGCCGAAGACGATCCGGTACTCAAGGGTCTGCGAGAACAAATGAAAGCATTGGAGCTGGAAGCCGAACGGCATCTGCTGTGGCAACTGGAACAGGTTGCGCAGGATTGGCCGCGCGATGACGCATCAGCGTCGGGGGAGTGGCTGGAGAGTCTGACGGGATCGGCCGCCAGCCCGAACCGCGACGCGCTGCAAGTGCTGCGCGTCGCGGCAACCGGCACTTAGGAAGCGCTGGTCGGGTTGCTGCTGGCGCTCGACGCAGCGGCTGGCGTTGGCGCAGTCGTGGTGGTCGAGGTGGAAGCGGCTGGAGCAGGCGCGGCGGCGGCCGGCGCCGGAGCGGCTGGCTTGGCGGCTGGTGCAGTCGCCGGCTTGGCGGCTGGTGCAGTCGCCGGCTTGGCGGCAGCTGGTTTGGCAACGGCCGGTTTTTTCGCGGCAGGTTTGGCAGCTGGCTTGGCGGCTGGTTTAGCGGCTGGCTTTGCGGCTACTGGTTTGGCGGCAGGCTTGGCTGCAGCGGTCGCAGGTTTTGCTGCTGCAGGTTTGGCAGCGGTTTTAGCGGCAGGCTTGGCCGCTGGTTTGGCAGCAACCTTGGCAGCAGGTTTTGCCGCGACCGGTTTGGCCGCAGTCTTGACTGCCGGTTTTGCCGCAGCGGTTTTCGCGGCAGGTTTGGCAGCCGGTTTTACCGCTACTTTGGCAGCTGGTTTAGCAGCAGCGGTTTTTGCCGGAGCGACTTTGCGCGCAGCAGGTTTTGCTGCTGGCTTGGCAGCCGGTTTGGCCGCTGCAGGTTTGGCAGCGGCAGTACGTGCGGCCGGTTTCGCAGCGCTCGCCGCAGCCGGTTTTTTCACTGCGGTTTTTGCAGCAGGTTTGGCGGCGGTTTTAGCCGGTGCCTTGGCTGCAGGTTTTGCCGCTGGTTTGGCCGCAGCAGTTTTCGCCGGGGCTTTCGCCGCAGCAGGTTTGGCTGGCGCTTTTTTCGCAGGCGCTGCTGCTGGTTTGGCGGCGCGGGAGGACAGCGCTTTGCCGGCGGCCTCTTGCACCCGGCCGACACCTTGGGCCAGTTTCAGGCTTTCCTGGGCATCGCGCTTGAGTTGCAGAATGTAGCCGCGAGTGTCGGACTGACGATCCTTCAACGCATCGAGCAGGTCTTCAAGTTCTTTGACGGCAGCCTTGGCCTTGTTCTGTGCCTTGGCTTTACCGGCAGCAGCGGCGTCCTGCAATTTGGTGCGGGACTTGTGCAGTTTTTCTTGCGCCTTGCCGCGTTGCTTTTCCAGTTTGGCGAGCAGTTTTTCAGCATCAGCCAAGGCTTGGGAGCAAGCGTTTTCCAAATGCTCGAGCAGGCTGCCCGAGAGTTGTTGGAGTAAGTGCAACGGAGTGTTTACAGGCTTCTTGGTGGCCGACATGGTTTACCTCCTGGCTGACGTGAGTGCGGCTCATACTAGACCTCTGCAGTTACCGCCGCTAGGTCATCTTGACAGTAACGAAACCGTTGCGTTGCAACGAAGCGAAAATGTTCTTCAACAAGTCAAAAGCAGTTCACCGTTGCAGACGTTCGCGCTGGCATAATCCACCGCAATTCAGGACGGAGAGTGCCCATGTCGCGCTACCTTTTTTTATCCCTCTGGATGATTTTTTCCGTGGCCCACGCCGACGAAAAAACCACCGCGAACGATGCTCACGATCTGGCTTACAGCCTCGGCGCCAGCCTCGGTGAGCGGCTGCGCCAAGAGGTGCCGCAATTGCAGATTCAGGCATTGGTCGACGGTTTGCAGCAGGCCTATCAAGGCAAGCCGCTGGCCCTGAGCGAAGCGCGGATCGAGCAGATCCTCGCCGATCACGAATCGCAAAACGCCGAACACGCGTCGCTGCCTTCCAGTGATGCTGCGATGGAAAACGAGCAGCGTTTTCTCACCGCCGAAAAAGCCAAACCGGGTGTGAAGGAACTGGCCGACGGCATCCTGCTGACCGAGCTGACACCGGGCACCGGTGCCAAGGCCGGCCCCGATGGAAAAGTCCAGGTGCTGTATATCGGTCGGCTGCCGGATGGCACGGTGTTCGACCAGAACACTCAGCCGCAATGGTTCAGCCTCGACAGCGTAATAGCCGGCTGGCGTTCCGCGCTGCAGAACATGCCGGTGGGTGCCAAGTGGCGACTGGTGATTCCATCGGATCAGGCCTATGGCGCCGACGGTGCGGGCGATCTGATCGCGCCGTTCACACCGTTAGTGTTTGAAGTCGAATTGCGCGGTGCAACGAGCTGACCGACGCCGATTCGCCGGCATAAAAAAACGCGGTGCGCTTTCGGCGCATCGCGTTTTTTTTTGCCTGAGAAAACCAATCAGGCCTGAGCGGTATCTTCTTCCTTGTGTGCCGTGTGCAGCACTTCAATAAGGCAGTCTTCCAGTTCGAAGCGTTCGTGCAGCAGGCCACCGAGCTCCTTGAATTTCTCCGCAACGCATTTGCCTTCGTCGCAAAGGTCGTTGAAGGCGAGGAGTTTTTCGGTGATGACGTCGATGCGCGGGTAGATTGTCTCGGCCAATTCCAGACCGCGCGTGTCACCGAACGCCTTGGCTTCACCGGTCAGCTGTTCGTAGATCTCGAAGTGCCCGGCCGAGACGTAATCGACCAGCACGCCGCAGAATTCAAGCAAGGGTTTACGGTTCTCGGACAGAGCCTGTGGTTTGTCACCCAACTTGTCGTAGGCACTGATCAGATCTTCACGCTCTTGCAACCAGCGGTCGATCAGCAGATGAACTCCACCCCAGCGTTCCTGAGCATTCTGACAACTTTCGAGCATGGCGATCTCTCTTCCCTTGTGGGTCATGCTGCTCTACACCCGCGCCCCTCTTCTGGCTGTTATCGCTTGGGGGCCGACCGGGCAGAGCGTCATCGAGCAACATAAATCCAATGACACGTGCGGGCCAGATTATGCCCGCACGCCTATGGCTTCAAGGTACGCAGGAGATAAAGTTCATACAAGTGTTTAATCCCTGACCAGCGTGCGGTGCGACGATTCGCCGCTGAGCGGTCGCTGCAGAGCGCTCCAGACCAGCCGCAGCAATTGATAGACCGCCAGGATCGACATCGCCACAAAGAACAGCAGGCTCCATTCCGGGATGCTCAAATCGAACAGCGTCCAGGAAATTTCTGCGCAATCTACACCGCCCCTAAGCATCCGCAACGTTGCACACAACCACGGCAGGTTGCTGAACAACGCTTCGGCATCAGGCGCGCACCTCGTCATCTGCATCAACGGGTCACTCTGCAACAACACCTGTCGCCAGGCCGCCGTCGTCCCGCCCAGGCTCAGGCCAAGCGCGGCGACCCAGTACAGCGACAGGCCGACACGCCGTGGGCCGTGGACCGCCGCCAACCCGCAACAGAACGTCAGCAACGCCATGAAAAACCTTTGCGCCAGGCACAGGCTGCAGGGCGTCAGCCCGACCGCATACTCGAGATAATAGGAAGCTCCCAGGGCCATGGCCCCTGCAGTGAAAGCCGTGAAAAACAAGGAGCGTGAACAGGCCAACGACATGGCTTTTCCGTAACAGTGGAGACAGGCAGTTACGGTAGAGGAAAGCTTGTCAGCCTTTCAAGGCGGGGCCTTGGCGACAGTTCACCAGAAGTGTAGGGAAAACCCGACAGGTGCGAGAGGAATAGGTGTAGTCCGTTGTAGGACTTTGCCCAAGACGCCCGCCACAGGTAATTTTTCGCTCACTGAACGTTAACGAGGGAGCATGCTCCCTCGCGATATCAGGCGTGAACCGGCACCGGCAACGGCGCGGCCAGCAGACGCTCATCCAGCAATCCGAGACCCTCCTGGAACAGCTGGTTACTGCGCTCGGTGTCACCCAGTTGCGCAAGCAGACGTGCCAGCTCGGCGCAGGCTTCAGGGTTACGCTGCACTCGCAGACTGCTTTCCAGGTAATCCCGTGCCTTGCCCCACAAGCTGGCTTGCAGACAGAGACGACCGAGGGTCAGCAACAGGCTCGGGTCAGCAGGATGTTCCTTGAGCCAACCTTCGGCGGTCTGCAACTGGCGCGCCGGATCGCTGCCGCGCACCAGGCCATACAGACGCGCGAGATGGCTGTCGTACTTGCGCTTGAGGGCACTGCGCAGGATTTCTTCAGCTTCGACCTGAGCACCCAACTGACGCAATTGCTCGGCGTATGCCAGCACCAGCGCCGGCTCCTGACGCTGCGCGGAGGTCAACTGCTCCCAGGCACGGGTGAGTGACTGCAGACCGACCTTGCCGTCCTCGTCCCGATGCGCTGCCAGAGACAGGTTGTTGCCCCAGGCACGCCGCTCCAGTTCAGCCAGTTCGGCCGGCGGCAGCACCTTGTCCTTGCGCAGTTCCGGCAACAGGCGAATCACCGCCGACCAGTCGCCGCGCTGCTGATGCAGACGCTGCAACTGTCGCAAGGTCTGCACGTTATGCGGATGCCGCTCGTGCATCGCTTGCAGGGTCACCAGGGCGCCGTCGGTGTCACCACGATCGGTCTGCAACTGTGCATGACTCAAGGCAATCGCCAACTCGGCCTGCGGCTGGCGCTCCAGCGCACGCTCAAGCAACTGATCACACTCTTCATATTTGCCTTGTTCGTTGGCCGCGCGTGCTGCGCCGAGGTAATACAACAGCGGCTGGCGCTCGGCTTCGGCGGCGCGAGACAGGTGACGTTGCGCGCTGGCCCAGCGACCTTCGGCCAGATCCAGCTGCCCGTGTTCGATGGCCACCTGCACCCGCCGGCTGCGGTTGCGCCGTGACCAGGGATTGACTACGCCACTGGAGGCCATGACCAGCTCGACCAAGGCCTTGATCCCCCAGATCAGCAGCCACAACACCGCGATCAGGCCCAGCGTGGCCCACAGACTGGCCTCGTAGCGGAAGCTCTTGTAGGCAATCAGCACGTAACCCGAGTGCTGGGCAATTGCCAGGCCCAGCGCCGCCGTCGCCGCGATCACCAGAAACACGATCACATACAGGCGTTTCATGGCGTGGTCTCCTGCGCGGTGTTGGCGGCAGGTTTGGCGAACGGTTTGACCGACTCTTCAGCGTTGACGTTACGGCGCTCCAGATAAGCCTGCACCGCACTCAGCGTGCCGGTCAGGTCCGGCGTCTTGACGGTGACCGGTTGCTGGCTCAGCTCGGCAACCTGTTCAAGCATGATTTTGCTCTGCGGATTGTCCGGATTGAAATTGCCCTTGAGCACGTCCCGCGCTTCGGTCATTGCCTGGGTGTAGACCGGCGCCTGACCATTGAGCGCCGCCCATTGCGCTTGCTCCAGCGCGAGACTCAGGGCAAGGCGCACCTGGCTCAGACTTTGCCCGGCCAGCAGTGGCTTCACGTTCTTGTCGGCATTGAAATCGATACGGATGTAACGCGACACCTGATCCCACCACTGCGCCCAGCGACTGGCGCCATCGCCGTCAGCGGTCAGGCCCAGCAGCGACTCGCCGCGATCCTTGTACTCAGGCGCCAGCTCGGTCAGTTCGATGACCTGATCACGCAAGGCACCAATGCGCAGGAACAGACCGGTGCGATCCGGCTGCTCGGTGCTGCGCAGGGCGACGAGAGTTTTCGCCACTTGCTCACGGGCGGCGAACGAGCCGGGATCGTTCTGCTCACGCAGAATTTCGTCGGCACCCTGCACCAGCGCCTGGGCGCTGCTGATGTCCTGCAAGGCCGACAGACGCAGGCTGGCCAGACGCAGCAGATGCTCGGCCTCGGCCAGACGCCAGTCCTTGCGGCTGGCACCGAGGACGGTTTCCAGACGCTGGTTGAGACGCTGCTGATCCCCCTGCAGTTGCGTCACCAGACGCTGACGTTCGGCGAGTTCATCGGCACCGGGCAATTGCGCGAGGCGCTCGGTCAGGCGCTGTTCGTTGAGCTTGAGGCTCTGCGCCTGATCGTTCAGTGCCTGCACCTGGCCTGACTGTTGTGCGGTGTTGCTCTGCAGGTGACGCACCTGCCAGACACCCCAGCCACCGATCGCCACGCCGGCAGCGCCGAGCAACAGGGCGACAATGGCCAGTCCGTTGCCTCGGCGCGGCTCTTTGGCCGGCGGTGGAGTTTCAACCTGGGCATCGATCACAGGCTGGACATCATCTTTAGGCAAGGCTGTTTCGCTCACGTATCCATCCTTTGCATTAGAGAACGGGCACGGGATGCTCCCGTAACGCCGTCAGCAAAGCCGCGGCATTCGCGCCGCGGCAATCCACAACTGTTCGGGCCCCGGCGGCATGTGCCAGCTCGGCAACCCTTGGGCTTGGCACAAACAACGGCAACTGCGCAATTGACGGCCAGGCATCGCCGGCCATCTGGCGCAAGTGCTCGAAACCCTGTCCACTGCTGACCACCAGCCCGTTCAAGCGTTCCGCTGCAATGCGCCGCGGCAGCTCTTGCGGCGGGTAGGCCGGCAGGTCACGCCGATACAACTCCAGATACTCGACACTAGCACCAAGCGCGCGCAGGCGCTCGGCGAGCAGCTCGCGACCACCCTCGCCACGCAGGATCAGCACCTGCGCGCCGGGCTCGGTGACCGCCTCGCGCAGACGCGACAATTGCAGCAGGGCTTCACTGTCATCGCCGTCGGCGGGACAGTGCACATCGAGACCGTGATCGCGAAGAATCTGCGCGGTCGCCGCACCGACGCTGAACCACGGCATCGACAGCGACTGAAGCCCATGAGCGTCTAGCAGATCAAGCGCAATCCGCGCCGCCGGCTTGCTGACCACGATGACCGCGCTGCAACCCGGCAGCTGCGCCAGCGCCTGACGTATCTTGTCAGAGACCGGCAGCGGCGCGATGTCCAGAAGCGGCAGGCAACTGCTGGAAATCCCCTGCCCGGCCAACACCGCGGCCAGCGCCGCGCAGTCATCCGCAGGGCGCGTCAGCAGCAGGCGCCAGCCAGTCACTCGTGACCTGCCTCGCCATACACCGCTTTGAGAATGTCGTCGGCACCCTGACTGAGCAACGCTTCAGCGACCTGCACGCCCAACGCTTCGGCATTGGCACGCGGCGCACGCGCTTCGGCGCTGAGCAGCTTGCCACCGCTCGGTTCGCCCACCAGACCACGCAACCACAACTGCTCACCTTCGAGCACGGCATAGCAGGCGATCGGCACCTGGCAGCCGCCATTCAGGTGTTTGTTGAGGGCACGTTCAGCGGTCACGCGCGAAGCGGTGTCGGCGTGATGCAACGGTGCGAGCAAGGCGTGGATTTGCGTGTCGGCGCTGCGGCATTCGATGCCGACAGCGCCTTGGCCACCGGCCGGCAGACTGTCGTCGACGCTGATCGCAGAAGTGATGCGCTCTTCGAAACCGAGGCGGATCAGGCCGGCCGCCGCGAGGATGATCGCGTCATATTCGCCGGCATCGAGCTTGGCCAGACGGGTATTGACGTTACCGCGCAGGAAGCGGATTTCCAGATCAGGACGACGGGTCAGCAGTTGCGCCTGACGCCGCAGGCTGGAGGTGCCGACGATGGCACCGGCAGGCAGCGCATCGAGGCTGGCGTAGGTATTGGAAACGAAAGCATCGCGCGGGTCTTCGCGTTCGCAGATACAGAACAGGCCAAGGCCTTCGGGGAAGTCCATCGGCACGTCTTTCATCGAATGCACGGCAATGTCGGCTTCGTTTTCCAGCAGCGCGGTTTCCAGTTCCTTGACGAACAGACCCTTGCCGCCGATTTTCGACAGCGGCGAGTCGAGCAGCTTGTCGCCGCGACTGACCATGGGCACCAGCGTCACCAGCAGCCCCGGATGGGCCGCTTCCAGACGGGCTTTGACGTATTCGGCCTGCCAGAGGGCCAGCGCACTTTTACGGGTGGCGATGCGGATTTCGCGAGAGGACATGGATCAATCCGTACTGAATAGATACGGCGGATAATAACAGCTCAGCCAAATCCACTTTGACTTGAATCAGAAACGGCGTGGCCTCCCTGGCCTGCAATGCCCGGCAGAAGAAAGTGCAACCGCGTGCGAAGGCCGGGTCAGAGGCCCTGCATCATCTTGCGCACACCGGCCACATGCCGACGGCTGACGATCAGCGCATCACCATTAAGGCCTTTGAGGAACAGCTGGAAATGCCCCAACGGCGTGCGTTGCAGACGTTCGATGCGGTCACGGGCGACCAACGCGTTGCGGTGGATACGCACGAAACGCTCGCCGAATTCGTCTTCGAGGGCTTTCAGCGGCTCATCCAGCAGCACCTCGCCGCTTTCATGGCGCAGGGTCACGTATTTGTGATCGGCAATGAAATAGACCACCTGATCCAGCGGGATCAGCTCGATGCCTTTGCGGGTGCGGGCGCTGATGTGACTGCGCGGGCCATTACCGCTTTCGGCGGCGGGACGGGTCAGGGCCGAGAGTTGCGCCCGGTTGGGACGTTCAGCCCGTTTCAGGGCGTCATGCAGATGTTCGGTTCGCACGGGTTTCACCACATAGCCCACGGCGCTGGCCTGCAGGGCTTCCACGGCAAATTCATCGGGGCCGGTGCAAAACACCACAGCCGGCGGCGTTTCGCGTTCGCACAGACGGGCAGCGACTTGCAGGCCATCAAGGCCCGGCATGCGGATATCGAGCAGCACGATATCCGGCTTGTGGCTGTCGATCAGCGCCAACGCCTCTTCGCCATTCGTGGCGCTGGGCTCCAGGACTGTATAACCCTCGAGCTCGCTTACCATTCGGCTTAGGCGCTCGCGAGCCAGTGGTTCGTCATCAACGATCAGGACATTCATATTGCGCTGGATTCCTGCGTGAGTCTCGCACAAGGATAGCGTAGACAGGTGAAGTGACGTCCGTCACCGCGATCCACGCTAAGACTAGCCCGAGCGCCAAAAAGTGCCGTACGTCGGCCAGCAATATTTGCCAGTGTCCGGGTCGTACTGCTCAAAGCCCGCTGTTTCCTGCGTTTTTCACGGGATATGCCAAAGGACAAAACCACCCACCCCCTCTTCTTATAGTCGGCGTCCAGACCTTTGTACGATCCGCAGTCGCGCCGACCCTTATGTCCAACTGTAGACGCTTGCCGGGCCGATATTGCTCAATCGAAAAATATCCTTGCGCAAATCCCCTGCAGACAGCGCCGACTATGAATGAGCAGATGAGAAAAAAACGTATCGACCGGTGTCAGCGACAGGATTGGCAACCCTGTTATTATCCGCGCCAGCGTTTCACGCCTTCTTTCTTCAAGCCGATACGAGCGAATTCATGAGCACTGACAAGACCAATCAGTCCTGGGGCGGCCGCTTCAGTGAACCCGTCGACGCCTTCGTCGCCCGCTTCACCGCCTCCGTCACCTTCGACCAGCGCCTGTATCGCCACGACATCATGGGCTCGATCGCCCACGCCACCATGCTGGCCAAGGTCGGCGTGCTGACCGATGCCGAGCGCGACAGCATCATCGACGGCCTGAAGACCATTCAGGGCGAAATCGAAGCCGGCCAGTTCGACTGGCGCGTCGACCTTGAAGACGTGCACATGAACATCGAAGCACGCCTGACCGATCGCATCGGCATCACCGGCAAGAAACTGCACACCGGGCGCAGCCGCAACGACCAGGTCGCCACCGACATCCGTCTGTGGCTGCGTGACGAGATCGACCTGATCCTGGCCGAAATCACCCGCTTGCAAAAAGGTCTGCTGGAGCAGGCCGAGCGCGAAGCCGCCAGCATCATGCCCGGCTTCACTCACCTGCAAACTGCTCAGCCAGTGACCTTCGGCCACCACATGCTGGCGTGGTTCGAAATGCTCAGCCGCGACTACGAGCGTCTGGTCGACTGCCGCAAGCGCACCAACCGCATGCCACTGGGCAGCGCCGCGCTGGCCGGCACCACCTACCCGATCGATCGCGAATACACCGCGCAACTGCTGGGCTTCGACGCCGTGGGCGGCAACTCGCTGGACAACGTTTCCGATCGCGACTTCGCCATCGAATTCTGCTCGGCCGCCAGCATCGCGATGATGCACCTGTCGCGTTTCTCCGAAGAGCTGGTGCTGTGGACCAGCGCGCAGTTCCAGTTCATCGATCTGCCGGACCGCTTCTGCACCGGCAGCTCGATCATGCCGCAAAAGAAAAACCCGGACGTGCCGGAACTGGTTCGCGGCAAGACCGGCCGCGTGTTCGGCGCACTGATGGGCCTGCTGACCCTGATGAAAGGCCAGCCTCTGGCCTACAACAAGGACAACCAGGAAGACAAAGAGCCGCTGTTCGACGCCGCCGACACCCTGCGCGATTCGCTGCGGGCGTTTGCCGACATGATCCCGGCGATCAAGCCGAAACACGCGATCATGCGTGAAGCGGCGCTGCGTGGCTTCTCCACCGCCACCGACCTGGCGGACTACCTGGTACGCCGTGGCCTGCCGTTCCGTGACTGCCACGAAATCGTCGGTCACGCAGTGAAGTACGGCGTCGACACCGGCAAGGATCTGGCCGAAATGAGCCTGGAAGAACTGCGACAGTTCAGCGACCAGATCGAGCAGGACGTGTTCGCCGTGCTGACCCTGGAAGGCTCGGTGAATGCCCGTGACCATATCGGCGGGACTGCGCCGGCGCAGGTCAAGGCCGCCGTGGCTCGCGGTCAGGCCCTCATCGCCAGCCGCTAAAGGTCAAAAGCTTCGCGAGCAAGCCCGCTCCCACAGTCTGGATTTGTTAATACAGTCCAAATGTGGGAGCGGGCTTGCTCGCGAATGCTGACTTCAGAACACTGCAAGATCTACTTCTTCGCTGCGATCATCGCCAAAAACGCCGGCATCGCCAATTCTTTGTCCGCCGCAATCTTCCGCACATGCGGATTCTGCTCAAGCCGCTCCAACAGCGCCTTGGCTTTCGGCATCTCTGCCAGCAAATCGATCCCGAACAGTTTCTGCCCGACCGCACATGCCAGCGGCACGCTGTACAGGAAATACAAATCCGCGATGCTCAAACTGTCGCCCGCCACGTACGGGGCGAATTTGCCGTGGCGGCCCAGCGCCGCGAAACCGAGCAACAGCTCGGCTTTGGTTTTCTCCTTGATCGCCTCCGGCACCGGCAAGCCGAAGAACGCTTCGCCATAGCAGGCGCGGCCCGGCAGTTCGATGTACAGCTCGATTTCCTTGGCGATCGCCAGCACCTGCGCCCGCTCGAATGGATCGCTCGGCAGCAGCGGCGTGCCCTTCTGGGTCTGCTCGAGGTATTCAAGGATGATCGCGGTTTCGTTGATGAAACCCGCCTCGACGCCCAGCACCGGCACTTTGCCGCGTGGACTGATCGCCAATGATTCAGGCGTCGGCGTCGGGTAGAAGGTGACTTCTTCGAACGCCAGGCCCTTTTCCAGC
The DNA here is from genome assembly GCF_036861315.1 of Pseudomonas sp. S3(2024). Classification (NCBI taxonomy): domain Bacteria; kingdom Pseudomonadati; phylum Pseudomonadota; class Gammaproteobacteria; order Pseudomonadales; family Pseudomonadaceae; genus Pseudomonas; species Pseudomonas sp. S3(2024). The sequence continues at coordinate 302,968 of NZ_JAZAQQ010000003.1, read as the reverse complement.
AGCGCCAGCTTGACCATGTTGTAGTAGTTGCTGACAGCGAATCCGTAGAGCTTGAACATCACATAGCCTCCAGGCCGTGCGGGGTGGGCAGTCACTGTTTATAGATCGCCGGGCTCGATCCCGCCAGCAGCATCACGCCGCTGAATGCGGGTAAACTGGCGCCTTTCCTTGAGGAGCCTGCCATGAGCGAGCCGACTGACATCGACAATGATGAAGAAGAGTTCACCGAATCGACGCTGATCGAAGCGATCGAGAACCAGATCGAAAGCGACAACCCTCCAGCGTCCAAGGCAACCTTCAACAAGCTGACGCTGGTCGGTTACGAGCGTGATGACATCCTGAATCTGATGGCCCACGTGCTGGCCTACGAAATCGACGCGATGCTCGACGAAGACCGCGCGTTCAATACCGAGTGGTATGAAACCGCGCTGCGTGCATTGCCTGAGCTGCCACCCGAAAAACAGTAACTGCACAATTCCCCTGTGGGAGCGGGCTTGCTCGCGAAGACGGTGGATCAATCGACGAACAGGGCGACTGACCCAACGCCTTCGCGAGCAAGCCCGCTCCCACAAGGTTTGTAACGTATCCATCCAGCCATCTCTCCGGCCCCTACTACACTGGAATTCGCCTCAAGACAAAATCCCTGATCTGAGCACTGGACATGCCGCACAAGCGGGTTCACCTTAGGGGCGCTGTCGTCCAATTCCTAGAAAGTCTGGAGTCCTTATGTCGCTTACCCCTGAGTTGGTTGCCGAACTGGAAGTCCTCGCACTCTTCAACCTGGACAGTTCCCAGGAAGGTTTGAAAATTCATCAGACCGCTGCCCCGAAACATATCGCCGCCGCCAAACGCCTCTTCGAGAAAGAACTCACCGACCAGCCTGATGGCGGGTATCTGACCAGCCTGGGTCGCGATGCCGCGCAAAATGTGCAAACCGTGCTGACCATTCTGAGAGAGCAGGCAACCGCCTGATTTTTCCCGTCTTCGCCCACGGGAACTCCTGCCACGGGATTTCCGCGGGCCCGCTTGATCGCTCATCGCTAAAAATCTGACGTCAAAAACAAATTCAGCTTAAAAGTCCAGCTGCGCAAAGGCTAAACTGCCTCCCATTCCGAGACCCTCTTCGTCCGAGCCTGCGAGCCGGTTTGAGCTGACATGACGCGCACCCATGAAATCCGCCCCGACCTGGACGAAGGCATCGACCGCAAGGTGCTCAGCCAGCTGCGCGCGCGCTTTCTCAAGCTCAATGAGGGTCGCCTTGGCCGGGCGCTCGAAGGTCTGTCGAGCCGCCAGCAAGGCGTACTGACCCTGCTGCCACTGTTCTTCCACGTCAATCACCCGCTGTTGCCGGGCTATGTTTCCGGCAGCACCCCAGCCGGGCTGTCCAACTATGAACCGGACGCCAGCGCCCTCACCGAAGCGCAGCGCCTGACCCGTTCGTTCTCCTACAAGCCGCGCCATGGCAGCAACCCGCCTCGGCCGATTCACGGACTGTTTCTGATGGGCAGCCTCGGCACCCTGGCCCAGGCCGATCAGAGCGACATGGACGTGTGGGTTTGCCACGCACCGGACCTGAGCGACAACGAACTCGCCGAGCTGCGCAAAAAATGCCAGCTCCTCGAAGCCTGGGCCGCGACCCAAGGCGCCGAGGCGCACTTCTTTCTGATCGACCCGGTACGCTTCGTCAAAGGCGAACGCGACACCCAGCTCAGCTCCGAAAACTGCGGCAGCACGCAGCACTATCTGTTGCTGGACGAGTTTTATCGCACCGCGATCTGGCTGGCCGGGCGCACACCGATCTGGTGGCTGGTGCCGGTCTACGAAGAACGCGCTTACGACCTGTACACCCACACTCTGCTGTCCAAGCGTTTCATTCGCGCCGACGAGACGCTTGATCTCGGGCATCTGGCGACAATTCCGCCGGGCGAGTTCATCGGTGCCGGCCTGTGGCAGTTGTTCAAGGGCATCGAGTCGCCCTACAAGTCAGTGCTAAAGCTGTTGCTGACCGAGGTCTACGCCAGCGAACACCCGCAAGTGCAGTGTCTGAGCCTGCGCTACAAGCAGGCCGTGTTCGCCAATCAGCTGGATCTGGATGAGCTGGATCCGTACATGGTGGTGTACCGACGCATCGAGGAATACCTCTGCGCCCGCAACGAGCCGGAGCGTCTGGAGCTGGTGCGGCGCGCGCTGTACCTCAAGGTCAACCGCAAGCTCACCGGCAACAGCCGCACCCAAAGCTGGCAGCGTTCGCTGCTGGAGCGCCTGGCGCACGAATGGCATTGGGATCAGCGGCAACTGGCCTTGCTCGACAGCCGCAGCCAGTGGAAAGTCCGCCAGGTCAGCGCCGAACGCCGCGCCCTGGTCAATGAGCTGAATTACAGCTACCGCTTCCTGACCCAGTTCGCCCGCAGCGAACAGACCGTCAGCCTGATCAACAAGCGCGACCTGAACGTGCTCGGTCGTCGCCTGTACGCCGCGTTCGAGCGCAAGGCCGACAAGGTCGAATTCATCAATCCCGGCATCGCCCCGGATCTGGCCGAAGACACCCTGACGCTGGTGCAATCGCCGAACAAAAAAGAGCCCGGGCAAACCCAGTGGGGTTTGTACAACGGTAGCCTGAACGCGCTGGAGTGGGAGCACTTCGCGCCGATCAAGCGCAGCCGCGAGTTGCTCGAACTGCTGACCTGGTGCCATCGCAACGGCGTAATCGATAGCAGTACGCGCCTGGCGCTGCACCCCGGCACTAGCGATATGAGCGAGTTCGAGTTGTTCAACCTGCTCGGCAGCCTGCAGCAGTGCATCGCCCTGCCCCTGCCGACCGTTGCCGAAGAACGACTGCTGCGCGCTGCGGTGCCGAGCGAAGTGCTGATGCTGGTCAACGTCGGTATCGATCCGCTCAAGCATCACCGCGACCTGAATATCCTGATGACCACCGAGCGCACCGACTCACTGAGTTACGCCGGGGTGCGCGAAAACCTTGTGCTGACCCTCGATCAGGTCACACTCAACAGCTGGAATGAAGTGCTGGTCAACCGTTTCGACGGCCCCCACGCGCTGCTCGATTGCCTGCGCGACTACCTCAACAATCTGCCGCGCGGCGCGCAGCAGCCGTCATTGAAGGTGCGCTGCTTCTGCCACAACCGCGCGCAGTTCATTGCCCGGCGCGTGGAAGAAGTCATCGACACCGCGCAGACCCTGCTGCTCAGCGAGCTCAATCACCGCTACCTGATTCAGGTGCAACAGCACTATCACGTGCTGGAGCTGGTGCCGGGCCAGGTCAACCATGTCGCACTCGCCACACTGCCGGCGCTGCTCGATTATCTGGGCGAAGAACAGCCGCGCTACAGCCCGCTGCACCTGGACCCGATGGCGCTGGAGGATCACGACCTCGCGTTGATCCTGCCGATGGGTCAGCCGGAATCGATTCAGGTGTTCTACCGGATCAGCGAACAACAGGCCGAGCTGTACGTGCTGGATGAGTTCAACGCGCTGTGGCAACAGCATCTGCCGTATCACGATGAACAGAGCCTGCTGGTACCGCTGCAGCGCTTCCTGCAATCGATCCAGTACCGACGCGAAGCGCTGTTGCCGATGGATGGCAGCCCGGCGGTCGGCCTCGACACCTTGTATTACCAGCTATTGCCTTCCGGCCCCGGGCGGGCGCGCCGGGTCGAACCACGACCGGCGCCGCAGACACCGGTCAACAAACCGTTCTACGACGTGCAGGCGATCGTCGGCAAAGCCGCACCGGGCGAGGTGCAGGTCACCTTGTATTGCAATCAACGGGAATTCAGCGAGCTGGAATATGGCGACCAGCTGTTCCACGTGGTCGCCCGGGAGATCGTCGAGCAGCGCCGCGAGACCGAGCGCTATCGCTGCTACATCACCGACCTGGACCTCTCGGGCCTGCTCGGTGATGGTCAGAGTTCAAGCAATTTGTATCTGCGCTACAAGGCCGACCTGGAGCGCGCCCTGAACGAGGCGCTCGAACAGGTCTGAGGCGGGTTACTCCGGAAAATCTCCACCCTTGATCGGTTGCGATTCGACCTCGAGCAAAATCAGTTTCAGGGTTTTGCCACCTGGAGCCGGCCAGTCGATGTGCTGACCAACCTTCAGGCCCAGTAGCGCGCTGCCGACCGGTGCGAGGATCGAGATCTTGCCTTCGTCGGCGTTAGCGTCCTTGGGATAGACCAATGTCAGGTGATAGTCCTTGCCACTGCCCTCTTCGCGGCAGTGCACACGGGAATTCATCGTCACGACATCGGCGGGCACTTCATCGTGGCCGACCAGTGTATCGGCGCGGTCCAGTTCGGTTTGCAGCGCGATCACGCCCGGCGCAGCCTGGTCTTTCTCATTCAGGTTGTCGATCAAGCGCTCCAGACGTTGCACGTCCAGACGGGTAAGAGTGATGGAAGGTGCGGTCATGATCCGGGCAGACTCCTTTCTTCTGCACACAAAAAAAGCAAAACCCCGCCAAAAAAGACGGGGTTTTCACCATGCCTCGATGGGTTGAGGCGTGTTCGGACACTATCACAGCTCAAAAAATATACAAGTCACCCACTTTTGATCTGGCAAGAACACCTGTGGCGAGGGGATTTATCCCCGATGGGTCGCGCAGCGGCCCCAAGCTTCTGAGACTGCTGCGCAGTCTATCGGGGATAAATCCCCTCACCACAAGGTCGAGTCAAGTCAGGGCTTTTCGTGCGGCAGCCTGCTGGCAGATGATCCGGCGGCGTTGATCGTCTGCCGAGCGCCATTCGCGAATATCCTCGACATGGCGGAAGCAGCCGAGACAAACCTTCTGTTCATCCAGCCGGCACACGCCGCTGCACGGCGAAGGCACGGCCGGGCTGATGTTGCTGTAAAGCGGCTTTGGCGGACGAACAGATGCGCTATCAGTCACGAAATCACAGACCTTCGAAGTCAAATTCGACGCCGGCCTGCTGCTTGACGATGCGTTCGAGCATTTCGCCCAATTGCTCTTCGCTCTTGTCGCACATCCAGCGCTCGCTCTCTTCGTCGTAGTCGAAGTGGAAACCGCCGGACACCGCCGCCAGCCACAGCTGACGCAGGGGTTCCTGACGACTGAAGATCAGTTGCGAGCCGTTTTCAAACTTCACAGTCAGCACACCGGCCGAGCTCTCCAGGTCGATATCCAGGTCGCTTTCATCAAAGATGTCTTCCAGTTTTTCCTGGGTTTCATCGACCAGATCATGGAAACGCGCTTCGGACAAACTCATTGTGGCAACCTCAAAAAATGTCTGATCAGGCTCAAGCGCCGCAAGATACGGACGCTGCCGGCCGATTGCAAAGATTAACGACCAAGCACCTGCCGGCACATCCAACACAACACTTGTGGGAGCGGGCTTGCTCGCGAAGGGGCCGGCACATCCAGCATTTTTCTCGACTGGACCGACGCCTTCGCGGGCAAGCCCGCTCCCACAGGGGTTTGTGTGTATTCACAGAGCCCCGCCGGACGGGAACCCCCTCGCATAGGCAAGCTGCCGGGTGGCCGGTATACTCCGGCGCAATTAACGCATTTTCAAGGATTTCGCCATGAAGCGCCTGATCTCTTCCCTTGCTGCGCTCGTCGCGGTTGCCTGCCTCGTTTCGGCCTGTGGTCAAAAAGGCCCGCTGTACCTGCCGGATGACGATCAGGACCCGGCCGAGCAAGCCCAGTCTTCGCAGAAGCAGCCGTCCAAAGCACACAAGCACGACGTTTACCAATAAGGGATCGCCATGGACGCTTTTAACTACCGTGGCGGGGAGCTGTTCGCGGAAGGTGTGGCGCTGTCCGCCATCGCCGACCGCTTCGGCACGCCCACCTATGTTTATTCGCGCGCGCACATCGAAGCCCAGTATCTGGCCTACGCCGATGCGCTGGCCGGCATGCCGCACCTGGTCTGCTACGCAGTCAAGGCCAACTCCAACCTTGGCGTGCTGAATGTCCTGGCCCGTCTCGGCGCCGGTTTCGACATCGTTTCCCGTGGCGAGCTGGAACGTGTACTGGCCGCTGGCGGCAGCGCCGACAAGATCGTGTTCTCCGGCGTCGGCAAGACCCGTGACGACATGCGTCGCGCGCTGGAAGTCGGCGTGCACTGCTTCAACGTCGAATCCACCGACGAACTCGAGCGCCTGCAAGTCGTGGCTGCCGAGCTGGGTGTTCGCGCACCGGTCTCGCTGCGCGTGAACCCGGACGTCGACGCCGGCACCCACCCGTACATTTCCACCGGTCTCAAAGAGAACAAGTTCGGCATCGCCATTGCCGACGCCGAAGACGTGTACGTGCGTGCCGCGCACCTGCCGAACCTGGAAGTGATCGGTGTCGACTGCCACATCGGCTCGCAACTGACCACTTTGCCGCCGTTCCTCGATGCCCTCGACCGTCTGCTGGATCTGGTCGACCGCCTCGGCGATTGCGGCATCCACCTGCGCCACATCGATCTCGGTGGTGGCCTGGGCGTGCGGTATCGCGATGAAGAGCCGCCACTGGCCGGCGACTACATCAAGGCTGTGCGCGAGCGTCTGAACGGTCGTGACCTGGCGCTGGTGTTCGAACCGGGCCGCTTCATCGTCGCCAACGCCGGCGTGCTGCTGACCCAGGTCGAGTACCTCAAGCACACCGAACACAAGGATTTCGCCATCGTCGACGCGGCGATGAACGACCTGATTCGCCCGGCGCTGTATCAGGCCTGGATGGACGTCACCGCGGTCAAACCGCGTGACTCCGCTGCGCGCAAATACGACATCGTCGGCCCGATCTGCGAAACCGGCGATTTCCTCGCCAAGGATCGTGAGCTCGCGCTGGAGGAAGGCGACCTGCTGGCCGTGCATTCGGCCGGTGCCTACGGCTTCGTGATGAGTTCCAACTACAACACCCGTGGCCGTGCCGCTGAAGTGTTGGTAGACGGTGATCAGGTTTTTGAAGTGCGCCGCCGCGAAACCGTGGCCGAGCTGTTTGCCGGCGAAAGCCTGCTGCCGGAGTAACCCATGCTGCTGCGTTTTACCAAAATGCACGGCCTGGGCAATGACTTCATGGTTCTCGACCTGGTCAGCCAGCACGCGCATATTCAGCCCAAGCACGCCAAGCAATGGGGCGACCGGCACACCGGTATCGGTTTCGACCAGTTGCTGATCGTCGAAGCGCCGAGCAACCCGGACGTGGATTTCCGCTACCGGATTTTCAACTCCGATGGCTCGGAAGTGGAACAGTGCGGCAACGGTGCACGCTGCTTCGCCCGCTTCGTTCTGGACAAGCGCCTGACCGCCAAGCGGCAGATTCGCGTCGAGACCAAGGGCGGCATCATCGAGCTGGACGTGCGTAACGACGGCCAGATCGGGGTGAACATGGGCGCGCCGCGTCTGGTGCCGGCGGATATTCCGTTCGACGCACCGGCGCAGGCCAGCAGCTATCAGCTGGAAGTCGACGGCACCACGGTCGAACTGGCCGCTGTGTCAATGGGCAACCCCCATGCGGTGCTGCGCGTACAGGACATCAACAATGCACCGGTGCATGAACTGGGGCCGAAAATCGAACACCATCCGCGCTTCCCGGCGCGGGTCAACGTCGGTTTCATCCAGGTCATCGACCGCAACCGCGCGCAGTTGCGCGTCTGGGAACGCGGGGCCGGGGAAACCCAGGCCTGCGGCACCGGCGCTTGTGCCGCTGCAGTTGCGGCCATCAGCCAGGGGTGGATGGATTCGCCGCTGTTGATCGACCTGCCCGGCGGGCGTCTGTCCATTGAATGGGCAGGCCCTGGCCACCCGGTGCTGATGACCGGCCCGGCAGTGCGTGTATACGAAGGACAAGTGCGTCTTTGAGTGAGCAGAAGCCATGACCGATAAGCCTCAGGTACCCGCCCGACAGTCCGACGAATCCGCGTCCGAGAGCCTGGAGGCGGCAGCGGTTGCCGCATACCTGGAGGCTCATCCGGACTTCTTCGTCGAGCACGAAGAACTGCTGCCCGCCATGCGCATTCCCCACCAGCGCGGTGATACCGTTTCGCTGGTCGAGCGGCAGATGAGCATCCTGCGCGACCGCAATATCGAGATGCGTCATCGCCTCTCGCAGTTGATGGACGTCGCCCGCGACAATGACCGGCTGTTCGACAAGACCCGTCGCCTGATTCTGTCGCTGATGGACGCGGCCAGTCTGGAAGACGTGGTGATCAGCGTCGAAGACAGCCTGCGCCAGGACTTTCAGGTGCCCTTTGTCAGCCTGATCCTGCTCGGCGACAACCCGGCACCGGTTGGCCGCTGGGTGACTCATGCCGACGCGCAAACCGCGATCGGCGGGCTGCTCACCGAAGGCAAGAGCGTCAGCGGCACTCTGCGAGAACATGAGCTGGACTTCCTGTTCGGCGAAGAACAGCGCAAGCAGATCGGCTCCACCGCGGTAGTCGCGGTCAGTCATCAGGGCATTCACGGCATTCTGGCAATCGCCAGCCGCGATCCACAGCACTACAAGAGTTCGGTCGGCACGCTGTTCCTCAGCTACATCGCCGAAGTCATGGGCCGCGTGCTGCCACGGGTCAACAGCTCCCTGCGCTCGGTACGCTGAGCATGGAACGACAACTGGACGCTTACTGCGAACACCTGCGCAGTGAGCGACAGGTGTCGCCGCACACCCTGTCGGCCTATCGCCGCGACCTCGATAAAGTCCTCGGCTGGTGCATCAAGCAGAACATCGGCAGTTGGGCGGCGCTGGATATTCAGCGTCTGCGCAGCCTGATCGCCCGCCTGCATGCGCAGGGTCAGTCGTCACGCAGTCTCGCCCGATTGCTCTCGGCGGTGCGCGGGCTCTATCACTATCTGAATCGCGAAGGTCTGTGCGACCACGACCCGGCGACCGGTCTGGCGCCGCCGAAAGGCGAACGGCGCCTGCCGAAAACCCTCGACACCGACCGCGCATTGCAACTGCTTGAAGGCGCGGTCGAGGACGACTTTCTCGCCCGTCGCGATCAGGCGATTCTCGAATTGTTCTATTCCTCGGGCCTGCGCCTGTCCGAGCTGACCGGGCTCAATCTCGATCAGCTGGATCTGGCCGACGGCATGGTTCAGGTGCTCGGCAAGGGCAGTAAGACCCGCCTGCTGCCGGTCGGCAAAAAGGCCCGCGGAGCACTGGAGCAATGGCTGCCGCTGCGGGCCATGACCAACCCGGCCGACGACGCCGTATTCGTCAGCCAACAAGGTCGGCGCCTCGGCCCACGGGCGATTCAGGTGCGAGTAAAACTGGCCGGCGAGCGCGAACTGGGGCAGAACCTGCACCCGCACATGCTGCGGCATTCCTTTGCCAGCCACTTGCTGGAATCCTCGCAGGACCTGCGCGCGGTGCAGGAACTGCTCGGCCACTCGGACATCAAGACCACGCAGATCTACACCCACCTGGACTTCCAGCACCTGGCGGCGGTCTACGACAGCGCCCACCCACGGGCCAAACGCAGCAAAGGCGACGATTCATGAACATCCAGTTGATCACCTTCGACCTCGACGACACCCTGTGGGACACCGCCCCGGTGATCGTCAGCGCCGAAGCGGTATTGCGCCAATGGCTGAGCGAACATGCGCCGAATCTGGGCGCGGTGCCGGTGGAGCATTTGTGGGCGATTCGCGAGCGGGTGCTGGCCAGCGAGCCGGGCCTCAAGCACCGCATCAGTGCGTTGCGCAGGCGCGTGCTGTTCCACGCACTGGAGGAAGCCGGGTACGCCCACGGCGAAGCTTCGGATCTGGCCGACAAAAGCTTTGAAGTGTTCCTGCATGCGCGGCATCAGATCGAGGTGTTCCCGGAGGTCGAACCGACCCTGGAAATCCTCGCCAACCACTACGCCCTCGGCGTGGTCACCAACGGCAACGCCGACGTGCGTCGGCTGGGCCTGGCGGATTACTTCAAGTTTGCCTTGTGCGCCGAAGATATCGGTATCGCCAAGCCGGATGTGCGGCTGTTTCACGAGGCGTTGCAGCGTGGTGGCGCCACAGCCGAAACCGCCGTACATATCGGCGATCATCCCGGCGATGACATTGCCGGGGCGCAACAAGCGGGCATGCGCGCGGTCTGGTTCAACCCGACGGGCAAGGTCTGGGAAGCCGAGCGGCTTCCGGATGCCGAGATCCGTAGCCTGACCGATTTGCCAGCAGTGCTCGCCCGCTGGAATGCCCTCTCGAACTGATCCACTATCCCCTGTGGGAGCGGGCTTGCTCGCGAAGAGGCCGTGTCAGTCGACATACAATTTGAATGACACACCGCCTTCGCGAGCAAGCCCGCTCCCACAGGGGGTTGCGTGTATCCATGACCTCTTTGTTTCAGGCATGAAAAAGCCCGCAGCGACGGCGGGCTTTTTCAGCAAGCAGGTAGCACGCCTCAGATAGGGCGGCTGCCGTACTTGTTATCCGGCTTCTTGGGCGGATCGGCGACCACGTTGGCCTCCACTTCCTGCACCTTGCCGCCGCGCGCAAGGAATTCTTCCATGGCCTTGGCCAGGGCGTCGCGCTCCTTGTTCTTGGCTTCGATGCTCGGCAACTCGTCGACCGACACCGCAGCCTTGGCTTTGCCTTTGGCAGCCGGGGCCGGCGTATCGTCACCGCCATCGTCTTCAGCAACGTCTTCCGCTGCTGCTTCCAGACCGTCCTCGGCCTCGTCTTCGTCGCCTACTTCGAGGTCGTCGTTTTCCAGATCATCGTCGCTCATGTTCTACCTCATGACTTGCGAAAAGCAGATTAGTTATAGACCAGCTTTGGCGACTGTCGAAAGTCGCCGGAAAAAAATCGGTAACCGCGGGTGACCAACGGTTTACGCCCCTTCACCGTGCAGGGTGGCGAGGACTTTACGGGCACCGCCATGATCACGGTGCTCGCCCAGATAAACACCTTGCCAGGTGCCCAGTGCCAGTCGCCCTGCCGAAACCGGCAGACTGATCTGACAGCCAAGTACGCTGGCCTTGAAGTGCGCCGGGAGGTCGTCCAGGCCTTCGTCGTTATGCTCATAGCCGTCTGTTCCTTGTGGGATCAGACGATTGAAAAATCGTTCGAAGTCGCGACGGACCGCCGGATCGGCGTTCTCGTTGATGGTCAACGACGCCGAGGTGTGCTGCAGCCACAAATGCAACAGACCGACCCGGCACGCCTTGAGTTCAGGCAGGCCGGCGAGTAACTCGTCCGTTACCAGATGAAAGCCCCGGGGCCGTGCCCGCAGGGTTATCAGAGTCTGTTGCCACATACAGTTCTCCGCACGTTCGGGGCGCATTCTAGCGCGCTCTGGGAAAAAACAAAGGCCCTAATATTCCTGCAATGATGTAAGCGATTGGCCGCAGAAAAATGCCCGCCGTAAACACGACCAAAGCCGTACGAAAAATCCTTTCAGCCTTCCTTTCAATGACAAATTCCAGACAAAAAAATGCCCGGCGAACCGGGCAAGTTTTTTAATGCGCGTACTTACAGGTTGTAGCCGCGTTCGTTGTGTTGTGCCAGATCCAGACCCACCGACTCTTCTTCCTCAGTCACGCGCAGCCCCATCACGGCGTCCAGGACCTTGAGGATGATGAAGGTGACGATCGCGGTGTAGATCACCGTGAAGCCGACACCTTTGCACTGAATCCACACTTGAGCGGCGATGTCGGTGACGGTGCCGAAGCCACCCAGCGACGGTGCAGCGAATACACCGGTGAGGATCGCACCGAGGATACCGCCGATACCGTGTACGCCGAACGCGTCCAGAGAGTCGTCATAGCCGAGTTTGCGTTTCAGCGTGGTGGCGCAGAAGAAGCACACCACGCCTGCCGCCAGACCGATCACCAGTGCGCCCATCGGGCCAACGGTGCCCGCAGCCGGAGTGATCGCCACCAGACCGGCAACCACACCCGAAGCAATGCCCAGTGCGCTTGGTTTGCCGTGAGTGATCCACTCCGCGAACATCCAGCCCAGAGCCGCTGCAGCGGTTGCAATCTGAGTGACCAGCATCGCCATGCCGGCGGTGCCGTTGGCGGCTGCGGCCGAACCGGCGTTGAAGCCGAACCAGCCAACCCACAACATCGCTGCACCCATCAGGGTGTAACCGAGGTTGTGCGGTGCCATCGGGGTGGTCGGGAAACCTTTGCGCTTGCCCAATACCAGGCAGGCAATCAGACCGGCCACACCGGCGTTGATGTGCACCACGGTGCCGCCCGCGAAGTCGAGTACGCCCCAGTCCCACATCAGGCCGCCGTTACCGGACCAGACCATGTGCGCAATCGGTGCGTAGACGAGGGTGAACCAGATGCCCATGAAAATCAGCATCGCGGAGAATTTCATCCGCTCGGCGAACGCACCGACAATCAGCGCCGGGGTGATGATCGCGAAGGTCATCTGGAAGGTGATGAACACCGCCTCGGGGAACAGCGCCGCAGGGCCGGTCAGGCTCGAAGGCGTGACACCGGCGAGGAACGCCTTGCCCATGCCGCCGAAGAACGAGTTGAAGTTGACGACGCCCTGCTCCATGCCGGTGGTGTCGAACGCAATGCTGTAGCCATAAATGACCCACAGGATGCTGATCAGACCGGTAATGGCGAAGCACTGCATCATCACGGAAAGAATGTTTTTCGAGCGAACCATGCCGCCGTAAAACAGCGCCAGGCCCGGGATGGTCATGAACAGCACGAGGGCTGTCGAGGTGAGCATCCAGGCGGTGTCGCCGGAATTGAGGACCGGGGCCGCCACTTCGTCTGCCGCCATTGCAAGGCCGGGCATTACGATGGACAACAGGGCTCCTAGCCCTGCGAATTTACGCAGAGTCATATTGTTTTCTCCTGGGGCGTTGGGGTTTGTGGCGGCTTAAATCGCGTCGGTATCGGTTTCGCCGGTACGGATGCGGATCGCCTGTTCCAGATTGACCACGAAGATCTTGCCGTCACCGATCTTGCCGGTGTTGGCCGCCTTGGTGATCGCCTCGATCACCCGATCCAGATCCTTGTCGTCGATGGCCACGTCGATTTTCACCTTGGGCAGAAAATCGACCACATATTCCGCGCCGCGATACAGCTCGGTGTGACCCTTCTGCCGGCCGAAGCCTTTGACTTCAGTAACGGTAATGCCCTGCACGCCGATTTCGGACAGCGACTCGCGCACGTCGTCCAACTTGAACGGCTTGATGATGGCAGTGACTAGCTTCATGAAACTCTCTCCCGAATTGGTGGACTTGCCCCAGGAAAACAAACCCGACTCAAGTCTAAGCGCAGTGCCTGGCTTTGTAACGCATCGTCGGCCTTACCTGCCCGACTGACGCCAGCTAACCGCTGCCGGCGAAACTCCCCGTCCCGCCTGCCGCACTGCATTCGTCACAGCGACTGCATCAGTGCATGGGTCACTACCGACTAAGCAGAAAGCTTGCCATCTCGCCAAATTCCTCTGATTTCAAGCCCTTGGCCGCTGCCACAGGCGCCCGTGCAAAAAAGCCCCGACGGTTACGCACAACAACGGTGCGTTGCCGTCCGTCCGCCTGCGCGAAAAGCGTGCATCCGTGCCTGCGTCAATGACTATAGACACTGCGTGATACACTGCCCGCCACTGTTTACAGGACACATTCCATGCTCGCGCCCAAAGACTTCCTCGACGCCCTGAGCGGCACCGCCTCCCGCCTGTTCAGCGGCGACACCCCGCTGCCGAAAGCCGAAATCGAAAGCCAGTTCAAGATGCTGCTGCAGAGTGCGTTCAGCAAACTCGATTTGGTGAGCCGTGAAGAGTTTGATAGTCAGATGGTTGTACTGGCCCGCACTCGTGCCCGCCTCGAGAGCCTCGAAGCGAAAGTTGCCGAGATGGAAGCGAAGCTGACACCGCCCGCTGAATAATCCGCTCCCCCTGTAGGAGCTGCCGAAGGCTGCGATCTTTTGATCTTCAGCCTTTCAATCCTCTCGGCAACGTCCTACAACCTGCACCACCGCCGTCCGATTGCGCCGAAAAGCCCAGGTTTCTAAGCTCACCCCGATGCTGAATGTTCAGCACCGGGTTTGGCGACCTGGACAGCTTAAGGCGCACGACAACCATGATGGCGGCTACATTTACCGCCACATCGTTTCATGGCGGTTGTGCGTGGGAGACCTTCGGGTCTGCCGGGTTCCTTTTGCTCCGGTTCGCCAACCCGCGTACAACTGCCACCCAATCGTTTGGCGACGATTGAGGGCAGCCCCTTAAGCAAGAGGAACTGCTCAATGAATCAAGAAGAGACTTATCTGACCCCGCACATCTTCACCCGCCACAAACTCCCCCTCCACGCCCTCCTCATCCAGAACCAACCCTGGTTCTGCGCCCGAGACCTGAGCCGCCTGCTGCACATCTACCTCAACGAACGCATGCTGCGAAAACTCGACCCCGACCAATACCAAACCCGCAAAACCTTGATCCACAACCAGATCGAAAACACCCTGCTGATCAGCGAATCCGGCATCTACGCCCTCCTCGTCTACCACTACTGCCCCGAATACCGAGCGCTACGCGAATGGCTCACCCACCAGGTCATCCCCACCCTGCGCGACGCCCAACACCCCACCACAAGCGAACGCCCACACCTGAGCCTGCTCAGTTGGCCGGATATGTCATTGAGTTTGTTGCACTGGAATAACCAGCCGTGGATTCGGTTGCAGGATGTGCCGTTGATGATGGTGGAACGGGAACAAACCAAGCGCCCAATGACGGGGCCATGGTGGAAAAGGGCTTCACGGATGCTGCAATCGCTATAAACCCGCATGCCGGAGCTGGGCCCTGCGTAAATCGTAATTCGATTGGAGATTCATCCAGAACTCAGGCGTAGTGTTGAGATGAGTGGCAAGGCTGATTGCCAGATCGGCGCAGATCCTGAGCTGGCATTTCACAAGCTTTTCGATCTCACTTTCGGGCCAGTTCGTGGGCATGGCCAGACCCATGACGGTCATGCCCAACGGCTCCATGAATTCCTTATTCAGAACCTCGCCGGATGAATCGGGCGCATACCATTGCGGTCCATTTTTCGCCTCCAGAAGCTGCATTGAACGGCCAACCTGGAGCATCCGACTCCGCGATACAAGACCGTCGAAACCCTTTCGCCGGCGTCCTACAACTATTAGGGCATGGCCCTACAAAAATCAGCGTCTGCGCCTGATTCCGTGAGTTCTTGGCTGTGATTAGGCTGGTGGCTTTCGCCTGCGCTGGTCGATCCTATTCGTCGAGTTCCAGGCGATACACATTGATCGCCAGACACTCTGGTTCTGGATCCCTCTTGTCTCATTTGCTCAAGCTCAAAGAAAACACGCTGGTTCAGCATCCAGATGGTGGTTACATCTTTGGCACGATCCCCGATATGCCAAAATTCGGCTTGCCAGGCGGGAAGATTTATCTGCGTGTAGGTATTCACCGTCGAGCGAATAGTGGTTTTGGCGTAGTGCACATTTGGGAAGCCCATAGTGCCGATTTGCTCAAGCATGGTTGCCAGACTGCCGATGGGGTAGCAGCGATTGTTGCGAAAATGATCGTCCCGGGAGCACAAATCTATTGTGAGTTCAAAGAACAGCGATGTGGAAACAGGGTCGCGGTACTGAGGACATCTATGGGAACACTGATTCTTGAACCGCGACACGAGCGCGCCACAGGATTTGGTTACTTCGTGGTGACTTGGTACCCGCAAAAACGTGCACATGGCACGTTAGTGGGGCAGATACCACGAGCACCACCAAATCAGAAATAAAAAAGGCGTCCGATGGACGCCTTTCAAGTATTTTTTGAGGAGTAGTCGCAGCGATTCTTTAGCTCCTGGCTTTACGGCCTTGGGTTCAGAATCCGACAGGCTAGCCCGTCGTCACTACTTCAGAGAAACCAGCTTTCTCTGCTGCCAAAAATGCGGGGGAGCTTTTGCTGGTGCCCAGTCCCGACGAATGCGCAGTTGCAGTCCTCGAACGGGATGATCCGTCAATGCCGGTCGAGAGTCAACGGTCCAATTCAGGCAAGCAATGACAGCCCATCGGATCTTGATACGTCTTGTAAACCTCTATTTCAGCACTGAAACCCGGCTCAACTAACCTTCAAAAACCCGCAGGAAGCGGCCCCTCGATTCAACTCAAGGAACGACCATGTCCCTCTCCATCGTCCACAGTCGCGCCCAGATAGGCGTGGATGCTCCCGCCGTCACCGTCGAAGTCCATCTGGCCAACGGTCTGCCGTCGCTGACCATGGTCGGTCTGCCCGAGGCGGCGGTGAAGGAGAGCAAGGATCGCGTGCGCAGCGCGATCATCAATTCCGGGCTGCAGTTTCCGGCGCGGCGGATCACCTTGAATCTGGCGCCGGCGGACTTGCCCAAGGATGGCGGGCGCTTTGATCTGGCGATTGCCTTGGGGATTCTGTCGGCGAGTGTGCAGGTGCCGTGTCTGACGCTGGATGAGGTGGAATGCCTTGGTGAACTGGCGTTGTCCGGCGCTGTGCGGCCGGTGCGCGGGGTGTTGCCGGCGGCACTGGCGGCGCGCAAGGCCGGGCGGGCACTGGTGGTGCCGCGGGCGAATGCCGAGGAGGCTTGCCTGGCGTCGGGGTTGAAAGTGTTTGCGGTGGATCATCTGCTCGAGGCGGTGGCGCATTTCAACGGGCATACGCCGGTCGAGCCTTATGTCTCGGACGGGCTGATTCATGCAGCGAAACCCTATCCCGACCTCAATGAGGTGCAAGGACAGATGGCCGCGAAACGGGCGCTGCTGATCGCGGCGGCGGGGGCACACAACCTGTTGTTCAGCGGGCCGCCGGGGACCGGCAAGACCTTGTTGGCAAGTCGCTTGCCGGGGCTGCTGCCGCCACTCTCAGAATGCGAGGCGCTGGAAGTGGCGGCGATTCAATCGGTCGCCAGCGGCGTGCCACTGACCCATTGGCCGCAACGGCCCTTTCGCCAGCCGCACCACTCGGCCTCCGGGCCGGCACTGGTCGGTGGCAGCTCGAAACCGCAACCCGGCGAGATCACCCTCGCCCACCACGGCGTACTGTTTCTCGATGAGCTGCCGGAGTTCGATCGCAAGGTACTGGAGGTGCTGCGCGAGCCGCTGGAATCCGGGCATATCGTGATTGCCCGAGCCAAGGATCGCGTGCGTTTTCCGGCGCGCTTCCAGTTGGTGGCGGCGATGAATCCGTGCCCTTGTGGATATCTTGGCGAGCCGAGCGGCAAGTGCTCTTGTACACCGGACATGGTGCAGCGCTACCGCAACAAGCTATCGGGGCCGTTGCTGGATCGGATCGATCTGCACCTGACGGTGGCGCGGGAAGCGACGGCGTTGAATCCGGCAGTGAAGCCAGGCGAGGACAGCGCCAGTGCGGCAGCCGTGGTGGCCGAGGCACGCGAACGCCAGCAAAAGCGTCAGCGTTGTGCCAATGCGTTCCTCGATCTGCCAGGCCTGAAGCGGCACTGCCAGTTATCCACAGCCGATGAGAAATGGCTGGAGTCAGCCTGCGAACGGCTGACCTTGTCACTGCGCTCAGCCCATCGTTTGCTCAAGGTCGCCAGAACTCTGGCAGACCTTGAGCAAGTCCATGCAATCAGCCGTGAGCATCTGGCCGAGGCGCTGCAGTACCGTCCGGCGACGCCTTAATGCTCGGTCAGATCCACCAGCGGCGTCTGCCGCACTTCGGTTTCACGCCCGGCCTGGATTTCGCTCACGTGCTTCAACGCATTATCCACAGCGCCTTTGTCTGCCAGCAGGCTGTAGCTGATCTGAAGCTGTTGGCTGGCCTTTGGCGCAATGGTCGGCACCAGGTTCAGCGGACGCTGATAGCGGCGGTTGTAGGAAAAGCTGGTGCCTGGCTCAAGGCCCGTGACATAGCCCTGCCCTTGGGTGTCGGTGTTTTTCCACAGGGAAAACACTGGCAGCTGTTGAGTATTGAAGCCAACAGAGACACCGAGGCTGCCAGCCTTGTTGTGCAAAACAGTCAGGGTTTCGCCTTTGGCGTCGGCGTAGGGCACGACGTTATAGACGGTTTCATCGTAGTCCTTGGTTGGACCGCGATAAATCTGCCAGTCCGCCAACTCGGCTTTGGCCTTGTCGTTGAATGGCGAGACCTGTTTCACCGGCGCCGCGAACCGTGCACCCTGCTCGAGGAACGGCGTGCTGAAGTTGCTGTGATACAGCGCCTGGTATTCCTTCGGATAATCGCCGTTGTTGGTCAGCGTATCGTTGAGGGCAAAGCGCACGCTGCCCGGCTCGGTGACCAACTCAGTGACGACCGAGAAGTCGACTTTCTTGAACGCCTGTTCCTTCAGTTCACCGCGCAGACTGATGGCGTAGGGTGGTTTTTCATCGATGTGCAGCGTGACAGTGCTGGCCGGAATGTTCGCGGCGCGGCCGTGCAGGGTCAGCATCTCGCCATTGTCGATGCCCGGATGGCCGACCCATTCGTAACCGCAGCGGGTTACCAGCTCGTTGAAGCCTTCCAGCCAGCCCAGGCCACCGCGTCCATTGAGTTCGATGAAGGCCGGGTTGACCACTTCCTTGACCGGCGAATCCCAACCCATGCGCACGTTGCCAACAGACGCCTGCAGGACATTCATGCCACGGGTCGGCACCACCGAGAGTTTCATCGTGCCGTTATCGATATCGACGATGCTGACACCTTCCTGTCGTCCGCCGTGCAAGGTTCGCAGACTCACGGAGAACGGCTTGGCGGTTTTCAACCCGAGCTGCTCACTGGTAATGCTCCAGTTTTGCGCGGGCTTGTTGGTATCGAGGAGTACGTAATCCCAGGCCATGGCGTGGGAAGCAGCAGAGAGTGCGCCGAATGCAAAGGCGAGTTTGAACGGGGTCATGGCAGCAGCCTTTATTGGAGTTGTGCCATTTTTATAGCGCTGCGGAAACGTTTCAGCAAGAAAAGATGAGAGACATATAGGATGATTTGCCATGGATCGGCGGCGTTGCATTCGCGAGCAGGCTCGCTCCCACAGAGTATTCGGGTGCTCAAACGATTTATGAGCTACCCCGGAAACTGTGGGAGCGAGCCTGCTCGCGAAAGCGATATCAAGGCTGTATTAACGGAAGCGATCAACCTCGGAACGCAGATCCGCCGCCAGCTTTTCAAGCTCTTTGGCGGTGACCGCGAGGTTCGACACCACCTCACGCTGCTCACTGTTGGCCAGCGCAATGCTCTGCAAATTGCTGCTCAACAATGTCGCGGTGCTGCTCTGCTCCTGAGTCGCGGTGGTAATCGCGGCGAACTGCTGCCCTGCCGAACGGCTCTGCTCATCGATCCGCGCCAGCGCCGACGCCACGTTGGCGTTGCGCGACAGGCCTTCCTGCATCAGCAGGTTGCCCTGCTCCATGGTGCTGATGGCGTTGCCGGTTTCCTGCTGGATGCTGTGAATCATCCCGGAGATTTCATCAGTGGCCTGACGGGTGCGCGACGCCAGGTTACGCACCTCATCGGCGACCACGGCAAAACCACGGCCCTGTTCACCGGCACGGGCCGCTTCGATGGCCGCGTTGAGCGCCAGCAGGTTGGTCTGTTCGGCAATCGAGGTGATCACACTGACAATGCCGCCGATTTCCTGGGAACGCTGGCCAAGGGTGTTGATCACGGTAGCCGTGGTGTTCAACGCACCAGCGATTTGCTCAAGCGACGAAGACGCTTCGTCCATGGAAGTACGACCGATCTGCGTCTGCTGAGCGTTTTCCTGGGCCAGACGCTGGGTGGCCCCCATGTTGTCGGCGATGTTCAGCGAGGTGGCGCTGAACTCTTCCACCGCGCCGGCCATGCTGGTGATTTCGCCGGACTGCTGTTCCATGCCTTCGTACGCACCGCCGGACAAACCGGACAGCGCCTGGGCGCGGCTGTTGACCTCTTCCGAGGAGCGGCGGATGTGTTCGACCATCGTCGATAGCGCCTGGCTCATCTGGTTGAACGCACGGGACAACTGTCCGATCTCGTCGTTGCTCGACACGCTCAGGCGCACGCTCAGATCACCTGCGCCCAGCGCTTCGGCCTGACGCACCAGATCACTCAGCGGCGCCAGTTTGCTGCGCAGCAACCACACCACCGAACCCACCGCCAACAGCATCGCCAGCAGGCTGCCGATGGCCAGTTGCGTGCCGACGCTCCAGGTCACCGCGCGAATCTCGGCTTTCGGCATGCTCGCCACTACCGCCCACGGCCCACCGTCGAACGGTACCGAAACACTGTAGAAATCTTCGTTCTTGTCGCCCCAGAACTGACCTTTGCCAGGGGTCTTGGCCAGAGCGCCAATCACCGTAACCGCCTGATCCAGCGCCTGGACACCCGCCGGGGCCACCAACCATTTGTTCTGCTCATCCAGCAGCGCCAGCGAACCGGTCTGGCCGATGCGGAAGCGTTTGAGGTTGTCGAACTGGGCGTTCTGCGCGTCGGTGTAGTCAAAACCAACGAACAACACCGCAATCACCTTGCCGCTGCTGTCGCGCACCGGGGTGTATTGGGTCATGTAGGAGCGATCAAACAGCAACGCGCGGCCGACGTAGCCTTGCCCGGCCATCAACTTCGCATAAGCCGGGTGCGCATGATCGAGCAAAGTGCCGATAGCGCGCGTGCCGTCCTGTTTGGTCAGCGAGGTGCTGACCCGCACGAAGTCTTCGCCGCTACGCACGAACAGCGTGGCAACGCCGGCGGTCATCTGCTTGAACTCGTCGACTTCCTTGAAGTTGTTGTTCAACACTTCGCTGCCCAGGTGCAGGCCCGGGGTCTGGGTGCCGGCGACGTTCACCGGTTCATCCGGGTGAATGCTCAGGCCCGCGCTGAAGCGCTTCTCGAACAGCCCGCTCAGGCGCTGGGTGCTTTCGCGCAGCGTGCCGTGGAAAGTGCTCAACTGGTCGGCCAGCAGCCGCGCCTCACTGGCGAGGTGCTCTTCACGGGTGGCGAGGTTGGCGGAATCCAGCGAACGCAGGGCGAACACCGTACTGCCGCTGATGACGATCGCCAGTATCACGGCGAGCGCGAGGCCCAGCTGCGAGGCGATCCGAGCGCGAGGTTGAGACATGGACAGCTCCTGGCCGAACTTGCCGATCCTCCTTGATCGCAGCTCGGATAATTTTCTAATGGGGGTGAATCGTGGATACCTGCACGGCGGTTCCACATGCACGTATTCGGCGGTAAAGCCGAATACTTGAGCGAACAGCAGGGTTATGGCACAAGGCCGGCATTGTGGCGGCTCTAACGTTTCAGCTCAAGCGCTTGACCACCGGCAGCGCCATGGCCCGCACTTCGCCTTGCAGGAAGTCGCTGAGACGGCGCAAACGTTCACCTCCCGGACGGGTTTTTGGCCATACCAGGTAATAATTCAGTCCGCTGGCGACCGCGGTCGGCCATGGCAGGCTCAGTCTTCCTTGCGCCACATCTTCGGCGACCATCAGCAGATCGCCCATCGACACCCCATAGCCTCGCGCCGCGGCGATCATCCCAAGTTCGAGGGTATCGAACACCTGTCCGCCCTTGAGCGAAACCTGATCGGACAGCCCCATATGTTCCAGCCAACTGCGCCAGTCGCGCCGATCCGGGGTCGGATGCAGCAACTCCGTGGAGGCCAGCCGCGCCACATCCCACGGTTGGTCATTCAGCAGGTTTGGCGCACCGACCGGGATCAACTCCTCGGGAAACAGCAGGCTGGCCTCCCAGTCCGGCGGGAAGTGCCCATCGCTCAGCAGCACCGCGCAGTCGAAGGGCTCGTTGTTGAAGTCCACCGAGTCCACGTCCATCCAGGCACTGGTCAGTTGCACTTCGTTGCCGGGCTGTAGGTGACGAAAACGGCTGAGCCGGGCCAGCAGCCAGCGCATGGTCAGGGTCGAGGGCGCTTTCATGCGCAGGATGTCGTCTTCGGCGCGCAAGGTGTTGCAGGCGCGCTCCAGCGCCGCAAAACCATCGCGAATGCCGGGCAACAGCATCCGCGCCGATTCCGTCAGTTGCAGGTTGCGCCCACTGCGATGAAACAGCTTGCAGGCAAAGTGTTCCTCCAGCGTCTTGATGTGCCGGCTGACTGCACTCTGGGTGATCGACAACTCCTCGGCCGCCCGGGTGAACGAGCTGTGCCGCGCCGCCGCTTCGAATGCGCGCAGGGCATACAAGGGAGGAAGACGACGGGACATGCACAAAGCTCCTTTGGCGGCATCCGGCCACCCCGGCGAATTTTTCTCATAATGAGTTTTAATCATGCGACCTATCCTTTTTATCCTTTTGTGCAAACCTTTCCAAGCGCCGAGAATCGACGGTCTCTTGTTCCCTCTGATTGATGGGTGGTAATGACCATGCAGCATCCTGTGCGTACCGAACTCTGGGCCATCCTGCGGCTGGCGGGGCCGTTGATTGCTTCGCAGTTGGCGCACATGCTGATGGTGCTGACCGACACCCTGATGATGGCGCGCCTCAGCCCCGAAGCCCTGGCCGGCGGCGGACTGGGGGCAGCGAGTTATTCGTTCGTGTCGATTTTCTGCATCGGCGTGATTGCAGCGGTCGGCACGCTGGTGGCGATCCGTCAGGGCGCCGGCGACATCATCGGCGCGGCACGCCTGACCCAGGCCGGGCTGTGGCTGGCGTGGCTGATGGCGCTGGGCGCCGGGTTGCTGCTGTGGAATCTGAAACCGGTGTTGCTGCTGTTCGGCCAGACCGAAACCAACGTCAACGCCGCTGGACAATTTTTGATCGCTCTGCCCTTCGCCCTGCCCGGCTACCTGAGCTTCATGGCCCTGCGCGGCTTTACCAGTGCAATCGGCCGGGCGACCCCCGTGATGGTCATCAGCCTCGGCGGCACCGTGGCCAACTTCCTGCTCAATTACGCACTGATCACCGGCATGTTCGGCCTGCCGAAACTGGGGTTGACCGGCATCGGTCTGGTCACGGCAATCGTTGCCAACTGCATGGCGCTGGCCCTCGCCTGGCACATTCGCCGGCACCCGGCCTACGACGCCTACCCATTGCGCGCCGGCCTGTCACGGCCAAATCGTCAGTATCTGAAAGAACTGTGGCGCCTCGGCCTGCCGATTGGCGGCACCTACGCGGTGGAAGTCGGACTGTTTGCCTTCGCGGCGCTGTGCATGGGCACCATGGGCAGCACGCAACTCGGCGCACACCAGATCGCTCTGCAGATCGTTTCGGTGGCGTTCATGGTGCCGGCGGGGATGTCCTACGCGATCACCATGCGCGTCGGCCAGCACTACGGCGCCGGGCAACTGAGCGACGCGCGGATGTCCGGCCGGGTCGGCATCGTTTTCGGTGCGGTGGTGATGCTGGGTTTTGCGATGGTGTTCTGGCTGCTGCCGAATCAACTTGTCGGGCTGTTCCTCAATCACAACGACCCGGCGTTTGCCGAAGTCATTCGTCTGGCGGTGAGCCTGTTGGCGGTGGCGGCATGGTTCGAATTGTTTGACGGCACGCAGACCATCGCCATGGGCTGCATCCGCGGGCTCAAGGATGCGAAAACCACGTTTCTGGTCGGCCTCGCTTGTTATTGGTTGATTGGCGCACCGGCGGCGTGGTGGATGGCGTTCCACCTGAACTGGGGGCCGACGGGCGTCTGGTGGGGTCTGGCGCTGGGCCTGGCCTGCGCGGCAGTGAGCCTGACCCTGGCGTTTGAATGGAAGATGAAGCGGATGATTCAGCGCGAACCTCTGTCATCAAACCAGTACACAGTCGCTCAGGCAGACTGAGATTCCCTTGTGGGAGCGGGCTTGCTCGCGAAAGCGGTGGGTCAGGCAGCCTATGCTTTGACTGACACGACGCCTTCGCGAGCAAGCCCGCTCCCACAGGGATTCATGCCTAACCCGGAGATTGCGTTCAGCTCACGATTTCGAGGGCTGGCTGCTGGCTAGAGCCGAAGGTCAGGTATTCAACCAGCTCTGCCAACGGCAACGGCCGGCTGATCAGATAACCCTGCACCTGATCACAGCCAAACCCGCGCAATAACTCCAGTTGCTCAGGGGTTTCCACCCCCTCGGCCACCACTTCCAGATGCAGGTTATGCGCGAGGTTGATCATCGCGTGCACCAGTTTGCGGTTCTCTTCGCGCTGCTCCATGCCGCCGACAAAGCTTTTGTCGATCTTCAGCAAGGTGATCGGCAGGCTGTTGAGGTGCACGAATGACGAGAACCCGGTGCCGAAGTCATCCAGCGAGAAACGCACACCGAGACGGCCGAGGGCGTCCATGGTCTGTTTGACCAGATCGCTGCGGCGCATGACGGCGGTTTCGGTGAGCTCAAACTCCAGCCACTGCGCCTCGACCCCGCGCTCGGCAATCAGCCGGCTGAGCGTCGGCAGCAACTGGCTGTCCTGAAACTGGCGGAACGACAGGTTGATCGCCATGTGCAGCGCCGGCAGCCCGCGCTCGCGCAGTGCCTGCATGTCGCGCAACGCGCGGGAAATCACCCAGTAGCCCAGCGGCACGATCAGACCGCTCTGCTCGGCCAGCGGCACGAATTCGCTCGGCGGTAGCAGACCGCGCTCGCCATGGCGCCAGCGCACCAGGGCTTCGAGGCCGACGATCTGCCCGTCTGCAAGATTCAGCCGTGGCTGGTAGTGCAGCTCCAGCTCATCGCGGCGCAAAGCCCGGCGCAGCTCGCTTTCGAGGTCGGCCATGCTCCGTGCGTTGCGGTTGATGCGTTCGTTGAAGATATGGAAGGTGCAGCCCTGCGTACTCTTGGCCTGCTGCATGGCAATGTGCGCGTGCCACATCAGCGGGTCGGCACCACCCTGTGCACGGGCATGGGCGATGCCCAGGCTGGAGCCGATCAACAGGCTTTCGCCATCGACCCAATACGGTTCGGCGAGGGCTTCGGTAATGCGTTCGGCCATCCACTCGGCGCGTTGCGGCGCGCGGCGGGTGTCGATCAGCAAGGCAAACTCGTCGCTGCCCAGCCGCGCCAGTTGATCCCCGGCCTCAAGCTGACTTTTCAGCCGTGCGACGACTTGCAGGATCAAGCGATCGCCGGCCTGATGACCGAGGGCGTCGTTGGCGTGACGGAAGTTGTCGAGATCGAGATGCCCGAGGGCCAGACCACGGCCGTCGTTTTCCGCCAGGCGCGCCGCGAGCAGGGTCTGGAAGCCCTGGCGGTTGGCGATGCCGGTCAGAGGATCCTGTTCGGCCAGGCGTTGCAGGGTGTTTTCGAGGACGCCGCGTTCACGCACATGGCGCAGACAACGGCGCAGCATGCCGGCGTCGAGGGCGTCGAACACCAGCCAGTCGCTGACACCAACCGGCGCGGTGACCGGCTCGTGATCCAGCAGCAACACCGTCGGCAGGCTGCAACGGCCCGGGGCCGGCTGCAACGCGGGAACGGTCAACAACACCGCGTGACGATTGTCTTCGAACAGACTGCTGACCGACTCCCAGCTCGGCGCACTGATCAGCACCGCCGCGCTCCCCATCGGAGCCAGACACTCGCGCAATAACGCTGTCCACGCTGGCTCTTCGGCCAGTAGCAGCAAACGCAAGGGTTCGACAGGCGTAGACAAGCTAGCTCCCTAGACTCTGCAATGATGTGGGCGGGGCATTATGCCGTTGCGATGTTCAATGACAACGATTATCAGAACGTTATTTTGTGTCACGAATGAGAACATTAGCCGCAAAATCACCGTGTATCCTCCGCGAAAGTAACAAAACCGGCAAATTTGAATCGCGTGGTACGTCACAAGTCGGACAGAGCAGCACAAATCGCTGAGCCTGTTAAAATGCCGGCCCATTTCGTCAACGACTCCCGAATTTTCGTATGTCCCGACTCAATCCCCGGCAGCAAGAAGCCGTGAACTACGTCGGCGGCCCTCTATTGGTGCTCGCCGGCGCTGGCTCCGGCAAGACCAGCGTGATTACCCGCAAGATCGCGCACCTGATCCAGAACTGCGGCATCCGCGCCCAGTACATCGTCGCCATGACCTTCACCAACAAGGCTGCGCGCGAGATGAAGGAGCGGGTCGGCACCCTGCTGCGTGCCGGCGAAGGCCGCGGCCTGACGGTCTGCACCTTCCACAACCTGGGCCTGAACATCATCCGCAAGGAGCATGCGCGGCTGGGCTACAAACCCGGTTTCTCGATCTTCGACGAGACCGACGTCAAAGCCCTGATGACCGACATCATGCAGAAGGAATACGCAGGCGACGACGGCGTCGACGAGATCAAGAACATGATCGGCGCCTGGAAAAACGACCTGATCCTGCCGGCCCAGGCGCTGGAAAATGCGCGCAATCCGAAAGAACAGACTGCCGCCATCGTCTACACCCACTATCAGCGCACGCTCAAGGCATTCAACGCGGTGGACTTCGACGACCTGATCCTGCTGCCGGTAAAGCTCTTCGAAGAGCACGCCGACATTCTCGAAAAGTGGCAGAACAAGGTGCGTTACCTGCTGGTCGACGAATACCAGGACACCAACGCCAGCCAGTACCTGCTGGTGAAAATGCTGATCGGCAAGCGCAATCAGTTCACCGTGGTGGGCGACGACGACCAGTCGATCTACGCCTGGCGCGGCGCACGGCCGGAAAACCTGATGCTGCTCAAGGATGACTACCCGTCGCTGAAAGTGGTGATGCTCGAGCAGAACTACCGCTCCACCAGCCGCATCCTGCGCTGCGCCAACGTGCTGATCTCGAACAACCCGCACGAATTCGAAAAACAGCTGTGGAGTGAGATGGGTCACGGCGACGAGATTCGCGTGATCCGCTGCCGCAACGAGGACGCCGAAGCCGAGCGCGTGGCCATGGAAATCCTCAGCCTGCACTTGCGTACCGACCGCCCGTACAGCGATTTCGCGATCCTCTATCGCGGCAACTACCAGGCCAAGCTGATCGAACTGAAGTTGCAGCACCACCAGGTGCCGTACCGCCTGAGCGGCGGCAACAGCTTCTTTGGCCGTCAGGAAGTGAAGGACCTGATGGCCTACTTCCGCCTGATCGTGAACCCGGACGACGACAACGCCTTCCTGCGCGTGATCAACGTGCCGCGCCGGGAAATCGGCTCGACCACCCTGGAAAAACTCGGCAACTACGCCACCGAACGCAAGATCTCGATGTACGCCGCCACCGACGAAATCGGCCTGGGCGAGCATCTGGACAGCCGCTTCACCGATCGCCTGTCGCGCTTCAAGCGCTTCATGGACAAGGTGCGCGAGCAGTGTGCCGGCGAAGACCCGATCTCGGCGCTGCGCAGCATGGTCATGGACATCGACTATGAGAACTGGCTGCGCACCAACAGCTCCAGCGACAAGGCTGCCGACTACCGGATGAGCAACGTCTGGTTCCTCATCGAAGCCTTGAAGAACACCCTGGAAAAAGACGAAGACGGCGAAATGACCGTCGAGGACGCCATTGGCAAACTGGTCCTGCGCGACATGCTCGAGCGTCAGCAGGAAGAAGAGGACGGCGCCGAAGGCGTGCAGATGATGACCCTGCATGCGTCCAAGGGCCTGGAATTCCCTTACGTGTTCATCATGGGCATGGAAGAGGAAATCCTCCCGCACCGCTCCAGCATCGAAGCCGACACCATCGAAGAGGAACGCCGCCTGGCCTACGTGGGCATCACCCGCGCGCGCCAGACCCTGGCCTTCACCTTCGCAGCCAAGCGCAAACAGTACGGCGAGATCATCGATTGTGCGCCCAGCCGCTTCCTTGATGAGCTGCCGCCGGACGACCTGGCGTGGGAAGGCAACGACGACACACCGACCGAAGTCAAAGCCGTGCGCGGCAATAGCGCATTGGCTGATATACGCGCGATGTTAAAGCGCTAGAATTGACCACTTTTTTAAAGCTTAGGGCGCACAGGCGCTGAACGAGGACAGCTTCATGGAAGCATTGCAGCAGAAAATCCGCGAACAAGGCATCGTGCTTTCCGACCAGGTCCTGAAGGTCGACGCCTTCCTGAACCACCAGATCGACCCGGCCCTGATGAAGCTGATCGGCGACGAATTCGCCACGCTGTTCAAGGATTCGGGCATCACCAAGATCGTCACCATCGAAGCCTCGGGCATTGCCCCGGCGATCATGACCGGTCTGAACCTCGGCGTGCCGGTGATCTTCGCCCGCAAGCAACAGTCTCTGACCCTGACCGAAAACCTGCTGTCGGCGACCGTTTACTCGTTCACCAAGAAGACCGAAAGCACCGTGGCCATCTCGCCGCGTCATCTGACCAGCAGCGACCGCGTGCTGATCATCGACGACTTCCTGGCCAACGGTAAGGCTTCGCAGGCGCTGATCTCGATCATCAAACAGGCTGGCGCCACCGTCGCCGGTCTGGGCATCGTGATCGAGAAGTCGTTCCAGGGCGGCCGTGCCGAGCTGGATTCCCAGGGCTATCGCGTTGAATCGCTGGCCCGCGTGAAATCGCTGAAGGATGGCGTCGTTACCTTCATCGAATAAACCACACCGCATTACCCCCTGTGGGAGCGGGCTTGCTCGCGAAGGCGTCGTGTCAGTCGACCTATTCTTTGACTGACACACCGCCTTCGCGAGCAAGCCCGCTCCCACAGTGGTTTTTGGGGTGAGCCGTTACTGCGCGGTGGCTTTGAGGCCGGTGAGCAGCAGACGTTGGAACAGGTCTTCTTTCAGGCCTTCCGGGTTGGTCAGTTGCATACGTTCAAGGTGTTCGGGGAACGTCGAAGCCTCCGGCGCATCCAGCGCAGCCTTGCCCAGCTCCAAGATCTCGCTCAGCTTGAACTTGCTCTTCAGCCAGTTCAGCGCCCGCAGCAGATCGCGCTCGATCGCGGTGAAATCACAGCCCAGCGGATATTCCGGAAACAGGTTCGGATGCTTCGCGGCGATCGCCTGCAAGCGTTGCGGGGTGTTGTCGACAAAGCGCGGATCGAGGCGGAAATCCTTCGGCAGTTTGCCAACCTTCTGTGCCTGCTCGATCAACCCCGGTTGGAAGCGTGAATCGCTGATATTGAGCAACGACTCGATCACCACCGCATCGGACTTGCCTCGCAGATCGGCAATGCCGTATTCGGTGACCACGATGTCGCGCAGGTGCCGTGGAATCGTGCAATGGCCGTACTCCCAGACGATGTTCGAGCTGACCTCGCCGCCGGACTCGCGCCAGCTGCGCAGGATCAGAATCGAGCGCGCATCGTGCAGCGCGTGGCCCTGGGCGACAAAGTTGTATTGCCCGCCGACGCCGCTGAGCACCCGCCCGTCTTCCAGTTGATCGGCCACACCGGCGCCCAACAGCGTCATGGTGAACACGGTGTTGATGAATCGCGCATCAAGGCGCTGCAAGCGCTTGAGCTCTTCCTGCCCGTACAGCTCGTTGATGTAGCTGATGCGGGTCATGTTGAATTCGAGGCACTTGCTCTGCGGCAACTCACGCAGGCGCTCGTAGAAACTGCGCGGGCCGAGGAAGAAGCCGCCGTGCACCGAGATGCCATCGGTCTGCGCCGACTCATCGAGGGTGCCGGCGTTGGCCTGCTCCTGAGTGTGCACGTCGGGGTAGACCTTGCGCCGGATGATCCCGGCATCGGCCAGCACCAGCAGGCCGTTGACGAACATTTCGCTGCAGCCATACAGGCCTTTGGCGAATGGCGCAGTGCCGCCCTCGCGCTCGATCAACTGCGCCCACTGGCTGAGATTGATGTCATTAAGCAGGGCTTGGTAACCGGCGTTGTCTGCCTGCCGCGCAAGCAGTGCGGCGGTCAGTGCATCGCCCATCGAGCCGATGCCGATCTGCAAGGTGCCGCCGTCGCGCACCAGCGTACTGGCGTGCAGGCCGATGAAATGATCCTGAAAGCCCACCGGCATGTTCGGCGTGGAAAACAGCGTGCTGCTGTCCTTCGCGTCGATCAGCAGGTCGAAGGTATCGATATCGACTTCGGCATCGCCGGGCATGTACGGCAGATCGGTGTGCACTTGACCGACCAGCAAAATGGTCTCCCCGGCGTCGCGACGTTTGGCGATCATTGGCAACAGGTCGAGGGTGATGTCCGGGTTGCAGCTCAGGCTCAGGCGATCGGGATGTTCGCTGCTGCTGGCGAGCAATTGCGCCACCAGATTGAGGCCGGCGGCATTGATGTCGCGGGCGGCGTGGCTGTAGTTGCTGCTGACGTAATCCTGCTGGGCCGGCGCGCTGTTGAGCAGGCTGCCGGGCTGCATGAAGAACTGTTCGATACGGATGTTGGCGGGCAGGCTGTCACGCTGCAGATCGGCGAGGAAATCGAATTCGGGGTAATCGCCGAACACGCGCTCGACGAAGGGTTCGATGAAGCGCTTCTGCAGACCGTCGCCCAGCGTCGGCCGCCCCAGGCACAGCGCGGTGTACATTGTCAGTTGTCGCTCGGGCAGATCCTTGATCCGCCGGTACAGCGCGTTGACGAAGTGATTGGGCTTGCCCAGCCCCAGCGGCATGCCCATATGGATATGCGCCGGCAGACGTGCAAGCACCTCGTCCACTGCCTGTTCGATCGAACACAACTGCACCATCTGAAGCCTCCTGCCCGTTCCGTGAATAGAGGTAGACCGAGCTTGCCTCGACTTTGCTGCAAAGGACAGCGAAGCCGTGAATCGCAGGCACAAAAAAACCGTCCGGAGACGGTTTTTTTCGTCAGAAGCGCGGCTTATTTCAGACCGGACATCTTCTGGATCGCACCTTTCAACTCGTCGTCCGAGCAATCGGCACAGGTGCCTTTTGGCGGCATGGAATTGATGCCGGAGATGGCTTTTGCGAGCAGGCCGTCAACGCCACCTTCCTTCTTGGAGCGCTCGCCCCAGGCAGCCGCGTCACCGATTTTCGGTGCGCCCAGCAGACCCGTACCGTGACAAGCGTTGCAATGTTTTGCAATCACTTCATCCGGCGTCTTCGCCCCACCACCGCCGCCAGCGGAGGCAGCGACTTCCATCCCTTTGCATTCCTGCCCCTGAACGCACACCTGGCCGACTGGCTCGAGGCGCTTGGCAATGTCGTCATTCGTCGCAGCTTGAGCGCTGACGGCCCAGAGGGCCAGTACGGTTGCTGGTGCGGCCAGCATTTTCATAATTAGGTTCACGCGTTCACCCTCAATGGTGGCTATTCACGCCTGCGGCCACGGTTCGCAGGCGGGCGCAAGTATAGCGGGTAGCCCGCCACACTGAAACAACCCCATAGTCGAAGGGGTTATACCGCGCTGTGGAAAAACTCATCGGATGCCTTCACCGTCATGGCCTGGCACCTCTGTCTTTAAAAATTCGCCGGCGTGGCTGCGCTGATTAGTCGCGCGGGCGCGTCGAACGGATTACGGAAACGGTGCGGCTTGGTACTTTCAAAGTAGTAGCTGTCGCCGGCTTCGAGAATAAAAGTTTCGAGACCCACCACCAATTCCAGACGACCTTCCACCAGGATCCCGGTTTCTTCGCCTTCATGGGTGAGCATTTCTTCGCCGGTATCAGCGCCCGGCGGGTAGATTTCGTTGAGAAACGCGATGGCCCGGCTCGGGTGCGCACGGCCGACCAGTTTCATGGTCACGGCGCCGTCGGAGATGTCGATCAGCTCGTTGGCCTTGTAGACGATCTGGGTCGGCACTTCCTGCAGGATTTCTTCGGAAAAGAACTCGACCATGGACATGGGAATCCCGCCCAGAACCTTCCTCAGCGAACTGATCGAAGGGCTGACGCTGTTCTTTTCGATCATCGAAATGGTGCTGTTGGTGACGCCCGCACGTTTTGCGAGTTCACGCTGGGAAAGCCCTTTGAGCTTGCGGATCGATTGCAGTCGTTCACCGACGTCCAAGGCGGGAGCCTCCTGATGTTGTAAGAATATTGAGCGTTATCATGGCGACAGCGTTCAGTATTTACAACACTTGGCCCCCGCAGTGGCCTCAACCCTCGGAATAGAGCCTTGGCACGCGACGCAGGTTGCAGAAGATCTGGTAGGGAATGGTGTCCGCCCACTGCGCCACTTCGCTGGCGAGGATGTTTTTGCCCCACAGTTCGACGGTCGAACCGAGGTCCGCTTCCGGCACATCGGTGAGGTCGATGCAGAGCATGTCCATCGATACGCGGCCAAGCAGCCGGCTGCGTTTGCCGGCCACCAGCACCGGCGTGCCGGTCGGGGCATGACGCGGGTAGCCATCGGCATAGCCCATGGCAACCACACCGATGCGCATCGGCTTGTCGGTGATGAATTTGGCGCCATAGCCGATCGGCTCGCCGGCGGGCAGTTCACGTACGCAGATGACTTTCGACTCGAGGGTCATCACCGGTTGCAGGCGCTCGGCCACGGCGTTGGCTACTTCGAACGGCGTGGCGCCGTAGAGCATGATGCCCGGGCGCACCCAGTCGCTGTGGATTTGCGGCCAACCGAGCACGGCCGGCGAGTTGCGCAGGCTGACTTCGGCAGCCAGACCCTGACGCGCCGCTTCGAACACCGCGACTTGATCGGCGCTGCTCTGCTCATGCAGTTCATCGGCGCGGGCGAAGTGGCTCATCAGCACGATCTTCGCCACTTTGCCGCTGGCCAGCAGACGCTGGTAAGCCGCCGCGTAGTCCTTCGGATGCAGGCCGACGCGGTGCATGCCGGAATCGAGCTTGAGCCACACGGTGATCGGTTTGCTCAATGCCGTCTGCTCGATGGCTTCGAGTTGCCACAGCGAATGCACCACGGTCCAGAAATCATGCTCGACGATCAGCGCCAACTCATCAGCTTCGAAGATGCCTTCGAGCAACAACACCGGGGCCTTGATGCCGGCCGCGCGCAGCTCCAGCGCTTCTTCGATGCAGGCAACGGCAAACCCGTCGGCCTCGGCTTCCAGCGCCTGGGCGCAACGCACCGCACCATGACCATAGGCATCAGCCTTGATCACCGCCAGCGCCTTGGCGCCGGTGACTTCGCGGGCAATTCGGTAGTTGTGACGCAGGGCTTCTAGGTCGATCAGGGCACGGGCAGGACGCATGGCGGCAGACTTCTAGGCGGTCATGGAAATAAAAACCGGCGCCGACTGACGACGTGAACCGCCAACAGCGCCGGGAGAGGGATCTTTGAATCGGTTACGGCAACGCGGCGACGATGGAAATCTCGACCAGGATGCTCGGCTTGGCCATCTTCGCTTCGACGGTGGCCCGGGCCGGCGCGGCGCCTTTGGGCAGCCACTGATCCCACACCGAGTTCATCCCGGCAAAGTGCGCTTCGATGTCGTTCAGGTAGATCGTTGCCGACAGCAGATGCTGCTTGTCAGTCCCGGCCAGATCCAGCAAACGCTCGATATTGGCGAGCACCTCGCGGGTCTGCTGTTCGACCCCGGCGTCGAAGTCGTCGCCGACCTGCCCGGCCAGATACACGGTGCCGTTGTGGGTGACGATCTGACTCATGCGCTCATTGGTGAGCTGGCGCTGGATTGCCATGTTTTGCGGACTCCTGAGGCTTGTTGCCGTAACGGGAAATATCGAGGCCTTCGGCGCTGATCTGCGGCTTTTTCTTCGCCATCAGATCGGCCAGCAAACGACCGGAACCGCACGCCATGGTCCAACCCAGGGTGCCGTGACCGGTGTTGAGGAACAGGTTCTTGAACGGCGTGGCGCCCACGATCGGCGTGCCGTCCGGGGTGGTCGGACGCAGACCGGTCCAGAAGCTCGCCTCGGCCAGATTGCCGCCCTGAGGATAAAGGTCGTTGACGATCATCTCCAGAGTTTCGCGCCGACGCGGGTTCAGCGACAGGTCAAAACCGGCGATTTCTGCCATGCCGCCGACGCGGATGCGGTTGTCAAAACGGGTGATCGCGACCTTGTAGGTCTCGTCGAGAATGGTCGAAGTCGGAGCCATGGCCGGGTTGGTGATCGGCACGGTCAGCGAGTAACCCTTGAGCGGATACACCGGAGCCTTGATGCCCAACGGCTTGAGCAGTTGCGGCGAGTAGCTGCCGAGGGCCAGCACGTAGCGGTCGGCGGTTTCCAGCTTGCCGTCGATCCATACACCGTTGATGCGGTCACCGGCGTAGTCGAGG
The DNA here is from genome assembly GCF_036861315.1 of Pseudomonas sp. S3(2024). Classification (NCBI taxonomy): domain Bacteria; kingdom Pseudomonadati; phylum Pseudomonadota; class Gammaproteobacteria; order Pseudomonadales; family Pseudomonadaceae; genus Pseudomonas; species Pseudomonas sp. S3(2024). The sequence continues at coordinate 269,108 of NZ_JAZAQQ010000003.1, read as the reverse complement.
CGCTGGATGTCCTGGCCGAAGCGGAATTCCACCCCGAGTTTCACCGCCATTTCCGCCAGGCGCGTGGTGAACATCTGGCAGTCGCCGGTCTGGTCATTCGGCAGACGCAGGGCGCCGGCGAGGATGTCGGTGACATTGGCCAGGGCCGGCTCGACGCGGGCAATGCCGGCGCGGTCGAGGACTTCAAACGGTACGCCGGATTCTTTCAGCACGGCGATGTCTTTGGCGGCGCCATCGAGCTGCGCCTGAGTGCGGAATAGCTGGGTGGTGCCGAGACTGCGGCCTTCGTAGGCGATGCCGGTTTCGGCGCGCAGTTCATCGAGGCAGTCGCGACTGTACTCGGACAGACGCACCATGCGCTCCTTGTTCACTGCGTAACGGCTAGCGGTGCAGTTGCGCAGCATTTGCGCCATCCACAGGTACTGGTCGATGTCGGCAGTGGCCTTGATCGCCAACGGCGCGTGGCGCTGCAGCAACCACTTGATGGCCTTGAGCGGTACACCCGGCGCAGCCCATGGCGAGGCATAACCCGGCGACACCTGGCCGGCGTTGGCGAAACTGGTCTCCATGGCCACGGCTGGCTGCCGGTCGACCACCACCACTTCAAACCCGGCACGGGCCAGATAGTAAGCACTGGCGGTACCGATGACGCCGCTACCCAAGACCATTACGCGCATTTTTGTATCCCTCATCGCGGCGGGGCCGCGTACGTCTGTTGTTAGAGCAATGATGCGCGCAGTGTAAAAAAGAATGGCCAGTGCATTTCACTATATAAGCGCCTATATTTGGCGACAATTCTCGGCAAAAACCCTTTTCACGGAGGCGCATCCCCTATGCGTACCAACACTCAGACCAAACGTGAGCTGGACAAGATCGACCGCAACATTTTGCGGATCCTGCAGGCGGACGGGCGCATATCGTTTACCGAACTCGGGGAGAAGGTCGGCCTGTCCACCACACCGTGCACGGAGCGGGTGCGCCGGCTGGAGCGCGAAGGGATCATCATGGGCTACAACGCCCGCCTGAATCCGCAGCACTTGAAGGGTAGCCTGCTGGTGTTCGTCGAGATCAGCCTCGATTACAAATCCGGCGACACCTTCGAAGAGTTCCGCCGCGCGGTGCTGAAACTGCCGCACGTGCTGGAATGCCATTTGGTGTCAGGAGATTTCGACTATCTGGTGAAGGCGCGGATTTCCGAGATGGCTTCGTATCGCAAGCTGCTGGGCGACATCCTGTTGAAGCTGCCGCATGTGCGTGAGTCCAAAAGCTATATCGTGATGGAAGAGGTGAAAGAGAGCCTGAGCCTGCCGATTCCAGACTGAAGATTGGCATCGCTCCATTCGCGAGCAGGCTCGCTCCCACAGGGGAATGCATTTCAAATGCGGGAGCGAGCCTGCTCGCGAAGACGTCAGCTCGGTTCCGAGTGAACCCGTTAAACCAACACCTGCCGATTCGAAGCCATGTACTCGAAGATCTGCTTTTCAACCCGTGGATGAATCAGCTCCACCGGCCCCCGCCCGTTCGGGCATGGCAGGGTTTTGGTAGTACCGAACAAGCGGCAAATCAGCGGTCGCTCGCCATACACCGTGCAGCCATCCGGCCCCAGGTGTACACAGTTCAGCTCTTCCATCGCCGCATCCTGCTCGGCGCGGGTCTTGCGCGGCAGGCGCGACATTTCTTCCGGCGAGGTGGTCACCGGCCCACAGCAATCGTGGCAGCCCGGCACGCAGTCGAAAGTGGGGATCTGCTGACGCAGGTCGCGGATTGTCTGGCGGTTGCAGCTCATCGAAACAGTAACCCACATCAAATAGGCGGCAATTGTGCCGCAAAAGCCGTGATACACACAGCAACGTCCGACCAGTGTTGCCCGTCTTCGGCCGTGCGGCTTATGCTCCGTCAAATTTTCTCGACACCCAGCCGTTGGATGATGCCCATGAATGCCCGCGCCCGAACCTTCGCGAGCCAACCCCACGTTGCCTCTTATTACGCCGCCAGCAGTCTGCCGCAGCCCGAGTATCCGGTGCTGCAAGGCGAGCTGAGCGCAGACGTGTGCGTGGTCGGCGGTGGCTTCTCGGGGCTGAACACCGCGCTGGAACTGGCCGAACGCGGCCTCAGTGTGGTGTTGCTGGAAGCCCACCGGATCGGCTGGGGCGCCAGCGGCCGTAACGGCGGACAGTTGATTCGCGGCGTTGGCCACGGCCTCGACCAGTTCAGCAACGTCATCGGCACCGACGGCGTTCGCCAGATGAAACTGATGGGCCTGGAAGCGGTGGAAATCGTCCGCCAGCGCGTCGAGCGTTTCCAGATTCCGTGCGACCTGACCTGGGGCTACTGCGACCTCGCCAACAAACCGGCCGATCTCGAAGGCTTTGCCGAAGACGCCGAAGAGCTGCGCAGTCTCGGCTATCGCTACGAAACCCGTCTGCTGCAAGCCGATGAAATGCACACCGTGGTCGGCTCCAAACGCTACGTCGGCGGCTTGATCGACATGGGTTCCGGGCATCTGCATCCGCTGAACCTGGCGCTGGGCGAAGCCGCTGCTGCGCAACAAATGGGCGTCAAACTGTTTGAACAGTCGGGCGTCACGCGCATCGACTACGGCCCGGAAGTTCGCGTCCACACAGCTCAAGGCTCGGTGCGGGCGAAGACTCTGGTGCTGGGCTGCAACGCTTACCTCAACGACCTCAATCCGCAACTCAGCGGCAAAGTGCTCCCGGCCGGCAGTTACATCATCGCGACCGAACCGCTTTCCACAGAACTGGCGCACAGCCTGCTACCGCAAAACATGGCCGTCTGCGACCAGCGCGTGGCGCTGGACTACTATCGGCTCTCGGCCGATCGGCGCCTGCTGTTCGGCGGTGCCTGCCACTATTCCGGGCGCGACCCGAAGGACATCGGCGCCTACATGCAGCCGAAGATGCTCGAAGTGTTTCCGCAACTGGCGGGCGTGAAAATCGACTATCAATGGGGCGGGATGATCGGCATCGGCGCCAACCGTCTGCCACAGATCGGCAGGCTCAATGATCAACCGAACGTGTATTACGCCCAGGCCTATTCCGGGCACGGAGTGAATGCCACGCACCTGGCGGGCAAGCTGCTCGCCGAGGCGATCAGCGGGCAGCACAGCGGTGGCTTCGATCTGTTTGCCAAGGTGCCGCACATCACCTTCCCCGGCGGCAAGCATTTGCGCTCGCCGTTGCTGGCGTTGGGGATGTTGTGGCATCGGATTAAAGAGTTGGTCTGATGTTTTTTTGAGGCCCTGAATACGCCTTCGCGAGCAAGCCCGCTCCCACAGGTGACCGCGCTCCACCTTGAGAACACGGTCGAATGTGGGAGCGGGCTTGCTCGCGAAGGGGCCGAAACAGGCGCTAAAACGTTCAGATCCGCCAGAACGGCTTCAACCCCTCTTCATTTGCCTGCTCCCGGGTCAACCCGACGTCCTTGAGCTGCTCCGGCGTCAGGTTCAAAAGCGCCTTGCGCGTGTGCAGACGATGCCAGAACAGACCCCAGCGACTCAGGCCGGATGGCGCGTTACGCATGGCGCTATTCCATGCACTGTCCTCCTGCCCTGCCGCCAGTTCCTGACTGTGTAACGTCAGCCGCACATCGCTCAAGCCGTTCATTTTTGTTGCTCCTGTTTACTTGGGTAGCCAGAGATTCCATGATGCGCGGGTCGGAAAAAGCATTACAGATTCAACGCATCTGTATTAACTCCATACAGATTTGCCGTTTCTGCGTCTGAATCACCGATTTTTGCCGCATCTGTACTGGTTTAACGAATCACCTGCATCGAGGCAGTGCCATGACCCTGTATGTGAACCTCGCCGAACTGCTCGGCACCCGCATCGAACAAGGCTTCTACCGTCCTGGCGATCGCCTGCCTTCGGTGCGCGCCTTGAGCGTAGAACACGGGGTCAGCCTGAGCACGGTGCAACAGGCCTATCGCATGCTCGAAGACAGCGGTCTGGCGACACCGAAACCCAAGTCTGGCTACTTCGTGCCGGTGGGCCGCGAGCTGCCGGAGCTGCCCGCAGTCGGGCGTCCGGCGCAGCGACCGGTGGAGATTTCACAATGGGATCAGGTGCTGGAGCTGATTCGCGCGGTGCCGCGCAAGGACGTGGTGCAACTGGGTCGCGGCATGCCCGACGTGACCACGCCCACCCTGAAACCGCTGCTGCGCGGACTGGCGCGGATCAGCCGCCGCCAGGACATGCCCGGTCTGTATTACGACAACATCCACGGCACCCTCGAACTGCGCGAACAGATCGCCCGGCTGATGCTCGATTCCGGCTGTCAGTTGAGCGCCAGCGACCTGGTGATCACCACCGGTTGCCACGAAGCGCTGTCCACCAGCATCCACGCCATTTGCGAGCCGGGCGATATCGTCGCGGTGGATTCGCCAAGTTTTCACGGTGCCATGCAAACCCTCAAAGGGCTGGGCATGAAAGCTCTGGAGATCCCCACCGATCCGCTGACCGGCATCAGCCTCGAAGCGCTGGAACTGGCGCTGGAGCAGTGGCCGATCAAGGTCATCCAGATCACCCCCAACTGCAACAACCCGCTGGGCTACATCATGCCGGAGTCGCGCAAGCGCGCCCTGCTCAACCTGGCACAGCGTTTCGACGTGGCGATCATCGAGGACGATGTGTATGGCGAGCTGGCCTACACCTACCCGCGTCCGCGCACGGTCAAATCCTTCGACGAAGATGGTCGAGTGCTGCTGTGCAGCTCGTTTTCCAAGACCCTGGCGCCGGGGCTGCGCATCGGCTGGGTCGCGCCGGGCCGTTATCTGGAACGGGTGCTGCACATGAAATACATCAGCACCGGTTCCACCGCACCGCAGCCGCAGATCGCCATCGCCGAATTTCTCAAGGGCGGCCATTTCGAACCGCACTTGCGGCGGATGCGCAGCCAATACCAACGCAATCGTGACGCGATGATCGACTGGGTTACCCGCTACTTCCCGGTCGGGACCCGCGCCAGTCGTCCACAGGGCAGCTTCATGTTGTGGGTCGAATTGCCGGAGGGTTTCGATACGCTGAAACTCAATCGCGCGCTGCACGATCAGGGCGTACAGATTGCCGTCGGCAGCATCTTTTCCGCCTCGGGCAAGTACCGCAATTGTCTGCGGATGAACTACGCGGCGAAACCGACACCACAGATCGAAGAGGCGGTTCGCAAGGTTGGCGCGGCGGCGATCAAACTGCTGGCCGAAGCCTGATCATTCCAGCTGAAACGTACCGAATCCCTCAAATCGCTGAAGGTCGGCGACACGACTTGAGGCATCACTGACGCGCGCTTCGATTTCCAGCTCCACCTCCAGATGGCGTCCGGCGGCGATACTGCCTGCGCGCCATGCGGTGATGCGATCGCCAGGCTGCAACAGGCCCGCCTCGCCATCATCGCGCTGCCATTGCACCGGCGCGCCATCCAGACGCGCCGCCACAATGCGTATCTGCAACCGTCCCGGTGCCCAGCGGTAATGCAGCGCATCGCTGCTCGGAGCAGCAAAGTTCCACCTGATGGCGCGCGCAGCCGGACATTGAATCCGTAGATGAACCGTGCGCACACCAAAACTGCCGTCATTGCCCAATGGCCGGGCGAGCAGCTCCGCCCGCGTCGAAACGCCGTAGTCCACAGTGCTCGGTGAGAGCGTCATCTGGCAGGCCTCGCTGGCCATGACCGAGGTCGATGCCAACGATGCCAGCGTGATCAGGACAATCCATCGATGCATGCGCAATAACTCGGTCATGTAAGGTTCAAAGGCTGACAGAGCGCGTCGACGGGCTCGATCAATGCTTGCTCGTCCGGCGCTTCAGCCAGATTGAATTGCAGGTCGCAGTGCGCGCTATCCGACAGTTGCACCCGCAGCGACTGACCGGGTTTGATGTCCGGTAGAAAGATCGCCCCAGCCTCAAGCACCGTGGTCACGTATTCGCCTTGCCCGTTGTGTACGGCGAGTCCACTGGGCAGCCATTGCCGGTCAAGCGTCCTGGCCTTCAACAGCACACGCCGCACGCGGGTGATGGAAAAATCCATATGCTGAACCGAGCCACGCCCGGCCTCGACCTCCTGATAACCGTCGAGCACCTCGACGTTGCGCGGCAAACTCAACGGATCGACTTCCAGCCGGGCTGTGGAATAGGCCGGCAAACTGGCCACCACCGCCCGGCCCAATCCATCCGTCCACACCGGGCCTTGCGGCGTGTACAGCTTCAGACCCGCACGGTCGCCAGCCTTGAGCACGGCAAAGGTCTCGCGCAGTGGATACGGCGACAGCGTGACACCGTAGCGATGCAGCGCCATGCCGCCGCGCAGCCCCAGGTCGAATTCGCTTGCCCCGGCTCGCTGGTTCAGGCCCAGATCCAGACTGGTGTAATGCGCCAGTGCGTTGACCCGCAAACCCAGCGATGGCGCCGCGGCTTCACGCTGTTCGGCACTGGCGCTATAGGCCAGGGTTTCACTGAGCACTTCGCTCATCGACACGCCACGGCGCATCCCGGATCGCGGATCGCTGCGCAGGTAGCTGCGAGCCCTGCGGTGATCGCCCAATGGCATCCCGGCCGTCAGATAGACCGAGGTGCCCCGCTGCCTCGCGTCGGCATCGCCGATCCCCCGCTCCAGACTCAACGACAGGCTGATGCGCGCGGGCAGTGTCTGCGACCAGGACAATCCCAGGCGCATGTCGGGTGGCTCGTCCTCGCTGGTGTAGCGCGACCAGGTCATGCCGAATGCCCCCCAGCGCTCGACAGTACCGTTGAGCGAAAATGTCCAGTGATCGCGCCCGGGGGCGTCGGCCCGTCCCTGCTGCTGGCTCCAGCCGGTGTCCGACAGGCTGCGAAAGCCCTTGCCACGGTGCACCGCAACCACACTGGTGGACAGATTCGGCGACAACACGGCACTGACGGTCATTTGCACCTCATGACCTGCAATGCCTGTGTCTCGATCGCTGGACAACACCTGGCGCACACCGGTGCTCAGATTGCCCGGCCATTGACGCTGCAGCCCCCAGCCTGCCGACAGATAATCCGCCCCACCGAGGAACCCGCCGCTCACGCGCAACGCTCGTGACAGACTCCACTCCCGGCCAAGGGTGGCAAACGACGGCGCCTGACGATCATCCGAACCCTGGCGTCGCACCGTGCCAAGCGCCAGATTGAAGCCGTCGGCGCGATCGGATTGTGGATCCTGCAGGCTGGCTGCCGGGACGCGAAAACGCCGCACTTGCCCTTCCTGCTCGTGCACGCTGACTTCGAGGTCGAGCTGGTTGCTCAACAACGGCAGCGCGCGCAAGGTGAAGGGGCCGCCGGGAACCAGCGTGGTGTAGATCAGCACGCCGTTCTGCCGGACTTCGATTCGTGATGGCGACCAGGCAATGCCCTCGACCTCGCCACGTGCGCCCTCCTGTGCTGCGCGCATTTGCGCGAACGCACCTTCCGGCAGAACCTGCACTCCGTTGAACGATTCGCCGGCGAACAATGGCGACTGCAGGTTCAACTGGCCGATCTGCACGTTGGCTTCGTAGTCTTCCAGGGTGCGCGTGCCGTAGGCATACAGATGCTCGAAGCGAGTGCTATCGGGCAATTGCGTATAGGACTGGCGACTGCGCAAGACCCAGTTGCCGGCATTCAGGCCGAACTCCGAACCCAGTCTGCGAAAGTCACTACGTTGCCCCTCGTGCTGGCTGCCCATGACCAATACGTCGTAATTGAACACGCCCCCCACTCCGCCATTGGCGAAGCTGCGTGGCTGGAATTGCGGCAACGCCAACAGATCCGTCGGCAGCAGCAGGTCGATCTGTTCCTTGCCGGGATGCAATGCAACGGTTGCCGCTGGCAGACCTTCACCCAGCGTCAGGCACTGCTGCCGTTCCGCGCGGGTCAAAGCCGCTTGCGAGCGCACGCCAGCAGCCTTGAGCAAGGCCGGTTGCAGGCACGGCTCGCCCTGTTCATTGAATGCCACGAACACCCGCCCCCGTGGCTGTCCATTGACCTCAAGTGCGACCAGCCATGTGCCTTGGGAGAAACGCGGTGCCTGGCGAAAGTACTCAGCCAATGCGGGGTCGAGCCCGCGCTCGCGAAGCACCTGCGCATCGAATTCCACCCCTTCACTGGCCATCGTCATGCCGATCGCATTCGCCATCAGCAGTGCCAGTCCCTGACGGGCACACGCGCGCATCAGTGCGTAACCGGGGCATCAAAGTGATCGACCGCAAAGCCATAGGTGGTCGCCGGAAAGATCCGCACTGCCATGGTTCGCACTGTCACGTTCAACGGCAAGCCGACAGACAGGCGCTCCCCTGGCAGGATCCAGGTACGCGGCAGATCCACCGCCTGCGTGCCCGGCAGCGGAACAATCGCTTTGGCCAGGCGCACCACGTAAGGACTGGGATTACTGACCAGCAAACCTTCAGCCGTGGCTGACCAGCTCAGGCGTTTCCATGGCTCGCGCTCCACTGGCAGACCGGCAGGGCGCAGGATCACCGGCAGGTTTTGCCGAACCCCCAGATTGACCCGGGCACCGTCGACACCCGCCACAGGATTGATCCCCTCAAAAATCACCCGTTTCAGACGCTCGGTCTGCAATGGTTCGGCGCTCTGCAACATGAACCGTACCTGCTGCACCGCACCAGGCTCGACACGGGCAATCGGCGGACTGAACAGCAACAGCTGTTGATCGTGCGGCTCGATATTTTCGACCGTGGTGTGCAGCAGGGCCGGACGCGTTTCGGTGTTTCGCACATTCATCGTCGCTTCACCGACACCCTCATCCACCACCAGCACAGGGGTTTGCGGCACCATTCCGGCAGCGTGAACCCCGGGCATCAAAATCAAGACGAGCAGGCACAGTGGCAACGCCCGCAAGCCTGGGCGGCACATTGAAATCGGCATCGGTATTGCTCCGCAGGGGGCAGCGCACCCGGCAAAGGGCGCGCTGAATGAACCTGAAAGAACCCGGTAATGGCCGGGTTCTGACGATCAGAGGTAGAACATCTCGAAGGTCACCGAGCCATCGAGCGGGATCTCGCTGGTGATCGGCAGCGCGTTGCTCGGGCCGATGATCGGCAACAGGCTCATCGGAAACCCGTGGTGACGGGCCGCGACCGGGCCAGCTGCCACGCCGGAACCCCATGAGTAGAGCGCCGGGGCATTGCCCACCAGCGGCGAAGCAGGCAGTTGCCACGCCGGTGCTGCCAGAGTGCGTGTCATCAGAGTCTGCGGCGCACCGTCGGCTTCCGGACGACCGTGACGCAGCGCAAATCCGCCGATACGGATGCCGTTGATTTCACCCAGGCCGTAGAACAAAGCCGGATCGTTATTACCGGCACCATCGTTGATGCCCGGCAATTTGGTGGCTGTACGATTGTCTCTGACCGACACCTCGACCGATGCCTCTGCATCACAGTTGATGTGCAGCGAAATGTCGTGGGTCGGCAGCAGCGTCTGCGTGGTCTTGTTCAGGGTAGCTGCGGATATCTTGCGCAAATCTACCGTGCCGCCACCGGCAAATGCGGGGATGCACGACGTCGGAATAATGGTTCCGACCACACTCAGGTCTACGCTCTCGGCGACCACCAGGGTGGGTAATACTGCAGCCGCGACGGCTACCATCCATGTTGTTTTTTTCATCAGTCCCTACTTCATCGGTTATTGATCAATGGCAGTTGTTGAGCGCATTGCCTTCACAAGACGCTGAACACCGGGGCGATGATTTCGTTTTTTGCAGGAATCGTATGTAGGAATAGGCACCGACCAAGAGCTGAAAAAACAACAAAACAAATAGTCCAAAACCACAGGCGAACTCATTCCTACTTTTGAACGACTAATTGTTTACACAGTGTGGCGAGGATCCGCCGGAAACGGTCTTGGAAATCCTCTGCGTGCCATACTCCGTCACCCCCTGCCTCCAGCCGAGAAACCAACGTGCAACCCGGAAAAAAATTGCTCGCTGTCTGTGTGTTGTGTTCGTTGGCCAGTGGTTGCGCCACCCTCGATGCGCCGCGCGAACCCAGCCAGGCGTTGCCGGCCGCGGGCTCCGCATTCGGTCGCTCGATTCAGACCCAGGCAGCGCCCTGGCAGGGCCGTTCCGGCTTCCGCTTGCTGTCCAACAGCACAGAAGCCTTCACCGCCCGCGCCGAGCTGATTCGCAATGCGCAAACCAGCCTCGACTTGCAGTACTACATCGTCCATGACGGCGTCAGCACGCGGATGCTGGTGGAGGAACTGCTCAAGGCCGCCGACCGCGGCGTGCGCGTGCGCATCCTGCTCGACGACACCACCAGCGACGGCCTCGACACGATCATCGCCACGCTGGCGGCGCATCCACAGATCCAGATCCGCCTGTTCAATCCGCTGCACCTGGGCCGCAGCACCGGCGTGACCCGCGCCGCCGGACGCCTGTTCAACCTGTCGCTGCAACACCGGCGCATGCACAACAAACTGTTCCTGGCGGACAACAGCGTGGCCATCGTTGGCGGGCGCAATCTGGGCGACGAGTATTTCGATGCCGAGCCAAACCTGAATTTCACCGACATCGACATGCTCAGCGTCGGCCCGGTGGCCGAGCAACTCGGGCACAGTTTCGACCAGTACTGGAACAGCGCGCTGAGCAAGCCGATCAACGAATTCCTCTCCAGCAAACCAAGCGCCAAAGACCTGCAGAACACCCGCACGCGTCTGGAAGAGTCGCTGGATGAAACCCGCAAACAGAACCACGCGCTGTATCAACAGTTGATGGCGTTCAAGACCGCGCCGCGCATGGATATCTGGCGCAAGGAACTGATCTGGGCCTGGAACCAGGCATTGTGGGACGCGCCGAGCAAGGTGCTGGCCAAGGATGAGCCGGACCCGCAACTGCTGCTGACCACGCAACTGGCGCCGGAACTGCGCGGCGTCAGCAAAGAGCTGATCATGATCTCAGCGTACTTCGTGCCCGGCCAGCCGGGGCTGGTGTACCTGACCGGGCGCGCCGACGCCGGGGTCTCGGTGAGCCTGCTGACCAACTCGCTGGAAGCCACCGATGTGCCAGCGGTGCACGGCGGTTATGCGCCGTATCGCAAGGCGTTGCTGGAACACGGGGTGAAACTGTATGAGCTGCGCCGTCAGCCTGGGGATAACTATGGCAGCGGCCCACATCTGTTCTACAGCAAATCTTTCCGTGGTTCGGATTCCAGCCTGCACAGCAAGGCGATGATTTTCGATCGGCAGAAAGCATTCATCGGCTCGTTCAACTTCGATCCGCGTTCAGTGCTGTGGAACACCGAAGTCGGTGTGCTGGTGGACAGCCCGGAACTGGCCAAACACGTGCGCGAACTGGCGCTGCAAGGCATGGCGCCGGCTCTGAGCTATCAGGCGAAATTGCAGGATGGGAAGATTGTCTGGGTGACCGAGGACAATGGTCAGATGCACACGCTGACCCAGGAACCAGGCAGCTGGTGGCGGCGCTTCAATGCGTGGTTCAGCACCACTGTCGGCCTGGAGCGGATGCTGTAGTCGAATTGAAAACTCATTTGTGGCGAGGGAGCTTGCTCCCGCCTGAGTGCGCAGCGCTCACGAAGTCTTTGGGGCCGCTGCGCAGCCCAGCGGGAGCAAGCTCCCTCACCACAAGAATTCTTTCGCTTTAAGAGCTGACTTAAGCAGGCTCGGCCACTGTGCCGAATGCCCCCTGACGCATCAGTAGAATCACCAATCCAAACGCCCCCGCCGCCATCAACAACGGCAACGCATGCCCGCTGATCCACTGACTGCCCGCACCCGCCAGCAACGGCCCGATCAGACAGCCGACACCCCACAGCTGCGCAATGTGCGCATTGGCCCGCACCAGCGCATCGTCGCGATAACGCTCGCCGATCAGAATCAGTGACAAGGTGAACAGGCCACCGGCACTGGCGCCGAACAACACCCACAACGGCCAGATCAGCAGCGTGTCGATCAACAGCGGAATCGCCAGGCTCGACAGCATCAGGATCACTGCGCAACCGGCGAACAACGTGCGCCGCGACAGGTAATCCGCCAGCGCGCCGATCGGCAGTTGCAACAGCGCATCGCCGACCACCACCGTGCTGACCATCGCCAACGCAATCTCGGCGGTGAAGCCCTGTTGCAGGCAATACACCGGCAACAGCGTGAGGATCATCGCTTCGAACGCGGCGAACAGTGACACCGCCCAGGCAATCGCCGGCAGCTCCCGGGCAAACCCCCACAGATCGCTGAACGTAACGCTGCTGGATTCACTGCTCGGCGCACCACTGCGACCCATCAACAGCAATGGCGAGACTGTCAGCAGCCCGACACCGACCCAGAACCCGTAATCATGCTCAGTGCCCAGCGCCCCCAGAAGCAATGGACCAGACAGTTGGCTCAATGCATAACTGCTGCCATACAGAGCGACCAGCCGCCCGCGCCAGTGTTCGACGACCAGTTGATTGATCCAGCTCTCGCCGAGGATGAATACGATGGTCAGGATCACCCCGATCATCAGGCGCAGCACCAGCCAGACCGGATAACTCGGCAACAGCGCGAGCAAGCCGATCGACAACGCCCCGGCCCACAGGCAAAGACGCATGAGGTTCGCGGTGCCGAAACGTGCCGCCAGATGACTGGAAATCTTCGCGCCCAGCAATACGCCAATCGCCGGCATCGCCGCCATCACGCCGATGGCGAAAGAGCCGTAACCCCAGCTCTCCAGACGCAACGACACCAGCGGCATGCTGACCCCCAGGGCCAGGCCGACACTCAAGACAGACGCCAACACGGCGAAATATGTCGCCCAACGCATGGTCCACGCTCCTGTGGATATTCTTATGTGCGCCACAAAATCACTGTGGGAGCAAACCCTGTGGAGAGGGGATTCATCCCCGACAGGTCGCGCAGCGACCTCAAAACCTGCATCATCAAATGCACTGGTTTTGCGACTGCTTCGCAGCCGATCGGGGATAAATCCCCTCACCACAGAGACTTGCTCCCACAGGGGATCTCCGTGAGTTCGAAAGCCTGAACGAATCAGGCTCCCGCTAACGGCTTACAGCTTGATCCACGTCGCCTTCAGCTCGGTGTATTTGTCGAACGCGTGCAGCGACTTGTCGCGACCGTTGCCCGACTGCTTGAAGCCGCCGAACGGTGCGGTCATGTCGCCGCCGTCGTACTGGTTGACCCACACGCTGCCGGCGCGCAACGCTTTTGCAGTCAGGTGCGCCTTGGAGATGTCCTGAGTCCATACCGCAGCGGCCAGGCCGTACGGCGTGTCGTTGGCGATCTGGATCGCTTCTTCAGCGGTATCGAAGGCGATGACCGACAGCACCGGGCCAAAGATCTCTTCCTGAGCGATCTTCATCGCGTTGCTCACGCCGTCGAAAATCGTCGGCTCGACGTAAGTGCCACCGGTTTCCTGAAGTATGCGCTTGCCGCCGGCCACCAGTTTGGCGCCGTCGGTGTGACCGGATTCGATGTACGACAGCACGGTGTTCATCTGCTGGGTATCGACCAGCGCACCGACATTGGTTGCCGGGTCCAGCGGATTGCCCGGCTTCCAGGCTTTCAGCGCCTCGATCACCATCGGCAGGAATTTGTCCTTGATCGAGCGTTCGACCAGCAGACGCGAACCGGCGGTGCAGACTTCGCCCTGGTTGAAGGCGATGGCACTGGCGGCGGATTCGGCAGCGGCTTGCAGATCCGGCGCATCGGCGAAGACGATGTTCGGGCTCTTGCCGCCAGCTTCCAGCCACACGCGCTTCATGTTCGATTCGCCGGAGTAGATCATCAGTTGCTTGGCGATCTTGGTCGAACCGGTGAACACCAGCGTGTCGACGTCATTGTGCAGCGCCAGCGCCTTGCCGACGGTGTGACCATAGCCCGGCAGCACGTTGAGCACGCCTTTCGGGATACCGGCCTCAACCGCCAGCGCAGCGATGCGGATGGCGGTCAGCGGGGATTTTTCCGACGGTTTGAGGATCACCGAGTTACCGGTCGACAGCGCCGGGCCGAGTTTCCAGCAAGCCATCATCAGCGGGAAGTTCCACGGCACGATGGCGCCGACAACGCCCACCGGCTCGCGGGTCACCAGACCCAGTTGATCGTGCGGCGTGGCGGCGACTTCGTCGTAGATCTTGTCGATCGCCTCACCGCTCCAGCTCAGCGCTTGCGCCGCGCCCGGCACGTCGATGTACAGCGAATCGCTGATCGGTTTGCCCATATCGAGGGTTTCGAGCAGCGCCAGCTCTTCAGCGTGCTGCTTGAGCAAGCTGGCGAAACGAATCATGGTGGCTTTGCGCTTGGTCGGCGCGAGGCGCGACCACACGCCAGAATTGAAGGTGGCGCGGGCGTTTTCCACGGCGCGCTGGGCGTCGGCGGCGTCACAGCTGGCGATCTTGCCCAGCAGACGGCCATCGACCGGGCTGATGCACTCGAAGGTCTCGCCGGAGACGGCGTCGGTGTATTCACCGTTGAGGTAGGCGCGGCCTTCGATCTTCAGGTCGCGAGCACGTTGTTCCCAATCGGCACGAGTCAGGGTGGTCATTCGAGTGTCCTCCTCTTGTTGAATAGAGCGCCGCGTTCTTCGCGGTCGTCTTCAGGAATGCTGCCCGGCCAGCCTGCTTTTCGGCCCAAGGCACCCGCCACCCTAAACCAGCGGCCGGGGTTGTTTCAATATATTTGACATAAGCGCGCCATACGCCCTTGCGGTGTTCATTTTAATAAACATAGACTTTGGCCCTTTCAAGCCACCGCGCCGTCATCACGGGAGAAAACAACAATGAACATCCAGAACGTCGTCGATATCAGCCTGACCAGCAGCGAAGCCGAACGCTATCGCCCGGACCCGGCCAAAGTGCTCAAGGGCGACCCAGAGCAAGCGGTGTTCAATCAGTACGACAGCCCTTGTGGGCAAATGGGTGTTGGCGTGTGGGAAGGTGCGGTCGGGCAGTGGACGGTGAACTACACCGAACATGAATACTGCGAAATCCTGCAAGGGGTTTCGGTGCTGCGTGACAGCGATGGCAATGCCAAGACCTTGCGTGTTGGCGACCGCTTTGTGATTCCGGCCGGTTTCCGTGGTACCTGGGAAGTGCTGGAGGCTTGCCGCAAGATCTATGTGATCTTTGAACAGAAGGCCTGAGTCTTTCGCTGATATTACCGGCCCCTTCGCGAGCAGGCTCGCTCCCACATTCGACCGCATTCCATTGTGGGAGCGAGCCTGCTCGCGAAAGCGTCGCAACAGTCAGCACAAAACTCAAGGCAACAAAAAAGGCCCGCATCTCACGATACGGGCCTTTTTCGTAAGTCGGGAAAAATCAATTACTTGATTTTGCCTTCCTTGTAGATCACGTGCTTGCGAACAACCGGATCATATTTCTTGATCTCGATTTTGTCCGGGGTAGTACGCTTGTTCTTGTCGGTAGTGTAGAAGTGACCAGTACCGGCGCTCGAGATCAAACGAATCAATTCACGCATGATTAGCTCCCTTAAATCTTGCCATCGCGGCGAAGTTCGGCGAGCACGACACTGATGCCACGCTTGTCGATGATGCGCATGCCTTTGGCAGATACGCGCAGACGCACAAAACGTTTCTCTTCTTCAACCCAGAAGCGGTGATGCTGCAGGTTCGGCAGGAAACGACGACGGGTTTTGTTGTTTGCGTGGGAAATGTTATTCCCGGTTACCGGACCCTTACCGGTAACTTGACATACTCTCGACATGCCTCAGCCCTCTAAAACCACATGCCCAACCCGGCATGGGTTGGCCGCTTAATCTCTCAGTCATTTGGCGCCAGGCGCCGCGTTTCTTTAGAGGTCTTACCGGCTACACCTACAGTGAAGGAACCGGGCCCCTAGAAAAGAGCGCTGCTTTATACCAGAAAGACCGGGGTGCAACAACAATGGATGTGCAATCGACCGGTAAAAAGGCGCATTTTCCGCCTGCAGACGCTTTGGATAAAGGCTGAGGCGAGTTTTGACCACTCGTCGCAGAAAACCGCTCTAATAGACGTTTTCGACTTTTCCTCGTGCACCGTGGTCTGAAAAACGTCACTGGGCTGCCCCAAAAATACAAAAAGGGGATAGTCATTTGCAATCCAGCCCTCTAGGGTAACCCTTTTCCAGACTGCACCTGCAGATGGCCTTCGATCTGTAAAGGAAGCCGACCATGCGCCTCGCTGCCCTACCCCTGTTGCTCGCCCCGCTTCTGCTGAGCCCCCTGGCCCAGGCTGCCGCCCTGAGCGTTTGCACCGAGGCCAGCCCTGAAGGGTTCGACGTGGTGCAATACAACTCGCTGACCACCACCAATGCCTCGGCCGATGTGCTGATGAATCGCCTGGTCGACTTCGACACCGCCAGCGGCAAAGTCGTGCCGAGCCTGGCCGACAGCTGGGAAGTCAGCACCGACGGCCTGACTTATGCGTTCAAGCTGCACCCGCAGGTGAAGTTTCACAGCACTGACTATTTCAAGCCGACCCGTACCCTGAGCGCCGAAGACGTCAAATTCAGCTTCGACCGCATGCTCGATCCAGCCAACCCATGGCACAAAGTGGCGCAAAGCGGCTTCCCGCACGCCCAGTCCATGCAGTTGCCGGCGCTGATCAAGAAGATCGACGCGCTTGACCCGCTGACCGTGCGCTTTACCCTCGACCACCCGGACTCGACGTTCCTCGCGACCCTGAGCATGGGCTTCGCCTCCATCTATTCCGCCGAATACGCCGACAAGCTGCTCAAGGCCGACGCCACCGACAAGCTCAACAGCCAGCCGATCGGCACCGGTCCGTTCGTGTTCACGCGCTTCCAGAAAGACGCCTCGGTGCGCTACAAGGCCAACCCGGACTATTTCGGCGGCAAGCCTGCGGTCGACCCGCTGATCTTCGCCATCACCCCGGACGCCAACGTGCGCCTGCAAAAGCTGCGGCGCAACGAGTGCCAGATCGCCCTGTCGCCAAAACCGCTGGACGTGAAGGCTGCGCAGGAAGAGCCGACCCTGAAAGTGGAAAAGACTGACGCCTTCATGACCGCTTTCGTCGGCATCAACAGCCAGCATCCACCGCTGGACAAGCCGGAAGTGCGCCAGGCGATCAACCTCGCCTTCGACAAGGCCAACTACGTCAAAGCCGTGTTCGAAGACACCGCAGAGCCGGCCAATGGCCCTTACCCGCCGAACACCTGGAGCTACGCGAAGAACCTGCCGGGCTATCCGCACGACGTGGCCAAAGCCAAGGCGTTGCTGGCCAAGGCCGGACTCAAGGACGGCTTCCAGACCACCATCTGGACGCGTCCGTCCGGCAGTCTGCTTAACCCGAATCCGAGTCTGGGCGCGCAGTTGCTGCAATCGGATCTGGCGGAAATCGGCATTCAGGCGGAAATCCGCGTGATCGAGTGGGGCGAACTGATCCGCCGCGCCAAGGCTGGCGAGCATGACCTGCTGTTCATGGGCTGGGCTGGCGACAACGGCGATCCGGACAACTTCCTCACGCCGCAGTTTTCCTGCGCGGCGGTCAAATCCGGCACCAACTTCGCCCGCTACTGCAATGCCGACCTGGACAAGCTGATCAGCGCCGGCAAGACCACCAGCGAACAAGGCGTACGCACCAAGCTGTACGAACAGGCGCAGGCGCAGATTCAGCAGCAGGCGCTGTGGCTGCCGCTGGCGCACCCGACCGCTTATGCGCTGACGCGCAAGGATGTGCAGGGTTACTCGGTGAGCCCGTTCGGGCGGCAGGACTACTCCAAGGTCAACCTGAAATAACCCGTCACAACACAATTCACCTGTGGGAGCGGGCTTGCTCGCGAAGGCATCGGATCAGCCAAACTCTTATTGACTGACACATCGCCTTCGCGAGCAAGCCCGCTCCCACAGGGGTTGGTGTTTGTTGTTGAAAGCTACATCCAGCCACACTCCGCCATCGACAGCGGCTCGCCGTCGCCGATGATGAAGTGATCCAGCACCCGCACATCAATCAGATCCAGAGCCTTCTGCAGACGCTTGGTCAGTTGCCGATCCGCCTGGCTCGGATCGCTGTTCCCCGACGGGTGGTTGTGGCAGAGAATCACCGCCGCCGCGTTGTTGGCCAATGAGCGTTTCACCACTTCCCGGGGATGCACGCTGGTGTTGTCGATCGAGCCGCGAAACAGCGCCTCGAACGTCAACACCTGATGCTTGGAATCGAGAAACAGGCAGCCAAACACCTCGTGTGGCTCGTGGCGCAGCATGGATTTCAGATAGTCCCGAACTGCCTGCGGATTCTCCAGCGCCGGTTTTTTACGCATGCGCTCGGCCAGGTGTCGCCGCCCCATTTCCAGCACCGCCTGCAACTGCGCGAATTTCGCAGGCCCCAATCCCAACTGTCCGCTGAACGCCGCAAGATCGGCCTCCAGCAACGCGCGCAGGCTGCCGAATTGCGTCAACAGGTGTCGCGCCAGATCCACCGCGCTTTTTCCCGTGACCCCGGTTCGAAGAAAAATCGCCAGCAACTCGGCGTCCGAAAGACTTCCCGAGCCCTGTTCAAGCAGCTTCTCCCGCGGCCGCTCCGCCGCCGGCCAATCGCGAATACTCATACACCTTCCTTGTCTGTGGGCACCGCTGTTCCGTAGCGGTCGCTGTGATATCGTAGCCCATCTTTTTTGCGGGCGAATTCACCCTGGGGAGGGGGTTTCGCCACGTATGTCACCCACGAAATGTAAAGGCAGACCTATGCAGCGGCTGTATCGGAAACGCATCGTTCTGGGCGTCGGCGGCGGCATTGCGGCCTACAAGAGCGCCGATCTGGTTCGTCGCCTGATCGACCAGGGCGCTGAAGTGCGCGTGGTCATGACCCATGGCGGCGCCGAGTTCATCACCCCGCTGACCATGCAGGCCCTGTCCGGGCACCCGGTTCACCTCGACTTGCTCGACCCGGCCGCCGAAGCGGCGATGGGCCACATCGAACTGGCCAAATGGGCCGATCTGGTGTTGATCGCCCCGGCCACCGCCGACCTGATCGCCCGTTTGGCCCAAGGCATCGCCAACGATCTGCTGACCACCCTGGTGCTGGCCACCGACGCCGTGGTGGCCGTCGCGCCAGCAATGAATCAGGCGATGTGGCGCGATCCGGCAACCCAAGCCAACCTGAAAATCCTTGAAAGCCGTGGCCTGAAGACTTTCGGCCCGGCCTCTGGCAGCCAGGCCTGCGGCGACGTCGGCATGGGCCGGATGATGGAAGCCACCGACCTGGCGCAGTGCGCGGCGGATTGCTTCCAGCGTCAGGCGCTGACCGGCAAGCACGTGGTGATCACCGCCGGCCCGACCCAGGAAAACATCGACCCGGTGCGCTACATCACCAACCACAGCTCCGGGAAAATGGGCTTTGCCCTCGCCGAAGCGGCGGTGGAAGCCGGCGCCCGTGTGACCCTGATCAGCGGCCCGGTGCACCTGCCGACGCCGGATCGCGTCACGCGCATCGATGTGGTCAGTGCCCGCGACATGCTCGCGGCCTGCGAATCCGCCATCCCGTGTGATGTGTTCATCGCCTCGGCAGCGGTGGCGGACTACCGTCCGGAAGTCGTTGCCCCGCAAAAACTCAAGAAAGACCCTACAAGCGGCGACGGCTTCGTCCTGCAAATGGTGCGTAACCCGGACATCCTCGCCACCATCGCGACCCGCCCCGACCGTCCGTTCAGTGTCGGCTTCGCCGCCGAGACCGAACATTTGCTCGACTACGCTGCACGCAAGCTGAAAGACAAGAATCTCGACCTGATCGTCGCCAACGACGTCGCCAACCCGAGCATCGGTTTCAACAGCGAAGAAAACGCCTGCAGCGTGATCGACCGTGAGCTTCACGCCACTGTTTTCGCCCAGACCAGCAAGAGCAAGATCGCTCGCCAACTGGTCACTTTTATCGCCGAACGTCTGAACCAGGTTTAATTTACATGCACGCTTTGCAAGCCAAGATCCTCGACCCACGCATCGGTACCGAATTCCCGCTGCCGCAATACGCCACCCCGGGCTCCGCCGGCCTCGACCTGCGCGCCATGCTGGAACAGGACATCGTGATCAAGCCGGGTGAAACCGTGCTGATCCCTACCGGTCTGTCGGTGTACATCGGCGACCCGAACCTCGCCGCGCTGATCCTGCCGCGCTCGGGCATGGGCCATAAGCACGGCATCGTGCTGGGCAACCTCGTCGGCCTGATCGACTCGGATTATCAGGGCCCGCTGATGGTGTCCTGCTGGAACCGTGGTCAGAACGACTTCACCATGACCGTCGGCGAGCGTCTGGCGCAGCTGGTGTTGGTGCCGGTGGTGCAGGCGCACTTCGAAATGGTTGAAGAGTTCGTCGAAACCGAACGCGGCGCGGGCGGATTTGGCCATACCGGCACTAAATGATCCACGGGTAATTTCTGTGGCGAGGGAGCTTGCTCCCGCTGGGCTGCGCAGCAGACCCGAAATCTTGTGGGCGCAGCGCCCCCAAGCGGGAGCAAGCTCCCTCGCCACAAAATTTGTGCAGCAGGTTTTAGCACCGAAAATCAAGGTTTTGCCGGCTGCAGGCCACGCCAGCCTAGGCGTCATGGCCCTTTCACACCACGAACTCTCTGTGGAAAACGCCGTCATAGCCTTCAGTTTGAGCCTGCCGCCGAGTGAATCGTCGGTCTGTCCCGCCACTTTCGAGATGGAGCATTTGTGCAGATGAGCACCCCCGCCAAGATCGCCCCGAAGCTACCCGACAGCATCTTCCGCGCCTATGACATTCGCGGCACTGTGCCGGAATTCCTCAATGCCGAAACCGCCTACTGGATCGGCCGCGCCATCGGCTCGCAGAGCCTGGCCCAAGGTGAACCGAATGTTTCCGTCGGTCGCGACGGCCGCCTGTCCGGCCCGGAACTGGTTGCAGAACTGATCCGCGGTATCGCCGAGAGCGGCTGCCACGTCAGCGACGTCGGCCTGGTGCCGACACCGGCGCTGTATTACGCGGCCAACGTGCTGGCCGGCAAGTCTGGGGTAATGCTCACCGGCAGCCACAACCCGTCGAACTACAACGGCTTCAAGATCGTGATCGCCGGCGACACCCTCGCCAACGAACAGATTCAGGTGCTGCACGAGCGCATCAAGACCAATGAC
Organism: Pseudomonas sp. S3(2024); assembly: GCF_036861315.1. Lineage (NCBI taxonomy): Bacteria > Pseudomonadati > Pseudomonadota > Gammaproteobacteria > Pseudomonadales > Pseudomonadaceae > Pseudomonas > Pseudomonas sp. S3(2024). The sequence goes on along the minus strand of NZ_JAZAQQ010000003.1, from coordinate 248,038 downwards.
CTGACCAGCGGTCAGGGCAGCGTGACCCAGGTCGAAATCCTCGACCGCTACACCACCGAAATCGTCCAGGACGTCAAACTGGCCCGACGTCTGAAAGTCGTGGTCGACTGCGGCAACGGCGCGGCCGGCGTGATTGCCCCGCAACTGATCGAAGCGCTGAACTGCGAAGTCATTCCGCTGTTCTGCGAAGTCGACGGCAACTTCCCCAACCATCACCCGGACCCGGGCAAACCCGAAAACCTCGTCGACCTGATCGCCAAGGTCAAGGAAACCAACGCCGACCTCGGCCTGGCCTTCGACGGTGACGGCGACCGTGTCGGCGTGGTGACCAACACCGGCAGCATCGTCTACCCGGACCGCCTGCTGATGCTGTTCGCCCGCGACGTGGTGGCGCGCAACCCGGACGCGGAAATCATCTTCGACGTCAAATGCACCCGCCGTCTGGTGCCGCTGATCAAGGAGTACGGTGGTCGTCCGCTAATGTGGAAGACTGGCCATTCGTTGATCAAAAAGAAAATGAAACAATCCGGTGCTCTATTGGCTGGTGAGATGAGCGGCCACATCTTCTTCAAGGAGCGCTGGTTCGGTTTCGACGACGGCATCTACAGCGCCGCACGGCTGCTGGAGATCCTCAGCAAGGAAAAATCCACCGCCGAAGAGCTGTTTGCGACCTTCCCGAACGATATTTCTACGCCGGAAATCAATATCCATGTGACCGAAGAGAGCAAATTCAGCATCATTGATGCACTGCACGACGCACAGTGGGGCGCAGGCGCCGACCTGACCACCATCGACGGCGTGCGAGTCGATTACGCCAAAGGCTGGGGCCTGGTGCGCGCCTCCAACACCACACCGGTGCTGGTGCTGCGCTTCGAGGCCGATGACGAGGCTGAATTGCAGCGCATCAAGGATGTGTTCCACGCCCAATTGAAACGCGTTGCACCTGATCTCCAACTACCGTTCTGATTCACCCGGAGCCCTGAATGACCCTCGAACGCGAAGCCGCCGCCCACACCGCCCAGGTTCTGTCCGAAGCGTTGCCTTACATCCGACGTTATGTCGGCAAGACCCTGGTGATCAAATACGGCGGCAACGCGATGGAAAGCGAGGAGCTGAAAACCGGCTTCGCCCGCGACATCGTCTTGATGAAAGCCGTAGGCATCAACCCGGTGGTGGTTCACGGCGGCGGCCCGCAGATCGGTGATCTGCTCAAGCGTCTGTCGATCGAAAGCCACTTCGTCGATGGCATGCGTGTCACCGACGCCGCGACCATGGACGTGGTGGAAATGGTCCTCGGCGGTCAGGTCAACAAAAGCATCGTCAACCTGATCAACCGTCACGGCGGCAGCGCCATCGGCCTGACCGGTAAAGACGCCGGGCTGATTCGGGCGAAGAAACTGACCGTCACCCGCCAGACCCCGGAGATGACCCAGCCGGAAATCATCGACATCGGTCAGGTGGGCGAAGTGGTCGGGATCAACACCGAGCTGCTGAACCTGCTGGTCAAAGGCAACTTCATCCCGGTGATCGCGCCGATCGGCGTCGGTGAGAACGGCGAGTCGTACAACATCAACGCCGACCTCGTGGCCGGTAAAGTCGCCGAGGCGCTGAAAGCCGAGAAGCTGATGCTGCTGACCAACATCGCCGGCCTGATGGACAAGTCTGGCACCGTGTTGACCGGCCTGAGCACTCAGCAGGTCGACGACCTGATCGCCGACGGCACCATCTACGGTGGCATGCTGCCGAAGATCCGCTGCGCACTGGAAGCGGTTCAGGGCGGTGTTGGCAGCTCGCTGATCATCGACGGTCGCGTACCGAACGCGATCCTGCTGGAAATCTTTACCGACACCGGTGTGGGCACGCTGATCAGCAATCGCAAGCGTCCGTAAGCCGTCGCGGAAACGAAAAGACCCTGCTCAGCCTGACTGAGCGGGGTCTTTTTTTGCCTGCGGCCTTCCATCTATTGTGGCGAGGGAGCTTGCTCCCGCTTGAGTGCGCAGCGCTCACAAGCTTTTCGGGTCTGCTACGCAGCCCAGCGGGAGCAAGCTCCCTCGCCACAAAAGCTCATTCCACAGTTCAGACGCCGAACTGGGCGCGGTACGCTTCCACGGCTGGCAAGTGCTGCTTGAGCTGCGGATCGTCGGCGAGGAATTCCAGCACCTGATTCAGCGAAACGATGCTGATCACCGGAATACCGAAATCACGCTCGACTTCCTGGATCGCCGACAACTCGCCGTTGCCACGCTCCTGACGGTTCAGGGCAATCAGCACGCCGGCGGCCTTGGCGCCGTCCTGGGACGCGATGATCTGCATCACTTCGCGGATCGCGGTGCCGGCAGTGATCACGTCGTCGATGATCAGCACGTCACCGGTCAGCGGCGCGCCGACCAGGCTGCCGCCTTCGCCGTGGGCCTTGGCTTCCTTGCGGTTGAAGCACCATGGCAGGTCACGGTTGTGGTGTTCGGCCAACGCGACAGCGGTGGTGGCTGCCAGCGGGATACCTTTGTAGGCCGGGCCAAACAATACGTCGAAAGGAATGCCGCTTTCGGCGATGGCTGCCGCGTAGAAACGCCCCAGCTGCGCCAGGGCCGAACCCGAGTTGAACAGGCCGGCATTGAAGAAGTAAGGACTGGTGCGCCCGGACTTCAGGGTGAACTCACCGAAGCGCAAAACGCCGCGATCGATGGCAAAACGAATGAAATCGCGCTGATACGCTTGCATGAAAAAAACCCCAAATACCACGGATTTAGCTAATTAGCTTGACGCCGTGTATCATACACGCACGCGATTTTTGGGGCCATTTATGCGGATCATCAGTGTGAACGTCAATGGTATTCAGGCTGCAGTCGAGCGTGGTTTGCTCAGTTGGCTGCAAGCACAGAATGCCGACGTCATCTGCCTGCAGGACACCCGTGCCTCCGCCTTTGAACTGGATGACCCAGCCTTCCAACTGGATGGCTACTTCCTTTATGCCTGCGATGCTGAAGTCCCTGCCCAAGGTGGCGTGGCTTTGTATTCGCGGTTGCAACCGAAGGCTGTCATCAGCGGTCTCGGTTTCGAGACGGCCGACCGCTACGGGCGCTACCTGCAAGCAGATTTCGACAAAGTCAGTATTGCCACCTTGCTGCTCCCTTCGGGGATGAACGGCGATGAGGACTTGAACCAGAAGTTCAAGCTCATGGACGACTTCGGCAAGTACCTGGACAAGCAGCGGCGTAAACGTCGCGAGTACATTTATTGTGGCTCGCTGTACGTTGCGCAGCAGAAGCTCGACATCAAGAACTGGCGCGACAGCCAGCAATCCCCGGGCTTCCTGGCGCCAGAACGCGCCTGGATGGACGAGATTGTCGGCAACATGGGCTACGTCGATGCCCTGCGCGAAGTCAGCCGCGAAGGCGACCAATACAGCTGGTGGCCGGACAACGAGCAGGCCGAGATGCTGAATCTGGGCTGGCGCTTCGACTACCAGCTGCTGACCCCGGGCTTGCGCCGTTTCGTACGCAGCGCGCGCCTGCCACGTCAGCCACGGTTCTCGCAGCACGCGCCGCTGATCGTCGACTACGACTGGACGCTGACCATATAAGCGTCGATCCGTCGTTAAAAAATGCCCGTATCGCGAGATACGGGCATTTTTTATGCCGCGCCTGAAGCCGTCCTGACCTCAGACGGCGACAAAAAACGGCAAGGCCAGGTAAAGCTTGATGACGATCACGTTGATGATGTCGATGAAGAATGCACCGACCATCGGCACCACCAGAAACGCAATCTGCGAAGGCCCGAAACGCTGCGTCACCGCCTGCATGTTGGCAATGGCGGTTGGCGTTGCGCCCAAGCCAAAACCGCAATGCCCCGCCGCCAGGACCGCCGCGTCGTAGTTACTGCCCATCACTCTGAATGTCACAAAAATCGCAAACAGCGCCATGACCAACGTTTGCGCAGCCAGGATGATGAATATCGGCAGTGCCAACGCTGCCAGATCCCAGAGTTTGAGAGACATCAAGGCAATTGCCAGAAACAGCGACAGGCTGACATTGCCCAGCACCGACACTTCACGCTCGAATACCTGATACAGGCCCAGCGCCGATAGCCCGTTACGTAGCATCACCCCCACAAACAAAACGCAGACAAACGTTGGCAACTCGAATGCGGTTCCGTGCAGAAAGCCATTCAGAAGATTGCCAGCCAATAAACTGACCGCAATCAATGCCAGTGTCTCGATAAACGAAAAGGGCGTAATCGAGCGCTCTTTGTTCGGCTGCTCAAAACCCTTTGGCATCCGTGGCATTTCTTGAAACTGGCAACCGGGCACTTCAACGCGCTTGATGAGCAGGCGAGCCACCGGCCCACCAATCAAACCACCCAGAACCAGGCCGAAGGTCGCCGACGCAATTGCAAGCTCGGAGGCCGAAGCGAGGCCGTACTTTTCACTGAATACCGTGCCCCACGCCGCCCCCGTACCGTGACCGCCCGCAAGCGTGATCGAACCCGTCAGGAGCCCCATCAACGGATCAAGACCCAACGTTTTGGCAAGGCCAATGCCCAAAGCGTTCTGAACCACCAGAAGCCCGGTAACCGCCAGTAGAAATATGCCGACTACGCGACCACCCTTTTTCAGGCTGGCAAAGTCTGCGCTCAAACCGATTGTGGCAAAGAACGCCAACATCAACGGCGTCTGCAGTGAAGTATCGAATCTGATTTCTATATCAAAAGTTCGCAATATCAATAAACCCAGCGCAACCACCAGTCCACCGGCGACGGGTTCAGGAATATTGTAATTACGCAGAAATCCGACTCGTGCAATAAGTCCGCGCCCCAGTAATAGCACCAGAGAGGCGGCCACGAGCGTTCCATAAAAATCGAGCTGGATCATTGGGGATATTCTTGGCTATTTATTCATCAGGCGCACTTTTACCCGCGCACGCCTATTGAATCGGCTGATTGTCTCAACACTGATTGATGTGGAATTCAAGGGCCTTTGATGGCTTGAATATATCGAGATATTTCTGAAGCAATGTTGCGCGGAGCAACCTTAACAATCGACAAGTCCTGTTGCCAAGGACTGAGATCGCGTTAAAGCATTGCAGTTGTGACTAAAAGTGTAGGCGTTAGATATATAAAAAATATCCACTACCGCTTGTCGCAGATAGAACTGCTCCTACACGAAAGAGTAATTATTCGAGTTGCAAAAAACAAAAATGCCCTGACAAGTCAGGGCATTTAAATAAAAACTTGCGAGTCACGGAGGCTTTGCATTGATCGTTATTTGATCAGGCGCCAAGTAAACGGATAACGGTAGGGAAAGCCTTCGTTCGCCTTCACCCCGGCAATGATCGTCAACACCAGCGCCCCGATGGCCAGCAGGCCCAGCAAGAAGAAGCCGATGATCAACACCATCAGCAGCAGACAGATCGCGGCGGCAATCGCCACGGTGATCTGAAAATTCAGCGCCTCCTTGCCCTGAGCGTCGATGAACGGATCGGTCTCGCGCTTCATCTGCCACAGGATCAGCGGCCCGATCAGGTTGCCGAACGGAATCCAGATCCCCAGCAAGGCGGACAAGTGACAAAACATCGCCCATTGGCGAACCTCCTGGCTCGGCTTGGGCAGCAACTCTTGCTCATCACTCATCACGTCCTCCTTGCGGGTTGCGAACCTGCTCAGTCGGCCAGTGCAGCCTTTTGCAGTTCGAAGATTTCGTTCATGCCTTTCTTCGCCAGTTCCAGCATGGCGTTCAGATCTTCAGGCTGGAACGGCGCGCCTTCGGCGGTGCCCTGGACTTCGATGAAGCCACCGGTGCTGGTCATCACCACGTTGAGGTCGGTCTCGGCGGCGGAATCTTCAAGATAGTCCAGATCCAGCACTGGCTCGCCCTGATACATGCCGACCGATACCGCGCCGATCATTTGCTTGAGCGGGTCGCCGCCTTTCAGGCCGCCGCGCTTCTTGATCACTTTCAGTGCATCGACCAGTGCCACCATGGCGCCGGTGATAGAGGCGGTGCGGGTGCCGCCGTCAGCCTGGATCACGTCGCAGTCGACGTACAGGGTCACGTCGCCCAGCTTGGACATGTCCAGCGCAGCGCGCAGGGAACGACCGATCAGACGCTGGATTTCCAGGGTACGACCGCCCTGCTTGCCACGGCTCGCTTCACGCTGGTTACGCTCGCCAGTGGCGCGCGGCAGCATGCCGTACTCGGCGGTCAACCAGCCCTGGCCCTGACCTTTGAGGAAACGCGGCACGCCGTTTTCGACGCTGACGGTGCAGATGACCTTGGTATCACCGAATTCGACCAGTACGGATCCCTCGGCGTGTTTGGTGTAGTTGCGGGTAATGCGGATCGAGCGAAGCTGATCGGCAGCGCGACCACTTGGACGTTTCATAGGGAATACCTGTACTGGGGACGGAAAACTGCCGAGCATTATAGAGCGCTGCACCGCGCCTGGGCACGGGTTAAAAATTCCGGCCGTCGACCCAGGGCCCTGAAACGCGCATAACCGACGGCCTGCAGCCCTTTGTCACACCGTGTGTTTGGGCGCATCCGCCGCACTGCGCTACAATCCTGCGCCTTTGCTGCCAGTCGGCTTAAATTCATTGATATCGAGCCTGCGGAACATCCCTTCTGCGCCGATCTGCATTGCGAGGTCACCGCCATGGTGCACAGCATGACCGCCTTCGCCCGCGTCGAGAAAGCCGGCGTCCAGGGCACCCTGAGCTGGGAGCTGCGCTCGGTCAACAGCCGCTATCTGGAACCGCACCTGCGCCTGCCGGAGTCGTTCCGCGACCTCGAGGGCGCCGTGCGTGAAGCCCTGCGTCAGGGCCTGTCGCGGGGCAAACTGGAATGCACCCTGCGCTTCACCGAAGAAAGCACCGGCAAGCCGTTGCAAGTCGACCGCGAGCGCGCCGCGCAACTGGTCGCCGCCGCCGAAACCGTTGCCGGCCTGATCAAGAACCCGGCAGCACTCAACCCGCTGGAAGTGCTGGCCTGGCCCGGCGTGCTGGTGGCCGACGCGACTGATCCACAGGCGCTGAACGCCGATGCGTTGGCGCTGTTCAATCAAGGTCTCAAGGAACTCAAGGCCGGCCGCGAGCGCGAAGGCGCGGAGCTGGCACGCCTGATCAACGAGCGCCTGACTTCCATTGAAGAGGACGTCGTGACCTTGCGTGAGCTGGTGCCGCAGATGCTCGCCACCCAACGTCAGAAAGTCCTCGATCGCTTCACCGACATGAAAGCCGAACTGGACCCGCAGCGTCTGGAACAGGAAATGGTCATCCTCGCGCAAAAGAGCGATGTGGCCGAAGAACTGGATCGCTTGAGCACCCACATCATCGAAGTGCGCCGGGTGCTCAAGTCCGGCGGTGCCGCCGGTCGGCGCCTGGATTTCCTGATGCAGGAACTCAACCGCGAAGCCAACACACTGGGCTCCAAGGCCTTCGACCCGCGCAGCACCCAGGCCGCCGTCAACCTCAAGGTGTTGATCGAGCAGATGCGCGAACAAGTGCAGAATATTGAGTAAGGCAACAGACATGACCCACAGCACCGGCACCCTGTACATCATTTCCGCGCCATCGGGCGCAGGCAAGAGCAGCCTGGTCAAGGCTTTGACCGATGCCAATCCGGAGATCCGCGTCTCGATCTCCCACACCACCCGCGCCATGCGTCCGGGTGAAGTGGACGGCGTGAACTATCACTTCGTGACTCGCGAAGAGTTCGTGAAGATGGGCGAGCACGGCGATTTCCTCGAACGCGCCGAAGTCTTCGGCAACTTCTATGGCACCTCGCAAAGCCGTCTGCAGCAAACGCTGGACGAAGGTCACGATCTGATTCTGGAAATCGACTGGCAAGGCGCCGAACAAGTGCGCAAGCTGATGCCGCAGGCACGCTCGATCTTCATCCTGCCGCCGTCGTTGCAGGCCTTGCACCAGCGTCTGACCAACCGCGGCCAGGACAGTGACGAGATCATTGACGGGCGGATGCGTGAAGCCGTCAGCGAGATGAGCCACTATGTCGAGTACGACTATCTGATCATCAACGACGATTTCGCCCATGCACTGGACGATCTGAAGGCGATTTTCCGCGCCAATCAGCTGCAACAGAAACGCCAGCAGGTACGTTTCGGCAAATTACTGGCCGAACTGCTCGGTTAATCAGCACTTCCCAAAACCGCTGCAAGCGCTTTACATTGGTGCTTGCAGCGCGTTGAAGGGTCTGGTCAAAAAATCAGCGCTTCCCTAATCGCTGGTGATTTTTTAAACTGCTCAGTCCGCTCGCCCAACCGGGCAGCGCGCATATTGCATTCGCTCCGAGGAATACCATGGCCCGCGTAACCGTTGAAGACTGCCTAGAACACGTGGAAAACCGCTTTGAGCTGGTCATGCTCTCTACCAAGCGTGCCCGTCAACTGGCCACCGGCGGCAAAGAGCCACTGGTCCAGTGGGAAAACGACAAGCCGACCGTTGTCGCCCTGCGTGAAATCGCAGAAGGCCTGATGAGCTACGAGTTCATCGCCGAGCAGGAAATCGTCCACGAAGACCCGGTCTTCGCTGCGTTCGAGGACGAGTCCAACGAGGCCGTCTAAGCCTATGCCTGGTCGACGTAGCACGGCGCGGGAACACAGCCTACGGCAGGAGTCATCATGCCGAGCATAGACGCCCTCGCCGATCGCTTATCGACCTACCTCGGCAATGACCAGGTCAACCTGGTCCGCCGAGCGTATTTCTACGCCGAACAAGCCCATGACGGTCAGCGCCGTCGCAGCGGCGAGGCGTACGTCACGCACCCTCTTGCGGTGGCGAATATTCTTGCCGACATGCACATGGACCATCAGAGCCTGATGGCCGCGATGCTGCATGATGTGATCGAAGACACCGGTATCGCCAAAGAAGCGCTGCAAGCGCAGTTTGGTGAAACCGTGGCCGAACTGGTCGACGGGGTCAGCAAACTGACCCAGATGAACTTCGAGACCAAGGCCGAAGCCCAGGCCGAAAACTTCCAGAAAATGGCCATGGCCATGGCGCGCGACATTCGCGTGATCCTGGTCAAACTCGCCGACCGCCTGCACAACATGCGCACGCTGGAAGTGCTGTCCGGGGAAAAACGTCGCCGGATCGCCAAGGAAACCCTCGAAATCTACGCGCCCATCGCCAACCGGCTGGGCATGCACGCCATTCGTATCGAATTCGAAGACCTCGGTTTCAAGGCGATGCACCCGATGCGTTCCGCGCGGATCTACCAGGCGGTCAAGCGCGCCCGGGGCAACCGCAAGGAAATCGTCAACAAGATCGAAGAGTCCCTCGGCCACTGCCTCGCGATCGACGGCATCCAGGGCGAAGTCAGCGGTCGCCAGAAACACCTCTACGGCATCTACAAGAAAATGCGCGGCAAGCGTCGGGCCTTCAACGAGATCATGGACGTCTACGCGTTCCGGATCATCGTCGACAAGGTCGATACCTGCTACCGCGTGCTGGGTGCCGTGCATAATTTGTACAAGCCGTTGCCGGGGCGCTTCAAGGATTACATCGCGATTCCCAAGGCCAACGGCTATCAGTCGCTGCACACCACGCTGTTCGGCATGCACGGCGTACCAATCGAGATCCAGATCCGCACCCGCGAAATGGAAGAGATGGCCAACAACGGCATTGCCGCCCATTGGCTGTACAAATCCAGCGGTGACGAGCAGCCCAAAGGCACTCACGCCCGCGCCCGCCAGTGGGTCAAAGGTGTGCTGGAAATGCAGCAACGCGCCGGCAACTCGCTGGAATTCATCGAGAGCGTGAAGATCGACCTGTTTCCGGACGAGGTCTACGTGTTCACGCCCAAAGGCCGGATCATGGAGCTGCCCAAAGGCTCCACGGCGGTCGACTTTGCCTACGCGGTGCACACCGACGTCGGCAACAGTTGCATCGCCTGCCGGATCAACCGCCGCCTCGCACCGCTGTCCGAACCGCTGCAAAGCGGCTCCACGGTCGAGATCGTCAGCGCACCCGGCGCGCGGCCGAACCCGGCGTGGCTCAACTTCGTGGTCACCGGCAAGGCCCGTACGCACATCCGCCATGCGCTGAAACTGCAACGTCGCTCCGAGTCCATCAGCCTCGGCGAACGCCTGCTGAACAAGGTGCTCAACGGTTTCGACAGCTCACTGGAGAAGATCCCGGCCGAGCGCGTCAAGGCGATGCTCAGCGAGTACCGCCTCGAACTGATCGAAGATTTGCTCGAAGACATTGGCCTGGGCAACCGCATGGCCTATGTCGTGGCGCGCCGTCTGCTCGGCGAAGGCGAACAGCTGCCAAGCCCGGAAGGCCCGCTGGCGATTCGCGGCACCGAAGGTCTGGTGCTCAGTTACGCCAAATGCTGCACGCCGATCCCGGGCGACCCGATTGTCGGGCACCTGTCGGCGGGCAAAGGCATGGTCGTGCACCTGGACAACTGCCGCAACATCAGCGAAATCCGGCACAACCCGGAAAAATGCATCCAGCTTTCGTGGGCCAAGGATGTCACCGGCGAATTCAACGTCGAGCTGCGCGTCGAGCTGGAGCACCAGCGCGGCCTGATCGCGCTGCTGGCCAGCAGCGTCAACGCGGCCGACGGCAATATCGAGAAAATCAGCATGGACGAGCGCGATGGCCGCATCAGCGTCGTCCAGCTGGTGGTCAGCGTCCACGACCGTGTGCACCTGGCCCGCGTGATCAAGAAACTGCGCGCCCTGACCGGGGTCATCCGCATCACCCGCATGCGTGCCTAATTCACACCTAACAAGGAGTCATACATGACCAAGACCGTTATCACCAGCGACAAGGCCCCAGCCGCCATCGGTACCTACTCCCAGGCGATCAAGGCCGGCAACACTGTCTACATGTCGGGCCAGATTCCTCTGGACCCAAAGACCATGGAACTGGTTGAAGGCTTCGAAGCCCAGACCGTCCAGGTGTTCGAGAACCTCAAAGCCGTGGCTGAAGCCGCTGGCGGTTCGTTCAAGGATATCGTCAAGCTGAACATCTTCCTCACCGACCTGAGCCACTTCGCCAAGGTCAACGAGATCATGGGCAAATACTTCGACCAGCCTTACCCGGCCCGCGCCGCCATCGGCGTTGCTGCCCTGCCGAAGGGTTCGCAAGTCGAAATGGATGCCATCCTGGTCATCGAGTAATGCACACGGCGCAGCCTTCAAACGCTGCGCCGACTGCTCTGCGGTAAAGAAAAGGTTTTGAAAGGATTCCACCATGCGCAAAGCGCTTGCTCTCTCGCTGCTCGCCATCTTCCTCGGCGGCTGTGCCAGCGACCCCGCCGACCGTGACATCAGCGGCACCTGGATCAACCAGGTGGCGATCGACGCTGCTGCCAAGGGCGGCCCCCTGCGCGAAGCGCTTCAGGCTTATGGCCCGAACCTGGAGTGGGACGTCAACACCAAGGCCGGTCAGGCCCGCTACACCAACGGTTTCGAGAACGTCGAAGGACGGCTACAGGGCGAACAGTCCGGCGCCTGGAAAGTCGACTTCTATGGCAGCTCCGGCAGTGAGCTGAAACGCGATGGCGGCCGGATGAAACAAGCCGCCACCGAGAACGAACCCGACCAGTTGTTCGACCGCGCGCAAATCCCCGTACCGGAAGGCGCACCGATTGGCGCCAGCTTCGAACGCGCACTGTATTCGGCCTATCTGGGCGGCAGCTGGAAGATTGCCAGCGGCGACGGCGAAGGCAACACCGTGCAGTTCCAGGCCGATGGCCAGGTCTCCGGCCTGCCCGGCGCCGACCGCTATGCCCTGTGCCTGGCAGGCGACTGCGCCTCGATGAACAGCGACCACGACAGCATGTGGCTGCAACTCAACGGCCAGGGCAACAACTGGATCTTTGCCCGCAAAGGCAAGGCGCTGGAGATTTTTCAGGCGGTGAACAGCGCACTGGCAGATGAAATGCCGCAGTTCACCCCGGGTGAACGCAAGTGGTTGCTTGAAAAGCAGTAACCACACCTGAGGGCAACACATAACCCTGTAGGAGTGAGCCTGCTCGCGATGACGGTTTAACGGCCAACATAAGTGTTGAATGTTATGGCCACATCGCGAGCAGGCTCACTCCTACAGTTGTTTTTGGGTGTCTGGAAGTCAGCACTTGCCTTCAAGAATCGCCGCATAGCCTTCACGGTAACTCGGATACGTCGGCGTCCAGCCCAGTGCCTTCGCCCGGGCATTGCTGCAGCGCTTGCTGCCGGTGCGGCGTACGCTGGCGTCTTCCGCCCAATCGGTGACACCCAGATACTCGCGCAGCCAGGCGACCACTTCGGCCAAGGGTGCGGGCGCATCGTCAACACCGATATAAACATCCTGCAACGGCGTGCCCTGATAAGCCGCCTGCAGCAGAAACGCCATCAGCCCCGCCGCGTCATCAGCATGAATGCGATTGCCGTACAGCGGCGGCTCAACCGCCACCCGATAACCGCGGCGCACCTGGGTCAACAGCCATTCACGTCCCGGGCCATAAATACCGGTCAGGCGCACGATGCTCGCCGGGATACCGCTTTTCAGCGCCACTTGCTCAGCCTCAAGCATCACTCGCCCGGAATAGCCGCTGGCGACGGTCGCTGAATGTTCGTCGACCCACTCCCCTTCCTGCTGGCCGTACACGCTGCTGCTGGACACGAACAGCAGTCGCTCAGGCACCTGGCCAAAGTCATTCAGCCAGCTCAGCACATTCTGCAAACCCTGTACGTAGGCGGCGCGATAACCGGCTTCATCGTGATCGGTGGCGGCCGCGCAATACACCAGATAATCCACCGCCCCGAACGGCCAGTTTTCCGGGCAATCTTCCTTGAACAGGTCACCGGCGACGCCGATGACGCCATCCGGCAAACGCGAAACATCACGGCGCAGACCATGAACCTCCCAGCCGGCGGCCAACAATTGCGTAGCCAGACGACTGCCGACGTCACCACAACCGGCAATCAAAACAGAAGGCGCGGACATCAAAAAACTCCCAAACGAAAGGAACAGACTAGCCCTCGCAAAGGACGAACGGCTAGCAATCGTGGAAAAAAAGATACTCTATTACTTCTGTTAACAAGAATTACTTGCAATAATGCACCCCACTTTTGTTCTCGGCCTCACGAGGCCTGGAAGAGCATCAACCGTTTTCTACTTCAGGTCCGGCCAGCATGACACGTAATCAAAACCCCGCTTCGCCAACCAAACGACCTCGCGCCTTCAGCGCGGTGGCGGCCCTGCTGCTCAGCCTGATGCTGGCGCCGACCGCCGCCTTCGCCGATGCCCAGGCGCCAGCCGCCCCGGCTGCCACTGAACAGCACGCGCCTGCTACCGCCGCGCCAGCCGCCACCGACCCGGTACAGGCTGTAGACGCCAGCGCAGCAGACGCGCCTGAAGTGCTCGAACCTGACAACAGCTTGGGCATGGCCCACGACCTGTCGCCATGGGGCATGTACCAGAACGCCGACATCATCGTGAAAATCGTGATGATCGGTCTGGCCATCGCTTCCATCATCACCTGGACCATCTGGATCGCCAAAGGCTTCGAGCTGATGGGCGCCAAGCGTCGTCTGCGCGGTGAAATCGCTGCCCTGAAAAAAGCCGCGACCCTCAAGGAAGCCAGCGCCACTGCGGCAAAGGAAGGCACCCTGGCCAACCTGCTGGTGCACGACGCGCTCGAAGAGATGCGCCTGTCGGTCAACAGCCGCGAGAAAGAAGGCATCAAGGAGCGCGTCAGCTTCCGTCTTGAGCGTCTGGTCGCTGCCTGTGGCCGCAACATGAGCAGCGGCACCGGCGTCCTCGCCACCATCGGTTCCACCGCGCCGTTCGTCGGCCTGTTCGGTACCGTCTGGGGCATCATGAACAGCTTCATCGGCATCGCCAAGACCCAGACCACCAACCTTGCCGTCGTGGCGCCGGGCATCGCCGAAGCGCTGCTGGCCACCGCGCTGGGCCTGGTTGCGGCGATTCCTGCGGTGGTGATCTACAACGTGTTCGCCCGCTCCATCGCCGGCTACAAGGCGCAGGTGTCCGACGCTTCGGCGCAGGTCCTGTTGCTGGTCAGCCGTGACCTCGATCACCAGCCTGAGCGCAGCAGCTCGCAACCACACATGGTGAAAGTGGGGTAATCGGCCATGGGCCTGCATTTGAAAGAAGGCGCAGACGACGATCTGGCCGAAAACCACGAAATCAACGTCACGCCGTTCATCGACGTGATGCTGGTGCTGCTGATCATCTTCATGGTGGCCGCGCCGCTGGCCACTGTGGACATCAAAGTCGACCTGCCGGCCTCGACCGCCAAACCGGCGCCGCGCCCGGAGAAACCGGTGTTCCTCAGCGTAAAAGCTGATCAGCGCCTGTACATCGGCGACGATGAAGTGAAAGCCGAAACCCTCGGCGCCATGCTCGACGCCAAGACCCAGGGCAAGAAAGACACCACCATCTTCTTCCAGGCCGACAAGGGCGTGGACTACGGCGACCTGATGAGCGTGATGGATAAATTGCGCTCGGCCGGTTATCTGAAGGTCGGTCTGGTCGGACTTGAGACGGCAGCCAAGAAATGATCACGACGCGCCATAAGCTGACGCGTTACAGCGGTAGCCTGGCCGTGGTGCTGGGCGTTCACGCGCTGGCCATCGCGCTGGCGCTGAACTGGACCGCCCGCCCGCCCATCGAACTGCCGCCGCAGGCAATGATGGTTGAGCTGGCACCGGTTCCGACCCCGCCACCGCCTGCTCCGCCGAAAGTCGTCACACCGCCGCAGCCACCGGCTCCGGTCGAAGAGTTGCCGATTCCGAAACTGGCTGAAGCACCCAAGGCCGAGATTGCTGTACCGAAGCCCAAACCCAAGCCAAAGCCGAAACCGCAGCCGCCCAAACCGGTGGAGAAAAAACCGGAGCCGGTGAAGGAAAAACCTTCCGAGGAAAAACCGGCGGAGACGCAGCCGACCCAAGCACCGACGGAGAAATCCGCCCAGCCGGCACCGGGACCGTCGCCCGCACAAATGGCCGCCAAGGCCAGCTGGCAAAACACCCTGCTCGCGCACTTGGGCAAGTACAAGAAGTATCCGGCCAGTGCGCAGGCTCGCGGCAAGGAAGGCTTGAACCGTCTGCGTTTCGTCGTCGACGCTGAAGGCAATGTGTTGTCGTTCGAACTGGTGGGCCGCTCGGGCAACGCCGATCTGGACCGGGCCACCCTGGAAATGATCCGCCGCGCACAACCGCTGCCCAAGCCACCGGCCGACATGCTCAACAACGGCTCGATCGAAATTGTCGCGCCGTTTGTGTACTCGCTGGATAAACGCCGCTGATCCATTGTGGGAGCGGGCTTGCTCGCGAAAGCGTCGTGTCAGTCGACATCCATGTATCTGACACACCGCATTCGCGAGCAAGCCCGCTCCCACAGGGTCGACAGTGGGATCGAAAAGGCACCGAAAGGTGCCTTTTGCCTATCTGGCAACGGCAAACTCACATTGCCCGGTGTCGCATTCCTCACTCAGTCTGATAACGTGCGTCTATCGATTGCAGCCGTTATGCTTGGCCCGCAACTTCATGGACGCTTGCTATGACCCTCACAGAATTACGCTACATCGTTACCCTCGCCCAAGAGCAGCACTTCGGCCACGCCGCCGAGCGTTGCCACGTCAGTCAGCCGACCCTGTCGGTGGGCGTGAAAAAACTTGAAGACGAACTCGGTGTGCTGATTTTCGAGCGCAGTAAAAGCGCCGTGCGCCTGACCCCGGTCGGCGAAGGCATTGTCGCCCAGGCGCAGAAAGTCCTGGAGCAGGCGCAAGGTATCCGTGAACTGGCCCAGGCCGGCAAGAACCAGCTGACCGCCCCGCTGAAAGTCGGCGCGATCTACACCGTCGGGCCGTACCTGTTCCCGCACCTGATTCCACAACTGCACCGGGTCGCCCCGCAGATGCCGTTGTACATCGAAGAAAACTTCACCCACGTGCTGCGCGACAAGCTGCGCAACGGCGAGCTCGACGCGATCATCATCGCCCTGCCGTTCAACGAAGCCGACGTGCTGACCCTGCCGCTGTACGACGAGCCGTTCTACGTCTTGATGCCAGCCCAGCACCCGTGGACGCAAAAAGAATCCATCGACCCGGGCCTGCTCAACGACAAGAGCCTGCTCCTGCTCGGCGAAGGCCACTGCTTCCGCGATCAGGTGCTTGAGGCCTGCCCGACCCTGACCAAGGGCAACGACGGCGCCAAGCACACCACGGTGGAATCCAGCTCGCTGGAGACCATCCGCCACATGGTCGCCTCCGGCCTGGGGATCTCGATCCTGCCGTTGTCGGCTGTCGACAGCCATCACTACGCCCCGGGCGTGATCGAAGTACGCCCGCTGTCGGCGCCGGTGCCATTCCGCACCGTGGCGATTGCCTGGCGCGCGAGCTTCCCGCGGCCGAAAGCCATCGAGATCCTCGCCGACTCTGTTCGCCTGTGCTCGGTGGCCAAGCCCGCCGCACCGGTCACGGCCGGTTAAGCCAGGGTCATGACCGAGCTGTCGCAAGTGTCGGTGACGGCACTCAAGGGTGTCGGCGAAGCCATGGCCGAGAAACTGGCCAAGGTCGGCCTGGAAAACCTCCAGGACGTGCTGTTTCACCTGCCGCTGCGTTATCAGGATCGCACCCGCGTGGTGCCGATCGGCCACTTGCGCCCGGGTCAGGACGCCGTGGTTGAAGGCACCGTCAGCGGCGCCGACGTGGTCATGGGCCGGCGGCGCAGCCTCGTCGTGCGCATGCAGGACGGCACCGGCGGCCTGAGCCTGCGCTTCTACCATTTCAGCAATGCACAGAAGGAAGGCCTCAAGCGCGGCACGCGGATTCGCTGCTACGGCGAAGTCCGGCCCGGCGCTTCGGGGCTGGAAATCTACCACCCGGAATACCGCGCCATCACCGGTGACGAACCGCCGCCGGTGGACGAAACCCTGACCCCGGTTTACCCGCTCACCGAAGGCCTGACCCAACAGCGCCTGCGCCAGTTGTGCATGCAGACCCTGACGCTGCTCAAGCCAAACACCCTGCCCGACTGGCTGCCGACCGAACTGGCCCGTGACTACCAACTGGCGCCGCTGGCCGACGCGATCCGCTACCTGCACAACCCGCCCGCCGATGCCGACGTCGATGAACTCGCCCTCGGTCATCACTGGGCCCAGCATAGGCTGGCCTTCGAGGAGCTGCTGACCCATCAACTGTCGCAACAGCGTCTGCGCGAAAGCATGCGTTCCCTGCGCGCGCCAGCGATGCCGAAGGCGAAAAAGCTGCCGCCGAAATACCTGGCCAACCTCGGCTTCAACCCGACCGGCGCGCAACAACGCGTGGGCAACGAAATCGCCTACGACCTCAGCCAGCACGAACCGATGCTGCGGCTGATTCAGGGCGATGTTGGCGCGGGCAAAACCGTGGTCGCCGCCCTCGCGGCACTGCAAGCGCTGGAGGCCGGTTATCAGGTCGCGCTGATGGCGCCGACCGAGATCCTCGCCGAGCAACACTTCATCACCTTCAAGCGCTGGCTCGAACCGCTGGGCATCGACGTCGCGTGGCTGGCCGGCAAGCTCAAGGGCAAGAATCGCGTCACCGCGGTGGAACAGATCGCCAGCGGCACGCCGATGGTGGTCGGCACTCACGCGCTGTTTCAGGATGAAGTGCAGTTCAAGAATCTGGCGCTGGTGATCATCGACGAACAACACCGCTTCGGCGTGCAGCAGCGTCTGGCGCTGCGGCAGAAAGGCGTCGGCGGGCGCATGTGTCCGCACCAACTGATCATGACTGCCACGCCGATCCCGCGCACGCTGGCGATGAGCGCCTACGCCGACCTCGACACCTCGATTCTCGACGAACTGCCGCCCGGTCGCACCCCGGTTAACACCGTGCTGGTCACCGACACCCGCCGCGTCGAAGTCATCGAACGGGTGCGCAGCGCCTGCGCCGAAGGGCGTCAGGCCTATTGGGTGTGCACGCTGATCGAAGAGTCGGAAGAGCTGACCTGTCAGGCCGCCGAAACCACGTTCGAAGACCTCACCGCCGCCCTCGGCGAGCTGAAAGTCGGACTGATCCACGGCCGCATGAAACCCGCCGAGAAAGCCGCCGTCATGGCCGAATTCAAGGCTGGCAACCTGCAACTGCTGGTCGCCACCACCGTGATCGAAGTCGGCGTCGACGTGCCCAACGCCAGCCTGATGATCATCGAAAACCCCGAGCGCCTCGGCCTCGCGCAGTTGCACCAGTTGCGCGGCCGCGTCGGTCGAGGCAGCGCGGTCAGCCATTGCGTGCTGCTCTACCATCCGCCGCTGTCGCAGATCGGCCGCCAGCGCCTGGGCATCATGCGCGAGACCAACGACGGTTTCGTCATCGCCGAAAAAGACCTCGAACTGCGCGGCCCCGGGGAAATGCTCGGCACCCGTCAGACCGGTCTGCTGCAATTCAAAGTCGCCGACCTGATGCGCGACGCCGATCTGCTGCCCGCCGTGCGCGATGCTGCGCAAGCGCTGCTGGAACGCTGGCCGACGCACGTCAGCCCATTGCTCGACCGCTGGCTGCGTCACGGGCAGCAATACGGCCAAGTGTGAGCACCGTCGCAGTTTGTGCAGGATCGTTCCTACAGAGCTGGTTATACTCCTGCCATTGTTTCAAAAACGGATACAGACCATGACTGACGCAGCTCTCGCCCCCGAACTCCCGCACGCGCCGTCTGTAATTCGGCTGCTGCTCGGCAAGCTGGGGATCGCCTACGAAGAAGTGCTCGACCACCACGGCCTCAACGCTTCGCGCAAGGTACAAGCCGTGTTGCTGGACGATGCCGTCGGCGCGCTGATGGTGCTGTTTCCGCAGAGCCAATTGCTCGACCTTAATCGCCTCGCCGAACTCACTGGCCGGCGCCTGACCGCCGTGTCCACCGAGCGCCTGGAAAAGATGCTCGGCAAACACAGCCTGAGCCTGCTGCCGGGCCTGCCAGCACTCACCAGCTCGCCATGCCTCTACGAAGAAAGCCTGCTGCGTGAGCCGAAACTGCTGATCAACTCCGGCGAGCCGGGCCTGCTGCTGGAAATCACCAGCGAAGCCTTCAAGAGCATGCTGACCAAGGCCAGCGCCGCCAACTTCGGTGAAGCCCTGAGCAGCATCCGTCCGAACCTCGACCGCCCGGACGATGACCGCGAGGAAATCACCCAGGCTGTGCAAGCGTTCACTGCACGCCGGATTCAGCAGCGTCTGGAAGCGACCATCGAAATTCCGCCGCTGGCCGAGACCGCGCAAAAAATCATCAAGCTGCGCGTCGACCCCAACGCCACCATCGACGACATCACCGGCGTGGTCGAAACCGACCCGGCACTGGCCGCGCAAGTGGTGAGCTGGGCGGCGTCGCCGTACTACGCCTCGCCGGGCAAGATCCGTTCGGTGGAAGACGCGATCGTTCGCGTGCTCGGTTTCGATCTGGTGATCAACCTGGCGCTGGGCCTGGCCCTCGGCAAGACCCTGAGCCTGCCGAAAGACCACCCGCAACACACCACACCGTACTGGCAGCAATCGATCTACACCGCCGCCGTCATCGAAGGCCTGACCCGCGCCATGCCGCGCGCCCAGCGCCCGGAAGCCGGCCTGACCTATCTGGCCGGTCTGCTGCACAACTTCGGCTACCTGCTGCTGGCTCACGTGTTCCCGCCGCACTTCTCGCTGATCTGCCGCCACCTGGAGGTCAACCCGCACCTGTGCCACAGCTACATCGAGCAGCACCTGTTGGGCATCAGCCGCGAACAGATCGGCTCGTGGCTGATGCGCTACTGGGACATGCCCGATGAACTGGCCACCGCCCTGCGCTTCCAGCACGACCCAAGCTACGACGGCGCCTACGCCGAATACCCGAACCTCGTCTGCCTGGCCGTACGCCTGCTACGCAGCCGCGGCATCGGCTCCGGCCCGGATGAAGACATTCCGGATGCGCTGCTGGAGCGTGTTGGCCTGACTCGCGACAAGGCCAATGATGTGGTCAGCAAAGTGCTTGAGGCTGAAGTGCTGCTGCGTGAGCTAGCTTCGCAATTCAGCCAGGCCTGAAACGCATCGCGGGCAAGTCTTGCTTCTGCAGAACAAGCCTGGCCCGCGACGCAAACTCACTATCAAGCCAGATAACGCAGCACATAACCCGGATAAGGCGGGGTGCCAAACGCTGTATAAGCGCAAACAACGATCCGGCGGTCGTCCGTTACTGTGCACCCTCTGAATATATCAACCCCGTTTTCATGGTTAAAGACTGCCCATCCTTTGCCCACGAATGCCGTATCAAGAGAGCCGTTCAGGTTATAGCGCGCAGTGACGACGGAACTCTTTTCATCAAGAAACGCCGCCCCTCCCTGTCCACTGACAACCAGCTTGCCATCGGTCTGCCAAACGCAGCGCTCCCAGGCAACTCCGTGCTCCGTGAAACGGGAAAACAGTGGTTTGCCGTTGTTGAAAACAAGATTGAAACTGCCGCTCGAGTTCAGCGCGACAATCAGCCCATCACGACGCGACTCACGACTTGCGGCTCCCGCCGCTAACAGGCCCCCGTCTGGTTTTAACACCATCGAAACAAGGTCAAGCCAATGGCTACTGTCGGTGATGGTTACGAGACCATTCTTGTTGTCGCCATAGCTCGCATCGACCTTGCCATGCTGGTCGTAGCGAATCACATAAGCGTCAGGCGACTCATCGGAAGTCGCTCTGC
This sequence comes from Pseudomonas sp. S3(2024), assembly GCF_036861315.1. NCBI lineage: Bacteria > Pseudomonadati > Pseudomonadota > Gammaproteobacteria > Pseudomonadales > Pseudomonadaceae > Pseudomonas > Pseudomonas sp. S3(2024). The sequence goes on along the minus strand of NZ_JAZAQQ010000003.1, from coordinate 227,360 downwards.
TGAAATCACCGCAGACCAGCACTTTTCCATCGGGCTGAACAGCCAAACCTGAAGCGTAATTCCAGCGATGAGTGACATCAGGAAGCTCCACCAGCACAAAGCCTTTCTCATTGAAAGTCTTGTCCAGCGAGCCATCCGCATCAAGTCTTAAAACAAGCCCTCTCAAATAGTCAAAAGCGAAAAAGACAGTACTGCTAAGAACAATCTTTCCATCGAGCAGCCCTACACCAAGCATTCCAAAGCCACCCGCCTCTGCGGATGACTTCTCAACGTTTTTGTCGTCATGGCGACGGGTGAGAAAATTTGCATCCGGATGGCTGCGTGATTCGATGAGGTCGTACACATTGACAGTGACCATGCCGTCCTTTTCAGGACCGAAGGACGTGTCCATCTGGCCATCAGCCAATTGACGCACGACCGCGAGATCAACGGAATCGTTCGAGTGTTCCACCGTCCCCGTGACCAGCCATCCACCGTTGTCGAGGAGGCGCAAATGACGCGCAGAAAAAACAGCGCCTGCCCGAGAAGGAATCTCGACAATCCCCTGTTTCCCAAAAGTTGAATCTAATGTGCCGTCCTCTAACAACCTTGCAACTTTGGGCAGGGATTTCTCCAAGGATGAAGCGCTGAATAGCAATAGCATTTTCTTGTCAGGTAACGAGGCAACCGATTCAGGGAACCTGCCCACAACGCCTTCAAAAGGCAGTTCAAGCTTGCCGCCTGACGCAAAAGCAGGATCGAGCCCTTCGCTTGCCGTTGTTTTTTCAATATCACTCATGATCGCACTCCTTGTGATTTGCCAATGCTGCCCACCAATCGACACCGCTGACAGTGGAGCACCAATCAGAAATGGGCACACCTGTCAGACCTGACAGGTGTGCAAAGGATTTAAGGAGTGCTATAGAGGACTTGCGAGCTAATCAGTAGAGCGCAAGCTTCGAGGGCGAGGCGTTGTTGCTACGGGATTTTGTGCTGGACCAGGATCGGGTTATCGGCGTTGGAATCTCTGCGGGCGAGTTCGATTGCGATGAGTCCGACTCGCTCACTGGCCCCAATCAGGCCTTGGGCTTGGCCTTCCTCGGCTTCAAATACTTCATCAACCCCTGAAACCACATCACCAGCGCCGGGTTGCCTTTGAGCTGAATCGACTTGTCCTGAATCCCCTGCATAAACGCCAACTGCTTGTTCTTCGCCTGCATCGTGGCAAAGGCATAACCCGCATCCTTGAACGCAATCGCAAACGCCGGCTCCGCCACCACCCCAGACTTGCTGGTGATGCGCTGATTCTTCACCACGAAATGCCGCGCCACCTTCCCATCCAGCGTCTGCAGCTGAAACATCAGATCCTTGTCACCCAACTGCTGCTGGAACGCAGGATTTGTCCGGCTGGCCTTACCCATCAACAAACCCATCATCCACAGAAGAAAACGAAATTTCATGCGCACAGCCTCAAAAGGAAAATGAACGGCCGGGGCAGTGTAAGGGATTCAGACGATAACGCCACTATCCGCCGCTATTGGAAGATGATGCAGCCCATTTCCCGCACGATGACCGCCAAGTCACAACTCGGCACCCACTGTCCTACACCTGTTGAAACAAATCCCTGTAGGAGCTGCCGAAGGCTGCGATCTTTTGATCTTCCAGCCTGCAAACCTATGGGAAATTTCCTTCAAAGCGTGGTGTTGTGCGTGAACTAGGCAGAATGAGGGTTCATCGATAGCCTCAATAGGTCACCACGAATTGGTGATACGGACGTGCAAGTCCGGCGGGAGTCCACATTGGTTATGGCAATTCGCCGAGCGTTTTCCTATGCTCGCGGATCGTTATGGCTGCTGTGTATGGGAGGCCTTAGGGTCTGCCGGGTGACTCCACCGGTCTTGCACACCTATGCACAGCTGCCACCACTTTCGAAGTGCGAGCGAAACGGTGTCGGCTCCTGAAACTGGAGTAAGACCGAATGATCAAACCAACACCCAATCCCCCCGAAACCCCAGACATATCGCCCTACGAATCACTGGAGTCCAAGAAATTCCACGAAGCCGCCGAACGCGCCCTCGACCACCACTTCAAACCGCGCACCGAATCCCAACCCAAACGCGAAACCGGCCTCTTCAGCCTCACCCCCGGCACCGACGCCGAAGCCCTCATGGCCAACGCCTCCGAAGACCTCCTGTCCATCAGCGCCATCGCCTGCGACCTCGCCGACGACCTCCACGGCTCCCGTCGCTCGGTCGCGCTGGCCCTGAGCAGAATGGCGGATGGGGTGCGATTGATGGTGGAAGGGACGCTTGATCATATTGAAGTGCGGAACCTGGCAGCCAAGTCGTAGCGGGATTTGCGGATGAAAAAAGGGGACTTTAAGTCCCCTTTCTGAATATTTCGGGCCTGCTATGCACCAGGCTCAGCCCCGTCACACTTCAGTTCTTTGATTTGCTCGCTCTGAATCGGAATCAAACAAACGAGACGCTTCTCTCCGAGCCCACGAAGCTCCGTCAAACTGAGCGTCACGTGCAACCCATCCTCGGCAAACACATGATCCTCAAACCCGGCATCGGCATATTCCGTCCAAAATGCCTTACCTTCGAGACTGCAGAACCGCTTGGAGGACAGCACTCTCCAACCGCCATTGGGCGCCAATATCTGGACTGTCAGGCATGGGCTGCCAAAGGTGCTGACATAGCGCGCGACGACATCCCCAAATCGATGGGCGTCGGTTCTGGACACTTTGTTGAGATCGACCACATTACCCGGCTCATCAGCGACGATCGTGTCCAGATAAGCCGCACGCTCCAGACTCATTCTGGCCACGCAGTTGTTGATAGTCGTGACATGCGCTGCCATCCCAGGCTCGATTTCCGTGGCTTCTAGCGGGCATGTGGTGTCGCGTAGCTTGATCCAGGCGCGCTGGGATTCTCTGGCCATGGCGACCAGCGCCTTACCCTGCTCAGGGTCACGCCGTTGTTGAGACTCAAACCGTCCCAGCAGTTTCTTGTAGCTGGCATTGAGTTGCGTGTCGGCTTCCTTGCGGGCTGCCTCCACACACCGATCGACCTGGGCGCTAACGGTGATTTCTTTGCAGTCGTCCTCGGCCATCGCAAAAGAGGCAAACAGGCATCCAAAGGACAACGCGATAAAACGCACAAACATGTTCAATTTTTCATTCCCTGAATTGCGGATCGCTCAACTACGCGTCGAGGTATTTTCTGCGTTTTGCCGTCGGCGCTCATCGCGTCGCGGTACTGGCTGTAATAGCGCTGCGCTTCGTCTTTGCGATCAAGGCGCCAGAGCGAGTCGGCTATGTTCAACATCAGTACCGTGCGTTTACCAACTGCCTCAACGCCGCGATAAAACTTCAGCGCCAGCTTATCGTTACCGCCCTCGGCCAAGTAGAAAGCCAAGTCGTTAAAAGCTTGAACATTGCGCGCCGGTGGGTGACAAGCCATATAGGACTCTGGACTTATAGTGCGAAGATTGAATGCGAGTTCTTCCACGCGAGATTGCGGCATCTCAATATTTGAGACCTGCTTCAATAAGTCCTTTGGAGACGGCGTCTGCATGACGAGGTCAGGCGCATCCTCTTCCCCAGAAATCCACCGATTGCCCTCCCACTTGCCGTCGCAAAACCTGGCTACGTGCTGACTGAGCACGCAACCGGTCTCCATTGAAATGACCTCGCAACCAGTTTCCTCTGTGGAGATTTCTTCACCCTCTTGGCCAATGACAACGCCATACAGAGTCTGAAGGAGGAGCAATGTTTTCTTGTCAGGGCTTAGCCAGACCTGATGCGTTTCAGTGCCCACCTCGGGTACGTAGAGGGGAAACGTTTTTCCATTGGCGGTAAACGAGGCGACCGCCGACTCTGGAGCAGGCCTGCCCCATGTCTTGTCCTTCAGCGTCACTAAATGCTCGCCAACCCCCACGATCTGAATATTTTCAGACAAGGCATTGGCTGAAGCTGACAGGCTCATGACAATCATCAACCACTTAAGGCTGCCCGCGAGAGGACGGTTCATCCACTCACTCCTCATCCATCGGCGACGATTCCACGTCGGTCATGCTCAGCAGCCGAAATTCATTGTTCACAAATTCGTAGTAACGGTCCCGGTTACCACTTTCCAACGCATTTCCCTGCGCATCTTCTTCGCCGTCGAGCGTGATGCCGGAGACGATGATCAAGCGGCTGTCGGGCTGGTAAACCATGCCGAACGTGCCGCCGTCGTAAGCATTCGGCAGACCGCCAACCACCTCACCGGTCTGGGCGTCCAGCACCTCACCGCAAATGGCACTTCCGCCACAACCGAGTCTGTGCAGGATGTAATGGCCGGCGAAGTTGACCTTGCCTTGCAGGGCTTGTGCCCGCGCTTGGTCCATCATTGGGCTGCTGTTTTCTTGCGGCACCAGCTTATGGTTGGGGCCGGTGAAAACTGGCGTGACGGTGTAATCCTTGAAAGTTGGGTCGGCAGCGAATGCCATGGCGGTTGAAATTACCAAGAGACTGCCCGCTACCAGTGACAGCCAGTTCATACGCAACAATAGTGTTTTCACTTCCTATCCTTCGAATTGATCAATTGCAACTCACCATCTCGATACAACACCTCACACCCCACCCACGCAGGGTCCACCTGCGGCATTACCGCCGACGGCTTGCGCAATTCCCGCAACAACGTCGAGCCATGGGACAACCGCCCGCCCATACGCGCAATCACCGCTCGTGCTGCTTGATAGTGCGCATGACGGCCAGGGTCTAGGGTGTCTTCGAGCAAGATGTCCTCGCCGAGAATGCCTTGCACTTGTCCCGGATAAATCATGAACCCGGTGGCCTGCTCCGCACCTTCGCGACCGTCCTGCCAAAAGCTGCCATCGCGGGTGCGCACATTGGGGTGCGGTGCAAACCAATGTTCGCGGTCCGCCAGTGGCATGGCGTGATGAAGCCGGAAGAAGATGCGCATCAGGTTGTCGCGATACCACTCGCGCACTTGCAGGTAGTAGCCACGCAAGCCCGGCAGGCCGCTCAAATGGGCGAGACGGATCAGACCTGGCCATTGCGGGAATGGCTGTAGCGGCAGATCGCTCGACGCAGGTCGAGGGGTGGCCGGATCGGTTTCCCATGGCAGTCGATGAGGACTGTTTTCCAGATTGTCGTACGCGGTCGGCGGGCGGCCCAGCCAATCGCCGCCGCTGCTGGCCAGTGCCGTGGCGATGCACAGATTGCCTTGCACCACGAACACGTAGAACCGGGAGAACCAGTCTGCTAATTGCTGGCCATCGGCAGCTTGGGCGACCAGTTCGGCAAGCTCCCGATCGAAGCGCTGCAAGCCGTTTTCAAGGTTCAGCAAATGGCCGCGAGCCTTGCGTTGCATACGCAAAAACAGCGGCAACGAACGCAGCATCTTCAGCGGTTGCCACGGCAGATGCGGCGTCGCACCACCAACTTCACCGGCGTAGTTATCGGCGCTGATGCCCCAGTCGGCCAACCGGGCAAGAAACAGGTCATTGTTGATGTAGGACGCGCCGCCGAACACAGCAGTGAACGGCTCGTTGTCCTGCAGCACCCGCGCATCCCAACGCGCCATGATCGCCGGAATACTCGTTGCCGCGCGGCGCTGGGCGTACTCCACCAGCACGCTCGGTTGCGGCGGCAGGATCTCGGCGATGTTGGCGGCGGTCAGGTGCCGGCGCCAGCCGTAGTCGCTGATCGGCCGGTATTGCAGCAGCCAGAGTTGCGAGCCGTCCCAGGCCCATTCGACGTCGCCGGGCACGTAGTGGAACACGCGCAACACGTCTTGCAGAAAGCGCCAGAGCCGGTCTTCGGTCAAGCCGTGGGACGGCATGAACGTGCCGCTGCGCCACGCATCGCCGAGTCGCGAAAGCGTTGCTCGTGAGGGGCTGACGTGTCCATCGGCCAGCGATTCGAGATGACCTTCAACCCATTCCAGTTCTACCGAGAGATGGCGCACGAACGAGATCCCGGAAACTACGGGGGTGATGAAGCGCTGCACCACTACTTCCTCGACGCCTTCGGCCGTCAGTTCGGCGATGCGTTTCGACACATTGGCGGTCGGCTCGCGCAGATAGGTTGTGCTCAAACCGGCATTTGCCGAATCGGCCTGATCCTCGCCATAACTGGAGGAGCGCACCGCCCAGGTCACGTCGGGTTGGGCAGCGAGAAATGCTGGCAGACGCGGATCATTGCAATCGTTGAGGGTCAGCGCCGCCGGCACCGCTTGCCGGGCCAGTTCAGCCAAGCGCAAACGCCCGCCCTTGGTGTGCGCGACAAACCCGCGCTCGCCCGACTCCAGCCACTGCGCGAACTGCGCAGGCGAGTCGATCCACGGGTAATGGCCCCAACCGGGTTTGAGGCTGATAGTCAGATCAGCGCGAGCGAGAATCGCCGACCACGCCGCCGCTTGCTCGATGCCGAGCACAGCGTCCTGATCGCCCCAGACCAGCTCGACCGGATCGGTGATCCACTCCAGCAATGGCAGCGCGGTGTCGGCACGGATCAGATCCCAGTGCGGCACAAACGCACGGCAGCGCGCATAACCGGCGCCCATGCGCTGGTACTGCGCGGGCGTCCAGGTCTGGTTGGAGAACTTGCGGGCGAACAGCGTGGGTTTGTTCGAGAGCAACCAGTGAATGGTCTTGCGAATCAGCAGCGGCGACATCAGTGCAGGCAACCGCCGCTGCCACAGAAACGCACCGACCGGCGCCAACAAAACGCTGCGGGAAAAGTGCCCCGGCCGACGTTGCAACGCATGCAACACCAGCAACGCATTGACCCCGACCGCCATGATCGCGCTGCCCTGCTGTGTCATCGCCAGCAAGGTCTGCGCGTAGTCCGCCAGATCCTCGCAGGGCGGCTGCGGGTTGGCGCCGAAGCCCGGCAGCTCCAGCGGCACCACCTCGTAACGCTGAAAATGCGGCAGCGCGTCATCCCACCAATCGGCGGCGCTGCCGTTGCCGGCCAACAGGTACATCAGGGGCTTGCTCATGGGCGATCCTCAGGCCAGATCGCGCAGCGCGGCGTCAAGAGTCGGATAGCGGAACGTGTAGCCCGCCTCGCTCAAACGCTGCGGCACCACACGCTGACCGTCGAAGAACAATTGCGCCATCTCCCCCGCCAGCGCACGAACTGGCGCGGCGGGAATGTGGAACCACACCGGACGCTTGAGGACCTTGCCGGCCTGCTCGGCGAACGCTGCCTGACTGACCGTTTCCGGCGCCACCATGTTGTAGGTGCCGCGCAGACTGTCGTCATTGAAAGCCCTTGCGATCACCTGAAGCACATCGTCGCGGTGCACCCAGCTCATGATCTGCCGACCATCGCCCATGCGCCCGCCGAAGCCCAGGCGGAACGGCATTAGCAACGGTGTCAGCGCACCACCCGGGCCGAACACCACGCCGAGACGCAGCACCACCTGACGCACTCCAAACTCGGTGGCCGGTTGCGCGGCGGCTTCCCAACGCGCACAGAGTTCGGCCATGAAACCGTCGCCCTTGCTGGCGTGTTCGTCGAGGTTTTCACTGGCGTCGCGCACGCCGTAGAAGCCGATGGCCGAGGCTTGAATCCACAGCGTTGGTTTTTGCTTGGTGTTCTTCAGCCAGGTCATCAACGCTTCGGTGGTGCCGACTCGGCTGGCGAGCAGTTGCGCCTGACGTTTGGGAGTCCAGCGTGGGCCGGCGACAGGGGCGCCAGCGAGATTGATCACTACGTCGAAGGTTTCGTCGTGACTGAGTTCGCCGAGCGAATGCATACAGCGGACGCGGCCGTTGAACAAGGTGGCGGCGCTCAACGGATCACGCGTTAGAACGCTAATTGAATGACCGGCGTCGAGTAACTGGTGGACTAAAGCTTCACCTATAAACCCTGTGCCGCCGGTGATCAGTACGCGTTTGAAAGCGCTGCCAACAAACGGGTTGGATGTGCTCGGAGTCTTTACTGAAGGGGATTTTCGGCGGTCATGGCGATACAGCCAAACCAGCGGTGGCAACAACACCAGCAACGCAAAACCGTCGAGCCACAGGTGCGACCAGACCTGCCGTTGCGCTGAAAGCCACATGTCCTGCGGTGCCCATAGCAGGATGCCCGCGATCAACCAGCCCCAAACTGCCGGGGCTTTCAAGCGATTGCCCAAGTGCACCAGCGCGAGCATGTACAGCGAATAACTTTGCAGCGTCGCGCCAAACAGCGCGAGCCACCAGACCTGTTGTTCGTGGCCGGCGGCAGGTACCGCATCGGCGCCCCAGAATGCGAGTTCCAGGGTGTGCAGATAGCCGTCAAGTAATCCGGAATGCCCGGCCCAGGTCAGGGTGAGGCCGGCGAGTATGTGCGCGATTGCGGCGGCGTATAGCCAGAGTACTAACGCTGGGCGAAGGGAGATCGAGGGGGCTGGCATTCCGTGTCCTGAGCGCATTCCTTGGGGGTGGGGAGTTTAAAGGAAAATCGCAGTCGTCAGATGCTCAAGCATTAAACGTTTTAGCGTGAGGGATTCAGGCTCAGCGCGTGCGAAAGCGCATCAAACATGCCCCAAAATTCAAATGCAGTGGCAAGCCTCAATCGGCGCGGCGCCTGACGATCCCAATCGCCCCACGATGAAGAGGCCCAACTGATTACCTTTGTCAGCCGCCATTTGATAACAGGCTAACGCCCGAGACATATCCTTCGTTCTAAGCTCGCCACAACAAACCGTTTCACTGTGTTCTTCCTTGAGTCATTCAGGCTTTGCGTTTGGAGAACCGGGTGACGCATTGCTTGGGTATGTTCATTTCCCAGTAGGTGCTGAGCAACACTTTACGCTTTTTGTCGACGCGCAAATTAACGAATCCATCGCCGCAATCCGGCTGCAATTCTTCGAAGGTGCCGGTTCTGGCTTGGTAAATGAACACCCGGTAGTAGTCGTAAGTACCCATGCCGTCATCAAGCTGCCAGATCGCGAAATCCTGGGCGCCGTCATAATTGAAATCGTCGAACTGCATGTGGAGTTCGTTTACGGCTTCAAAATCGACCGTCCGCGACTCGTTATGCGTTTCGCCTTTAACCGCGACGTTCAGCGTGGAGCCTTTGAGAACCAGCGTTGTTTCAACGCCTTGGGTTGGGCTGAACGTAGCGGTTTCGGCTAGCGACGGGATCGTCCACAGCAGGCCCAGCAGTGATAACGCTAAAGTTTTGAAATGCATGTACTCGCAGAACAGATCCATTAAAGCTCCGTAGTAAATGTCCCATCAAACAATAACTTTTCTAAGGCCTAGTCATGACCCGTGAGCCTTAACAGAAGAAGAGAAGTCTGCAACTTCTTCTATTACTGCGTTGTAGCACGCTGCCTAACCCGATCAGGAACCTTGGCTTGCTTGCCATTCTCGCTCATGAGATCGGTGTATACCTTATAGTTCTTTCCTGCGAATGCTTTATCACCCGCCTCCCAATAAGCATCTGCGAGATTAAGATAGGCAACTGTCCGCTTCGGATTTTCTGAAATAACTTTTTTCAAGAGCCAAATTGCGTCGGTATTGAAGCCTGCTTGCTGCCAAAAAAATGCTACGTCATTGAAAACTTGTTGGCTGGCAGAAGAGTAACCATACTCACCAATGTAGCGTTCAATAAAATCACGTTTCGGAAAGCTAGAAAATCTTGCTTTATCCTTATAAAGGCGCGACGTGGCGTTTTTGAACTCGACCAAAAGTTCTTCTTTTATATTTTTCTCAACACCAGAGACCATTTCTATCTTACTCAGACATTCAGCGCTTTCACATTTCTGCGCTTCATCATGTTCAAACACTGAATAGCAATATGGTTGTGGTTGCCCCGCAGAGCCAGGACCTTTCTGTAGATACACCAGACTTTCACCACTTGCATTAATTGGTTGGCAATAAGGAACCACACCGAAAGCGTCAGGTACTCCGGATTTATTCTTGATAATATCCACGCCACTTACGATCTTGCTCGCATCAAGTGTTTGCACTTTTCCGTCAGCACTCAAAATCCAGAAGGTGTTTTCCTGAGAGCTACAGTCACATTCACAGCTCAATATATAACTCTGGCTCCTGATATCAGACTTCGCCTTTGGAACGCCATCAGAACCACAGAAGTTCTCAGAAATAACCACTGAGCAAATATTGGTATCAGGATCGCATGCCAGCTTTTTCCCTTCGCTCCACGCTGGAGACGAAAACAAAATCAAAATAATAAACCAGCGGAAATTAAAGCTCACAGATGTCACCCTCTACGATTATTCCGTAATTTCCTTTTTCTCGCGTGGCGGTATTGCCATTTATTGTAGCGGTATATTTTGTCCCTGAATGATTCCCATCCAGCGACTGAAGGCATCGGCCCTATACGCTTCCGAGGCTTTTTCCGCTCGTTTTTACAGACAACAATCAGTAGCTCTTTTTGAGAAAATTGGGAAAATTGGGAAAATTGGGGACAGACCACGTTTTTCGGATTCTACTAAAAGGTGGTCTGGCCCTATTTCACTACTCTGAACCACCAAGTTCAGCAATCAAAAAATCGGAATCTGAAAACGCATCCTTCCCATGCACCGATCTTTAGCTTCGCCGAATAACCGGGATGTTATCGCGCAGTTTTCTTCTGCATATCCTTTCCAAGCCGGTCCAAAATCCTCGTTACCACCGACAAATTTCAAAGCTTCCGAATAATTCATAGCGGTGGCTTTTTCATTAACTAACGATACGGCTTTATAAAAACCATCTCCTATGACCCCGGTGCGAAGATAAACAAGTTCGGCAACACGAAAACTCGTCAACTGTTTCTTACACGACAATTGCTCAATCGGAGACTCTCCGCCTTCTTCATCATCGTTTTTGCAGTATTCATCCCTAAGGGTTATCCATTTTTTTTGCGTAGAAAGCAGCGCCGCTTTATTTGATGAATCGAGCTCGGCAGACAAAGCTTTGTATTGCTCATTCAGAACTTTATCAATTTTTTCAAACGATTTCTGGGAACAGTTTACAATATCAGGATTTGTTGAATTGACGGTATTACAATCAATATCGGCCGACGCAACGCCGGCATAAAGAAATACCGTCGATAAAACAGAAAATATTTTCTTCGTCACTTCCAGCAATTGCATTTCAACGCCTCCTCAAAAAAAACCGCTTCTTTTTCACGTCTCGTGGCTACGCCGGCGGTATTAGGATCATTCTCCCAAAGCCGCTTCATGCTACGTAGCCGGGATGGAATCAGTTCGGGTTTATCGTTATCGAAATCTTCTTTTATCTGTTTCATCTCTAGTCGCTTCAATGCCTTAGCGGGCGTATTCCCTGATAACGAATTGCCCCGATTGACTACAAGAGAAAGTAATACACCCTGACAATCCGGATGCAAATTTATAGCTTTAGGGTATACGTCAACAACTTGTTGCGCATACCGTTTCTTCATAATTACAGCTAACTTTAAAGCGTTATCTTTACTAATGGATATCGAGCTGACGTTGTGCACATAGTCGCGCGCATCCTGTCCTTTCTTGCCAAGAGCCCCTTTTAATCTTTCTATTTCTTCAGGGGTATACAGATCTTTAAGCTCTGCATCAACTCTCGCCGCTGTTTGCTGCCCCAGATCGTAACCATAACCTATCGTTATTCCACTGCTGGCATCGGACAAAGCATATGGATGTTCCCGATAAGCTTCGATTGCTAACAGAAATTCAAATAGCTTCTTGGACACCACATATGGCCCGACCGTTGTATCGAGGGTATAGACTTCGGCCTTGCACTTCTCAGGACAGCCGGACAAGAAACCGCCCAACAAACCAAGCAAATGAATATGCTGAACGTTATTATCACTGGTTATGCCATGTTTCCCAACCAGCTTATCCCACCAACTCAAGCGTTCAATTCTAAGTTTTTCTTCCACCCACTGCTGATGAGGATCCGAGACACTATGCCCCATCAGTTCGTCCAGCGAATCCCACTTTTCTCTTTTGAACTGCCACTCGCTTTCGTAACGCGTAACCATTTGAGATATCGGCTGAGAAAACCAAGGTTTGCTTAACACTTCCTTGATTTCTGCGGGTGTAAGTTTGTTGTCGCTGTTTTTATCGAGCATCTTGTACAGACGCTGCTTAGCGGGACCGTCATTGGCGTTTCCAATGTTTGGCAAATATGTCGCTCGCTCTTCCTCGGTCAAATTTTCCTGAGCATGGAGAGATGCCGCGAGGTGGTCCGCATTACTGACAGTTTCTTCGATGAAACTGAAACCTTCCCACTCAAAGGGTGAATGCCGCGATAACTTGGTATCTGGCTCTGCAAACCATCCATTGAGCTCATTCCCGTCGGCATCACCCAATAACCCGTCCAGGCGCCACCACAACGTATAGGTAGTGTTTCCTCCCATGACAACAGGAACCTTTATTTTTTTCTCGGCGGGTAGAGCCTCCAGCATTCCGACGGGAATCAGAAAATCATAGCCAACCGTTTTGTGTGGATCAGTCACTTTAGGTGGATTGGAAGGACCCATTCCTTCCATATGAGTAACCACCACGCTGCCTTTCGGAATTTTCACTAACGTTTTTTCAGCTGCTGGCAGTCCCGCAGCTTTCTCTTTGCTCTGCGCGGTAAAGGCTTTCACGTCTTCACAGCTGAACATCTCTACGTGCAGTAGATTTTTGGGGGCTGAATCGGAGTGATTCTGATACTTCCCTACATGTCCAATCAGACTGCCCGCGGTAATCGGGAATGGAGTCGCCAAGACATGCACGGCGTCCTTTTCGGCTGGCTCACTCTTGGCCTCAAGTAGCCCTTCCCAGACATATCCAAGCACCTCCCCTGCTGCCAGCGGCGGAACAGCGTTCCCACTGACGATCTCCAGCAGTTTCTGGTACTTACCACGCGTCCCGTCGTTTCCGATTTTAACTTGCGTACCGTGCGGCAAAATTGCTTTCACAGCGCCTGACTGGCTAGCAGAGGCGCGTACGACAAGACCTTTCTGTGGTGGAGTCATTGGGTCTTTGGCAGCGGCTCCAATGACATAAGTATTGGGCGTTGAACCTGCGGTCATCTCTCTTTTGAACACCCAGCCTGTACCTGGCGGCAGGGCGCCACTGGCTGGCGTGACGCTGACAACCTTGAGCCAACCATTGTGCTCTTCGCCTGTCTCGACAACCGTGCCGCGATTCAAAACTGTCAAGACCGTTGCATACCCGGGCTTTCCTCGTGGTTCCTGGCGGACACGCAAGCCCAGAAGTTCATCGTTGGCAGTCGCCTTGACCTGCAACGTACCGCCGCTCCAAAAGACCGGCCGCGGCAGTGCCGGGGTTTCTTCGTAGCTTTTCCATTGCAACAAATGCATATACAGGCTGAAAAAGGTAAGACTCGGGCCGGGAACGGGTGCTGCAGGAGGAGATCCCGCAGGTACCGCCGGCGCTGGCGGCATCGGCACTTCCAATCGGTGTTTGACCAATACAAAGCCAGTGGAAAAGTCGGACTGGCTTGTACCGAAATTCGACTTGGGATAGATGCTATCGATTCGATAGGCAACCACTTCACCGTCCGCTATGCATCGGACTTCTGTCGAGTCCTGCACCAGACCCGAATCTTCATCGAAATGCACGCCGCCATGCCAAAGCCCATTGGCCCCCAGCGGATAGTAACCATCCTTTGCTTTGGCTAACGCCTTGTAGAACTGCTGCGGATCGGTCGCTTCGGCCGTCCCTACTTTCAAGGGATAAGACCATTTTTCTACTTTCTTGGTTGTCTCTGTCATTACCAATTACCTGAATTCTGATCCCTGGTGGCTTGGATTGCCGTCGATGTCTTAACCAGAAAAATTAAGCATCCGCTTCGGTTTGCGTTTGATCTTCTCTTCAGACGCATTCAACAGCGCCTGATCCATCAAACTCCCCGCCTTATCCTTATCTGCCGCCCCCGGCAGCACCGGCGGCTTAATCCCGATGCCAGTCCCACTCCCCGGCGACCCACCCGCATTAATCTTCACCACCGGCCCAACCACCGTCACCCCACCACCATCCAGCTTGATAAAGCTCCCACCCCCAAGAATGGTCAGCTCCGTCCCCGCCTCAATAACAATCTTGTCCCCAGCCTTAAGGTGAATCTCTTTCCCCACACTGGTGAGCTGCGCAGTCCCCAGCTTCACATGCTGGTTCTGCCCAACCGTCAGGTGATCATCCAGCTTCGCTTCAATCTTGCGATCGCTGATGGTGGTGCGGTGTTCTTCGGCCTTCAGCTCGGTGTAGGCGTTCTTCACCACGGTGTCGTGACGTTCGTTACCGACCCGAATCTTCTGGTCGTGCTCGATGTTCTCGTCCCAGTCGCGCTGGGCATGGATGTAGATCTGCTCCGCGCCTTTTTTGTCTTCGATGCGCAGTTCGTTATAACCGCCGCCGCCCGGGGAGCTGAGGGTTTTGAAGACGCTGCGGGTTTTGTTGGCCGGCAGAGCGTATGGCACCGGGTTTTCCTTGTGGTACAGGCAGCCGGTGACGAGGGGTTGGTCGGGGTCGCCTTCGAGGAAGGTGACGAGGACTTCCATGCCGACGCGCGGAATGCTGATGGCGCCGTAGCGGTCGCCGGCCCAGGAGCTGGAGACGCGCAGCCAGCAGCTGGTCTTGTCGTCGGCCAGGCCTTCGCGGTCCCAGTGGAACTGGACTTTGATGCGGCCGTATTGGTCGCAGTGGATTTCTTCGCCTTTGGGGCCGGTGACCATGGCGGTCTGGCTGCCGAGCACGCGCGGTTTCGGGTGTTCGAGGGCCGGGCGGTAGAACACGTCCCACGGGGTGGCGAGGAAGGTGTTGCGGTAGCCCTGGTGGAAGTCGTCCTTGTTGTCGGTGGTGTCGCTGGTCACGCCTTCTTCGAGGACTTGCGGCTGTTTGCCTTCGTGGAAGATTTCGGTGAGCAGCCACAGGTCGTTCCACTCGCTGCGCGGGTGGTCGGACATGGCCATGAAGTGACCGCTGACCAGTTTGGTCTGGTCGCCGCGACCTTCGGCCTGGCGGTAGTCGGCGCGATGGCGTTCGAGGGCGCGCTGGCTGAGGAACTTGCCGCGCGCGCGGTCGATGAAGCGGCCCGGGTAGTCGTAGTCTTCGAGATCCGGTTCAGTGCTCTCGCCATCCGGTTTGTAAGCCGCTTCCATCTGCAGGCGCGGTTTTTCGAAGTCGTAGTCGCGGCGCGTGGTGCGGCTGGTGCGGGTTTCCAGGCGCAGTTTGAAGCCTTTGATCACCGGCTCTTCAGCGACCATGCCGCTGCCCTGTATGTAGGCGGTCGGCTGGCCGAGGTCGGGGAACACGGTCTGGTCGTCGCCGAACACCAGCAGGTGGCCCTTGTCGCTGTGCTGGAAGTGGTAGTGAATACCCTCCTCCTCGCACAGGCGCTGGACGAAGTGCAGATCGGTTTCGTCGTACTGCACGCAGTAGTCGCGATCCGGGCACGGCTGGCTCAGCTGGAAGCTGTAGGCGTTGCCCTTGATCCCGTGTTCGTCGAGGATCAGCGCGATGATTTTCGGCGCCGACATCTGCTGGTAAATGCGCTGATTGGTGCGGTGATGCAGGTATTGCAGTTGCGGCACCAGCGAGACCTTGTAGCGGGTCAGGCGCTTGCCGGCATCGCCCTGGGCGACGCGGTAAATCTGGCCGTGAATGCCCGAGCCCTGCGGATCGAATGCGAGGAACGCCTGCTTGTGCAGGAGTTTTTCCAGATCCAGATCGGGGTTTTCGCTGACCAGTTCGAGGTCGAAGCGAAACGGCTGGCTGATGCCTTCGGTGCCGGTGAACGACAGCACTTGCAGGTCGCCCACGTAGTCTTCGACCTTGAGGCTGAAGTGGGTTTCGTTAGCTGGGTTGAACATAAAGCGCTCCCTGTTCGAATGTCGTCCGTTACGCCCGAAGTCGCAACCGTTGCAGCCAGGACGAAGTGGCGCCCAAGGCGTCACGCAATTGATCGGCAGTGATGGTGCGTTCTGCCGCATTGAAGCTCAGCGCGGTTCGCAGCGCTGGCCAGCCGTGTTTCGGTAAGTTCGCCGGGGCTTGCAGCTCGAGCTCCAGGTGCTCGTCGCGGGCCTGGGTCGAGGGCAAGCGGCGGAACGGGTGTTTGCCGCTCGCCAGTTCATAGATCACGCAAGCCACGCCGTACACGTCCGCGCTGGCCGACAACGGTTGGCCCTCAAGCAGTTCGGGGGCGGCGTAGCCCGGGGTCCAGGCGTTGAAACGCTCGCGGCTCAGGTGCGGCAGGCCGGGCAACACGCCCTCGTCTGCCTGACCGAGACCGAAGTCGAACAGGCGCAGGCCGTCTTCGCTGAGCATGACATTGCTCGGTTTCATGTCACCGTGCAGCACGCCGCGACGGTGGGCATAAGCCAGCGTATCGAGCAGCGGCAGCGCGATGTCGCGCGTTTCTTTCCACGGCAGGCCCAGAGGCCGCTCGCAGAGCAATTTGTCCAGGGTCAGGCCACGCATGTATTCCATGGTAATGAAGGCCCGCTGGCAGTCGGTGTCGACTTCAAAAGTGTGCGCACGCACGACGTTGTCGTGGCGCAGGCGTCGGGTCAGGGCGAACTCGCTGTAGAGCAAGGCACTGGCGTCCGGCGATTCGGCAAATTCTTCGCTGAGGATTTTCAGCGCAATGTAAGGGTCGGGATCGCCGAACTGCTCGTGCAGCAGATCCCTTGCCCGATAGACCGCACCCATGCCGCCCGCCCCGAGCAGACGCTCGAGGTGGTAGCGGCCGGCGAGTACGTCCGGCAGTGCACCGATGCTGGCCTTGGTAGGCGCCAGCAACGGCTCGGCGTTGTTTGCCTTGGCGAAGGCGAAGTAGGTCAGGTTGCTGGCCTGCTCTTCGCTCATCAGCAAGTCATCGACTGAGGATTCGATTTCAGTCATTGGCGGATCACCACGGCAGTCAGGTTGTCCCGGGCGGCGCCACGCAGGGCGCCGTCGAACAGACGTTCCAGCGCCACATGCGGCGCGCTGAGGCTGAGGGCGTTGCCCAGGACATCGCTGCTCAGGCCCTGATACAAACCATCGCTGCACAGCAAAAACGCATCGCCCGGATAGACCTCGAGTTCGAGGACATCCAGGGTCAGTTGTTCGGCCGCACCGACGGCTCGGGTCAACGCCTGAGCCGCCGGGTGCGCTGCCGCTTGTTCGACGCTCATCTGTTGCTCGTCGATCAGTTGCTGTTGCAGCGAATGGTCTTTGGACAGCTGATACAGCCGCTGCCCGCGCCACATGTAACAACGGCTGTCGCCGGCCCAGATGCAGGCCGCGCGGTTGCCTTCCACCAGCAGCGCCACAACGGTGCTGCCCATGATGCTGTCGTGGCGCCCGGCGGTGACCGTCAACTCCTGCCCCAAACGCCGGTTCAGCCAGTGCAGGCACTGGCGGATGGCTTTGAGGCGCTCGTCGAAGTCCTCGTGCTGCGGCAGTTCAGCCAGGCTGGCGACGATCAACTGGCTGGCGATGTCGCCACCCTGATGACCGCCCATGCCGTCCGCGACCACCCACAGCCCCTGCTGTGGCGAGTCGAGGAAGGCATCTTCGTTGCGCGCCCGCACCTTGCCCGGGTCGGTACGCGCCGCGCTGCGCCAGGGACTGGCCACCAGCATCAGAGCTGCACCGGCATACGGAAGGTACGCAGCACGCCCATGTCGAACGGGTTCGGCGTGCGCTGGCTGGTCAGCAGGTAGTTGGCACGCAGGCCACCCACGTCGGCTTTCAGCACCAGCACGTCGCGGCCGGTCAGGTACTCGGTCTGCATCAGGTCGAACAGACGGAACAGCGACCATGGGCCGGAGTTCTTCTCGATACCGATCGGACGCCCGGCCATCTTGTCCATCACCAGGCTGGTGCGACCGTCTTCAGCGTCGGTCGGCCACTTGAACGTCATTGGCAGGATCGGACCGTGGCGGTACTCCATGGTCTTGTCGCCGAACTTGAACTCGGAACGGCTCACCGCCGGATCGAGGGTGTATGGCTCCAGTTTGAACTGCACGGTCGGCTCGGCCGGGTTGATCGAGAAGAAGCTCTGGCGAATGGTCAGGGCTGCTGCCATCTGGTCGAGGTACATCTTCGACACCGGCAGGCTGTGACCGTCGACGCTGCGCATCCGGTAGTTGCCCGGATCACCGCTGACGAACGGACGCATGTAGCTGTCGAAGAAGCGATCGACGGTGCCTTGAGCGCGGAAGAACTCGCGGAAGTCGCTGATCGCCACGTCGCTGGTGCTGCTGGCGCTGAACGGATAACGCTTGCTGATGGTTTTGCCATACACGCTGTACAGCTCGTTCTGATAACGGCCGTTCAGGTATTGGTAAGCATCGTTGAGCACCAAGCGCCACGAGTCTTCGGCCAGCACGTTGAACCACACGCTCAGCGGACGCGGCAGGCGACCCGAGGCCGCACGCAGGTTGGTCAGCGCATCACGCTGGCCGCTCATGCGGGTTTTCGCCATTTCGAACGCGGCTTGTTCCGGCGTGCTGGAACGGGCCAGACCGGACAGTTGCAGTTGCAGGTCGTTGAGCGCGCTGATGGCCGGGGTCAGGTCAGCAGCCGGGCCGTTGTTGTCATCGAGCAAACGGTGCAGCGGCTCGAAGCGGCGTTGCAGCGACTTCTTCGCGGTGTCCGGCAGGCTTTTCGCCACGGCCATCGCCGAAGCCTTGTCGGCGACCGCCGAGGCCAGTTTGCCGACCTTGCCCAGTTTGCCCTTCTGCCCTGCCAGTGCATCGGCGGCATCACCGGCTTCGTCCACCGGATCGGCAGCAGCCGGGAAACGCGTGTTTTCGCGCACTTCCGTGAGCAATGCCAGCACCGGCGAGTTGGCCGAAGTCAGGCCCGCCAGTTGCTCGGCGCCTTCACCGGCGTCGCTGATCGGCGGCAAGGCCACCTGGCCAACGGCCTCGCTCCAGTAGTTGGCGTAGTCGCGGAAGTACAGTTGCTCCAGCTCGACCATCAGGCGACGCAAGTCCATGTCGCTGATGCCCGCGCCTTCGCCCAGCACCCAGTTGTCACGCAGGATGTCGGTGACCAGCGCCGAACCCTGCACCGAGAAGTACTGCTGATAACCCTGCTGGGTGTAGAAGCCCGGGATCACGTATTCGGTGCCGATAAACAGCGAGCCCTGCGGACCGAGGTGTTGGCTGAAACGGTATTCCGGCAGGTTGCGCGCCTGCTCGCGGAGCATGCGGTAGACCACGGTGGCCAGCGATTCGGCGCGCAGCACCTGACGAGCCTGAGTCACCAGTTGATCGTTCAGCGGGTAGATGAACGGCTGCTTCAGCAGGCGCTCAAGGTGGGTGTTCAGACCATTCTGCACCGCGGTGTTGCCGGTGTAGCGCTGCGACCAGTCAGTGGCGACCCAGTCCTTGAGCCACACGGCGTCACGACGGTCTTTCATGTTTAGCATCAGGTACGCACGCAGGCTGTTGAGCAGCTTGTCGCGGTCCTTCATGTTGGCGCGGATCTGCCCTTCGAGCATCGTCGCGACCCGTGGCAGCAATTGCGCTTCGAGCTCATGTTCGTAGGCTTGCTTGACCACCGGATTGACGTCTTCGCCCTGATACAGACCGCCACGCTCGTGGTACGAGACGTCGCCCTTCTTCGGGAACACCTGAGTTGCGGCATAGCTGGTGTCGAGGGTTTTCAGCACGCCCATCGCGTCATCACGCGGGGTCAGCGCCGAACGCTGCTGAGTCCAGTTCTGCGCCAGCGTGCGCAGGTTTTCCAGACGCTCATAGTTGGCCGAGAAACCACCGGCCCAGAGCATGCCGAACAGCGCCAATGCCGCCAGTGCGCCAACGTACAACGCACGCTGACCCCAATGGATGCGGCTGCGCTCACGCTTGTCGAGGCCGGCCAGATCCGACTCGGGGAAAATCACCCGACTGAACAGATGATGGATGAAGCGCGAACGGCCACTGCGCAGGGTCGGCAGCACACCGGCATTCATGCCGAGGTTGGCGCCGATGCCGGCGGTGGTCGCGTCCATTTCCTGCGTCAGGTGCGGAGCACTGGTCAGGTAGAAACCCCGCAGCAGCGACGCACGCTGATACCGGTTGCCGGTGAACGCCATGTCGACGAACAGGCACAGACGCTCGCCGATCTGCCCCAGTTGATGCGGGAAGTCGAGGATGCGGCCACGGCGCTGGGTATCGCGCTCGGAGTGCATGCGCATGATCACCTGATTGTTCAGGCGCCGCAGCAGCTCTTCGAATTCGCCGCGCAGTACCGCGACGTCGGTACCAACCTGATCCTTGCGGAAACTGGTACCCAGCACCTGATCACTTTCTTCGCGGGTCAGTTGATCGAAGAACTCGTCAAAACCGAGCAGCTTGTCCGCCTTGCTCAGTACCAGATACACCGGCACGTCGACGTGCAGTTTCTGATAGACGTCTTGCAGACGACCGCGCACCTGGCGCGCCAGGGTGTCGATGTCCTGCTCGCTGCCACCGATCAGCGATTCCACCGGAATGGTTACCAGCACACCGTTCAACGGACGCCCGCGACGACGCTTGCGCAGCAGTTCGAGCAAGGTGGTCCAGGCATTGCCGTCGACTTCCGCGTCCGGCTGGGTGGTGTAGCGCCCGGCGGTGTCGATCAGCACACCGTGATCGGCGAAGTACCAGTCGCAATGCCGGGTGCCGAGGGTGTCACGGGTCAGCTTGCGGTCGATCTTGTTGATCGGGAATTCCAGCCCGGAGAAGTCCAGCAGGCTGGTCTTGCCGGAGGCCTGCGGACCGATCAGCAGGTACCACGGCAAGTCGTTGCGCCAGCGTTCGCTGCGGCCGCGATACAGGCTCGAAGTCTTCAGGGTTTTCAGCGCGTCCTTGAAGCGCGCCTTCAACTCTTTCTGCTCTTCTTCGATCAGCTCGTCACGACGGATGCGATCCTGGCCATCTTCGGTTTCTTCGACGGCTTTCTTGCGGATGCCCGCGCGCCAGCTGACGAAGACCATAGTCAGGCCCCAGATCAGGAACAACACGGCGATGGTCAGCAGACGCGAGGTCGCGCTTTCCCAGAACTTGTAGTCATCCACCGCCAACAATGGGCCGACGAACCACACCAGCAGCGCCACGAACAGCACCAGCAGCAGAGTCCAGACCCAGGTCTGGCGCAGGAAGGCGCCGACTTTCTTGAAAAACTTTTTCATCACACGTCCCTGTTTACGGCTGCGACTGCGGTTGCACCGCGGCCGGATCAAGCGGCTGATAAGGTTGCAGAACGGTGTCGCGCTGCTCGCCCAGGACCCAGGCGAAGCCCGAATACATCACCACCAGGCAGACCAGCGTGAACAGCACCACCATCCACGCCGGCACGATGCGCACCAGGTTGCGGCGCTGGTCGTTGAGGCCTTCCCAGTGCGGCGACAATTCACGCGGCACGTCGCCACGCAACTGACGGATCTGCCGGTACAGGGCGTCGCGGATGCCTTCGAGTTCGAGCATGCCACGGGCCTGCACGCGGTACTTGCCCTCGAAACCGAGGGACAGGCACAGGTACATCAGCTCAAGCATCGGCAGGTGCTTGACCGGGTTCTTCGACAGCCGATCAAGCAGCTGAAAGAACTTCTCGCCACCGAACGTCTCGTTATGGAAGCTGCTGAGCAGGCTCATCTGCGACCACTCGCTTTCGTTGCCCCACGGCGTGGTCACCACAGCTTCGTCGACCACGGTGCAGAGCACGTAACGCGCGGCCATCACCTGGCTGCTTTCGGCGCCGTTGTGCAGGGCGCGCACTTCGAACAGTTTGAGCCCGGCGGTCAAGCGCTCGTTGAGCGCGTAGAGGTCTTCGCGGGTTTCGCTGTGCTTGAGGCGCACCACTTCCGAGAGCAGTTCGGAGGACGCCGCCACCAGCGAATTGAGGCTGATGTTGAACGCCTCCGCCGGGCGCAGGCGCGCGGCGTAGATCATCCGTTCTTCCAGTTGCTCGAAGCGCGGCGGCGCGGCGAAGTCGGTCAGCGGACTGGCTGCCGGTCCGTGGCCCTGACGATCGAGCAGGACGGTTTTGTCGTCCTGGTTGTAATCCGTTTCCTTGATCATGGCGGTCAGTTCCTGATGGCCCAGAATTTCAGTTCAAGCTCGGCGAATTCGCCGGACACGTGGAACGCGAAGCCGCCGGAGCGCTCGAGTTGCGCCAGGTCTTCGGAACTGAGTTCGAGGATGAAGTAGGTTTTGTTCGAGTGGAACGCGATCTGCCGCGGGGCCACCGGCAACGGTTTGACCTTGATCCCCGGCAGGTGCAGGTTGACCAGTTGGCGGATACGCTCCACCGGGCCGACCTTGAGGTGCGCCGGCAAGCGGTGGCGCAGTTCTTCGGAGTCGCAGTTGGCACTTGCCGCCAGCACGAACGATGCCGAGCCGAGCAGTTTGTGGTCGTGCAACGGCGACACGATGATGCCGTACTGACGCGCTTGCAGGATCAGTTCGATGGCGTGCTGTTCCAGCACCATCGACAGCACCTGACGAATCGCTTCCATCAGTTTGCGGAAGCTCGCGCCCTGATCGGCGTGGGAATAGCGGCTGTCCAGACGCGGGCGCTTGCTGTCGCTGGAGAAGGTCGCCAGATCGCCGAGCATGGTCAGCAGCGTGCGGTACAACTCTTCCGGATGCACCTGCTCCAGACCGAGGTAGTGGCGCAGCAGCAGTTCGGTACGGTTGATCAGTTGCAGCATCATGAAGTCGCCGACTTCCGCACCGCCGACCTTGCCGTTGGACCGAATCCGCTCGGCGATCGTGTCGCCACGGTGGTTGAGCATGCTGATGACTTCTTTGAGGCACGACAGCAGATAGCTGGACGCGTGGGCCTGGATGTAGGTCGGCACGAAATCCGGGTCGAGGCTGATCACGCCGTCCGGCGTGGTGTCGAGCACGTCGCAGATCTTCAACTTCACGTAGGCCTGATCGCTCTGCTGCTCGCCGAGCAACAGTTTGAAATCCGGGCGACCACAGCTGACCTGACTGGCGGAATCGTCGCCGGCGTTGGAGTCGGCCACTTCGGCGTCGTACGCGGTGTAACGCGCGAGCACGTCGGACTGCTCCGGACGGCGCGCCTCGATGTGGTTACCGGTGACCAACGGCAGCGCCAGGTAAATCGGCGTGTTGCCGGTGTTCGGCGGTACGTCCAGCGCCAGCGGCTCGGTGTTGCCGCCGAGTTCGAAGAGGCTGCCGTCCGGCAGGATCCCCGACGCGGCACTGATCACCAGTTTGCCCATGTTGAGGAACTGCAGGTCGATCTCCAGATTGAGGAAACCCCAGGTGTAGCCACCCAGCAACTGGGTGCGGGTTTTCATCTGGTGATCGTAGTAGCGATCGTTGTGCTGGAAGTGCTGCGGCCGCAGCAACATGCCTTCCTGCCAAATGACTTTATGGGTATTCATGTTCAGTCATCCGCCTTGGCGAGCGCTTCATGGGTGTTGCGGATACCGGCCTGATCGAGGGTCAGATCGGCCTCGGTCAGCTCCAGCGGGGTGACCTGAACGGTGTAGCGCCACTTGGTTTCCGGCAGATCGCGGTAGGCGGCGAGAACGCCGACGTAGCGGCTGCCCTCCTCCACGCTGAGTTTCATTTCCACGGTTTCACCCGGGCGCAGTTCGAGTTCTTCGCTGGCCACCAGATCCGGGTTGAGGGATTCCTTGGCGCGCTCGTAGAGGCTGAAGAAATCAGCGTTCTCGAAAGTCACCGGGTGCTTGAGTTCGAACAGGCGCACGACGATCGGCGAAGGACGGCCGTTGAGGTCCGGGTTGAGCTGATCGCTGCCGGTCAGCTTCAGATTGATCTTGGTCACTTTCGAGTACGGCGACAGCGACGAGCAACCGGCGAGCAGCACCAGCACGGTGAGCGCAGTCAGCGTCTTGAAAAAAGCGGTCGAGCGGCGAGACATGCGCATCATCCTTGGTGGTCGGTGTGGAGGGTGGAGATCAGGCGGATCTGTTCTTCGTAGGCCTGGGCGAAGTCGCGGGCCAGCAGACGCTCGCTCCAGTCATCGTCCTGACGCAGGGCCTGGTGGTAGCGGCCGAACGCTCTCCAGCGTCCGCCCGAGGTGGCGATCAACGGCTTGTTGTCGCGCTCGAAACGCAGGGTCAACTGCTCTGGCGAGAAGTGCTCCAGCGTGCCGCGCACGGCGGCGCGGCTGGCGGTGAGCAGCGCGACCTGATGCGCTTGCAGATCGCGGAATGCACGGGAGATCGCCTGCTCGGCCGGCAGGTGCCCTGGCTTGTGCGGCTGCAACAGAATCTCCAGCGCTTCGCTCGGATCGACGGCGAATTTCAGCGGGTTCTTGTTGGTGCCTTGCACGGTGGTCTGGGCCAGACGCAGTTCGTTCTTCAGCTCCGAACGGGTGCGCAGGCTCTGCTGCAAACCGCCGATGCTCTGGCGCAGCAGACGCGCGGCATTCAGCGCCAAGGCTTCGCGGGCGTCGTGATCAAGGCCTTTGAGATCCACGCCCAGCGCCGCGCCGAAATGCTCCCAGAAACCTTCGCTCTGACGCTCGACGGCTTTCGGGGCCGGAGCTGGCTCGGGCTCAACCGGGGCGATCAGCTCCGGCACCATCAGGCTTTCCATGTCGATACGCGCATAGTCGGCACGCTGACGGGAGTCCTCGGGCTTGGCGGTCGGGGCCAACAGTTCGTCGATTTCCGAATAGACGCGCTCTTGCTGTTCGATCGCGTTCAGTGGATCAAGATCGAGGAAGGCGTCGTCCGGAATGATGCTGCCGGCGGCACGCGGACGGCCGACTTCACCGTCGAAGGTCGCCGGGTCACGCACCAGCCGCGCACGAATCTCGAAGTCACCGAGCACGTAGGTGCTGCCGTGCTCGATGCGCACCGGTTCGCCCTTGTGCAGGCGTGCGCCGCTGCCGCCGTCCTGGACGCCGTTGCTGCTGGTGTCGGTGAGGAAAAACGTGCCTTCGCGGTAGCTGACAATCGCGTGGTGATTGGACAGATGCCGCTTGCGGTCAGGAATGATCCAGTCGCAGTCCTCGCCCCGCCCGATCACGCCGCCGGCCTGTTTGAAGGTCTTCTGGCACAACTCGGTGGGCACGAACTGCTTGGTGTTCAGCATTTCGAAAACCAGTTCCATGTTTGATGCTCCTTGCGGTCACTTGCCGCGATTGACCGCTTGCGGATCACCCAACGGGCGATAGTCGTTGTCGTTGAATTTGTAATTGCCGCTACAGCCGCCAAGGCCGCATAGAACGACGAGGGTCAGCAGGACAGCGTGCCAGTGACGAACAGACATCAGAGGGTCTCCAGGGGTAGACAAAGCACAAAGCGCCGACCCTTGCGGGCGGCGCTGAAATTAATTCTTTGGGTAGTCTCGAAGGCTCTACATCGGGGCCTTCGAGCCATCACAAGGGATATACCGATCCTCTGTGGCGAGGGAGCTTGCTCCCGCCGGGCTGCGAAGCGGCCCCGAAACCAGACGCTGCGCTGCATCAGGGAAACCGGGCTCTGCGGGTCGCGACTGCTGCGCAGCCGAGCGGGAGCAAGCTCCCTCGCCACAGGTAATCTGCAAGCCCCAAGCAAATCATTGGCCACAGGAATACGGCTCGACGCAGCGATCAATTTCACGTCAACCATCGAAGTCACCCAAATTGATATTCAACCGCCCGAGGCGGTACAGCAGGGTGCGGCGCGGCAGGCCCAGTTCGCGGGCGGCGAGGGTCTGGTTGCCGTCGTTCTTGCGCAGGCAGTCGAGCAACAACGTGCGTTCGACTTTTTCCAGGCGCTCGCGCAGATTCAGGCCGCTGTGGTCTTCGGGCATCGGCTCCATGCGCAGGGAGAAATGCTCGGCCAGCAATTCGCCGCCCTCGCACAACAGCACCGCGCGTTCGACCAGTGCCTTGAGTTCGCGCACGTTGCCGGGGAAGGTGTAACCGGACAGGTGCTCCAGCGCCGCGCTCGACCAGCGCACCGGATCACGCTGCAAATACGCGCAGGTCTTCTCGGCGAAGTGCTGAGCCAGTTCGAGGATGTCGCCTTCGCGCTGACGCAGGGCCGGCAGCTCGATCGGGAACTGCGCGAGGCGGTAATACAAGTCCTCGCGGAATTTGCCTTCGCTGACCAGCGTCGACAGATCGCGGTGGGTCGCGGCGATGATGCGCACATCGATCTTGTGCGTGTCGTTGGAACCCAGCGGACGAATCTCGCCCTCCTGCAAAACCCGCAGAATCTTCGCTTGCAGCGACAGCGGCATGTCGCCGATCTCGTCGAGCAACAGCGTGCCACCGTTGGCCGCATCGAACAGCCCCGCGCGGTCACGGTCAGCGCCGGTGAAGGCGCCTTTGCGATAGCCGAACAGCTCGCTTTCCAGCAGGTTTTCCGGGACTGCTGCGCAGTTCTGCACGATGAACGCCTGAGAGCGACGCGGGCCGCAATCGTGAATCGCGCGGGCGACGACTTCCTTGCCGGTGCCGGTCTCGCCGCGCAGCAGCACGGTGTACGGGCTGTGCAGGACTTTGCTGATCAACGAGTGGGTCTGGCGCATGGCGGCGCTTTTGCCGATCAGGCCATAGCCGTTGATGCTCGGCACACTGCGCGCCACCGTGGACGACTCTGCCGGCGGCTGGCGCAGACGCTGCAGCAAATGCAATTGACCGAGGACGAACGAGCCGAGCTGGCCGAGCGAATCGGCAAAGCCTTGCAGGTCGACGTGACGACGACTGGCGCACAGCAGCAGGCCTTCAACCGCCTTCTGCTGATTGACCAGCGGCACGCACAGCAGCGATTGCCAAGCACCAGCGGTGGCCGGCAGGAAACTGGTTTCGTGCAGGCTGGCGCCGAGATCGTCCAGGCACACCACGCGGTTCTGGCACAGGGCGAACTGCAGCAGCTGCTCACCGTTGTAGTCCGCCGGCAGGCTGGTGGCGGCGCGCGGTTGCAGCGCGCCGTCGAGGCATTCGGCGTTCATCCCCAGGCAGGTGTGGGTGGCGTCGAGCAGGTACAGCTGGGTCAATTCGCACCCGCTCAGCTCGGCCAGACCACGCACGAAGTCACCTAGCAGCGCAGCACCGTCCGCCGCGCGCGACAGGCTGGCGAACTGCGCCAGCAAGGCTTCGGCATAGACCAGTGGCTGCGGCACTTGAGTGAACATCACACCCACCTCAGGCGAACTCGCACGTCACGCTGGCGTTGCCATCGAGCGTGGCATGCACACGCTTGAGGCTTTCACCGGTGGCCATCGCATCGAGCAGGCGGTCGGCTACCAACGGCAGCACATGCTGATCGAGCAGATGGTCGATCAGGCGCGCGCCGCTTTCGCTTTGCGTGCAGCGCTCGGACAGATGATCGACGAGGTTCTGGCACCAGCTGAAATCCAGCTGACGGCGGTTGAGGCGCTCGCCGAGACGACCGAGTTTGATCTCGATCAGCTCGCGCAGCACCGGGCCGCCCACCGGGTAGTACGGCACCACTTTCATCCGCGCCAGCAGCGCCGGTTTGAAGTGTTTGCTCAGCACCGGGCGAATGGTCTCTTCGAGCAGCTCGGCGGTCGGGCGGGCGCCGTTTTCGCAGAGGTCGCTGATCTTGTCGCTACCGAGGTTCGAGGTCATCAGGATCAAGGTGTTGCGGAAGTCGATCTCGCGACCTTCGCCGTCGTTGGCCACGCCCTTGTCGAAGATTTGGTAGAACAGGTTGAGCACGTCCGGATCGGCCTTCTCGACTTCATCGAGCAGCACCACCGAGTACGGCTTCTGGCGCACTGCTTCGGTGAGCATGCCGCCCTCGCCGTAACCGACGTAGCCCGGTGGCGCACCGATCAGACGCGATACGGTGTGCTTCTCCTGGAATTCGGACATGTTGATGGTAGTGATGAAACGGTCGCCGCCGTACAGCAGGTCAGCCAGGGCCAGCGCGGTTTCGGTCTTGCCGACGCCGCTCGGGCCGACCAGCAGGAACACGCCGACCGGTGCATCAGGTTTGTTAAGACCTGCTGCTGTGGCGCGCATCGAGCGGTCCAGTGCGTGCACGGCTTGTTCCTGACCACGGATGCGCGTGCGCAGGTCGGTGGCGAAACTCGCGACTTTGGCGTTGTGTTCGCGGGCCAGTTGCGCCAGCGGCACACCGGTCCAGGCGCTGATCACTTCGGCCACCAGACGCGGGCAGACTTCGAAGCTGACCAGACGTTCTTTGACTTGAGCAGCGGTCAGGGCGCTGTGGGTCTGGTGCAGTTCGGCTTCCAGCGCTTCGACGCTCTGGCCTTCCTCGACCTCGGCGGCGATGGTTTCGATCACCGTGCCTTCGGCGTCTTCTTCAACGCTGACGGTCGGCTCGACAGCGGCAGCTTCGCGGGCCTTGGCCAGTTGCTGGCGCAGTTCCAGCAGGCGCTCGGCCAACTGCTTCTGTTCGGTCCACAGGGTTTCCAGCGCGACCATTTCGCTTTCCGCCTCGTCGAGCCGCGCTTCCAGCGCATCCAACGCTTCGTGGTCGATCAGCAGACCAGCCTCGGCATCGCGACGCAGGGCCTGACGCTGACGGCCACCTTCGGCCAGTTCGCCACGCAGGCGTTCGAGGCTTTCCGGGGCGGCGGCGAGGCTGATGCGCACGCGGGCACACGCGGTGTCGAGCACGTCGACAGCTTTGTCCGGCAGTTGGCGACCGGCCAGATAGCGGGCGGACAACTCGGCAGCGGAGACCACCGCGTCATCCCGCAGGTAGATGCCGTGGCTCTTTTCGTAGACTTGCGCCAGACCGCGGAGAATGGTCACCGCTTCGCTGACGGTCGGCTCATGCAACTGCACCGGTTGGAAACGCCGAGCCAGCGCCGGATCCTTCTCGAAATATTTCTTGTACTCGGCCCAAGTGGTAGCGGCGATGGTGCGCAGTTCACCACGGGCCAGAGCCGGTTTCAGCAGGTTGGCCGCGTCGGAACCACCAGCATTGCCGCCCGCGCCGATCAGGGTGTGGGCTTCGTCGATGAACAGGATGATCGGTTTCGGCGAGGCTTTGACTTCGTCGATCACGCCTTTGAGGCGACGCTCGAACTCACCTTTGACGCTGGCGCCAGCCTGCAGCAGGCCCATGTCCAGCGACAGCAGCTCGACGCCCTTGAGCACCTGCGGCACTTCACCGGCAGCGATGCGCGAGGCCAGGCCTTCGACGATGGCGGTCTTACCCACGCCAGCCTCGCCGACCACGATCGGGTTGTTCTTGCGGCGACGGGCGAGGATGTCGACCATCTGCCGAATCGCGCCATCGCGGCACAGCACCGGGTCGAGTTTGCCGTCGCGGGCCTGCTGGGTCAGGTTGTGGGTGAAACGCTGCAGCAGCGATTCGCCCTGCGCCGCCGGCTTGCCGTTGGCGGCCGGTTGCTCCTGTTGCGACAGGGCAAATTCCTTCAAGCGATCGATGTTCAGTTTGGCGAGCAACGGCTGATAACGGCTGCCGGCGTAGCGCATCGGGTTGCGCAGCAGCGCGAGGATCAGCGCGGCGTCTTCGACCTGGGTCTGGCCCAGTTCGAGGTTGGCCACCAGCAGCGCGTCTTGCAGCCACTGCACCAGTTCCGGGGCGAACACCGGGTTGCGCGAGGCGCTGTGTTCAACGCGAGATTGCAGTGCGGCGCTCAGTTCACCGGCATCGACATCCGCATCCTGCAAGGCGCGCGACAGCAAGCCGTTTGGTCGTTCCAGCAAACCCAGCAGCAGGTCTTCGACGAGGATCTTGCTGCCGCCACGGGCCACGCAACGTTCGGCCGAACGCTCCAGATCGCGACGGGTTTCGGCGTCCAGCGCCTGGATGAGTTGTTGCAGGTCTACGTTGATCATGGCTCACGTCCTTAATGAATTTTGCTGCCCAGGGTGACCACGCCGTCTGCTTTTTCGCAGCCCAGCCAACTGGTCCATCCCAGGCGACAGTCGTTCTTTTCACCAATGCGCAGTTCGCGGATTTCTTCCGGGCGCAGCACCAGGCGAATGTCGTAATCGAGCGGGTCACGCAGGGTGAACCGCACCAGCGCGCACAGCGGCTGGTAACCGAAACCGATTGGCAGGAATTCGTGGAATCGCTCCCAGTCGAGTTCGGTGATGTGAATGCGGAATTTGCCGCTGCGGTCGCGCACCTGCTCGCCCAGCACCAGGTCTTCACCGAGCAGGCTGTTGGCGCGACCGAGGCGGTTGCGCTGCTCGTCGAGGATCTCCACGCGGCGCTCAATGCACTGCTCGATGACCAGGTCTTCGTGCTTGAAGTAGTAACGCAGCACGGCTTCGATCAGCGCCGCCGAGTGCGCGCGCAAGCTGAGCAGACCGAGGTATGGCAGCAGGCGTTTCCAGTTCAGTTCCTTGGCCTTGCGGATCTCGTCGCCACCCAGACCGATCAGCGCGAACAGCTGCGACGAAAACGGGTCAATCGCGCCGCTCTGGAAGCTGGCGCGATAGCGGTACTTGCGCCAGATCGGCAGCATCAGTCGTTGCAGGCGATGGTGGAACAGGTCGAGGAAGTTGCGCGTCGGGTTGCCGTCCTCGCTGTCGCCGAGCGCCTGCTCGCCGTAAAACGCCGGCAGCGGCGAACCGGAGCCGACCAGCCCGATCAGGTTGAAACGCATGCGCGCGCGCATCTGCCCGTGCTCTTCGAAAAACTCCACGCGATCGACGTCGCTGCGCGGAAAGCCCAGGCTCGGGTTGGCCTGGAACTCCACTTGATCGTACAGATCGTCTTCGCTCAGGTACGGGTGCGCCTCGCGCAGCCGGTCGATCACCAGCAGCACGGCCTGAAACAGCGAGTACTCGCGTATTACCTTGGTCAGCCCGCTTAAAGCAGGGGCTGCAGGCCCATACGTGGTGTCCATTGGTACACCTCTCCCTGTGTGCTTTTTACCCGCAGCTCGTGGTACGAATTGAGACTGGCGTAAAGCGCGAAAAACTCGTTAAGAACCGAAGCGAAAACGAACAGGTCGCCTTCGCCGATATACCCTTCGGGGTCGATGGTCAGTTCGGTGCGCAGACCGCGCACCGGCAAGCCACGGTGCAGCCGGTCGACGTGGTGGTGCTTGATGTGCTTGAGGCCGCCGAGCAGGCGTTTGCTGACCTTTTCCGCGTGCTGGTCGTAGTAGCGCGGCAGGTCGTAGGTTTCGAGAATCACCTTCAACGCGTTGACGTCGGCCAGCGACAGATAGTTGAGCGACATGTTGCTGATCAGCTTCCACAGGAAGTCACGGTTCAGCGGCGGCGCAAAGCTCGACGTGGCCGGGGTGATGTTACGGAAACTCAGGAACTCCGGGGTCTCTTCACAGGCCATGCAGATGTCGCCGAGCTTGAGCTTGCGCGGCAGGTTCTGGTTGGTGCAGATCAACTCGATCGACAGGGTTTCGTGGGCTTCGGTGTGGCGGATGCCGAAGCTCAGGTAGGTGTCGAGGCCGTCATGCAGCAACGATGAACGCTGGCGGATGCTGTAATGCGGACGGCTGTTGGGCACGTCGAAACTCGGGTCATGCTCGAAGGATTCGAACGGCACGTACTCCTGATAACCGAGGCCGCCGGGCTTCCAGCCGGTCACGGTTTCCACCGAGAACACACCGCAGTTTTCCAGATCGTATTCCGCCGGCAGCAGCAGGTATTCATCCTGTTTGCCATCGAGTCGGATCGGCAGCGCGTCATGCGCGAACAGGTTGGCAATCGGCGTGCAGAACAGCTTCACGTTATCCAGGGTCGGCCGCATGCGCATGATCCCGCTCTTGCGGATATCGAAACGCAGCTCGAGGCCGCGCATCTGCTTGAGGGTGTCTTCCGGCAGCGCCTTGAGGATGTCCAGACCGTTGACGTCGACGAACAGGAACTTGTCCTGGAAGGCGAAGTATTCCTGCAGATAGCGATAGCCACGGAAGGTGTTCAGCGGATACGGGATCAACGCTTCTTCTTCGGCAAAGCCCACCGGCTTGACCCGGTCACCGGGAATCTTGAACGCCATCGGCTTGCCCGTCACGCCATCGATTGGCTTGCCGGCGCCGTCGAGCGGGATCAGCTCAATGCCTTCCAGGTTGCGCAGCAGGCTCAGATACAGCATCTGGCTGATGTAGCGCTCGCCGGCAAAGTGCAGGCGCAGTTTGCTCAGTTCCAGCTCACCGAGGTGACCGTCGGCGCTCATTTCCAGACGCAGGCTGAGCAGCGAGCCGTCGCCCTTCACCGAGTAGTTCAGCGCGGCCAAGTCCAACGGCAGGACTTCCGTCGGGTAGCAGGTGCGGAAGCGGCAACGCACGTCTTCGATCGGTTTGCTTTCGATCGGCGTATCGCGCTCGACCACCAGCGCCGGCCCGGAACGCTTCAGTGGATCAAACTGCAAAATGCTGAACGCCGGCAGCGGGCGCATGTAGTTCGGCCACAGCAGCTGCATCAGCGAATGGCTGAGCTCCGGCAGCTCGTCATCGAGCTTCTGCCGCAGCCGCCCGGTGAGGAACGCAAAGCCTTCCAGCAACCGCTCCACATCCGGATCCCGCCCGGCCTGGCCCAGGAACGGCGCCAACGCGGGACTACGCTCGGCGAAACGGCGGCCCAACTGGCGCAGTGCGGTGAGTTCGCTTTGGTAGTAGTGGTTAAAGGACACGGGTTACCTGCCTGGTAGTGGAACTCATGGAATAACTGTCCTGCGGATTACGCTGGATGTCCGACCTGGTCATTGGATTGCACCTGCAGGCTGACTTGGCTGAATGCGACCTGCGATGTTTCGCAAAGCCCAACGCAACTCGATGACTTGAGTGGTGAGGATCGCCAGCAACGTGACGCAGCCTTGAGCTACGCCGTAAAACAGGGCTCTTAACGGGTTGTCGGGTAGCATCCAGAGCAGGATGAAGCCCACCATCAGAAAAAGGATGGCCAGCTTGGCGACCAGACCTGGAATCAGCGCAACGATCAGGTTGACGCCCAGAAAAATGTAAAACAGTGCGTAACTCGCAATGCCGATGGCGACACCATGGGAGGTAAATCCGCCGTTAAAAAGCCTGTAAGCATGCACAACCGCGTCATTCAAAAATGCATAAGCCACGCATCCGAGGGCGTGGATTAATAAGCATAGGGTGAGACGAACGTAGCTGTTCATACTTCTATCAATTTTCCAGAATCTCGTAGGGTGTATTACTGATGAAAATATTTAGCCAATTTTCTTCCCATTGCGGCATGGAGATTATAAAAGCCTTATCTTTCTTTTCGAAGGCGATCCAAGTAATTCCAACTTCAGTATCATCTTCGAACGTGCGCATATCCAATGACTGAGTATCATACAACGGGGTTCGATATACCTTTCCTGGCTCTTTTGAGTCGACAACTCTTAAATACGCCATACCGCCAAGCATGAAGATCCTGCCGACACGCACATTCTCAATTGTGTAGCGACCCGAGGGGCTAGCTGTAGTTGTACTTGCAGGATACCCTAGCATTGCGCTTACGCAATAAACGATCAATGCAATCAACGCCAAGAGCAAACTGATAGGCACTAGCCATTTCTTTTTAAGCGTAGTCATTCTTTCGCCACACCCACTTCGACAGCGATTGTATATGAGCAAAAAATGCGCATCATTTATTCCAAACATTTATAACTGTCACGGGAACATTCTGATATTGAACATCAGACAAAACCTGGAAATCACCGCCTTTTTTAAATTCCGTCCGATATTTTATAAAATGAGAATTCGTAATATAGAAATAACGCGAGTCCTCTATTTCCCGAAACATCGCCTGAGAATCTTCTGCACTGATATAGGGATTTGAAGCGATGTCTGACTTCATCTGCGCCGCACCGGCATTTGCAGTGGCCGCATAGGCCGGGTTGGCTATACCATCGAAGTTCCAGAACCCTAATGGCTGACTGAAATTGTCTTCCGGTGCGTCATTGAAGTCATAGGCATCCTCAGCGTAAAACCCAATTCGCTCTACAAACAGTTGAATGCTGTCTACGGAAATAACCAGCTTTCCTTCTGGAAATACGCGGACGTTAAAGTTTGCCAGCGCAGCTCGCAATTCATCAGTCTTCTCTATTAGACCGAATTTAACTGCTCGATTATTACTGTATCCAAACTCTTCAACCTTCCTGGCGCTCGCAAACTTAAAAGGATAGACACCCGGCGCCGAGCCAAGATACTTATCTTTAATCTTCTTGCTTATATTATTGCGGCCTGCAGGATTATCCCAGACTGACTTAAGCTCTTCAATGACAGCTTTCGCAGGTTCAAACTTTTCCAACCAGGCCATTTTTACGATGGTGTCATTTACGTAGGCGATGTCAGCAAGAGCAATATGGTCTTTGACCTCTTTACTCATCGCACCATCGGCAGTTGGCCACGGCTTGCCATCAAACCAATGGCGCATCAGCTTCGCAGCAACTGGCCACTTCATCTTATCCATCGCATCAGGTATATCTGTGATTTTGAATTGACGGACAGCTGCAGACTTACCAGTTTGGTTACTGGCCGGCGTCAGACTTGATGCTATTTTCGTATCCGCCATAACAAAACCCTTTTATCCAATTACGACTTCTGATTGCTGTTCAATAATCAACTCATAGGACTCCGCTACAGAGGACGAGATTTTTTGCGTCTTCCCGTCGGCTCCCGTGACGCCACTGATAACTTTCCCCGAGGCGGTTTTGAAACTGTATGCCACTCCCGCCAGGGGCTTCCCGGAGTCCTGACAATTGATGACGTAGTGCTCGTTAAACGGCCATTTGATCTCCACCGGTAACGGCGGCACAAACGGCGCCGGCGAATGCGAATTACCGATAATCACCGTCCCGGAGCCGGCAGTGACCTTGTTGCCATGGGCCCCGACTGAACCTACGGTGGCGGCAGGTTTGCCATTGATCAAAACAGTGGTCGCCAGATCACCAACCAACGCACCACCACACGCCGAGGCATCGCCTTGGCGGGCGGCCGCGAGGCCGTCGAAGAACACGTCGCCGGAACCGGCGGCGATCGGGTTGGTGCCGTGGCCTGGGAGTGGGCAAGCGGTGGGGTCGGATACGCGTGCTGCGGGTTTGCCAGACATCGGGAATCTCCTTAGGTGACCTTCACTTGACCGCTGCCATCCAGGCGCGCGGAAAAACTGACCTGACGCTTGAAACCCTCGACTTCCAGCAGGCCTTCGATGCTGAAGGCCAGCCGCAACTGGTCGTGGTCACGCGGCAGGGAAATGACACGCACGTTGCTCAGGCGCGGCTCGTAGGCTTCGATGAAGTTTTCGATGGCCAGGCGGGCCTGACTCAGGGAGTCGTGCAGGCTCAGACGCATGTCATTGAGATCGGGCAACCCGTAGTCGGCCAGCGTTTGCACGCTGCCGGCCCGGGTGCTGAGCATTTTGGCCAGATGGGCAGCCACTGACGCCATGGCACAAGCCTCGAGGCTGTTGCCCTTGCGTAGTTGCGCGTCGCCGTTGAGGCGCTCGAACAGGCTGCCGTATCCGTCCATGAGTCGCTCTTACTCTTTGTCCAGCTTGCCAACCAGCGACAGGGTGAAATCGGCGCCCATGTACTTGAAGTGCGGACGCACGTTCAAGCTCACGCGGTACCAGCCCGGCTCGCCTTCAACGTCGCTGACGATCACTTGCGCAGCACGCAGCGGACGACGGCCACGCACTTCGGCGCTCGGGTTTTCCTGGTCGGCGACGTACTGGCGGATCCACTTGTTCAGTTCCAGCTCGAGGTCGGTACGCTCTTTCCACGAACCGAGTTGCTCGCGCTGCAGCACTTTCAAGTAGTGAGCCAGGCGGTTGACGATCATCATGTACGGCAGTTGGGTGCCGAGCTTGTAGTTCAGCTCTGCCGCCTTGCCTTCTGCGCTGATGCCGAAGAACTTCGGCTTCTGCACCGAGCTGGCGGAGAAGAACGCCGCGTTGTCGGAGCCTTTGCGCATGGTCAGGGAGATGAAGCCTTCCTCGGCCAGTTCGTATTCACGACGGTCGGAGACCAGAACCTCGGTCGGGATCTTGGTTTCGATTTCGCCCATGCTTTCGAAATGGTGCAACGGCAGATCTTCAACCGCGCCACCGCTCTGTGGGCCGATGATGTTCGGGCACCAGCGGAATTTGGCGAAGCTGTCGGTCAGCTTGGTGCCGAACGCGAACGCGGTGTTGCCCCACAGGTAGTGCTCGTGGCTGTTGGCAACGGTTTCCTTGTACACGAACGATTTCACCGGGTTTTCTTCCGGATCGTACGGGTTACGCAGCAGGAAACGCGGCACGGTCAGGCCAACGTAGCGGGAGTCTTCCGAAGTACGGAAGCTCTGCCATTTGGCGAATTGCGGGCCTTCGAAGTGGTCTTTCAGATCTTTCAGATCCGGCAGGCCGGTGAAGCTTTCCAGACCGAAGAATTTCGGGCCGGCCGCGGCGATGAACGGCGCGTGAGACATGCAGGAAACGCTGGCCACGTACTGCATCAGTTTCACGTCCGGCGAGCTTGGGGACATGAAGTAGTTGGCGATGATCGCGCCCACCGGCTGACCACCGAACTGGCCGTATTCAGCGGTGTAGATGTGCTTGTACAGGCCCGACTGCATGACTTCCGGCGAATCTTCGAAATCGTCCAGCAGGTCTTCTTTGGAGACGTTGAGGATTTCGATCTTGATGTTTTCGCGGAAGTTGGTGCGGTCGACCAGCAACTGCAGGCCACGCCACGACGATTCCAGCGCCTGGAAGTCCGGGTGGTGCAGGATTTCGTCCATCTGACGGCTGAGCTTGGCATCGATCTCGGCGATCATGCGGTCAACCATGGCCTTCTTGACCGGCTCACCGTTGTTCTGCGGCTTGAGCAGTTCTTCGATGAACGCCGACACGCCACGCTTGGCGATGTCGTAGGCTTCGTCGTCCGGAGTCAGACGGGTTTCGGCGATGATGCTGTCGAGAATGCTGTACTCGCCGCTTTCGGCGCTCTTCTCTTGTGCTGCGCTAGTGCTCATTGTGTTGGCTTCCTTGGCTGGAGTCTCAGGCGTCCGGGGCTGCGGCGTTCAGGCCCAGCTCACCGAGTACGCGACCGCGGGATTCGTCGTCGGCGAGCACGCCTTCGATCGCTTTACGGAACGCAGGTGCGTTACCCAGCGGGCCTTTGAGGGCCACCAGCGCATCGCGCAGTTCCATCAGTTTTTTCAGCTCAGGCACTTGCTCGACCAGGCTGGCCGGGTTGAAGTCCTTCATCGAATTGACGCGCAGTTGCACAGCCAGCTCGTCGGCCTCGCCATCTTCCTGCAGACGGTTCGGCACGCTCAGCGTCAGACCCAGCTCTTGCTTGGCCAACACTTCGTCGAAGGTCATCTTGTCGATGCTGATCGGCTTGCGATCTTCGATTTTGCGATCGTCCTTGCGGTGGGTGTAGTCACCGATTGCCAGCAGCTTCAGCGGCAGTTCAATCTCTTCCTGAGCACCGCCGGTGGCGGGTTTGAAGGTGACGTTGATGCGTTCCTTGGGGGCTACCGAGCCTTCTTTGGCCATGGCTTTTCTCCTTGCGGTTGTGGCCCTGGGGCCTATTCGAGTACCACTTCGAGGTCGAGGTGGCACAGCCTGCGATAAATCTCTTCCTTGCGTTCACGCACTGCATGGTTCTGCGGCAACAACTCGCAGCAACTGTGCAGCAGGTGCAGCACTTCCAATGCAAGATCGGGCTCCCAGGCGTGCAGGCCTGAGTCCTGTAATGTCTGATCGAGGGTTTCGAGCTGGTTCTTGGCCAGTTCGTACTTCTTGGCCATGAAGCACAGCCGGGCAAGGGCGAACTGCCAGAAGAACCGCTCGCGTCCACCGTGAGCCGATTGCAGCCCTTGCTTGAGCGTCTGCACGGCAGGCTTCAGGCCTTCCTTGCGCAGCAGCGGCAGCACGTCCTGAAGGGCCTTTTCCCAGGCGGGCTGGGTTTCGACGTCGTCGGTTTCGACCTTGCGCGGCGCACTGGCGCTCTGCAGGTGCGGCATGACATTGCCGGCGATCCACGCCCGGGTGGACGGATCGGCAAACGGCGCGCCGTCATGGAAACGACATTCGATGATGCCGGGCAGGCGCTGAACCAAAAGCGCGAAGTGGATTTCCACTTCGCGCATTGCCATCTCGGCGTTGAGGTTCTGGAGACATTCCCAGACCATCCTCTGGCCATCGAACCAGAACGGCGCCTTCGCCAGGCTCGCCTCCAGTTCCACCAGCAGGTCGGCGTATTTGCCCTGATCGAAGCGATCCTGATACTGCTTGAGTTTGTCCACCGGCAGCCCGCGCAGCACGGTGATCTGCTCGGCATTGCGTTCGGGCACCGCATCGATCGGCAGCCAGAGCAAAGTGCGGTTCAGGCGCAGGGCGCGCAGGTCGGTGGCTTTCTGTTTGAGCCACCAGGCACACAACGGACGCGCGCTTTCCTGCTGGGCGCGCAGAGCCTTGTAGGCGTCTTTTTCGTTATCGATCGGTGCGCCGGGGGTCAGCAACTGGCTCGCGGCCTGCTTGACCTGCGCCACCGCCGCACCCACCACACCGGGGGCCGGCTGATTGTCGGCGGCACGCTGGATCATGGTTTTCAAGCGACGCGAGAGCGGCAGCAGCAGCGGTGCGTCATCGCCCAAGTGCTCGGTGCATGCGGCATCGAGGCCGGCCAGATGCTCGGACAGTTGCCGGAACATCGGCAGCTGTTCCTTGATCGCGATGTTTTCAGTGAGCACCTGCTCCAGGCGCGGCACCAGCCAGCCGATGGCAGCGGCACGGGTGCGCGGTTTGAGCGGGTGAACGTCGGCCCAGTGGTTTTCCGACAGATGGTGCAGCAGACCGAGGCCGGCCAGCAGCCCGGGGAAGGATTCACGCTGGTACAACGACCAGGTCAGCCAGGCGCCGACGCGTAAATCCTTGGATTGGGTACGCAGCAGATTTTCGCTGTTTTCACGGATTTTCAGCCAGTCGATCTGCCCGCTTTCGTGCATCGACGAGGCTTTGGCCAGCTCGCTTTCCAGCGCCTCGAATTCGCTCGAAAAACGAACGTCTTCGCCCGCGAAATTCTCTTTGGAAACAGAGACTTTTGCGAGTTCGAGGTAATGGGCGGAAAGTTTGCTTGAGTAGGACATCCATGGCCTTTAATTAGGATTACAGTCATGCGCCTATTGGAGTTGCCGCGGCGCGGGACAGTATCGAAGAGCAGTGAAGCGACTCATCCAATTGAGATGTGCTCTTTCAAGTGGGCGCATCGTAATCACTATGATGGCCACTAGCAAGCATCTGGTTAAACAACAAGACGAAGTGTTCATTGGACCGTGTAGGAGATCGCCCTATATGTGGCAGGGGAATCCCTGATGGCGATTTATATTGTGAACATTTGCCCTGCGCCCTCAGAACCCTTGATCCAGAGCGGCCCGATCCCGCCTGCGCGAATCGCGTCGAACATCCGTCCTATTACACGGGGGCCAGCATGACAACTCTCGAAAAAAATAGAAGTAGGATTTTTCCGAGAACCCGCTGGAATTACAAACAATTCAGCGGCGACAACGCTCAACAAAAAAAGTGCCATCAATTTGATGGCAATTCATTTTTCTGAAACTTTATTCATCTCGTGAATGCTGTACTTCAGTGCCAACTCAATAATTATCGAAGTGCGATCCAACAGTCATTTCCACCACTTACGCAACACTTCCACGCCGAAAATACTCTGACAAATGTCAGGGATAATTCTTACATCGTTTTATTTCCCACGTTGCCAGCTTGCCTTGGTAAATTCTTTTCGACCGGCAATGTCAACCAGACCGGCTGACTGTTGAGCCACGGTCCGAAGCCTGCATCTCATTCGGCTCCCGAGCCCGGAGCCGCCAAGGAGCTTTACCTCATGGAATTGAAAGCCATATTTTTCGCAGCACTTATTTGGTTGCCAACAACTCAAGCGTCAGCGGACACCCCGCCACTGGACGGTCATTACTATCTGACTGGTGCAATGGAGATGGGCGCCGAGCTGCTGCTGCGCAAGGACGGCACGTTTGACGCGGGCGTGGCGTATGGCAGCGCAGATGGCTTTGCCAAGGGCACCTGGCAGGTGCAGAACAACACCGTAACGCTGAAGAGCGAAACCAAACCGGCGTCGAACAGCGATTTGTCCGGCCTGTTCCAGGATCTGCAACTGGCGATCGAACCGAATTGCCTGGCCGTGGATTTCGGCAACGGCAAGGCCTGCTTCCGGCGTCAATAAGCCATTTGCAGCCACAAAAAATGGGCACCCGACCGCAATCGGTGTGCCCATTTTTTATTGCGGTACTCCCCGTCATTCAGGGAGTTCGCCGCAATTTAAGGATTGACGCTGTCTTTCAACGACTTGCCTGGCTTGAATGCCACGGTGTTGCTGGCCTTGATCTTCACCGGCTCACCGGTTTGCGGGTTCTTGCCGGTGCGGGCGCCGCGGTGACGTTGCAGGAAGGTGCCGAAGCCCACCAGCGTGACGCTGTCCTTGCGGTGCAGAGCGCCGGTGATTTCTTCGAGGACGGCGTTGAGAACGCGGTTGGCCTGTTCTTTGGTCAGATCCGCTTTTTCAGCGATTGCAGCGGCGAGTTCTGGTTTACGCATTAGTGAAGCCCCTTTGACGGTTTTTTGTTGTTATGTCCGTGCTGTTCTCGTTGGAACAGCGCCCAAGGCGCCGCAGGCTCTACTCTGCGGCAGACGGGAGTGAGAATGGCACGCGGATACCGGCGGCGCCAGTCTCCCCGCGACCTTTGTGGGGGCAAAAGCGGGGTGATTCCGACAGAACGACCGGTATTTACGCCAGCAGGGGCGGAAGCTGTTTGTTCAGAGCAAGTTTTTCCATCACCGCCGCACCGGTCAGTGCATAGCCGAGCAACTGACCATCGGCACTGTGGCACAGGGCCTTGATGTCGGCGCCCTGCCCTTCGACGGTCCAGACGCCTTCGCTGCCCCGTGGCGGTGGCGAAACGACCAACGGGCACACCGGAGTTTTCACCGTGATCGGCATCGGGCCGTAACTCACGGCCGTCGGATTGCCCGCCAGGGTTTGTGCCAGCGCACGCGCACAGCTCATGAGGGGCATCACGTACAACAAATTCAGCCCATCGACCTCGGCACAGTCGCCCAGGGCGTAAATATTGGCGTGGGACGTCTTCAGATACCGGTCGACTACGACACCGCGATTGACCTGCACCCCGGCCGCCGCGGCCAGATCGATGCGCGGGCGCAGGCCGATGGCCGACACCACCACATCGCAGGCAATCACCTGCCCGTCGGACAGATGCGCTTCCAGACCGTCAGCGACCTTCTGCAGGCGAGTCAGCACCGGGCCGAGGTGAAAACGCGCGCCCAGGCTTTCCAGCCCGGCCTGCACGGCGGCCGCAGCGGCCGGGTGCAGCAGCATCGGCATCACTTGCTCGCACGGCGCCACCAGTTGCACCTCGTAGCCGCCGAGGATCAGGTCGTTGGCGAATTCACAGCCGATCAGCCCGGCGCCTAGCAGCAATACGCGGCGCTTGCCCGCAGCGGCTGCACGAAAGCGCGCGTAATCTTCGAGATCGTTGATCGGGAACACCAGATCAGCACCGTCACCTTCGATCGGCACTCGCACGGTTTCCGCACCCCAGGCGAGGATCAGGTCGCGGTAGTACACCGCTTCCTCGCCGATCCACAGGCGCTTGTGGCCGGCGTCGATGCCGCTGATGCGCGTGTGGGTGCGCACTTCGGCCTTCAACTGCTCGGCCATGGCGCCGGGTTCGGCCATGCTCAGGCCATCGGCGTCCTTGTTCTTGCCGAAACCGGTGGAGAGCATCGGCTTGGAGTAAGAGCGCCCGTCATCGGCGGTAATCAGCAGCAGCGGGGTTTCGCCATCGAGTTTGCGAAACTCCCGGGCCAGGTTGTAACCCGCAAGCCCGGTGCCGACGATTACGACAGGTGCGTTCATGCCTTACTCCCTGGTTTTTCTCAGTTGATTTCGATCATTTCGAAGTCCGACTTGCCCACGCCGCAGTCCGGGCACAGCCAGTCTTCCGGCACGTCCTGCCACAGGGTGCCCGGCGCGATGCCGTCATCCGGCCAACCGTCAGCTTCGTTGTAGATCAGGCCGCAGACGATGCATTGCCACTTTTTCATTCAGGTACTTCCTCAGGATTCAGGCTTTTGTCGGCGCGGATGGTCGATGGTGGTTGCGCTGCCATCCGGCTCAGGGCGTTTTGTACTGAGGGTGCCGGGCAGATGCAAGCCTGTTCGGCGCAACGGCGCCCCGGATCCATCAAATTCGCAGCACGCCATGTTAAGCTCGCCGCCTCATTTGCGGCCAATAATGACTCATTGTGCAACATTCAAACGCCTGCCCGGCCCCGCTCTGGCTGACTCAAAGCCGACTGACGCCCCTTCCCGATTCGTTGACCCTGAACTGGTTGTTCGACGAAGGCTCGCTGACCCGCCGCCTGACGCGGCTGTCGAATGACGGCTTCAGCGTCACACCGTTGTTCGAAGGCTGGGACACTTTGCGCAGCGACGAATGCGCGGCGCTGGATCTGGCCGAAGGCAGCGAAGGCTGGGTGCGCGAGGTGTATCTGCGCGGTCACGGCGAGGCCTGGGTGTTCGCCCGTAGCGTGGCGTCACGCGCCGCCCTGCAAGGCGACGGCCTGCACATGGACGAACTGGGCAGCCGCTCGCTGGGCGAACTGCTGTTTTGCGACCACGCCTTCCAGCGCCGCGCCATCGAGGTCTGTCACTACCCGCAAGACTGGCTGCCGCCAGCCTGCCGCGCCCCGGAGCTGTGGGGCCGGCGCTCGCGCTTTGACCG
Source organism: Pseudomonas sp. S3(2024) (assembly GCF_036861315.1). NCBI lineage: Bacteria > Pseudomonadati > Pseudomonadota > Gammaproteobacteria > Pseudomonadales > Pseudomonadaceae > Pseudomonas > Pseudomonas sp. S3(2024). The sequence goes on along the minus strand of NZ_JAZAQQ010000003.1, from coordinate 184,730 downwards.
TGGCGCCTTGAGCGTACTGGTGGCGGAGATTTTCCTGCCGCCCCTGTGGAGCGCCGCCCGCACCCATCCGGAGAACTGCTGATGTACCAGAGCCTGCTCAAGTCCCTGAACCGCTTGAACCCGCGCGCCTGGGATTTCATTCAGCTGACGCGCATGGACAAGCCGATCGGCATTTACTTGCTGCTGTGGCCGACCCTGTGGGCGCTATGGATTGCCGGTAAGGGCTCGCCGTCGCTGGCCAACATTGTGATTTTCGTCCTCGGTGTGGTGCTGACCCGCGCCGGTGGCTGTGTGATCAACGACTGGGCCGATCGCAAGGTCGACGGCCACGTTAAACGCACCGCGCAACGACCGCTGGCCAGCGGCAAGATCAATTCGAAAGAGGCGCTGGTGTTCTTCGCGCTGCTGATGGGCGTGAGTTTCCTGCTGGTGCTGTGCACCAATGCGCCGACGATCTGGCTGTCGCTGGGCGGTCTGGCACTGGCGTTCACCTACCCGTTCATGAAGCGCTACACCTATTACCCGCAAGTGGTACTGGGCGCGGCGTTCTCATGGGGCATGCCGATGGCGTTCACCGCTGAAACCGGTGAGTTGCCGGCGGCGGCATGGCTGCTGTGGATCGCCAATCTGCTGTGGACGGTGGGTTACGACACCTATTACGCGATGACCGATCGTGACGACGACCTGAAGATCGGCGTGAAATCCACGGCGATTCTGTTCGGCGAGGCGGATCGGGTGATCATCCTGACGTTACAGGCGCTGTCATTGGGCTGCCTGTTGCTGGCCGGGTCGAAGTTCGAGCTGGGCGTGTGGTTCCATCTCGGCCTGCTGGTGGCCGCTGGATGCTACGCGTGGGAATTCTGGTACACCCGTGATCGCGACCGCATGCGTTGCTTCAAGGCGTTTTTGCACAACCACTGGGCCGGGTTGGCGATTTTTGTCGGGATCGTGCTGGATTACGCATTGCGCTAAACACAAACCTGTAGGAGTGAGCCTGCTCGCGATGACGGTGTATCAGCCACATTGCTGTTAACTGATACACCGTCATCGCGAGCAGGCTCACTCCTACAGGGGATTTGCGTTTACTTGTGCTCGTGCACCACGTGCCACGCGTCCATCTTGCCGTCGCCCATCATGTCACCCGGTTTGGCGTCCATCTTGAAGGTATACAGCGGCTTGCCGTCGTAGGCGTACTGCATCTTGCCGTCATCGCGTTTGATCACCGTCCACTTGCCTTCCGCCTTCGCACCTGCTGGCGCCATCATCGGCGGCCAGTTTTCGGCGCACTTGTCATTGCACACCGACTTGCCGCCAGCGTCTTTGTCGAACGTATAAACGGTCATGCCTTTGTGGTCGACCATCATGCCGTCCTTCATCATGGCGGGCTCGGCCGCCATGGCTAATCCAGGCAATGCCAATGCAGCAGCCATCAGCAGAGCTTTGAAAGAAGCAGTCATTTGAGTCATGGAAACCTTCTTTTGTGGTTGTCAGGATTCGGACTTAGAGCTTAGTCCAGGATCACGCCAACCGCCGGGCGACTAAAATACTGTCACACGACTGCAATAATTCCGTTATCTAATGCGGCGCAAGACAGTTAAATGACAAGAGGATTAAGGCATGGTTGGCAGGAGCATTCTGATCGTCGACGACGAAGCGCCCATTCGCGAAATGATCGCCGTTGCGTTGGAAATGGCCGGCTATGACTGCCTCGAGGCGGAGAACTCGCAGCAGGCACACGCCATCATTGTTGACCGTAAACCGGACCTGATCCTGCTCGACTGGATGCTGCCTGGCACCTCCGGCATCGAACTGGCCCGCCGCCTCAAGCGTGACGAGCTGACCGGGGACATCCCGATCATCATGCTCACCGCCAAGGGCGAAGAGGACAACAAGATCCAGGGTCTTGAAGTCGGCGCCGACGACTACATCACCAAACCGTTTTCTCCACGCGAACTGGTCGCACGCCTCAAGGCTGTACTGCGCCGCGCCGGCCCGACCGATGGCGAAGCGCCAATCGAAGTCGGCGGCCTGCTGCTCGACCCGATCAGCCACCGCGTGACCATCGACGGCCGTCCGGCCGAAATGGGCCCGACCGAATACCGTCTGCTGCAATTTTTCATGACCCACCAGGAACGTGCCTACACACGCGGGCAGTTGCTGGATCAGGTCTGGGGCGGCAACGTCTATGTTGAAGAGCGCACCGTCGACGTGCACATCCGCCGCCTGCGCAAGGCCCTCGGCGACGCTTACGAAAATCTGGTACAAACCGTGCGCGGCACCGGCTATCGGTTTTCCACCAAGGCCTGATCCGACCGCCAGACTCGCTGACAAGGACCGTATTTTCCGTGAATCAAAACTGGCATGGCACCCTGATTCGCCACATGCTGTTGCTGGTCACAGCGTGTCTGGTGATCGGCCTGATCACCGGCTATTACGGCTGGAGCCTCGCTGCCGGCCTGGGCATTTACTTGGCCTGGACGCTCAAGCAACTGTTGCGTCTGCACGAATGGCTGCGCCTGCACCAACCCGATGAAGCACCGCCCGACGGCTATGGCCTGTGGGGCGAGGTGTTCGACAGCATCTACCACCTGCAACGCCGCGACCAACGGGTGCGCGGGCGCCTGCAAGCGGTGATCGACCGGGTGCAGGAGTCCACCGCCGCGCTCAAAGACGCGGTGATCATGCTCGACAGCGACGGCAACCTGGAATGGTGGAACCGCGCTGCCGAAACCCTGCTCGGCCTCAAGACCCCGCAGGACAGCGGCCAACCGGTGACCAACCTGGTACGGCATCCGCGCTTCAAGGAATACTTCGAGCAGGAAAGCTACGCCGAACCGCTGGAAATCCCTTCGCCGACCAATGATCGGGTGCGCATTCAGCTGTACCTGACGCGCTACGGCAACAACGAACACCTGATGCTGGTGCGAGACGTCACGCGCATCCATCAGCTGGAACAGATGCGCAAAGACTTCATCGCCAACGTCTCCCACGAACTGCGCACGCCGCTGACGGTGATCTGCGGCTATCTGGAAACCCTGCTCGACAATGTCGAGGAAGTGAACCCGCGCTGGAGCCGCGCGCTGCAGCAGATGCAACAACAGGGCGGGCGCATGCAGACGCTGCTCAACGACCTGCTGCTGTTAGCGAAACTGGAAGCCACCGATTACCCGTCGGACAACCAGCCAGTGCAGATCGACGCCCTGCTGCAGTCAATCAAGAGCGACGCCCAGCAGTTGTCCGGGCAGAAGAACCAGAAAATCACTCTCGAAGCCGATGCGCGCATCCTGCTCAAGGGCAGCGAGGCGGAACTGCGCAGCGCCTTCTCCAACCTGGTGTTCAACGCGGTGAAATACACCCCGGCCGAGGGCAACATCCGCATTCGCTGGTGGGGCGACGAGCAAGGCGCGCACCTGAGCGTGCAGGACTCCGGGATCGGCATCGACAGCAAACACCTGCCGCGCCTGACCGAACGCTTCTACCGCGTCGACTCCAGCCGCAACTCCAACACCGGCGGCACCGGGCTGGGCCTGGCGATCGTCAAACACGTGTTGCTGCGCCACCGCGCACGGATGGAGATCAGCAGCGTGCCCGGTCACGGCAGCACATTCACCTGTCATTTCGCTCCGGCGCAAGTGGCCAGCGCACGGGCGATCAGCACCGCTGAGTAATGTCGCACTAGGCAATCGCCAGGTCAGCCGCTACATTGGCTGACTTGCGCCTGCCTTTCAGGCGCGACTTTTCTCTCTTTTGAATCACACGGAACCCGCAAAACTCCATCATGGACCCTTCCCCTGGCTTGTCCCTCGCTACGATTTTCGCCGATTTCGGCATGATTCTTTTCGCTCTGATCCTGGTTTTGCTCAACGGCTTCTTCGTTGCGGCGGAATTCGCCATGGTCAAACTGCGCTCGACCCGGGTCGAGGCCATCGCTGACAAGAACGGCTGGCGCGGGCATATCCTGCGCACCGTACACAGTCAGCTCGATGCGTACCTCTCGGCGTGTCAGCTCGGTATCACCCTCGCCTCCCTCGGTCTGGGCTGGGTCGGTGAGCCGGCATTCGCGCACCTTCTCGAGCCGCTGCTGAGCGCGGTCGGCGTGCAGTCGCCGGAAGTGGTCAAAGGCATTTCGTTCTTTACCGCGTTCTTCATCATTTCCTACCTGCACATCGTGGTCGGTGAGCTGGCGCCCAAGTCGTGGGCGATCCGCAAACCCGAGCTGCTGTCGTTGTGGACGGCGGTGCCGCTGTACCTGTTCTACTGGGCGATGTACCCGGCGATCTACCTGCTCAATGCCAGCGCCAACGCGATTCTGCGGATCGCCGGCCAGGGCGAACCCGGCCCGCACCACGAACACCATTACAGCCGCGAAGAACTGAAACTGATCCTGCACTCCAGCCGTGGCCAGGACCCGAGCGACCAAGGCATGCGCGTGCTGGCATCGGCGGTGGAAATGGGCGAACTGGAAGTGGTCGACTGGGCCAACTCCCGCGAAGACCTGATCACCCTGGAATTCAATGCGCCGCTGAAAGAAATCCTCGCGATGTTCCGTCGCCACAAGTTCAGCCGGTATCCGGTGTACGACAGCGAACGTCAGGAGTTCGTCGGCCTGCTGCACATCAAGGACCTGCTGCTGGAGCTGGCGGCGCTGGACCACATTCCGGAGTCGTTCAACCTGGCTGAACTGACCCGTCCACTGGAGCGCGTGTCGCGGCACATGCCGCTGTCGCAGCTGCTGGAGCAGTTCCGCAAGGGCGGCTCGCACTTCGCCGTGGTGGAAGAAGCCGACGGCAACATCATCGGCTACCTGACCATGGAAGACGTGCTGGAAGTGCTGGTCGGCGACATCCAGGACGAACACCGCAAGGCCGAGCGCGGGATCCTCGCGTATCAGCCGGGCAAGCTGCTGGTGCGTGGTGATACGCCGCTGTTCAAGGTTGAACGCCTGCTCGGAATCGACCTGGATCACATCGAAGCCGAAACCCTCGCCGGTCTGGTCTACGAGACCCTGAAACGAGTGCCGGAAGAGGAAGAAGTGCTGGAAGTCGAAGGCCTGCGGATCATCATCAAGAAGATGAAAGGGCCGAAGATTGTGCTGGCGAAGGTGTTGATGCTGGATTGATGGGCTGATCGGGCACCGCGCCGATTCCTTCGCGAGCAGGCTCGCTCCCACAGTTGAAATGCATTCCAGGGTGGGAGCGAGCCTGCTCGCGAAGGGGCCAACAGATACAACACATCACTGTTTGCCCAACGCAAAGTTGGGCAACGCCCCCAGTGGCTGGTTGAACTGATACGGAATCGACACCAGCCCCTGCCCGGTATTGCGCTGCACCACAAAGTGCAGGTGCGGGCCGCTGCTGTTGCCGGTATTGCCGGACAGCGCCAGCGGGCTGCCAACCGTCACCCGCTGCCCCTCGCGTACGCTCACCGAGCCCTGCTTGAGATGCAGGTACACACCCATCGTGCCGTCGTCGTGCAGCACCCGGACGAAATTGCCGGACGCATCGTTACCGCGTCCGCTCTGTGAATTTTCGGTTTTCACCACCACCCCGGCCCGTGCGGCAATGATCGGCGTGCCGACCGGCATGGCGATGTCCATCGCATACCGGTTCTTCGGCCCGTAGTGGCTGTACTGGCCGTTGGCGCCCTGACTGAGACGGAACGGCCCGCCCCGCCACGGCAACGGATAGCGATAGCTCTGCGCAGCGCCTGCGGGGTCACCCAGCGAATACTGGAATTGCGGCGAATACACCAGCGGCTGACCACGGCTGATCGCCGTCAGCAACGCCAACCGGGTATTGCTGCGCGCCGGCAGCACCCGGCGAATCGTCTGCGCCGGAGCGCCACGCACATTGCTCAGGCCGGTAAACGCCAGTGCAATCTCGACCGGCGCATACAGATCGTTGCGCACGAACACCACGTCGCTGCCCTTCTGTTTCTTGATGTCGAGGTACACCTGACGTTCGAGGTGCTCGACCATGCGGTCCTGAAACACGAACACCTGCGAGCCTTTGCTCGGCCGGTCGCTGTACGAGACCACGCCGTTGGCATCGGTGGATTTGTAGATGGTCATGGCCACAGTCGAGGTGGAGGCCAGGAAAAGACCACAGAAAAACAGCAGGCGCGCGAGCATGGGCAAAGAGTCTGTCGAAGGAAGGCCTGGAAATGAGCCTAGCAGGTGAAGCAGACCAGGCTAGTCGACAGATGTTTCAAATTGGGCGGTCTGGGAAATCGATGTCGTAAGTGATGGCCCCTTCGCGAGCAGGCTCGCTCCCACCTATGAAATGCATTTCAAGGTGAGAGCGGGCTTGCTCGCGAAGGCGGTGTGTCAGGCGACGAGGATCAAGCGCCCGGAACGAAGTGCTTCTGCGCCGTGCCGCGGGCGATCAGGCGGGAGATGTAATCGAGCTTCTGCGCATCCTGGTCGACGAAACGGAAAGTCAGTTGCAGCCAGTCGCTGTCGGCTTTCTGCTCGTGGGCAACGATGGCGTGCAGGTAGCCGTTGAGGCGGGCGATTTCGGCGTTGTCGCCCTGCTCCAGGTCGAGCACGGCGCTGTCGAGGATCTGCGGCAGGGTGTCAGTGCGTTTCACTACCAGCAGCGCTTCCTTGATGCTCAGGGCCTTGATCACGCATTGCTGGGTGCCACTTGGCAGGCGCAACTGGCCCTGGCCACGACCACCGACTGGCGCTTTCGAGGCAGCCGGGGCCTGCACCGGCGGGCTGTTGAGCAAACCGCGCGACGGCGCAGCAGCTGGCGTTGGCGCGACAACAGCCGGTTTGGCAAACGGATTGACCGCAGCAGCGGCCGCCGGCGCAGCACCGACCACGGCAGGCTTGCCGCCGGTCAATGCGCTCAGGGAATCGTTGCCGAACGCCGAGTTCATCTTGGTCGGCGCGCTGTTCATCAGGGTGTCGAGCTTGCCAACCTTGTTCAGCGCCTGCTTGACCTTGGTCAGCAGTTGTTCGTTGGTGAACGGCTTGCTGACGTAGCCGGAAACCCCGGCCTGGATCGCCTGCACCACGTTCTCTTTATCGCCACGGCTGGTGACCATGACGAACGGCATGGTCTTGAGATTGTCCTGCTCGCGGCACCAGGTCAGCAGCTCGAGGCCGGACATTTCCGGCATTTCCCAGTCGCACAGCACCAGGTCAAACGCTTCCCTGGCCAGCATGGCCTGGGCCTTTTTGCCGTTGACGGCGTCCTCGGTGCGGATCCCCGGGAAGTAATTACGCAGGCACTTTTTCACCAGGTCACGAATGAACGAAGCATCGTCCACGACCAACACACTGATCTTGCTCATCCAACACCCCTATAAAAATCCCGGCAAGCATACCGCTTTTACTGATGGCACATTGCCAACAATCTTCAGTCACGCCGGGACTTTTCGTTCGCGGGTGCTGCTTTTTAATTCGATTTCCTGATTCAGGCGCCCTAAACAAAAACGCCCGGCCAAAGGGCCGGGCGCTTTTCTCAGGCAATCTTACTTATCGTCAGCATTGCCCGGAACATTAGCGGTTTCGCCGCTTGTACCTTCAACTTCTTCTTTCATGCGTTTGAGGCCCAGGTGGCGCACATCGGTGCCGCGCACCAGGTAGATCACCAGTTCCGAGATGTTGCGCGCATGATCGCCGATGCGTTCCAGCGAACGCAGCACCCAGATGATGCTCAGAACCCGCGAGATAGAGCGCGGGTCTTCCATCATGTAGGTCGCCAGCTCACGCAGGGCGGTCTTGTATTCGCGGTCGATGACCTTGTCGTACTGCGCCACCGACAGCGCCAGATCGGCATCGAAGCGGGCAAACGCGTCCAGCGCATCGCGAACCATGTTGCGCACCTGATCGCCGATGTGACGAACCTCGACGTAACCGCGCGGCGCTTCACCTTCTTCGCACAGCTGAATGGCGCGACGGGCGATCTTGGTCGCTTCGTCGCCAATGCGCTCCAGGTCGATCACCGACTTGGAGATGCTGATGATCAGCCGCAGGTCGGACGCCGCCGGCTGACGACGGGCAAGAATGCGCAGGCATTCTTCGTCGATGTTGCGTTCCATCTGGTTGATCTGGTCGTCGATCTCGCGCACCTGCTGGGCCAGACCCGAGTCGGCCTCGATCAGCGCGGTAACCGCGTCGTTGACCTGCTTCTCGACCAGCCCGCCCATGGCCAGGAGGTGGCTGCGCACTTCCTCAAGCTCGGCGTTGAACTGCGCGGAGATGTGGTGGGTAAGGCCTTCTTTACTAATCATGGTGGCGTCCTTGGAGCGTCCGGTAAGGTGCGGTGGGCCGCAGCGTCAATTCTGTGAATAACCGCAACTGTCAGCCATAACGACCGGTGATGTAGTCTTCGGTCTGTTTCTTCGCCGGATTGGTGAACAGGGTATCGGTGTCGCCGAATTCCACCAGTTTGCCCATGTACATGAACGCCGTGTAGTCGGAAACCCGCGCGGCCTGCTGCATGTTGTGGGTGACGATGACGATGGTGAACTTGGACTTCAGCTCGTAGATCAGCTCTTCGACTTTCAGGGTCGAGATCGGATCGAGGGCCGAGCACGGTTCGTCGAGCAGCAACACTTCCGGTTCAACGGCGATGGTGCGCGCGATCACCAGACGCTGCTGCTGACCACCGGACAGGCCGAGTGCCGAGTCGTGCAGACGGTCTTTGACTTCGTCCCACAGTGCCGCGCCTTTCAATGCCCACTCGACCGCTTCGTCGAGAATGCGCTTCTTGTTGATGCCCTGGATGCGCAGCCCGTAGACCACGTTTTCGTAGATGGTCTTGGGGAACGGGTTGGGCTTCTGGAACACCATGCCGACGCGGCGACGCAGCTCGGCAACGTCTTCACCTTTGCGGTAGATGTTGTTGCCGTACAGGTTGATCGCACCTTCGACACGGCAACCGTCAACCAGGTCGTTCATACGATTGAAGGTACGCAGCAGCGTGGACTTGCCGCAGCCGGACGGGCCGATAAACGCGGTCACGCGCTGTTTCGGGATGTTCATGCTGACGTCGAACAGCGCCTGCTTCTCGCCGTAGAACAGGCTCAGGCCCGGGACTTCGATGGCCACGGTTTCCTGCTCAAGGCTCAGGCTCTGCTTGTCGCGACCCAGGGCCGACATGTTAATGCCGTGGGTATGTGTTTCGTGCTGCATGGGAGGCTCCCTGTGCTAACAAATTCGGTTCGGTTAGCCGCTTGGTGCGGCTGTACTCAATCTAGGGTGGGAGCGGGCTTGCTCGCGAAGAGGGCGGCACATTCAACATCAATGTCGCCTGACCCACCGCCTTCGCGAGCAAGCCCGCTCCCACAGGAATATCAACTGTCCAAAGCTTTGTATTTTTCGCGCAGGTGATTACGAATCCACACCGCCGACAGGTTCAACGTGGCGATCACCAGCACCAGCAGCAGCGCCGTGGCGTACACCAGTGGTCGTGCTGCTTCGACGTTCGGGCTCTGGAAGCCGACGTCATAAATGTGGAAGCCCAAGTGCATGATCTTCTGGTCCAGGTGCAGGTACGGGTAGTTGCCGTCCACCGGCAGCGACGGCGCCAGCTTCACCACACCCACCAGCATCAGCGGCGCCACTTCACCGGCGGCGCGGGCCACGGCGAGGATCATCCCGGTCATCATTGCCGGGCTGGCCATTGGCAGGACGATCTTCCACAGCGTTTCCGCCTTGGTCGCGCCCAGCGCCAGCGAGCCTTCACGGACGGTGCGCGGGATACGCGCCAGACCTTCCTCGGTCGCCACGATCACCACCGGCACCGCCAGCAGCGCCAGGGTCAGCGAGGCCCAGAGCAGACCCGGAGTACCGAACGTCGGCGCCGGCAGTGCTTCGGGGAAGAACAAACGGTCGACCGAACCACCCAGCACGTAGACGAAGAAGCCCAGACCGAATACGCCGTAGACGATCGCCGGAACGCCGGCGAGGTTGTTCACGGCGATGCGGATGATCCGGGTCAGGGCGTTCTGCTTGGCGTACTCACGCAGGTAGACCGCCGCCAGCACGCCGAACGGGGTGACGATCATCGCCATGATCAAAGTCATCATTACCGTGCCGAAAATCGCCGGGAAGATCCCGCCTTCGGTGTTCGCTTCACGCGGATCGTCGGAAAGGAATTCCCAGACCTTGCTGAAGTAGAAACCGATCTTGGTCATCGTGCCCATGGCATTCGGCTGATAGGCGTGAACCACTTTACCCAGACTGATTTCGATCTCTTTGCCGTTGGCATCGCGGGCAGTCAGCGCGTCGCGGTTGAACTGCGCATGCAGATCGCTCAGACGCGCTTCGATGTCCTGATAACGCGCGTTCAGCTCGGCACGCTCGGCGTCCATGTCCGCTTGCGCGGTGGCGTCGAGCTTGCCGTCGAGTTCCAGTTTGCGCCCGTGCAGACGGATGCGTTCCAGCCCTGCATTGATCGCACCGATGTCGGTCTTTTCCAGCGATTTGAGTTGGGCAGCAAGGCCGTTCACACGGTTGATCCGCGCTTGCAGCTCAGGCCAGGCCGCTTCGCCTTCGGCGATCACCTTGCCGTCCTGTTTGACGTTGACCAGGTAGCCGTAGAAGTTGCCCCACTCGCGACGCTCGATCGCCATCAGTTCCGGCGGCGTGGTCTGCTTGGTCAGCCACTCGCCGACCACCCAGGTGAAGTCGTTGCCGTTCAGGTCACGGTTGCCGACCTTGATCAGCTCGCGGGTCATGAATTCCGGGCCCTGATCAGGCACCGGCAGGCCGGCGCTCTTCAGGCGTGCGCGCGGCACTTCTTCTTTCTGTACCACTTCGCCAATGACCAGGTGATTGGCCTGGCCCGGTACGTCGTAGCTGGCGTGGATCAGGTCCGCCGGCCAGAAGTGACCCAGACCGCGCACGGCAATCACCGCCAGCAGGCCAATGGTCATGATGACCGCGATGGACACCGCGCCACCGCTGATCCAGACGCCCGGGGCGCCGCTCTTGAACCATCCATTCAGGGAGTTCTGTTTCACAGACTTCTACCTTTCTTAAAGCGACGAGTATTTCTTGCGCAGACGCTGACGAATCAGTTCTGCCAGGGTGTTCATGACGAAGGTGAACAACAGCAGCACCAGCGCCGAGAGGAACAGCACGCGGTAGTGGCTGCCGCCGACTTCCGACTCGGGCATTTCCACCGCGACGTTGGCGGCCAGGGTGCGCAGGCCTTCGAACAGGTTCATTTCCATGACCGGGGTATTACCCGTGGCCATCAGCACGATCATGGTTTCGCCGACCGCACGGCCCATGCCGATCATCAGCGCGGAGAAGATCCCCGGGCTGGCGGTGAGGATCACCACGCGGGTCATGGTCTGCCACGGCGTGGCACCGAGCGCCAGGGAACCGAGGGTCAGGCCACGCGGCACACTGAACACGGCATCTTCGGCAATCGAGTAGATGTTCGGGATCACCGCAAAACCCATCGCCAGACCGACCACCAGAGCGTTGCGCTGGTCGTAGGTGATGCCCAGGTCGTGGGAGATCCACATGCGCATGTCACCGCCGAAGAACCAGTTCTCCATGTACGGACTCATGTACAGCGACAGCCAACCGACAAACAGGATCACCGGAATCAGCAGCGCACTTTCCCAGCCATCCGGGACTTTCAGGCGGATCGACTCAGGCAGACGACTGAAGGTGAAGCCGGCGACCAGAATGCCAATCGGCAACAGTATCAGCAGGCTGAAGATGCCCGGCAGATGCCCTTCTACATACGGCGCGAGAAACAGACCGGCGAAGAACCCGAGGATCACCGTCGGCATCGCTTCCATCAGCTCGATCACCGGTTTGACCTTGCGGCGCATGCCCGGGGCCATGAAGTAGGCGGTGTAGATCGCTGCGGCAACCGCCAGCGGCGCAGCCAGCAGCATGGCGTAGAACGCCGCCTTCAGGGTGCCGAAGGTCAGTGGCGACAGGCTCAGTTTCGGTTCGAAATCGGTGTTGGCGGCGGTCGATTGCCAGACGTATTTAGGCTCGTCGTAGTTCTCGTACCAGACCTTGCTCCACAACGCGCTCCACGACACTTCCGGGTGCGGGTTGTCGAGCAGCAGCGGTTGCAGCTTGCCGCCGGCCTCGACGATCACCCGGTTGGCGCGTGGCGACAGGCCGAACAGGCCCTGGCCTTCGGCTACCGGCTCGACCAACAGGGTGCGGTGCGCGGTGCTGTGGAACACGCCGAGCTTGCCGCTGGCATCGAGGGCCACGAAACCCTTGCGACGCTCTTCGGCGGTAATTTCAACAATCGGCGTGGTGCCCATCTGGAAGGTACGGATCTGCTTCAGGCGCAGTTCGCCATCGGTGTCACGGGCCATGAACCACTGGGCCAGGCCACCCTTGGAGTCACCGATAATCAGCGAGATGCCACCCACCAGTTGCGTGCTCGCGGTGACTTCGGCGTCAGCGTTTTCCAGCAGTTTGTAGCGACCGTTGAGGCTCTTTTCGCGCAGGCTGAACACGTCGGCCTGGGCACGCCCGTTGACCACATACAGCCATTGCTGGCGCGGGTCGACGAAGATGTTTTTCACCGGTTCAGTCATCTGCGGCAGCTCGATACGCTTCTGCTCGTTGGTGACTTCGCCGGTCATCATGTTTTCTTCGCTGGTCAGCGCCAGCACATTGAGCTGCGAACCGGTAGAACCGACCAGCATCAGCGTCGAATCGGTGGCGTTGAGGCTGACGTGCTCCAGTGGCCCGCCGCTTTCGTTCACCGCGATCGGTGTATTGCCGTAAGGAAACTCGATCGCTGGAGTGATGGTTTTCTTGCCATCGGGGTAGCTGACCTTATAGGTGTGACGGAACACCAGCGCCTGGCCGTTGGACAGGCCCACCGCCACCAGCGGATGACCTGGCTGATCTTCGCCAATGGAAGTTACGCTGGCGCCGGCAGGAACCGGCAGATCGACGCGCTTCAATTCAGCGCCACTGTCGATGTCGAAGAACAGCGCCTGGCCCTTGTCGGAAACGCGCATCGCCACCTGATTCTGCTCTTCGAGCGAAATCATCAGCGGCTTGCCGGCGTCCTGCATCCAGGCTGGGGTAATGGCCTCTTTCGCGGTCAGGCTGGCACCCTGGAACAACGGTGCAACGACGTAGGCGAGGAAGAAGAAGATCAGGGTGATGGCTGCCAGCACCGCCAGACCGCCAACGAGGACGTACCAACGGGTGAAGCGATCCTTGAGCGCGCGAATGCGGCGCTTGCGTTGCAGCTCAGGCGTATTGAAATCAATGCGCTTGGGAGGGGAAGTCGTAGTCATTGGGGAATTGGCCAGATCATTCATGCGCTCACCCTAGCGATCCTGTATGACAGAAAGATGACAGTGCAGTGACGCAGCAAATCCACCGCCAGCGGGTACTGGAGGAGGATCAGAGAATTCGAAGAATCTGTGGGAGCGGGCTTGCTCGCGAAAGCGCTTATTCAGTTAACGAAGATGCCGAATCTGAAGGCCTCTTCGCGAGCAAGCCCGCTCCCACAGTGGAGTCCGAAGGGTATTTACTACGGACTCAGTTTGTTACTTTTTTGCGACTTCAGCGCCGCCTTCCTGCAGACCCAGGTCAGCCAGTGCTTTTGCAGCAACCTTGGCCGGCAGTGGGATGTAGCCGTCTTTCACCACAACTTCCTGGCCCTGTTTGGACAGAACCAGTTTCACGAACTCGGCTTCCAGCGGGGCCAGAGGCTTGTTCGGGGCCTTGTTCACGTAAACGTAGAGGAAGCGCGACAGCGGGTACTTGCCGTTCAGGGCGTTTTCTTCGGTGTCTTCGATGAAGTCAGTGCTGCCTTTCTTCGACAGAGCAACGGTCTTCACGCTGGCAGTCTTGTAGCCGATGCCCGAGTAACCGATGCCGTTCAGCGAGGAGCTGATCGACTGCACAACCGACGCCGAGCCTGGTTGTTCGTTGACGTTAGGTTTGTAGTCGCCTTTGCACAGGGCTTCTTCCTTGAAGTAGCCGTAAGTGCCGGATACCGAGTTACGACCGAACAGTTGCACTGGCTTGTTGGCCAGGTCGCCGGTCACGCCCAGGTCGCCCCAGGTTTTCACGTCGGCTTTGGCGCCGCACAGACGGGTGGACGAGAAGATCGCGTCAACCTGTTCCATGGTCAGGTGCTGGATCGGGTTGTCCTTGTGCACGAACACCGCCAGGGCGTCCACGGCCACCGGGATAGCGGTTGGCTTGTAGCCGTATTTCTGTTCGAAGGCCGCCAGTTCGGTGTCCTTCATCTTGCGGCTCATCGGGCCGAGGTTGGAGGTGCCTTCAGTCAGCGCAGGTGGCGCGGTGGCGGAGCCAGCGGCCTGAATCTGGATGTTTACGTTCGGGTATTCTTTCTTGTAGTTCTCAGCCCACAGGGTCATGAGGTTGGCCAGAGTGTCGGAACCAACGCTGGACAAGTTGCCCGATACACCGGTGACCTTGGTGTAAGCCGGAATTGCCGGGTCAACGCCAGCGGCTACCGCGTGGGCAGTCGCAACGCCAGCAGCGACAAAAGTCATTGCCGCCATCAAACGCTTCAGTTTCATGCCTTACTCCTAGCAGATAGGGTGTGTTAAGTCGGGGCCAAGTATCAGCAGGCCGTGTGAACACTCTATGGCTGAAATATGACAATTGGATGAAAGGCCAGCATCCGGGTTTTACTGAATGATTCGAGTCGCCCTCATTCGCGAGCAGGCTCGCTCCCACAGTTGAAATGCATTCCAATGTGGGAGCGAGCCTGCTCGCGAAGGAGCCGGTACTGCTGGAGGAAATTCCGGATCAGCGCCCCTTCTTCCAGAGCCACGCCCCCACCAGAATCCCCATCGCGCACAGCACCGCCACATAGTAAGCCGGGCCCATCGCACTCTCTTTAAGCAGCAGGCTGACCACCATCGGCGTCAGGCCACCGAAGATCGCATACGCCACGTTGTACGAGAACGACAGCCCGCTGAAGCGCACCACCGGCGGGAATGCCTTGACCATCACGTATGGCACCGCACCGATGGTGCCGACCAGCAGACCGGTCAACGCATACAGCGGGAACAGCCAGTTCGGGTGATCGGCGAGGCTGTGATAAAAGGTCCAGGAGCTGATCAGTAAGCCCAGCGAACCGAAGACAAACACCCGGCCGGCGCCAAACCGATCCGCCAGGGCACCGGAAATGATGCAACCGACGCTGAGGAACACGATCGCCAGGCTGTTCGATTGCAACGCCACTGTCGGCGAGAAGTGATAGACCGTCTGCAGCACGGTCGGGGTCATCAGGATCACCACGACAATCCCGGCGGACAGCAGCCAGGTCAGCAGCATCGAGACCGCAATCGCCCCGCGATGGTCACGCAGCACCGCACGCAGCGGTACTTCTTCGGCCAGCGCCTTGCGCAGTTGCAGCTCAGCGAACACCGGAGTTTCGTGCAGCCAGCGGCGCAGATACACCGAGAACAGGCCGAATACGCCGCCGAGCAGGAACGGAATCCGCCAGGCGTAATCCGCGACTTCCCCCGGTGTATAAATGCTGTTGATTGCCGTGGCGACCAGCGAGCCGAGCAAGATGCCGGCGGTCAAACCGCTGGTCAAGGTGCCGCAGGCGTAGCCGATGTGCTTTTGCGGCACGTGTTCGGAAACGAAGACCCACGCCCCCGGCACTTCCCCGCCAATCGCCGCGCCCTGGATAACTCGCATCAACAACAGCAGGATCGGCGCCCACATACCGATCTGCGCGTAGGTCGGCAGCAGGCCCATGATCAGGGTCGGCACGGCCATCATGAAAATGCTCAGGGTGAACATCTTCTTGCGCCCCAGCAGGTCGCCGAAGTGCGCCATGACGATGCCGCCCAGCGGCCGCGCAAGGTAACCGGCGGCGAAAATGCCGAAGGTCTGCATCAGGCGCAGCCACTCGGGCATGTCGGCCGGGAAGAACAGCTTGCCGACCACGGTGGCGAAGAACACGAAGATGATGAAATCGTAAAACTCCAGCGCACCGCCCAGGGCCGATAGCGACAGAGTCTTGTAATCATTGCGGGTCAGGGGGCGTGCAGGTTGCTCGGGCTGCGCGAGGCTCGAAGGCGCTGTGGTCATGGCAAGGGCTTCTCTTATAGGCGGATCTACCGCCACAACAACGCTGGCTGTGGCTTGGGCAGGTTCGGCACCATAGCAAATTGTTCGAAAAAGCACATAGAGGCGCGTATTTGCCGGTCAAAATCAGAACCCGATGGTCGTCGCGGAGTCTACCGACCGATATACTCGCAACCTTGCTCCGGTTTGTAGGGGGTTGCTGTGCGAAAACGTCGTTGGCCCGGCCTTTGAACGGGATCAGCCGGTTTCGCAGAGTTTCCCCTTTAGACGCCTATGGAAAACGTGACGAACGCAGTATGTTCGGTGCTGAATCGTTTTTCCTGAAGACGGCTACCACCAGCAATACCAACGAAGAGTCACGGGTCAGAGGCACCCCCGGCATGATAGAGCTCGAACAAGAAGATCCGATCCCGCAAGGCGACCTGGCCCTGCAAATTACCGCACTCCCGCGCGAAACCAACGGCTTTGGCGATATTTTCGGCGGCTGGCTGGTGGCGCAGATGGATCTGGCGGGTACCGCAATGGCCAGCCGCGTGGCCGGTGGTCGCGTAGCCACTGTCGCCATCGACCGCATGGCCTTCCTGGTGCCGGTCGCGGTGGGCGCGCAATTGTCCTTTTATACCCAGACCCTGGAAATCGGCCGCAGCTCGATCCAGATGATGGTCGAAGTGTGGAGCGACGATCCGCTGTCCAGCGAGTGGCGTAAAGTGACCGAGGCGGTATTCGTCTTCGTCGCCATCGACGGCAGCGGTCGCACCCGCTCGGTGCCACCACGCGCGCGTTAAACATCGCCGCGGTTTTGCGGTCGATAGTCGTCCCAAGTGTCTGATCGAGAGTTGCCCCATGAACACGCCCAACGTTGAAGCCGTGAAACTGGATGAACTGAACTGCTGGCGCATCCGCCACGGTCAGGCCGAAGTGCTGGTGGCCCAGCAAGGCGCGCACATCCTCAGTTATCAAATCGACGGCCAGCCGCCGATCATCTGGCTCAACGACAAGGCTGTGTTCAAGACCGGCAAAAGTATTCGCGCCGGCGTGCCGGTGTGCTGGCCATGGTTCGGCAAGTTCGAACGCAACCCGCAGAGCGTGCAGGCCATGTACACCGGTGAGCAACCGGCACCCGCGCACGGTCTGGTGCGGGCGATGGATTGGGAGCTGGGCGGCATCGAATCAGAGGCTGACGGCGTCAAGGTTGAATTCAGGCTGCCCTACCCCGAAGGTGGCCTGCCGGGCTGGCCGCATCAGGTCGATCTGACCCTGACCCTGCATCTGAGTGATCAGTTGCACATCAGCCTGACCAGCCACAACCGAGGTGTCGAAACCGTCAGCATCAGCCAGGCGCTGCACACTTATTTCGCGGTCAGCGATGTGCGCAACGTGCACGTCGAGGGTGTTGAAGGGCTGAATTACATCGAGACTCTGGATGAGTGGAAAACCCACAGCCAGCAAGGTGACCTGCATTTCGCTGGCGAAACCGACCGCATCTACCTCGACGCTCCGCCGCAACTGAGCATTGTCGACCCGACCTGGGAACGGCACATCGTACTGACCGCCAGCGGCTCACGCACCGCCGTGATCTGGAACCCGTGGATCGACCGCGCGGCAGCACTGGCCGACATGGACAACGATGGCTGGCAGCGCATGCTGTGCATCGAGACGGCGAATGTGATGGATGATGTGGTGAATCTGGTCTCGGGTGCGAGCCATACGATGGGTGTCAGCATCGGCAGTAAACCGCTCTGACCAACACCGCAAAACAAAATGTGGGAGCGGGCTTGCTCGCGAAGGCGGAGGGTCAGATACATCAATTTGTCTGACACAGCGCTTTCGCGAGCAAGCCCGCTCCCACAGTTGTTTTGTGGCAGGTGTTAGAGATCGGACTCCTGCACCACNCCCCCCCCCCCCCCCCCCCCCCCCCCCCCCCCCCCCCCCCCCCCCCCCCCGCTCCCACAGTTGTTTTGTGGCAGGTGTTAGAGATCGGACTCCTGCACCACCCGCACTTTGTCAGCTTCCAGCGCATACGCCGCATCGGCCAGGTCATTGCTGACTTTCTCGATCTTCAGCGTGCCGGTTACCCACAGCGGCGTGTAGATATCGTCCAGCTTCAAACCTTTGGGATAACGCACCAGCACCAGTTGATTCGGTGGTGGCGGTGGCACGTGGATGCAGGCGCCAGGGTACGGCACCAGGAAGAACAGCGTGCTGCGGCCCTTGGCGTCGGATTCCAGCGGCACCGGGTAGCCGCCGATGCGGATGTGCTTGTCGTTCATCGACGCCACGGTCTTGGTCGAATACATCACCGCCGGCAGGCCTTTAGCCTGTTTCATCCCGCCCTTCTCGGTGAAGGTGCCAGTAGCTTCCGGGGAGTTGTGGTCGATTTCGGGCATGGCCTCGAGGGCTTTCTGGTCCGACTTGGGCATCAGTTCCAGCCAGTCGGTTTCCGGCAGTTCGCCGGCGTGGGCCAGACCGCTGCCCAGCAAAAGAAGAGTCAACAGAAGACGGCGCATGGAGGTGCTCGGTAAAAGATGCTCGGATAAAGGAAGGACGTTGAATCGCCGAGCATTCTAGCCCTCCCTGCCGCGTTGGCAGAGAGGACTTGGTCGCTTGGATCAGTTCTTTTTGATCAGGCCGTAGATCACCAGCAGCACGATCGCGCCGACCAGTGCACCGATGAAGCCTGCGCCCTGACCTGCCTGATAGATACCCAGGGCCTGGCCGCCGTAAGTGGCCGCCAGCGAACCGCCGATACCGAGCAGGATGGTCATGATCCAGCCCATGCTGTCATCGCCCGGTTTGAGGAAGCGTGCCAGCAGGCCGACGATCAAGCCGATAAAGATGGTTCCGATAATTCCCATGGCATTTCCCTCTGACTCTGAATGGTAGATATGCCAAAGCCTAGTCAGACTTTGGCATCCTGCCATGAGAGAACGGCGGCTCCCGAAGGTTCCGCCGTTGCCACATGAAACTGTTTACTCGGCGATAAGCGCTTCGACCTTGACGATCTGTGCTTGCAGCGTGGCCATGTCGGCGCAGCGCAGGTTGGCGTGACCGACCTTGCGCCCGGCCTTGAAGGCTTTGCCGTAGTGGTGCAGATGGCAATCTTCGATGGCGATCACTTTCTCAACCGGCGGAACCACGCCGATGAAGTTGAGCATCGCGCTCTCGCCGACCTTGGCGGTCGAACCCAGCGGCAGGCCGGCCACGGCACGCAGGTGGTTTTCGAACTGACTGCACTCGGCGCCTTCGGTGGTCCAGTGCCCGGAATTGTGCACACGCGGGGCGATTTCGTTGGCCTTGAGGCCACCGTCGACTTCAAAGAACTCGAACGCCATCACACCGACATAATCCAGCTGCTTGAGCACACGGCTGGAGTAATCTTCAGCCAACGCCTGCAGCGGATGATCGGTGCTGGCCACCGACAGCTTGAGGATGCCGCCGTCGTGGGTGTTGTGCACCAACGGGTAGAACTTCGTTTCGCCATCACGGGCACGCACGGCAATCAGCGAAACTTCGCCAGTGAACGGCACGAAACCTTCCAGCAGGCAGGCAACGCTGCCCAGCTCGGCGAACGTACCGACCACGTCTTCCGGCTTGCGCAGGACTTTCTGGCCCTTGCCGTCGTAACCCAGGGTGCGGGTTTTCAGCACGGCCGGCAGACCGATGGCAGCCACGGCGGCGTCCAGGTCGGCTTGCGATTGAATGTCGGCGAAGGCCGGGGTCGGGATGCCCAGCTCCTTGAACATGCTCTTCTCGAACCAGCGGTCGCGAGCGATGCGCAGGGCTTCGGCGCTCGGATAGACCGGGACGAATTGGGAGAGGAACGCCACGGTTTCAGCCGGGACGCTTTCAAACTCGAACGTCACCAGGTCGACTTCATCCGCCAGTTGGCGCAGGTGATCCTGATCGCCGTAATCGGCCCGCAGGTGTTCGCCCAGTGCTGCGGCGCAAGCGTCCGGCGCCGGGTCGAGGAAAGCGAAGTTCATGCCCAGCGGAGTGCCCGCCAGCGCCAACATGCGGCCCAACTGGCCGCCACCGATTACACCGATCTTCATCTCAACAACCTCAGGCAATACGTGGGTCTGGATTGTCCAGGACGCTGTCTGTCTGCTCGGCACGGAAAGTTTTCAGTACCGCGTGGAACTGTGGATGCTTGGCACCAAGGATGCTCGCCGAGAGCAGCGCGGCGTTGATCGCGCCGGCCTTGCCGATAGCCAGGGTGGCAACCGGAATGCCCGCCGGCATCTGCACGATCGACAGCAGCGAATCGACGCCCGAGAGCATCGACGACTGCACCGGAACGCCCAGTACAGGCAGGTGGGTCTTGGCCGCACACATGCCTGGCAAGTGGGCTGCGCCACCGGCACCGGCGATGATCACCTCGATGCCACGGCCCTCAGCCTCTTCGGCGTACTGGAACAGCAGATCCGGGGTGCGGTGGGCGGAAACCACCTTGACCTCGTACGGGATGCCGAGCTTTTCCAGCATATCGGCGGTGTGGCTAAGGGTGGACCAATCGGACTTGGAGCCCATGATCACGCCAACCAGTGCACTCATCGTCGCGCCTCTTCTCTCTGGGCGCCCGCAGGCGCGTCAAAAACAACAAGCCACGCAGGATTGCGTGGCTTGATTGTACGAAAAATGGCCGGACGTACCGGCCGAAGGCCGCGCAGTATACCGCAAAGAAAGCAATAAACAGCCCCCGAAACGACCATCTGTCAAATCAGCCAAAGGCCCGGTTTTATTGACTTTAAGGTCAGCGACAGAACACCGCAAATCCGCCCTGTGGGAGCGGGCTTGCTCGCGAAGGCGTCAGGTCAGATACATGAATCTCGACTGACACACCGTATTCGCGAGCAAGCCCGCTCCCACAATTGGATCTGCGATGGCTCAGGAAGCCTGTGCAGCGCCGCCTTCAAGCTTGCGCCACAGCAACCGCACGTTGGCCTTGCGCACCAGCGCGCAGCGATACAGGCGAATCTCCAGCGGTACATGCCATTGCGGGCCGCCGCAGACCACCAGTTCGCCACGGGCCAGTTCGGCACGCACGCTCAGTTGCGGCACCCAGGCGATGCCGAGCCCCTCCAGGGCCATGCTCTTGAGGCTGTCGGCCATGGCGGTTTCATAGATGGTGGTGAAACGCAGCTGGCGCTGGCGCAATAATCCATTCACCGAACGCCCGAGAAACGCCCCGGCGCTGTACGCCAACAGCGGCACACTGGCCTCGCCTTCCAGATCGAACAGCGGTTTGCCATCGGCATCGGCTGCGCACACCGGGAGCATTTCAGTCTGGCCCAAGTGTAACGACGGGAAAATTTCCGGGTCCATCTGCATCGCCGCGTCCGGGTCGTAGAACGCCAACATCAGGTCGCAGCCACCCTCGCGCAGCGCATGCACCGCATCGCCGACGTTGGTCGCCACCAATCGCGTGGCGATGTTCAGCCCTTCATTACGCAGTTGCGCAATCCAGCGCGGGAAGAAACCCAGCGCCAGCGAGTGCGCGGCCGCGACTTGCATCACTTCACCCTGCCCGCCTTCCAGGTGATGCAGATGGCGCAGCACTTCACCGAGCTGTTCGACCACGGTGCGCGCGGTCACCAGAAACAATTGTCCCGCCGCCGTCAGCTCGATCGGCGTGCGCGAACGGTTGACCAGCGTCAGCCCAAGCGCTGCTTCCAGGCTGCGGATCCGCCGACTGAACGCCGGCTGGGTCACGAAGCGTCGTTCGGCCGCCTGCGAGAAGCTGCGGGTGGCGGCCAGAGCACTGAAGTCCTCGAGCCATTTGCTTTCCAGATTCATCACACCCTCCCGAGAACGCACCAAAACAGGTCACACGTCTGCCGCACACGCGGCGTCACATGGGCATTATGCCGAATGTGCATAGGCCAGTGTTTAACAGCATTGGCCCAAAAAATCCCACAAGCCTAGCATTCGCAGCGTTCCGGCACAGACCGGGTCCATATCGAGATGATTTCTATCATGTCCTCCGCTGCATCTTTCCGCACAGAAAACGACCTGCTTGGCGCCCTCGAAGTACCGGCTCAAGCGTATTACGGCATCCAGACCCTGCGAGCGGTGAACAACTTCCGTCTCTCCGGCGTTCCGATTTCGCATTACCCGAAACTGGTTGTCGGTCTGGCGATGGTCAAACAGGCCGCCGCTGACGCCAACCGTGAGTTGGGTCATCTGAGCGAAGCCAAGCACGCTGCCATCAGCGAAGCCTGTGCCCGATTGATCCGCGGTGATTTCCACGAAGAGTTCGTGGTCGACATGATTCAAGGTGGCGCCGGTACTTCCACCAACATGAACGCCAACGAAGTGATCGCCAACATTGCGCTCGAAGCAATGGGTCACCAGAAGGGCGAGTACCAGTACCTGCACCCGAACGACGACGTCAACATGGCGCAGTCGACCAACGACGCCTACCCGACCGCGATCCGCCTGGGTCTGCTGCTGGGTCACGACGCGCTGCTGGCCAGCCTCGACAGCCTGATTCAGGCCTTCGCGGCCAAGGGCAAAGAATTCGATCACGTCCTGAAAATGGGCCGTACCCAGCTGCAAGACGCCGTGCCGATGACTTTGGGTCAAGAATTCCGTGCTTTCGCCACCACCATGGGCGAAGACCTGGCCCGTCTGAAGACGCTGGCCCCGGAACTGCTGACTGAAGTGAACCTGGGCGGCACCGCGATCGGCACCGGCATCAACGCCGACCCGCGCTATCAAGCGCTGGCCGTTCAGCGTCTGGCGCTGATCAGCGGTCAACCGCTGGTGCCGGCCGCCGACCTGATCGAAGCCACCTCCGACATGGGCGCCTTCGTGCTGTTCTCCGGCATGCTCAAGCGCACCGCGGTCAAGCTGTCGAAAATCTGCAACGACCTGCGCCTGCTGTCCAGCGGTCCACGCACCGGCATCAACGAGATCAACCTGCCAGCGCGTCAGCCAGGCAGCTCGATCATGCCCGGCAAGGTCAACCCGGTGATTCCGGAAGCCGTTAACCAGGTGGCCTTCCAGGTCATCGGTAACGATCTGGCGCTGACCATGGCAGCCGAAGGCGGCCAACTGCAGCTGAACGTGATGGAGCCGCTGATCGCGTTCAAGATCCTCGACTCGATCCGTCTGCTGCAACGCGCCATGGACATGCTGCGCGAGCACTGCATCGTCGGCATCACCGCCAACGAAGCGCGCTGCCGCGAACTGGTCGAGCACTCGATCGGTCTGGTCACCGCGCTGAACCCGTACATCGGCTACAAAAACGCCACCCGCATCGCCCGTATCGCCCTTGAAAGCGGCCGCGGCGTGCTGGAACTGGTGCGCGAAGAAGGCCTGCTCGACGAGGCCATGCTCGCCGACATCCTGCGCCCGGAAAACATGATTGCTCCGCGTCTGGTTCCGCTCAAAGCCTGAGCCGACGCGTTATTTGTAGCACCGCTCACCAGGTCGAGGGACTAGACACCTCTCACCTTTTGAGGGCTTGGGGATTTGTCCCCAAGCCCTTTTTTTTAACTTTCTGATCCTGAGACCCGTATGTCTGGGGACTGAACAATGTAGAGGTGAGTCATTGTGATGAGGGGGGATAAATCCCCTCACCACAGGGTTTGCATCAACAGAAGAGCAGTTCCCGCACAAGCCCGGCGCCGGTAACGCCGGGTGTTTCAACGCTTCGTTTCGTCGCTTGCACCACGAGCGTGCAGACGGGCGCCGCACTGATCGGTATAGTGCCGCCCCTCTTCGCGTGAGCGGTCGTCGGTAACGAGGCCATAACCCATGCGAAACCCGAACTAATAACAAACCCGCGAAATGGATCCGGGACGAAACCTTCGCCTCACCTGTCGTGCCGCGCGCAAACCGGTGTAACGCGATGTTTCTGAACATCCAGCATTTGCTTACACAAAAAACAGCGAGGAAAAATCCATGCTCGAAGTCATCAACGACTTCCTCTCAGGGAAAGTACTGATCGTGCTCATTGTCGGGCTCGGTAGCTACTTCACGATTCGCTCGCGTTTCGTTCAATTGCGCCACTTCTTCCACATGTTCGCGGTATTCCGCGACAGCCTGAAAAGCAGCGGCGGGCAACTCAGCTCGTTCCAGGCCCTGATGCTCAGCCTTGCCGGCCGCGTCGGTGCAGGCAACATCGCCGGTGTCGGCATCGCCGTGACCCTCGGTGGTCCGGGTGCGGTGTTCTGGATGTGGGTGACCGCACTGGTCGGCATGTCCAGCAGCTTCTTCGAATGCACCCTGGCGCAGGTCTACAAGCGCGCCGATGGCGACGGTCTGTACCGTGGCGGCCCGGCCTACTACATCCAGCACGGCCTGAAGTTGAAAGGCATGGCAGTGGTGTTCTCGGTCCTGCTGCTGGTCACCTACGGCTTCGCCTTCATCGGCCTGCAGTCCTACACCGTGACCCACTCGCTGCAAAACGCCTTTGCCTTCGACCCAAGCCACACCGGGATCGTCCTGGCGGTGCTGCTGGCCATCACCTTCATCGGCGGCATCAAGCGCATCGCTGCAGTGTCCGACCTGCTGGTACCGGTCAAGACCCTGGCCTATATCGGCGTGACCCTGTACGTAATCGGCACCCAGATCGAACACGTGCCAGCGATGCTGGAAACCATCTTCAAGAGCGCTTTCGGTCTCGACCCGGCCTTCGGCGGCCTGCTCGGCAGCGCCATCGTCATGGGCGTGAAGCGTGGCGTGTTCGCCAACGAAGCGGGCCTGGGCAGTGCGCCGAACGTCGCCGCCGTGGCCTCGGTGAAACACCCGGGCGCCCAGGGCGTGGTTCAGGCCTTCAGCGTATTCCTCGACACCTTCGTGATCTGCACCTGCACCGCGCTGCTGATCCTGCTGTCGGGCTTCTACACCCCGGGCTTCGAAGGTGACGGCATCGTCCTGACCCAGAACTCGCTGGCCGCCGTGGTCGGTGACTGGGGTCGCATCTTCGTCAGCGTTGCGCTGTCGCTGTTCGTCTTCACCTGCATCCTCTACAACTACTACCTGGGCGAAAACAGCCTGCAGTTCCTCAGCCGCAACCGCGCCTTGCTGATGGTTTTCCGCGGTCTGGTCCTGGCGCTGGTGGTATGGGGTTCGATGCAGGATCTGTCGACCGTGTTCGCCTTCGCCGACATCACCATGACCTGCCTGGCCTTCGTCAACCTGATGGCCCTGGCCATGCTGTTCAAGGTCGGCATGCGCGTGATGCGCGACTACGACGAACAGCGCCGCGCCGGCATCAAGCAGCCCGTGTTCGACTCCAGCAAATTTGCCGATCTGGATCTGGACCTGAAGGCCTGGCCGACCGAGGCGCCAGCCGCCGGCAAGACCGCAGTCGAGCCGCAAGGCGTGCCTGCAGCGCAACGCTGACAGGTGAATGACGGGCGCATCCCCTGCGCCCGTCAGTTATTGTGATGCAATAACTTGTAGGAGCGAGCCTGCTCGCGATAGCTGTCTTTCAGCCAACATCAATGTTGAATGATGAACCGCTATCGCGAGCAGGCTCACTCCTACAATGTCATCTCTTGTGGAGACCCTCAGATGATTGCCAATTCCTTTCCCGCCGCCCAAAACGTCATGGTGCTCTACACCGGTGGCACCATCGGCATGCAGGCCAGTGCCAACGGTCTGGCCCCGGCGTCCGGTTTCGAAGCCCGCATGCGCGACTACCTGCACAGCCAGCCCGAACTGGTGGTGCCGCAGTGGCGCTTCCGGGAAATGTCGCCGCTGATCGACAGCGCCAACATGACCCCGGCCTACTGGCAGCAACTGCGCGAAGCGGTGGTCGATGCGGTGGACGTGCAAGGCTGCGACAGCGTGCTGATCCTGCATGGCACCGACACCCTGGCCTACAGCGCTGCGGCGATGAGTTTCCAGTTGCTCGGCCTGCATGCCCGGGTGTGTTTCACCGGCTCGATGCTGCCGGCCGGCGTCACCGACAGCGATGCCTGGGAAAACCTCGGTGGCGCGCTCGTTGCTCTGGGTCAGGGTCTGGCGCCGGGCGTGCACCTGTATTTCCATGGCGAGCTGCTGGCGCCGACCCGTTGCGCGAAAGTGCGCAGCTTCGGCCGGCATCCGTTCAAGCGCCTGGAGCGTCAGGGCGGCGGGGTGAAAGCGCCGTCGATTCCGGCCGCACTGAACTACAACCAGCCGAAACAACTGGCCAAGGTTGCTGTGCTGCCACTGTTCCCCGGCATCGGCGCCGAGGTGGTTGATGGCCTGCTGGCCAGCGGTATCAAAGGTCTGGTGCTGGAGTGCTACGGCAGCGGCACCGGACCGAGCGACAATCCCGAGTTCCTTGCCAGCCTCGGCCGCGCACGGGACAACGGTGTGGTGGTGGTTGCGGTCACGCAGTGCCATGAAGGCGGGGTCGAGCTGGATGTGTATGAAGCCGGCAGCCGTTTGCGCGGCGTTGGCGTGTTGTCCGGTGGCGGCATGACCCGAGAAGCGGCGTTCGGCAAGCTGCACGGCTTGCTCGGTGCGGGTCTGGACAACGCCGAAGTGCGGCGTCTGATCGAACTCGACCTGTGTGGCGAATTGCGCTGAGCCTGGTCCGGCGCCGGCGATAGTCCGACGCCCTACATATCTACCACCCACGCTGCATCGTGCCTCCCTAGCATGGAGCGATCCCGAGACTTGTCCTCGGGATCGCCTCCATCACCAGAACGCAGGGACGCACGATGAGTTCAGCAACCACAAGCTCCACCCGGCAGACGGCTGCCGGCACCAATCCCACCGAAGCCCTGATCACCCAATTGAGTGTCGGCCCCGACTTGCGCGACGTGGCCGCCGTGCTGTTGCGCGAACATTTGCGCAAGCTGTACCCCACGCTTGATCTGGAGCCGAGCATTACCATGATCGGCACGCCGCAATGGTCCATCGTCGACGAACAGATCGTTGCCGGAAATCCGACCTACCAGGCCTTGACCGAAATCCTCGACGCCCAGGTCGTGCAGGGCACGCCGACGCTGTATATCGAAGGTGAACACTTTCTGACGCAACAACCGATCAGCGATCCGGCCGTCCACCTGCCGGTACGGATCGACGAAATCGCCAGCCTGCTCAACCTGCTGGCACCGGTCATGCTCACGGCGTTTCAGGAGCAACAGCTGGCGTACTGGAACAACGCCGACGACAGCAACGGCCCGCGTTGGCATACATTGTCGAACACCCTGCGCGAGATCTGGAACGTCAATCAGGTACAAGGCTGGAGCGAGAGTGACTGCGCAATGGCCCGCGCGCTGTATCGCACTGCCGGTCTGGCCGGCAGGAAAATCGATGACCAGAACAGCGCCTGCCTGATCGCCATTGATCTGATCGATGGCACAACCGTAAAGCATCTGAACGAAGTATCGATGGCCGTGCTGATCGGCACACAACAGGGAAAGACGGTCATCCTCGCCCATTCACTGCTCAAGGGTTATCAGAAGTTCGACTCTCTTGATGACCTGGGCAAATCCTTGCCTGCGCACGTGGGCAATCTTCAGCCGTACCAGCAGTTGAACTGGCGATTGCTGGAACCCTCGGGCAGCATCTTCGATTATCAGGCGTGTGCACTGGTCTCGATTCAGATCGATGTGATCGGCGCGCTGGATTTTTCTCCTGCCACACCTGCCCCGCTCGACAAGCCATTGTCCACGGCCACCCCCGAAGTCGACGCCACGGCGAAAAAGCCCGGCCCGCCATTGAGCTGGTTTCAGAATGCCTTGCCTGACTGGCTCATTGCTGCATCACTGCCGGATCTGAACAACTATTCCCGGCACTTGAAGGATCTGGCTGCACTGCATAACCAGAACACCGGCAAGTCCTATCTGGATGGCATCCTGCCAATCAGCGAATACGCGCTGAGCGAAATGAACGCCTTGCATGCCGAGACCCTTCGCGCGCACGCCGATGCGCAGCGTACCGATCTTGAAACAGCTCTGGAGTCGATCCAGTTGCGGGTCAAAAGTCCGGTGATCTGGGGCACCTTTACTGTTCCGGGAAAAATCGAGACTTACAATTTCAGCGTCACCGATCTGGCCTTGCAGAATCTGATTGCAGTGCCGGTAGGCAACAAGACCCTGCACTCCACCCGTGGCAAGCCATTGCCGACATGGCTGACCGTAAGCTATCTGGAAGACCTGGTAACCCGCGCGGATATCGGTACGACCTACCCGGCGCTGATCAAGCGTCAGTTGGTCGACACCACGCCAGCTTCCGCCGGGAGACAGGCACTGTTCACTCAACACTTGCGCATCCAGTTGCCGCTGCTGGCCCTGCAATCGAAAATTCGCGGCAAGGCCGGTATCGACGCACGCGGTTACCGCTATGTCGTCGCGGTGCTGGATCCCGACAGCAACCATCGCATGGTCGAGGACCAGACCATCGTCATGCGGCCTCTGGCTTTCGTACCTCAACGCAGAACAGACGGCAGCCATGACGAAGTCGCCAACATGTTCGTGATCGGTCCTGAGGACCCGAGCGCCGGGCCGTGCCTGCTGTATCGACCGATGCTCGACCAGCCGTTGACCCAATACCCTTCCCCCAGCAACTTGCTGTACGCCATCCAGCAATCCGCCAGTCTGCGTGACTCGGTGCTCGCCTGGCTCCCGGACCGCGTGCGCAGCGACTACGCCAACTATGTGTTTCCAGGCACGTTGCCCTCCCCCTGGGCCGTCACCGAGTTTCTGGTGGATGCGGAAAAAATGAGGGTCATGAGTGGGCCGATCAGCCTCGGTAGAAAGACCGTGGAGGGCGATCTGCCAGGCGCTCTGTACAAAGCCAACGCGTCGGCGCTGGTCGAGCTGGCCGACCGCCAGTCGGTGTCAAATGCGGAAAGTCGCTGGGCCAGTTTCAAACAGGCCGGATGGACCCTGTTCAATGCCGTCTTGCCGTTCCTCGGACGCACGGTGGGTGTCGCGACGTGGATCTGGCAGGTGATGGAGCAACTGCAAGCCCTGAAGGAAGCCCGGGAGCAGGATGACTCTTCCGCGCAATGGTCAGCGTTCACCGAGGTGTTGCTCAATCTGGGGATGGCGATCACGTTGCACATCGCAGGTCGCTCCCGACCACGGCTGGCCCATGAGACAGCGGCACGCGAAACACCGAAAAACCCTGACCCCACGACCACTGAAATCACCGTGCAACAACTGGAAAAAAGTGCTCCCCATGAAACCGCTGACCTGCAGCAAACCCTGAATATCAGCGGCGCCGCGAATCGCACGCCCGCAAGTCTGGGCACCGTGCTGTCCCACTTCAAAATCCTTCGCCCGCAACGTCTGGGTAGCGCCAACACCACGCCAGGGCTCTATCGCAATCTCTACAGCTACAACAGCAAATGGTACGCCCCGGTGGGCCATGACTGGTTCGAGGTCGCGGTGGACGAAAACGGTACCGTCATGATCATCGATCCGCAGGATCCAACCCGTACCGGCCCAGCCTTGATCGGCAATCTGCGTGGCGATTGGTTCGTCGATACCCGACTGCGTCTGCGCGGTGGCGGCTCGGCCGGCCTGACACAGCTGGCTGAAGCACAACGCCGCATCGAAGCGGAAAAACTGCGCACCCGCCTGACCGCCTTCGAAAGCCGTAAGGCGGCAGCGCAAGGCGAGCTGGAACAGGTCCGCCAGGCAATGAACGCTGCCACCGCTCAGACCGCTGCGGCCCACCGCCAGCTCTTTCTACAGTCTCTGGACAGGCAACGCGTCGCTTATGCCCAGGCGTTGAGCGATCTCAAGGCGTTGCATGTATTCTCGCCAACGGCTGACTACCAACAGAGATCCCTGAGCTACCTGAAGGCGCAGCTCGAACTCATCCATGCAGGGATTCGCGAAGCGCTGACCCTGTTCACGCCGACATTGCGCAGCGTACTCAATCATCTCGAAGAACAGGCTGAACAGCCCCAGAACCGGCATATTGCCGAAACGCGGCAGATGCTTGAGCTCAATCTGGACATGATCACGCGTCTGGAGCAGATCCAGGCACAATTGGTGCAACTCAAAGAGTTCGAGAGAGACGGCTTGCGCTTGATTCAACTGACCCGCAAGGCACTCCCGGCGTACTCGATCGAGGATCTCAAGGCACTGCAGGTGACACTGGCGCGCAATGTCTGCCTGCCCGAACACTCGGTAGCGACCGCCGCGGATGCCTGGCTCAGTCTCGACCAGATTGTCGATACCGCCGATATCGCCGTTCAAGCGCTGCGCGACACCCTTGAGGAGCGCAGCGTTTCCCGGCTCGACGAACGCATCGACTGCCTCAACGATCTGATCGAACAATTCAACGTACTCGACGAGCGCCTGGCAGACTTCAAGTCCGCGTTCGCTGACAGTGTGCAAGAGGCACCGCTGACAAACCTTCGCCAACAGCTCGAGCAATTCAACCGCAGCGCCCGCCACAACCTGGTGCTGTTGCTCGAAGAGCGCGACACCCTGCGCAGCCGCCCGGCGCTCCCCGTGCAACCGCCAAGGCCGAAAAAGAAGTTCATCCGCACCCGCTACAACGGCGTGCTGATCGGCGAGCCGCGCCTGACGGCACAGGGCCTGGAAACCGACCTGGTCGACATCAAGTCACCGCTCACGGACAAGGTCATCTCGACCTTTCATCAAAAAACTCCCGGGGTGTGGGTCGAACGTATCAGCACTGCCTTGCCGACGCCGACGCCAGCGCTCGAAACCAGCCTGAACAAGGGGCAGGACCTGCTCGACGGCCTGCCGGCGTTCACCCTGCGCATGAACGAACTCATGAAGCAGTCCGGACGCTCGGCGGTCGGTATCGAGTACCTGTTTCACCAGCACGCCCTGCAACTGGAACACGTCAGCGCGGCCATTGAACAGGCCCTGACCGACAGTAACGCCACGGACAGCAGCCAGCGCTCGGCTGCGGTGCTGAACAAGGCGCTGAGCGATGCCGTCGACAGCCTATATCAGCAGGCCAAAACCGCCATGTCGATGATGACCAGGGCACAATCACCCACACCATCAGGTGTCGCCTGGCTTCAGACCAATGACAGCATCCGTATTGCAAAAACTGTCAGTCGACGCCGCCTCAAGGGCGGCAAGGCGCTCTACCTGGACGAATACAGCATCACTGACCAGACCACGCGCAAGGTGCTGTGGTACGCGCATTTTCTGTACTCCACCTCATGGGTGCCGGACAAGGCCTTCCTCTCTGCACGTTTGAAAACCCCCGCGGAGCGGCAACTGGGATCCGATGCCGACAGCACTCGCGGGTTGAGCCGGGCCGAACGGCTGGCGTACTACCGCAGCATGATCGGCGTGGAGCAGGCCCGACAGCTGTTTTTCAGCGCGAGCTAAGGCATACGCTGATGACCGTGCACGACGTCGCCCCTGCCTGTGGGCGTCGTGCACGGCACGCTACTTGCTGCCTCTTTTGCCAAAAACCAGCGGATGCCGCCTCATGCTCCACTCCCACCTCACGACGCTCAATGCCGTCTCACTGGTACTCAACACCTTCAAGACCGAAGGCCTGTCGAGCGAAGCGCTGCTGGCCGGCAGCGGCATCAGTGCGGCGGATCTGGCCCGTGCCGACACACGCATCACCACCAATCAGGAAATGCAGGTCTGCGCCAATGCGGTCGCGCTCAAGCATGACATCGGCCTGGAACTGGGCCGACGGATGCACGTTTCCTGCTACGGCATCCTCGGTTACGCCCTGCTCACCAGTGCCACCTTAGGTGACGCTTTGCGCCTGGCGATTCGCTATCCGGCGCTGCTGGGAACACTTTTCGAACTGAGCCTGGAAGACGACGGCGAGCGGGTCTGGTTCGTCGCCGCCGATTACCGCGAGAGCCCGTCGATGGCGGTGTTCAACGCGGAGTTCTGCCTGGTGTCATTGAAGGTCATCTGCGACGATTTGCTTGGGCATCCGCTGCCGCTACTGGCGACACGTTTTGAACATGCCGCGCCGGATTACCGCGACAGCTACGCTGAGCACTTCAACAGCCCTCTGCACTTCGGCGCCAAGGACAATGCTTTCGCCTTTGACCGGCGCTGGCTCGATCAGCCGTTGCCTTTGGCCGACAGCATCACCCACCAGGCCATGGCCGACCGCTGCCGCAAACAGAACATCGAGTTCACCGGACGTCAGGCGTGGCTGGGGCGGATTCGCCAGTTGCTCAGTGCCCAGCTCAATGCAGCACCTGGGCTGGAGGGGCTGGCCCAGCAAATGAAGTGCTCGCCGCGCACCTTGCGCCGCCATTTGAAGGACATGGGCAGCAGTTATCAGGAACTGCTCGACGAACTGCGCTTCGAGCGGGCCAAGCAGATGCTATGTGAGGATCAACTGCCGATCTACCGCATCGCCGAGACCCTGGGCTTCAGCGAGACCGCGAGTTTCCGCCATGCGTTCGTGCGCTGGAGCGGGGTGGCGCCGAGCCAGTTTCGCCCTCATTGATGTTCCAATGTGGGAGCGGGCTTGCTCGCGAATTCGCAGTGTCAGTCGCGATCAATTTATCTGACATACCGTATTCGCGAGCAAGCCCGCTCCCACCGGAATGCATTGCATGCCTGAATCTAAGCAAGGCTGTACTGAAAAGAGGGGCGAATTGCGGTCAGAGTTTTTGGCCATATCGATCCCCTTTTGGCCTTTCCTGCCGTTCTCCGTTTCGTCGCGCGCCGCAACACTGGGGGCAACCGAATCAGCCCCCTGCGGAGAACAACAAATGCTGACGATCTACTCGGACGATCACCACCTGCACCACGGCCGCTGCGAACTCATCGACGGCCAGCTCAAGCCGTGCTTCGAGATGCCTTCGCGTGCCGACCATGTGCTGCAACGGGTACAGCACCAGAACCTCGGCCCGGTAGAAGCGCCAAAGGATTTTGGCCTCGAACCGATCGCACGCATCCACAGCCGCGACTACCTCGACTTCTTCAAAGGTGCGTGGGCACGCTGGACCGAATTCAACACCGACGGCGACTTGCTGCCCTACACCTGGCCCGCACGCACTCTGCGGCAGATCAAACCGACCAGCCTGCACGGCCAGCTCGGCTACTACAGCTTCGACGGCGGCGCGCCGATCACCGCCGGCACCTGGCAAGCAGCCTACAGTGCAGCGCAAGTGGCGCTGACTGCCCAGGCCGAAATCCAGCGTGGCGCACACAGTGCGTTCGCCCTGTGCCGACCACCGGGACATCACGCTGCCAGCGACTTGATGGGCGGTTATTGCTACCTCAACAACGCCGCCATCGCCGCTCAGGCATTCCTCGATGCCGGCCACAAGAAGGTCGCGATCCTCGACGTCGACTACCACCACGGCAACGGCACCCAGTCGATTTTCTACGCGCGCAGCGACGTGCTGTTCACCTCGATCCACGGCCATCCGGAGGCCGAGTTTCCGTTCTTCCTCGGCTACGAAGATGAACGCGGTGAAGGCGCCGGTGAAGGTTTCAATTTCAACTATCCGCTGCCGGCCGGTTCCGGCTGGGATGTGTGGAGTGCGGCGCTGGAACAGGCCTGCAACGAGATCGACAGCTACGGTGCCGACATCATCGTCGTGTCGCTGGGCGTCGACACCTTCAAGGACGATCCGATCTCGCAGTTCAAGCTCGACAGCCCGGATTACCTGGCCATGGGCAAACGCATCGCCGCCCTCGGCAAACCGACGCTGTTCGTCATGGAAGGTGGCTACGCGGTGGAGGAAATCGGCATCAACGCAGTGAACGTGCTCGAAGGGTTCGAACAATGAACCGACTCAAGCACTGCATTGCGCCAGCCCTGTGCGCCGCGCTGCTCAGCGTCGGCGCCCACGCCGAAGAACGCACCCTGCGCGTCTACAACTGGTTCGACTACATCACGCCCAAGGCGCTGGAAGACTTCAAGGCACAGAACACCCAGACCAGACTGGTCTACGACATCTTCGACACCAACGAAGCACTGGAAGCCAAGCTGCTGACCGGTAACTCCGGCTATGACGTGGTGGTGCCATCCAACGTGTTCCTCGCCAAGCAGATCGAGGCCGGGGTGTTCCAGCCGCTGGATCGCAGCAAGCTGCCGAACTGGAATCACCTCGATCCGAAACTGATGAAGCTGATCGAAGCCAACGACCCGGGCAACAAATTTGCCGTGCCGTACATGTACGGCACCATCCTGATCGGCTTCAACCCGGCCAAGGTCAAAGCCGCGCTGGGCGATAACGCGCCGGTGGACAGCTGGGACCTGATCTTCAAGGAAGAGAATCTCAGCAAGCTCAAGCAGTGCGGCGTCGCCCTGCTCGACTCGCCGTCGGAGATTCTGCCGCTGGCCCTGCAACACCTGGGTCTGGATCCCAACAGCAAAAATCCGGCGGACTATGCCAAGGCCGAAGCGCTGCTGATGAAGATCCGGCCGTACGTGACCTACTTCCATTCGTCCAAGTACATGGCCGACATCGCCAACGGTGACATCTGCGTCGCGGTCGGTTATTCCGGCAGCTTCTCGCAAGCGGCCAATCGCGCCAAAGAAGCGAAGAACGGTGTAGTGGTCGACATGCGCCTGCCCAAGGAAGGCGCACCGATCTGGTTCGACATGCTCGCTATTCCCAAGGGCGCGAAGAACCCGGAGGACGCCTACACCTTCATCAACTACCTGCTGCAACCGACGGTGATCGCGCCGGTCAGCGACTTCGTCGGGTATCCGAACCCGAACAAGGACGCCACCCAACTGGTCGATCCGGCGATCCGCAACAACCCCAACCTGTACCCGACCGATGCGGCGATGGGCACGCTTTACACCCTGCAACCGCTGCCGCGGGATGCCGAGCGGGCACGCACCCGGGCCTGGACCAAGATCAAGTCCGGTACCTGAGCCGACGCTGACGACAAGACCCGCCGCCGTGCGGGTCTTTTTTTGCCTGCGATATTTATCTACCACCTTCGGTGCTCGGCCCGTCATTACCTTGCAACGCATCGCCCGCCGCCACTTTCGCGGTGCCTGCTGTTCTGACCAAGGATGTGACCATGCCAGAAACCCTCAACTCTCCCGCCGACCACAAGCTGCCGGATGATCAAGACGCCCTGCTCACCCAACTGATCGCCGGCCCCTCAATCAGGGAAGTCGCCACCCGCGCCCTGCAACCGGCACTGAAGACGCTATACCCCAAGTTACAGATCGACCCGCGACTGGCAATGGTGGTGACACCTGGCTGGACCTTGCGTGACCAGCGTGTCGTCCCCGGGCCGCGACACTTCGAATCGCTGACCGATGCGCTGGTGCGTCATGGCGTCGCCAACAAGCCAGTGACCTACCTGGATGGCGAGCACTACCTCACCTTGCATCCTGCGCACGAGACACCGGTACAACTGCCCGTCAACATCGAGGCTATCGCCAGGCTGCTCAATGAACTGGCGCCGCTGCTGTTTGTTGCCTTCGAGGAACAACAGGTCGATTACTGGAACCAGTTCACCCGCGCCTCCGCCCCGCGCTGGCAGGGATTGTCCAGGTCCCTGCGCGAACTGTGGAACGTCGGGACGAACCCGGCGTGGGACGACGACCAGCGCGCCATGGCCCGGAGTCTTTTCGACCATCCGCAAAAAACTGCCCGCAGTACCGATGATCGCTATCAGTCCCGCGCCTGCCTGATCGATCTGGACACCACGCGCGATGGCACTTCCACTCACCTGCACGTCCTCGATATGGCCGTACTGATCGGCACGCTCGGCAGCCGCACGCTGATTCTCACCCACACCATCACTCGCGGTTTCCAGGCCTTCGATACCCTGCAGGAACTGGGTGCCTCACTGCAGACCCAGACGGAGGGACCGCCGCCTGCAACCCTGCAATGGCGGCTGATCGAACCTGACGGTGACTACTTCGATCATCTGGCGTGCAATCTGATCGCCCTGCAGGCCGACGCGATTGGCGAGTTGGCGAACGAACCGGCGACAACCAACCTGACGCCCCACGTCAGCCGCACGACCAACGAACTCGATCCCACGGACAAGCAGTCGTCTTCACGCTTCAACCTGGTCGAGCAAGCGTTGCCAGAGTGGATGGTCGACGCCTCGCCCAGCGACCTGACTGCCTACAGCCGTCATCTGATGGATCTGGCGCAGGTGCAAAGTCAGAACGCCGAGCAGTCCTTTGACGACGGCATCAAACCGATTCGCGAGTTCGCGCTGGAGCAACTGCAGGCGGCCCTGCTCAAGGAGCATCCCGAAGCCACTGAACTGAATCTGGCCGAGATTCGCATCGTGGTCGACAGCGTGGTGGTGTGGGGCAGTTTCACACCGTTGCTGGAGCCCGAACGCAGCACCTTCAGCCTGGTCGATCTGGCGTTGCAGAACCTGATTGCCTTGCCGCTGGGCAACAAGAACGTGAGCAGTATCGGCAGCACTGCGGTGCCGGCATGGATGACGGCCGATTATCTGGAGAGATTGATCGTCAGTGTCGACATCGGCCAGACCTATCCTGCGCTGATCAGGCAAAAACTGCGCGATGACCCGCTGGAAAGCCTGCGAAG
This sequence comes from Pseudomonas sp. S3(2024), assembly GCF_036861315.1. Classification (NCBI taxonomy): domain Bacteria; kingdom Pseudomonadati; phylum Pseudomonadota; class Gammaproteobacteria; order Pseudomonadales; family Pseudomonadaceae; genus Pseudomonas; species Pseudomonas sp. S3(2024). Next base: position 148,263 of record NZ_JAZAQQ010000003.1, on the reverse strand, counting down.
GCAGAACCTGTTCACCAGCCGGCTGCGTGTCGAATTGCCGTTACTGGCGTTGCAGCAGAAGATTCGCGCGCAGGGTGGGGTCGACGAGGCGGGCTATCGCTATGTCGCGGCTGTGGTTCAGTTGCTGGACGCCAATCGCCGGGTGGACGGTCAGGAGATTGTCATTCGACCGCTGGCCTTCAATCCCGCGTGGCGCCCGGGGACGACCACCGATGAAGTGGCCAACATGTTCGTGATCGGGCCCCGACAGATGGACAAGGGCCCCTGCCTGCTCTACCGGCCGCTGTCCGATCATGCCTTGCTCCAGTACCCGTCGCCGGCCAACCTGGTGTACGCCATCAAGCATTCACCGACATTGCGTCAGGCGGTTCTCGCCTGGTTGCCGGACAGTGCGCGCGCCAACTATGCCAATTACGTGTTCTGCGATGATCGCCCCTCGGTATGGTCGCTCTCACAACTGCTCGCCGATCCACTGACTTCCTTGCAGATGAGCGGCACGCTGACCTTGGGAACAGCAGTCATCGCTACCGATTACCTGGCTGTTCTGTTCAAGGCCAACGTCAGTGCAATGGTCGAACTGGCGAATCGGCAATCGGTGTCCAATAGCGAAAGTCGCTGGGAAAGCTTCAAGCATGCGAGCTGGATGATCCTCAGCGCCGCACTGCCGTTTTTCGGTCGAACCGTCGGTACCGCCGCCTGGATCTGGCAAGTGCTGGACGATCTGCAACAAACCTTCGACGCCGCTGCCACAGGCGACACCGGGCAGCAGAAAACCGCGATGACCGATCTGTTGCTGACCTTGGCCATGGTGCTCGCCCATCACGCCAGCACTCGAAACGCGACGCCTCGGGACATCACTGAAAAGAAGCCGGTGACCGTCGAAACCGAGCCCAAGGAGCCGGCACCACCAACGCCGGTAAGCATCGTGCAACGCCCTGATGTGATCGGTGAGTATCCGGCGCAACACCAGACTTCGCTGATGACCGACACCGCGCTGAGCCTGACCCAAACCCTGGATCGGTTTGCCGTTACGCGCCCCGAAGCGCTCACCCCGACCGGCAGCGACGCCGGTCTTTATCGCCACCTTTATCGACATGCCAGCGGGTACTACGCACCCGTGGGTGAGCGCTGGTTCGAAGTGGCGGTCGCCGACACCGGTGAGGTATCGATCATCAATTCGCAGCGACAGCCCGGACGTCAGGGCCCGGGCTTGATCCGCAATCGGCGGGGCGAGTGGTTCGTCGACACTCGCCTGCGTCTGCGCGGCGGTGGTCTGTCGAGTCGGCGCAAGGCCAAACGACGGGAAAACAATGAACGCATCGCCGAACTCAAGAAACAACTGACCGAGTTCGATAACACGCGCGAGCAGGCCCGCGCAGAGCTGACAGCTGCCCGCACCGCCATGACCACGGCCAGCGATGACACTCTGGTGGCGCAGCAGACCACGTTTCTTGCAGCACTTGAACGCCGCACCGAGGAATACGCGGCGCCCATCGACCAGCTGAAATCGCTGAACCTGCTTGAGACCGTACCCCATTTCCGCACCGCCATGACCGAGATGCTCGGTACCCAGTTGTTCTTCAACCAGACATGGCTCACTCAACGTGACCCCCTCTTCGCCAGAACCCTCAAGGAAACCCTGGTGCTGCTCGAGGCCGAGGAAACGGCTGCGGGCACCGGTGATCCCGTCACCTACCGCAGAATGTACGATTTGACCGAGGACATGATCAGCAAGATCGAGTTTGCCCAGTCACGTTTTCAGGAGTTGAGCCGACTGGGCAAACGTGCCGCTGAAGTCGCCAATACCTATCGCGCAAAGCTGCCTGTGTTCAGTCTCAATGATCTCAAGGCACTTCAGGTGTCGCTGGCTCGCGACATCTGCCTGAAAGATCAGGCTTCGCCAGCGCTGACTCAGGCGCAAGGCGATCTGGTACGCCTGCTCGACACAACCAACCTGGTTATTCAGACCTCCCAGGAACTGCTGCTCGACCAGACCAGCCTGGGGGCCAACGAGCGGATCGAAGGCCTCAACGGCATGCTCGAACAGTTTGCCGCCATCGATCAGTCGTTTGAGGATTTCGCCCTCAACCACAAGGATGTGCTGCTCGACGAGCCCTTCAGCCACACGCGTAAACGAATCAACGAGTTTCAACGCCAGACCGAAGAGCACCTGGCGCAATTGCTCCTCGAACACCGGCCGGTGGAGCCTCGGCCCGGTCCTTCAAGGCCAGCGCCAGCCTCACGTAAACGGATTATCAAAACCCGCTTCAAGGGCACAGTGGTCGGCGAGTTGCGTTCCTCGGCGCCAGGGCAACCAGTTCTGCTGGACGTGAAAGCGCCCATGACCGGGAACGTCATCGCCACTTTTCACGAGAAAACGCCCGGTGTCTGGGTCGAACGCATTCAGCCCGGACGGCGCCGCCCGCCTGCTCCGGTAGCGGATCTCGCCACCCAGATCAGCCAGGGCCAGGCGCTGCTCGATGGCGTAGAAAGCTTCATCCGGCAAACCGAAGCCCATGCCAAAAAACCCGGCCGGATTCCGGTGGAGATCGAAGAGCAGTTCCAGCGCAAGGCCGAACAGCTCGACGAAAGCGCGAAAAGCCTTGAACAGGCCCGGCTGCGGGCAAACAGCACCGAGGAGCCGCCAGCCCTGATTGCCCAATTGAACCAGGCGGGTGAACGCCTGTACGCCGAGGGCTACCGGATACGGGTCGAGATGACCAAGCAACAACCGCCAACCGCCGCCCGGGTCGAATGGTTATTGCACAAGGATGAGATCGACATTGTGTCTGGCGGTGCCCGGCGTCGCCTCAAAGGCCCGCGCAGGGATTATCTGCAGGAGTACGAAATTCGCGAGCGGCGCACCGGCAAGACGTTGTGGTACGCGCACTTCCATTACAACAGCCCCGATGCACCGGCCGACGCCTTCACCGCCGCCCATTTGAAACTGCAGGAGCAACGGCGGATGGCCGGCGCCTTCGACCTGGACTCAGCCACCAGCAGCCCGCAAATCATCGCTATCTATCGCAGCGCGATCAGCCCGCAGCTGGCGCGTTCGCTGTTTTTCTCATAAGCCCCAAACGTCAAAAAGGACAATGACAATGACTGAGCATTCAGCGAACACCGAAACCCATGCATTGCTGCAAAAGAGCCAGATCGTCCATCAGACCAGTCGCGGGCCCACGGTCGATGAAGTCGCCAGCGCAGTGCTGCGCCAGGCGCTCGAAGCGCTGTATCCACAACGCAAGATCGATCCCGAGCAGGCCATGATCGGCACGCCACAATGGCAATGGCTGAACGCGGAACGAGTGGCCCTGCCGACCCGATTTGAATCACTGACAGAGGCACTCGTCCGGCAATTTTTCAACGGCTCCAGCGCCAACTATCTGGAGGGTGAACACTTTCTGACCTTGAACCGCCAGGCCATGCCAGTGGTGCATATGGATGTCGATATCGAGGCCATTGCCGATCTGCTCAACGATTATGCGCCCCTGTTGTTTGTCGCCTTCGCCGAGCGACAGCTGGATTACTGGAACAGCACCCGACGCCAATTGCCGCGCTGGCAAGAACTCTCCGATGCCCTGCGCGAAGCCCTGAACGTCCATAACGCCGAGGGCTGGGACGATGAACAGTGCCTGGTCGCCCGGGCGATTTCGCGGCGCCCGGACAAACAGGAGCGCCAGCGTCACGACATAACACTGTCGGACATCCGCGTGTGCCTGATCGACATCGACTCGGTCGATGCTCAAGGCGCTGCCCGGCACCTGATTCTGGGCGGCGCCGTGGTGATTTTCGGACGCTATGGCCTGCGCGATCTGGTCATGATGTACACCGTGGAAGATGGTTACGAGACATTCGACTCTCTGCAGCAACTGGGTGAATCACTGCCGCAGCGTATCGAACTGTTGCCGGCCGGACAGAATCTGCAGTGGCAGTTGTTCGAACCCGAGGGCAATTTTTTCGACCACATGGCGTGGGTCCTGATTGCCAACCAGCTCGATGCCATCCGGGCAATCACCCGACAAAGTCTCGACGAGGAGACCGAGGACGGTACCTCCCTTCTGCCCCTGATCGAGCAAGCCAGCGAACCGCAGAAAAACACCCTCATCGACCTCGATGATTCGATACCCGACTGGTTGCTCGACGCTTCGGCTTCCGAGCTCGATCAATACAGCCAGTCGATCAATGCGCTGGGCCAGTTGTACCGGCAGGCAGACAAAGCGCTGTTGCCAATCCCGCCGATCGATACCTATGCACGCAATTGCATGCGTGAGGCGATCATTGCCGATCAGCCATCGGCGGCCGGGCTGCCTTTGGACAAATTGCAAATCCGCATCACCAACAGCTTCGAATCGGGAGGCGTGACACTGCCCGATCCGCATGACACCCATATCGAAACCCTGGGCGAGTACGCCTTGCAAAACCGCACGCCGTATCTGGCGACTCTGCAGTTCGACCCGCCACAAGCGCTGCCGCAGTGGCTGACTGTCGCCTACCTGACGAAGATGGCAAACAAGATCGACATGGGTGAGGCATACCCCGGCTTGATCAGGGACAGACTGATCAACGATCCGCTGCAGGCCCCCCTGCAGCAGCGCTTTTACATACGCCAGTTGCACGCACTGCTGCCGCTGATTGCACTGGAATCCAAGCTGCGTCGCCTCGGCGGCGTGGATGAGCAGGGTTATCGCTGTGTCCAGGAGTGGCTCAAACCGATACCCGGTCATCCACACACTGTGGTCATTCGCCCGCTGACGTTTATCCATGCCGGGGAGACTGTTGGCGATGTTGTCACCAACATGTTCATCATTGCCCCGCGTCTGCCTGGAGCCGGGCCATGCCTGCTGTATCGTCCGTTGCTTGAGCAGCCATTGCTGCAATTCCCCTCAACGCAAAACCTGCTGTACGCCGTCCATCAGCCAGGCGAACTGAGAGATTCGGTGCTGTCGTGGCTGGCGGATTCCCAAACCAGCTTCAAATATGCCCAATACACCTTCCCCATCGGCCTGCCCAGTCCGTGGCTGGGCGCGCAATTGCTCGCCGAGCCCTGGACCAGCGTCAAGTGGGCCGGGCCGGTCGGGCTTGCCTCTACGGCGCTGACTGGCGACGTGTTCCCGGTGCTGTTCAAGACCCATGCACTGGCGATGGCCGAACTCGCCGACCGACAGTCGTTATCCAATGCGCAACGCCGCTGGGCCTTGCTGCGAGACAGCGGGTGGGCGTTGTTCAACGTTGCCGCGAACTTTCTCTGCGGCCCGGCAGGCGCGGCGATCTGGGTCTGGCAAAGCATCAGCGAAATCGATCAGGTCGTGGATGCCCACAACCGTGGCGATACCCACGCGCAGTGGAGCGCGGTTGCCGATATGTTGCTGAACCTGGGCATGATCCTGGCCCATCATGCGGCCACCCAACGCACAACCGGCCCCCGCACAGCGTTGCGCAGCGAAGGCGCAAGCGATATCGAAAGCGAAGGACTGCCCCGGATCCAGACCGCCCCTGCACAAGCGCCTGTCCCGCCCACGGTTACACACGTCACCACGCTGCTGAAGGACCAACTCCCGGCCAGCCATTACTCCTCGCTTGAAGCCTACGGCTCGGTGCCCCGGCGTTCGCCCGGTGCCTTGGCAACGTTTCTGAATACTCTGGCCGTGCCGGCTCCCGACCTCACGGCAGCCGCCGTGGAAACCCTGCTGCGCGGCAAGGCGACCCTGTATCGCCTCGCTACCAGCACCTATGCGCAGGCGGGCGATCGCTGGTTCCGCGTGATTGAAAACGATGACCAGCAGGTGCAAATCGTTGATCCGCAGACACCGTCAAAAACCGGTCCGCTGCTGATTCACAACCAGCAAGGCCAATGGTTCGTGGATACCCGACTGCGTCTGCGCGGGGGCGCCGGGGGCACCAGCCTGCAAAGTCAGCTCAAGGCCCAGCGCAAGGAAAAGGAAACCCAGAGGAACCAGCTCGGTGCGGCTCTGGAGGCATTCAGAAGTCAGGAAGCCGTCGGCAACGCTGCTCTGGAACAAGCCCAGTCAGCCATGCTTGGCGCCTCCGGACAAGCCCATGAAGAGGCGACCCGGCGTTACCTTGAACACGTCGAAAAGCTGATCGGGGATTACGACGAGGCCTTGAAAATACTCGGCCAATGGCGCCTCAAAGGGGGGAGCGACGGCTATTTCGTCGAATTGCAGCGCATGACCACTTTGCTGCAAAAAAACCTCAGCCTCTGGTTCGTTCTCAAACGCAACGCTTACGCAGTATTGACCCGTAAATTGGCTCAACACACGGTCATCGATACACCGCAAGCGCTGCAAAGTTACAACGAGGAACTGCACCAGGCTCTGGCGTTGAGCCAGGACATGATCGCCCGCCTGCAGCTGTCCCGTACCTCCTTGGAAACTCTCGACACCATCGGCAGCGCAGGCATGACCACTGCGCAACGCTTGCGCCAACTGCTCCCGGCGTTTAACCAGTGGGATCTGAAATCCAATGCCATCGGCATGTCTCACGAGTTGTGCATGCAGGAAACTGCCACCGAAGCGGCGCGGGAAGCCACCGGTTGGCTGATAATCGAAGCCGCCACCGCCACACATCGCCACGCCGCCCTGATCAGGAAACCCGACAACGGCGACAGCACTGCGCTGCGCATTGATCGTCTGAGCCGACTGATCGATGTCTATGTCGATGCCGATCAGCGTCTGGGGGACTTGCCAGGCGAATACCCGGGCATGGTGGTTGCGGCGGAACTGACGCGGCTAAGAAGCTTGCTCGGCGAGTTCAGACAACTGGCGCAGGAGCAACTGAGCGAACTGCTGCCGGAAACCGGAGCCCGCAGCACGCCGGCCACACCGGGCCCCTCTGTCGCAGGACCGTCCCGACCGGTTGGCAAGGTCACCAAGAGCCGGCCTCGTGACCCAGCGCCCGCCAGGCCCGCAGCCGCCAGCGAATCACCTCTGGAAGAAATGCTTCCCGTCAGACCCACCGCCTCCCCGACGACGCAGGTGGGCGACATCGAGTTCATTGCCGATGCCCTGAACCAGAATGAGCGAGTGCAGGCGTTCATTGACCGGACCCGGCGTGACGCTCTGAGGCCCAACCGCATACCGGCAGACATGCAGGATCTGTTCGATCAGCAGGCTCGGCGACTGGAACAGATTGCTGCCAGCGTCGAACAGGCGCAGGCACGCATTGTCGCCTCTGGAGGCACGCGGTTGCCGGTGGGCAACTTGAGTGCGGAACTCAACAGCGCCGCGATCCGGTTACGTGCTCAAGGCATCGCCGTGCGCGCCAGTCTGCTCAAGGACCGCCAACCTCGACAAGCCTATTTGCAATGGTTGCTGGACAATCATCAGGTACGGATCGTCAGGAACGTCCAGGGCCGGATCAAGACCAAAAAGCGCCAGGATTATTTTCAGGAGTATCAGATACTCGACAGCACCCAGCATGATCAGCCGTTATGGCTCGCGCATTTTCACTACGACTCGCCCGAAGCCGCGCCGGAACAATTCACCGCGGCGCACCTGAAAATCGCCGATGCGCATTTGAAGACCCTCAGCGCAGAACGTCGACAGGCTCTGACAAGTCTGACGCCAATCGATTACGTGCTGCGCCGGATTGGCGATCCGAGCCTGTTCCTGCAACTCGAAGCACAACTGTGATACCACCGTCGGGCGCATCGATCTGCGCCCGCTTCAGAGGGTGTGCCACACGGTTCGCAAACGCTCGAGCGCCGCTTCGATTGCGCGCTCAGGCACCGCAGCAAAGCCCAGCACCAGTCCGGCGCGCTGATCGACCGGGGTCGTGGAATCAGGCAGCCAATAGCTGCTCAGAGCATTGATCTCGACGTCAACGCTACGCGCCAGTTCGATCAGTTGGCTTTCACGCGCCACACTGGCGACCGGCACGGTCAGGTGCAGCCCGGCGGCAACGCCGGGCAACTGGCCGACGCCCGGAATATTCTGCGGCCAGCCACCGAGCAGGACATTGCGTCGGCTCAGCGCCGCGCGGCGCATGCGTCGGATGTGCCGCTGGAAATGCCCGGCGGCCATGAACTCGGCCATCACCGCCTGGGTACTGACTTCGGAGTGACGCACATCCACCGCACGCCTTTGCGCAAAGGCCTCCACCAACCCCGGCGGCAACACCAGATACCCCAGGCGCAACGCCGGGAACGCGACCTTGCCGAACGTGCCGACATACAGCACTCGCCCCTGTCGATCGAGAGCGGCCAAAGGCGCCAGCGGCGCGCCGCTGTAACGATACTCGCCATCGTAATCATCCTCGACGATCCAGCCCTGCGTGCGCTCGGCCCAGGCCAGCAATTCGAGGCGGCGGGCCAGACTCATTACCACCCCCGTGGGGTATTGGTGGGAGGGCGTGACATAGGTCAGGCGGCAATCGGTCAGTCCTGCCAGTTGCTGGCAGTCGATTCCCTCGCTGTCCACCGCCACCCCGTGCAACCGGGCACCGGCCACGGCGAAGGCATGACCGGCCGCTCGATACCCGGGATTTTCAATCGCTACGCCGTCGCCCGGCGCTACCAGCAACTGTGCACAAAGGCTTATGCCCTGCTGTGCGCCACTGGTGATCACAATTTGCTCAGCCGTGCACTGCATGCCCCGTGAGCTGCGCAAATAGGCCGCGATCATCCCGCGCAACCGCGCATCGCCCGCCGGATCGCCATAACACAACTGCTGCAAATCCGGCTTGCGCCAGAAAGCCGCGTTCAGCTTGGCCCAGACGTCAAACGGGAACAGATCGAAGGCTGGAACGCCGACCCGAAAAGCACGCGGCGGACCACTGGGTGGCAGGGCCAGATGATTGTTTTCAACCCGCTGAATTGCGTCGCTGTGGATAACTTTACTGGATGGAACCACAGGTAAATCCAGCCAATTTGTGGATAAGGCTGTGGGTAAGCTTGTTGAAAACCCTGTGGATACTTTTGTGGATAGTTTTTTGGTGGGCAATGCGCTGTGCGGCAACTGGGCGACATACGTGCCGTCCCCGACCCGGCCTTCGATGAAGCCTTCGGCGTACAGCTGATCGTAGGCGCGCACCACGCTGTTGCGGGAAATCGCCAACGCCGTCGCCAGATCACGGCTGGCCGGCAGCCGCGTGCCACTGGCCAGACGCCCGTCCAGCACGCGCAGACGTAGCGCCTGATAGAGCTGGCGGCTCAAACCCTGACGGCGGTCGAGCTCGATACCGGCCGGATTGAACGGCATGGACAGCGTGGGCGATTCGGGCATGACAATGGACCTATGAAATTGCTCATCAATGGCTCTTACAACAGACCAATAGCCTGCCTAGGATGCAGGCATTCGCCAAGGAAAATCTCTCCATGTACACGCCCCGCGCCTTTGCCATCGACGAACTGTCGCAACTGCACGAACTGATCCTCGCCACTCGCCTCGCGATTCTGGTGAGCCACGGTGAAAACGGCCTGCAAGCCAGCCATGTACCGGTGCTGCTGCACCGCGAACAGGGCCCGAACGGCACGCTGTACGGGCACCTGGCCAAAGCCAATCCGCAATGGAAAGACCTGCGCGACGGCGCTGAAGCGATGCTGATATTTGCCGGTCCCGACGCCTACGTCAGCCCGGGGTTTTACCCAAGCAAGACTGAGCACGGCAAAGTCGTGCCGACCTGGAACTACGTCGCCGTGCACGCCTACGGCCACGCCGAAACCTTCAGCGACGGCGGGCGCCTGCTCGACATCGTCAGCACGCTGACTGATCGCCATGAAGCCGGTCGCGCACAACCATGGAAGGTCGACGATGCGCCGGCCGACTACATCGACGGCATGCTCAAGGCGATCGTCGGTTTCGCCATTCCCATCGACCGCCTCGAAGGCAAGCGCAAGCTCAGCCAGAACCGCAGCGCCGAAGACATTGCCAGCGTGCGCGAAGGCCTGGCTGCCAGCCCCGACATCGCCGACCGAACCCTCGCCCACTTGATGCGTTAAGGAAATCAGCATGAGTCAGATCCAGATCCGCCCGGTGACCGCCGGTGATCACGCCGCCTGGTTGCCGCTGTGGCAGGCCTACCTGCGCTTCTACAATACCGAGTTGCCGGACGCCGTCACGCAGAGCACCTGGCAGCGTTTCCTCGACCCGAGCGAGCCGACCCACGCCGCCCTCGCCTGGGCTGACGGCAAAGCAGTGGGCATGGTGCATTTCATTTATCACCGCTCCAATTGGAGCATCGAAAACTCCTGCTACCTGCAGGACCTGCTGGTGGCGCCGGAGACTCGTGGCACCGGCGTCGGTCGCTTGCTGATCGAACACGTCTACGCCACTGCCAAGGCCGACGGTTGCTGCAAAGTGCATTGGCTGACCCACGAAACCAATGCCACCGCGATTCAGCTCTACGAGCGCATCGCCGAGCGCCCGGGATTCATCCAGTTTCGCAAAGCCATTTAAGGAGCCGCGTACATGCCCACTGCACTTGCCGACTGGAAAGGCGTCCCCGCCCCCACCGCCACCTTGCTCGAAGGCCGCTTCATCCGCCTGGAACGCCTCGACCCGGCGCGCCACGGCGACGAGTTGTTCAACGCCCTCGAAGGCCCCGGCGCCGACCCGAAGCTGTGGGATTACTTGCCCTATGGGCCGTTCCCCGAGCGCAGCGTTTTCAATGACTGGTTGAACAACCATGCGGCCAGCAGCGATCCCTATTTCTTCAGCGTGATTGACCGCGTCACGGGCGAGGTGCAAGGCATTCTGAGCCTGATGTCGATCGTCCCGGCGCAGGGGCGCATCGAGATCGGCCACGTCACCTTCGGTGCGCCGATGCAACGTTCACCGAAGAGTACCGAAGCGGTTTACCTGTTGGCCAAATACGCCTTCGAACAGGGCTATCGTCGCCTGGAGTGGAAGTGCAACAACGGCAACGCCCGCTCCAAATACGCCGCCGAACGTCTGGGTTTCAGCTTCGAAGGCGTGTTCCGCCAGCACATGGTGGTCAAGGGCCAGAACCGCGATACCGCGTGGTATTCGATTGTGGATTCGGAGTGGCCGGAGATTGCGACAGGGTTCGAGCAGTGGTTGAGCGATGCCAACCAGACGCCGACCGGGCAGGTGAAAGGTTTGGTCGAGTGCCGTTCCTGAGTCTGTAAATGTAAAAGATCGCAGCCTGCGGCAACTCCTACAGGGTGTAGCTGAGCTGCCGCTGACTGCGATCTTTTGATGCTTATTTACACCAGTTTCTGCGCCAGCACCGCGATGTGTTCCGGCCCGATCCCGCAGCAACCGCCCAAATGGCTGGCGCCCCGCTGCTGCCAATCCTTCGCCCAGTGCAGATACCCCGGCGGATCCAGATCGTCGCGCAACGGGTCGAGGCCGTCGTTGGCGGTCGCCTCTTTCGGTTGCGGTGGAAACGCGTTGGCATACGCGCCGATGTGAATCTGCACACCCAGGCGTTCGAAGGTATCGCGCGCCGCATCAATCGCCGCACCGATCACTTCCGGCTGGCTGCAGTTGAACAGCAGCGTCTCGACGCCCAATTCCGCCGCCACCGCCGCTGCTTCGGCCACCGGTTCGCCGGAACGCAGACGTGGCACCTCGTCGGTGTCTTCATCCTTCAAAGTAAACGACAGCCAGAACGGTTTGCCGTCCTGCGGCAGACTGGCGCGAATGGAACGCGCCTCGATGATCGAGCTCTGGGTTTCCGCCAGCCACAGGTCGACATGTGGCGCCAGGCCGGTTACCAGTGGCGTCAGCAATTCGTTCACCCGCGCCGCTTCGAACAGATCCGGGCGATAGGAGCCGAACAGCGGCGGCAACGAACCGGCCACTCGCACCGCTTTGCCCGAGGCCTGCACCGCACGCTGCGCCAGCTCTCCGGCCAACGCCGCCAGTGCCTGACCTTCAGCGGCAAACCGCGCCTCGCCGATGTGAAACGGCACGACCGCATAGCTGTTGCTGGTGATCACATTGGCGCCGCTGGCGATGTAGGCGGCGTGCACCGCTTCGACAGCTTGCGGTGCTTCGATCAGGGCCAGCGCCGACCACTCGGGCTGCCGAAACGGCGCCCCGGCGCGTTGCAACTCACGGCCCATGCCGCCATCGAGAATTACCGTGCTTGCTGTGCCCATATGCTTTTCGCTCATATGCTTATGAAAATTACTCACTACCAGAGTAGTTCTTATAACTATTTAATACGCACCATTCGGTTAATAACAACCCCTTTTTTTCAGGTGTCGACTGTGAAACTTCAACCGCTACTGGCCCTGGGCCTGACGATTCTGGCCGCGTCCACTCAAGCCTTCGGCGGCGCCACACTCGATCGCGTCGAACAGAAAAAACAACTGGTCGGCGTGCTGATGGAAAGCTACCCACCCTTTTCGTTTCTCAATGAGCAGAATCAGCTCGACGGCTTCGACGTGGACGTCGCCAAAGCCGTTGCGGACAAGCTGGGGGTCAAGCTGCGCCTCGAAACACCATCCTGGGACGTGATCGCTGCCGGCCGCTGGAGCGGGCGCTATGACATCTGCATCTGCTCCATGACCCCGAGCAAGGCGCGCGCCGAAGTGTTCGATTTCCCGGTCGAGTACTACGCCTCGCCCGCCGTGATCGTGGTCAACGCCAAGGACGATCGCATCCACGGCGCCAAGGACCTGAGCGGCAAAAAGGTCGGCCTGACCAGCGCCAGCAGCTACGAAAGTTATCTGAACAAGAATCTGGTCATCGAAGGCGCAGAAGACACGCGCCTGGAGTACCCGTTCGAGGATGTGCAGATCGCTCCGTACGATACCGACAACGTCGCCTTCCAGGATCTGGGCCTGGGCGCCGGTGTGCGCCTGGATGCCATCCTCACCAACTTGGTGACCGCGCAGCCGCGCCTGAATCAGGATCAGCGTTTCAAACTGGCGGGCGCGCCGCTGTACTCTGAACCTAACTCGGTGGCCATCGAAAAGGGTGATGCCGAGTGGGACGCCAAAGTGCGCGAGGTGTTTGCGCAACTCAAGCAGGACGGCACGCTGAGCAAGCTGTCGCAGAAATGGATCGGCGCCGATATCAGCCAATGACTGCCTTCCCGACACCTCCACAGCCACCACAACCGGTAGCTGAATCGCGCCTGCAACGGCTGCTTGGTTTCCGCACGCGCCTGTACCTGACCTGGGCGGCGATGTTCAGCCTGTTCGCCGGTTTTTTCCTCAGCTTCGATCTGAAGCTCTCGATCATCCTCGACAAGCTGCCGAATCTGCTCGGCGTGCACCTGGCGCCCAACGGCTTTCTGCAGGGCGCGGCACTGACCCTGTTTCTCTGCGCCTGCGCGATCGTCGCCTCGTCCTTGCTGGGCTTCGTCACCGCCCTCGCGCGCCTGTCGAAAAGCGCCGTGGCATTCGGGATCGCCAGTTTCTACACCTCGTTCTTTCGCGGCACGCCGCTGCTGATCCAGATCCTGTTGATCTACCTCGGCCTGCCGCAACTGGGCGTGGTGCCCGGCGCAGTGGTAGCCGGGATCATTGCCCTGTCCCTCAACTACGGCGCCTACCTCAGCGAAATTTTCCGCGCCGGTATCCTCGGCGTGCCCTACGGCCAACGCGAAGCTTCGCTGGCGCTGGGCATGCGCGAGAGCGTGATCTTCTGGCGCATCACCCTGCCCCAGGCGATGCGCACGATCATCCCGCCGACCACCAACCAGTTCATCTCGATGCTCAAGGACTCGTCACTGATCTCGGTGATGGGCGTCTGGGAAGTGATGTTTCTGGCGCAGTCCTACGGACGCTCGAGCTACCGCTACATCGAGATGCTGACCACGGCGGCGATCATTTACTGGCTGATGTCGATCGGTCTGGAGCTGATCCAGGCGCGTATGGAGCGGCATTACGGCAAGGCTTATGTGCGGCGTAGCTAGGCTAATCAGCACCTTGCGCCAGCGTCGGGTTTTAATTGATCTCTCGTCGGATCCGCACCACGCCCATTTTCAGTCCAAACGGACGAAACACCGCATTCAACGATTTCAATGTCTGATTGCCCTCGCCATGCTCGATATGCACCAGCGTGCGAACCGATATTTTGCACATCCTGGCAAACTGGGTTTGATGCAGACCGGTCACTTCCACGCGTAGACGACGAACCGCTTCACCGATCTCCAGTGTCCCTTGGGCCAGCGCCTCTTGAATGTTTTCGATGAGCACCGTGCGCTCGGCTACCGTCATGCTCATTTCAGATCCCACTCTTTCAAACGTTGCTCCAGATTTTTCAGATGGATTCCCGGGTGGTTCATCGTTCTGTCGGGCAACCCACTCGCCGTCAATAGGTCGGGGAGCGCCGCCAGACGCTGGGCATCTTCACGCAAGCGTTCGAAAGGATCTGATGCGTCAGTCAAGCCCAGCTGTATTTAAATGCATTTAAGCAGGGATTTTATTGCTCAAAGATGCAATATATTGCACCTCGGCTAAGATGGCCCGGTGCAATATGCAACAAAATGCAGATGCGACTGTGTTTAAGATCATATGCACCAAGTAATGCTGGTCACCTTCCGACATCATTTTGTAAAACCCCATCGCTATACAGGACGGCCCGCTTATAACAAAAAGGCCCTCCACCCATGACCTTCCCGCCTCAGCGCTTGTCCCTCGCTGCCGTTCTGCTGATCACCGCCGGCACCGCCCACGGCAAGACCGTGCAGATCGACACTGCCACTACTGCCGCGCAAACCCTTGGCGGCAGTGACACGCTGACGATCTCGGCACCGGGCAGCATCACCAACAGCGGCAAGGCGGTGAGCCTGAAGGACGGCACCAGTGGCGCCGGTGTGGTCATCGATAACGCCGGGAAAATCGTTTCCAGCGGTGGCCGGGCCATCGACAGCAGTGGTGACCTGACCCAGGCGCGTAATTACCAGATCTTCAACCGCAGCGGCGGGCAGATTCTCGGCGCCAATGACGCCTTGCGTATAGACAGTAACTTCGTCAGCGGCAGTCTGTTGATCGACAACAGCGGCGTGATTCGCTCGACCACCGGCCAAGGCCTGGACCTCGATGCGCTGCGCAGCAACGGGGTCAAAACCACCCTCATCAACCGCGCTGGCGGACTGATTCGTGGCGATGCCAGCGACGGCATGAAGACCGGCGCCAACGCGACGATTACCAACTACGGTGAGATCTCCACCGGCGACTCGCACAACGCCGATGAGAAGTTCGATGGCGTCGACATCGACTCGGCCAGCGGTGTCAGCGTGACCAACTACGGGGTGATTTCCGGCGGCCGCCATGGCATCACCACCGACCTCGGTGCGACGCTGGTCAACTATGGGCAGATCACCGGACGCAATGGTTCCGGATTCGGTTCCGACGGCGATGGTACGGTGATCAACCACGGCACCATCACCGGTGCTTACTCAGGCTTGCAGGCGAACGGTGACGGTGATGGCGTGGACATCGACAAGATCGCCCACATCGAAAACTACGGCACCATTCAGGGCGTCGGTGCGGGTGGCGTGGACAAGGGCGGATTCGCCAACGGCAGCGAAGGCATCGCCCTCGGCGGCGGCTACATTCTCAACGCGAGCAACGCACTGATCAGCGGCGCCAACAGCGCGATTCTGGTGGACGACGGCAGCGGTGGTTCGGGGCTGGCAGCCACCACGCTGGAGAACTACGGCACCATTCAAGGCCTCGACGGCTTCGGCGTGAAGTTCGTCGGCGAATTCGCCGACAACGTGATCAACGGCGGCACCATCAGCGGCAGCAACGGCCTGGCACTCGACCTCGGTGGCGGCAACGACAGCCTGACCCTGCGCAACGGCAGTCGCTTCGTCGGCGTGGTCGATGGCGGCAGCGGGTACGACCGGGTGGTGATGGACGATGCGGCGGGCGGCAGCTTCGGCGCCAGCCGCAATTTCGAATGGCTGGAGGTCAGGCAAGGTGCGTGGACACTCACCGGCAGCGGCGATTTCAGCGATGGCGGCGCGGTGCGCAATGGCGCGACCCTGGTCAACCAGGGCGGCATTGCCGGCAGCCTGACCGTAGACGCCGGCGGTGTGTATGCCGGTGGCGGCTCGGTGGGCAATCTCAACGTCAACGGCACGCTGCGTACCGACACCGGCCTGGGTCGCGCAACCATCGTCCATGACTTGAATATGGGCAGCGGCTCGACCCTCGTCTACGGCGTCAACGCCGATGGCAGCAGCGCCCCGGTTCAGGTCGGCGGCACCGCCAGCCTCAACGGTGCGACCCTGGCGGTGAACCCCGGCAGCGGCACTTATCCGTGGCAGAGCCATTACACCGTGCTGCAAGCCGCCAACGTCAACGGCACCTTCGGCAACGTCACCAGCCACTACGCGTTCCTCACGCCGACGCTGGCCTATACACCGACACAAGTCGACCTGACCTACACCCGCAATGACGTGGCCTTCAATCAGTTCGCGGCGACCGGCAACGGCAGCAACGCGGCCAACAGCCTGGCCACGATGGGCAAGAACAACGCGCTGTACAACGCCTTGCTCAACACCACCCAAAGCACGGCCGGCGCGGCGATCGAGCAACTGGCCGGCGCCAGCAACGCCAACCTGACCAGCGCCACGCTCGGCGCCAGCAGTCAGGTGGGCAACAGCATGCTGTCGGCGATGCAGCAAATGGGCGGCAGCCCGGGGTTGATGGTTGGCGTTGATCAACGCGACACCCCGGTGCTGGCGGCCAACGGCGTACCGTCGGAAGCGCGCAATCTGAATGACCCGAACGCGCGCGGACGCCTGTGGCTGCAAGCCATCGGCGGCTACGGCAAGCTCGACGGCGAGCACGGCAACAACGGCCTGGAGCAACGCACCAAGGGCAGCGTACTGGGTGCCGACTGGGCACTGAATCCGCAGTGGCGCCTCGGCGTACTCGGCGGTTATTCAAAGACTGATCTGGACGCGACCGGCGTCGATGGCAACGTCGAGAGCTGGCACGCCGGCGTCTACGCACTGCGTCAGAGCGGCCCGTACTCCCTGCGCCTCGGCGCCGCCTACAGTGGCCATCAGGGCGAAAGCAAACGCACGGTGGCGTTCAATGGTTTCAGTGATCGGCCCAAAGGCGATTACGACGCCGACAGCCAGCAAGCCTTCGCCGAACTCGGCTACACCATGGGCAGCGGTCGCCTCAGCGCCGAGCCGTTCGCCAGCCTCGGCTACCAGCGCTACCACCGCGACCGCTACCAGGAAAAAGGTGGCGCCGCCGCACTCGACGTCGACAGCCAGAGCCAGGACAACTTCAGCAGCACCTTCGGCCTGCGCCTGGCGCATCTGAGCAGCCTCGACAACGGCATGAGCCTGACCCCACGCATGGCCGCTGGCTGGAAACACACCTACGGCGATGTCAGCAGCTCTACGCGTCAGGCATTTGTGGTCGGCGGCAGCGCATTCAATGTCGATGGCAGTTCGCTGGATCGCGACAGCCTGATGCTCGAAGCCGGGCTGGATCTGGGGATCTCCGCACGGCATACATTGAGTGTCGGCTACAGCGGCGAGATCGGCAGCAACAGTCGCAATCACGGGTTGATCGGGCAGTGGCAGATGAGTTTCTGATCGTTGAACAGCCGGCGGCGTCTGGATCTGGTGTAGGAAAAGGCCCCGCCGGGTTCGTGTAAAACCACCGATCGCAGGACTTGCGATCCTTTTCTACGGTGAAGCTCCGATGTCGCCTGCAAGGCTGCGAGAAGCAGCCGACATCGGATTTTTTGCAGCAAAAATAGAGTGGGGTCTCCTATCCAGAGAGGCCCGACTCATGCCCGGACACTACCAGCTTCGCCCCCTCCAACTCGCCGTGGCGATTGCACTGGCAATCGGATGGAGCAACGTTTCCATCGCCCAACAGCCGGAGATTCCGGTCGTCGAAACTGCAGTAGAACCCAAGCCCAAAAAGCCGCGTAAAACAAAGCCAAAGCCGCCCGTCGAGTCGGGCGGCCTCCCCACGATTGAAGAAGTTATCAATCCAAGTCCAGCCCAAACTGCCATCCAACCATTGGCGAGCAGCTCTTCCAGCAATGCAGAGCATCGGACACCCGATCAAGAGATGCCGGTTGAGCCTTTGCAAGACAGGCCTCTGGAGCATCTGGCAAACAGCACGAATGCTCAGAAACTCGCAAAAAGCCTTGAAGAAAATTCCGTTCCACCGCAGCAACCGCAGCAACCGCAGCAACCGCAAGAGCCTGAGACATTGCCCCAACCAGCGCAGCCCGTAACGCCTGCCTCGCCATCAAATACCGCCATCAGCGCCCTGCTCGACGCCAGCACACCAACAGCGAGTCTGGCACTCGAACAACTTGCCGCCGGCAGCAACGCCAACCTCGCCAAAGCCACTCTGAGCAGCGCCGCTCCGGTCAGCACCAGCATGCTCTCGGCGATGCATCAGCTGGACAATCGTAAAGCTGATGATCCCGGGCGAGTCTGGCTGCAAGCTCTGGGACATGGCGGCAAGGTCGATCGTGATTACGACAGTGCCCTCAAACACTCCACCCACGGTTTGGTGCTGGGGGCCGACTGGCAATTCGACGAACAGTGGCATGTCGGCCTGATGGGGGCGAAAGCGCAAACCCGGCTCGATGCCCAACAGTTTGACGGCGATCTCGACAGCTGGCACCTCGGCGCCTACGCGCTGCGTCAGGACGGCCCGTTCGCCCTGCGCCTGGGCGCCTCGTACGGTCATCATGACGGCAACGGCAAACGTCGCGTCGACTTCAATGGTTTCAGTGATCGCCTCAAGAGCAGCTATGACGCCAGCACCCAGCAGGTGTTTGCCGAAGTCGGCTACAACCTGGGACGTGGCAACGTCAGCTTCGAACCGTTCGCCAGCGTCGGTTATCAACGCTACCAGCGTGATGGTTACACCGAGAAAGGTGGCGATGCGGCGCTCAAGGTTCAGGGGCAGACCCGGGCGAACCCGAGCAGCACCGTCGGCCTGCGCCTGGCGAAAACCAGTCACCTGGCCAACGGCATGCAGTTGACGCCACGTCTCAGCGCCAGCGTCAAACATACCTACGGCGAGCTCGATAACGAAACGCGCCAGCAACTGGTCAAGGGTGGTAAAAGCTTTGCAGTCGCCGGGGCCGAGATGGATCGCAACAGCTTCACGCTAGACGCCGGTCTGGATCTGACCCTGTCCGCCCGTAACACTCTGGGCGTTGGACTCACTGGCGAGGCCGGTAGCGACAGCCGCAGTTACGGCGTGATGGGCCAGTGGCGCATGGCGTTCTGACACAAAGCGACGTGTAGCTGCCGCTGGCTCGGGCCTGCGGCAGCCCCTACAAAGAACAGCATATTGCAGGCGAAAAAAAAGGGGAGCACATGCCCCCCCGAGGTTTAAAACGTTGAATCGCGGCAGTTATCTCAGCCTTCGATCTCGATCAGAATTTCACCCGGATTCACCCGGTCGCCCTTGGCCACATGGATGGCGGTAACCTTGCCGGCAATCGCTGCCTGAACTTCGGTTTCCATCTTCATCGCTTCGGTGATCAGCACCGCCTGACCGGCCTTGACGGTGTCGCCTTCCTTGACCAGCACATCGACGATGTTGCCCGGCATGGTGGTGCTGACGTGGCCCGGTGCCGATGCTTGTTTGCGTTTGCTGCTGCCACCGCCGACAAATTCGTTGAGCGGTTCGAACACCACTTCTTCCGGCATGCCATCGATGGACAGGTAGAAGTGACGCTTGCCTTCGGCCTTCACGCCGACACCGGTGATGTCGACGCGGTAGGTTTCGCCGTGGACGTCGATGACAAACTCGGTCGGTACGCCTTCGCCACCGGCCTTCGCCACACCGCCGGCCTCAGGGATCGGCAGCAGCACTTCCGGAACCAGGGTGCCGGCGGCACGCTCTTCGAGGAAATTGCGGCCGATGTCCGGGAACATGGCGAAAGTCAGCACGTCTTCTTCAGACTTGGCCAGTGCGCCAATGTCGGCACGCAGCTTGGTCATCTCCGGCTTGAGCAGATCGGCCGGACGTACGTCGATCACCTCTTCGCTGCCGATGGCCTGACGACGCAGTTTTTCGTTAACCACGCCCGGCGCCTTGCCGTAACCGCCCTGCAGGTACAGCTTCACTTCGTTGGTGATGGTCTTGTAACGCTCGCCGGCCAGCACGTTGAAGAACGCCTGGGTGCCGACGATCTGCGAAGTCGGGGTCACCAGTGGCGGGAAACCAAGGTCTTCACGCACCCGCGGGATTTCCGCCAGCACTTCGGCCATGCGGTTCAGTGCGCCCTGCTCTTTCAGCTGGTTGGCGAGGTTGGAGATCATACCGCCCGGTACCTGGTTGACTTGCACGCGGGTATCGACCGCGGTGAACTCGCTTTCGAACTGGTGGTACTTCTTGCGCACGGCGTAGAAGTACAAACCGATTTCCTGCAGCAGCTCCAGGTTCAGACCGGTGTCGTACTCGGTGCCCTTGAGCGCAGCAACCATCGACTCGGTGCCCGGATGACTGGTGCCCGAGGCGAAGCTGGAGATCGCGGTATCAATGTGATCGGCACCGTTCTCGATGGCTTTCAATTGGCACATCGCCGCCAGACCAGCCGTGTCATGCGAATGTATGAACACCGGCAGCGACTGCTCGGCTTTCAACGCACGGACCAGTTCACCGGTGGCGTATGGCGTGAGCAGACCGGCCATGTCCTTGATCGCCACCGAGTCGCAACCCATGGCTTCCATCTGCTTGGCTTGCGCCACAAACGCGTCGATGGTGTGCACCGGGCTGGTGGTATAAGCGATGGTGCCCTGGGCGTGTTTGCCAGCAGCCTTCACCGCTTCGATGGCCACGCGCAGGTTACGCACGTCGTTCATCGCGTCGAAGATGCGGAACACGTCGATGCCGTTGACCGCAGCCTTGGCGACGAAAGCTTTAACCACGTCGTCGCTGTAGTGGCGATAGCCGAGCAGGTTCTGCCCGCGCAGAAGCATTTGCAGACGGGTGTTGGGCAGCGCGGCGCGCAGTTGGCGCAGGCGCTCCCACGGGTCTTCTTTCAGAAAGCGCACGCAGGCGTCGAACGTCGCGCCGCCCCAGCACTCCAGCGACCAGTAGCCGACTTTGTCGAGCTTGTCGCAGATCGGCAGCATGTCTTCGGTGCGCATGCGAGTGGCGAGCAGCGATTGGTGAGCGTCGCGCAGGATGGTGTCGGTTACGAAAATTTTCTTGGACATTGTTGTATTCCTCACAGGCCTGCGTGGGCGGCGATGGCGGCGGCGATGGCCAGGGCCAGCTCTTCGGGTTTGCGCTTGATCGAGTAGTTGGTCAGTTCCGGGTGGCTTTCCACGAAGCTGGTATTGAACTGGCCGCTACGGAATTCCGGGTTGCGCAGGATTTCCTGGTAGTACGCGGCGGTGGTCTTCACGCCTTGCAGTCGCATATCGTCCAGCGCCCGCAAGCCACGGTCCATTGCCTCTTCCCAGGTCAACGCCCAGACCACCAGTTTCAGGCACATCGAGTCGTAGAACGGCGGAATGGTGTAACCGGTGTAGATCGCTGTATCAGTGCGCACGCCCGGGCCGCCAGGGGCGTAGTAACGAGTGATCTTGCCGAAGCTCGGCAGGAAGTTGTTTTTCGGGTCTTCGGCGTTGATGCGGAACTGCAACGCGAAACCACGATGCTGAATGTCTTCCTGCTTCACCGACAGCGGCAGGCCGGAGGCGATGCGGATCTGTTCGCGGACGATATCGATCCCGGTGATTTCTTCGGTGATGGTGTGTTCCACCTGCACCCGGGTGTTCATCTCCATGAAGTACACCTCGCCCTCGGCGAGCAGGAACTCCACGGTGCCGGCGTTCTCGTAGCCCACAGCCTTGGCCGCACGCACCGAAAGGTCGCCGATGTAGGCGCGCTGTTCCGGGGTCAGTTGCGGGCTCGGGGCGATTTCGATGAGCTTCTGGTTGCGGCGCTGGATCGAGCAGTCACGCTCGAACAAGTGCACGACGTTGCCGAAGCTGTCGCCGAGGATCTGCGCCTCGATGTGTTTCGGGTTAACGATGCATTTTTCCAGGAACACTTCCGCCGAACCGAAAGCCTTGGTCGCTTCGGAGATCACCCGAGGGAAGTTCTGCTCGAGTTCTTCGCGGCTGTTGCAGCGACGAATGCCGCGCCCGCCACCACCGGAGGTGGCCTTGAGCATCACCGGGTAACCGATGCGGTCGCCCTCGGTCAGGGCTTCTTCGATACCCGACACGTTGCCTTCGGTGCCCGGGGTGACCGGCACACCGGCCTTGATCATGCTGCGCCGGGCTTCGGTCTTGTCGCCCATGCGGCGAATGACTTCCGCCGACGGGCCAATGAATTTGATTCCGCGTTCGGCGCAGATGTCTGCCAGCTCAGCGTTTTCCGAAAGGAAGCCGTAACCGGGATGCAAGGCATCGCAACCGGTTTCCACCGCCAGGTTCACCAGCTTGCGCGGGTTGAGGTAACCGGCCAGTGGCTCGGCACCGATGCTGTGGGCTTCGTCCGCACGCTTCACATGCAAGGCATGCCGGTCGGCGTCGGAAAAAATCGCTACCGAGCGAATGCCCATCTCGGCGCAGGCCCGCACGATTCGTACGGCAATCTCACCACGGTTGGCGATCAGGATCTTTTTTATCACTTGGAAATTCCCTTGAGCCGGTGGCACCACGACCTGCTAGACCCAGGTCGACGCGTGACTAAATGTTTCAATTTAGTCGCAGCCCCACACTAGCCCTCACAAGGGATTAACAAAAATGAATAAAAATTGGGTCAGGCATAAGCAAAGACTTATAGTTAAACCATCAGCCTGCCGTCAGAGCCCATAAAAAATGCGTAAGTCCTTGATGCGTATGACATTGCGCCAATTGCAGATCTTCAACGAAGTGTGTGATTTACGTTCCTACAGCCGCGCAGCCGATGAAATGTCTCTGACACAACCGGCCGTCAGCCTACAGATTCGTCAGCTGGAAGAGCTGATCGGGCAACCATTATTCGATTATGTCGGCAAAAAACTCTACATGACCGAGGCCGCCGAAGCCCTGCAGCGCGCCAGCCGGGATATCTTCGGCCGCCTGGAAAACCTCGACATGCAGCTGTCGGACATGCAGGGCTCGCTGCAAGGCCAGCTGAAACTGGCAGTGGAATCCAGCGCCAAATACTTCGTGCCGCACCTGTTCGCCGCGTTCAAGCGCCAGCATCCGGAAGTGAATCTGCAACTGACGGTGGTTAACCGTGGCCAAGTGATCCGCCGCCTCTCCGACAACCGCGATGATCTGGTGATCATGTCGATGGTGCCACAGGACATGGGCCTGGAGTTCCTGCCGTTTCTCAATAATCCGATTGTCGCCGTGGCGCGTCCGGATCATCCGTTGGCACACATGGGGCCGCTGCGTTTGCAGGATCTCGAGCCTTACACGCTGCTGATCCGCGAACCGGGTTCGGGCACGCGACTGGCCTGTGAAGAGTATTTCAAGGAGAAACGCGTGCACTTCACCCAGACTCAGGAAGTGGCCTCGGCCGAAGCCCAGCGCGAATGCGTGGTGGCGGGTCTGGGCCTGGCGCTGTTGACGCGCCACGCCCTGAACCTGGAGCTGGCGACCGGCGGGCTGGTGGAGCTGCCGGTCGAAGAGTTGCCGCTGTTTCGCAGCTGGTGCCTGGTGCAAGCCAAGGCCAAACGCCTGTCACCGGTGGCGCACGCCTTCCTGGCGTTTATCCGCAGCGAACGGGTGCAGATCAGCGCGCTGGTTGAACGCTTCGACGGGAAGCTGCGGGCGCTGCCTGCCAGTAGTTGAGTTCGATGTCTCCGGGAAAATCGCTGATTTCGCTTTGAAGCTGACGAAGTTCGAAGCGATCTTCGATCGCGCGACGGAATTCCATGCGGCGCTGGTCTTCCTGCTGACGACGGGTTTTCGCGGCGCTGTTGCGTTCTTCGTAGGGCTGAGCCATTTCGAGTCTCCCAAGGCGAGTACGGGAGTTTCACGATAGGCGGGACGGATGACGGTTTGGCTGCGCGGGGATGACAGTGCGATGAAACCTGCGCAGGCTGCGCCGTTATTGAGGACGCCTTCGCGAGCAGGCTCGCTCCCACAGTGGATCTTCTGTGAGCACAAATTTTGTGTCACACCGAGATCAAATGTGGGAGCGAGCCTGCTCGCGATTAAGGTCGGAACGACCTTAGATAACTTCAGTCATCCAGGGCTTTCACGGCCTTGGGGGATAGCCGCAAGCTGCGCAGGCTGCGCTTCACGCTCTTCAGGTGGTTGACCAGACTCGGCCCGCGCGCCATGGCCACGCCCATCGCCAGCACGTCGATTACCACCAGATGCGCGATGCGCGAGGTCAGCGGTGTATAGATCTCGGTGTCTTCGTGCACATCGATCGCCAGGTTGACGGTCGACAGCTCAGCCAGCGGTGTCTGGCTCGGGCACAAGGTGATCAGCGAAGCGCCGCTCTCGCGAACGAGGTTGGCGGTGATCAGCAGATCCTTGGAGCGCCCGGACTGGGAAATGCAGATCGCTACATCGGTCGGCTTCAAGGTCACCGCCGACATCGCCTGCATGTGCGGGTCGGAATACGCCGCCGCCGTCAGCAGTAAACGGAAAAACTTGTGCTGCGCATCCGCCGCCACCGCGCCGGACGCACCAAAGCCATAGAACTCGACACGCTGCGCCTGGGACATCAGCGTCACCGCACGCTGCAATTCCACCGGATCGAGCTTCTCGCGAACCTCCATCAGGGTGTGCAGGGTGGTGTCGAAAATTTTCAGGCTGTAGTCGGCGACCGAGTCGTCTTCATGAATCGCGAACTGGCCGAAGCTGGCACCAGCGGCCAGGCTTTGCGCCAGTTTCAGCTTGAGATCCTGAAACCCGGAGCAGCCGATGGCCCGGCAGAAACGCACAATGGTCGGCTCGCTGATGCCGACGCTGTGGGCCAGGTCGGCCATGGAACTGTGCATCACCGCCGCAGGGTCAAGCAGCACGTGGTCGGCGACCTTGAGCTCCGACTTGCGTAACAGGTGACGTGACTGGGCGATGTGTTGCAGCAGATTCAAGGGGCTGGACTCTTCTTATGGGCAAGGATGTAGCACGCTTGTAGTTATACTACATGAATTGGCTTTTTGCCTGCTCAATGCGTAACTCCATGTCCCCATATCAGGCGCGATGGAGTGCATGTAGCCCTTAAAGCGGATTTCCCTGTTCGCGCAAAAGCCCGGCCAGACGCTCAGCCTCCACTGGGCGACTGATCAGATACCCCTGCACTTCATCGCAGCGCTCAGCACGTAAAAATTCTAGCTGTTCTTGCCGCTCGACGCCTTCAGCCACCACTTTCAACGACAGCCCGTGAGCCATGGCGATGATCGCCCGGGTGATCGCCGCATCCTCGCTGCCCTGCCCCAGCCCGCGAATAAATGCCTGATCGATCTTCACGTAATCCACCGGAATTCGTTTCAGGTAACTCAGCGACGAATAGCCGGTGCCGAAGTCATCGATCGCCAGCTTCACCCCCAGGTCGCGCAGTTGCTGGAAGGTCGCGATGATGTGTTCGACGCTATCGAGCAGTTGGCTCTCGGTAAGTTCCAGTTCGAGGTAGTGCGGCGCCAGCCCGGTTTCTTCCAGCACCTGGCGCACCAGACTGACCAGTTTGCCCTGACGCAGTTGATGCACCGACAGGTTCACCGATACCCGAATCGGCTCCAGCCCTTGCCGCTGCCACTCGCACGCCTGCCAGCAGGCCTGGCGCAGCACGAATTCGCCGATCGGGCCGATCAGTCCGGTTTCCTCGGCCAGACCGATAAAGTCCCCCGGCGGCACCCGGCCCATGCTTGGGTGATCCCAGCGCACCAGCGCTTCCGCCGCATTCAGGCGCCCGGTCTGCAGGCACAGCTTCGGCTGGTAGAACACCTTGAGCTGCTTGTCTTCGATGGCTTTGCGCAGCTGGTTTTCCAGTTGCAGACGCTCAAGGGTACTGGCCTGCAGGCTGTCGGTGTAGAACTGGAAATTGTTGCCGCCCAGATGCTTGGCGTGTTGCATGGCCATGTTCGACTGACTGACCAGCGCAGAGATTTCCCGGGCGTTGTCCGGCAGCATGCTGATGCCCATCGAGGCACTGACCACCAGTTCATGCCCTTCGACCGTCAGCGGCAGACGCAGCTTGCTCGACAGCCGCGTAGCGACCCGCGCCAGGCTCGACAGGTTGCCGTAGGCATCGAACAGCACGGCAAACTCGTCACCGGACAATCGGGCGATGGTGTCGGCTTCCGGCAAGGCGCTCACCAGCCGCCGGGCCATTTTCTGCAACAGCTGATCCGCCACCTCGTGGCCGAGGCTGTCGTTGAGCAGCTTGAAGCGATCGAGATTGATGTGCAGCAGCGCCAGACTGCGGCGCCCGCCCTGACGCACGCGCTGATGGGCTTCGTGCAGGCGTTCGCGGAACAGCGAGCGATTGGCCAGCCCGGTCAGCTCATCGTAATGCGTCAAGAAGCGCATGCGCTCTTCTGATTCGCGCCGCGCCGATAGATCGGCGAAGAAGCCGACGATATGGCTGACGTTTCCCCGACTGTCGCGCACCGCGTTGAGCTGCAGCCACTGCGGATACAGCTCGCCGTTCTTGCGGGTTTCCACCAGTTCGCCCTGCCAACTGCCGTGCTGCTCCAGTGCGTGGCGGATCGAAACGTAATGCCGGCGGGCGTCGCGGCTGCACGGCAGCTCGACGACATTGCGCCCGAGCATGTCTTCGATGTCATAACCGGTGACGCGGCTGAACGCCTGATTGATCGCGATCAAGGCGTAGTTCGGATCAAGAATGACGATACCTTCACTGGCCGCTTCGAACACCGTGGCCGCCAGTCGCTGCTGTTCTTCGAGGCTTTTGCTCGCGCTGATGTCGCGCCGGGTGCCGACCATGCGGATCACCCGCCCACTGTCACTGCGCTCCACGGCGCGACCGCGGTCTTCGATCCACACCCAATGACCGTCGCCGTGACGTACGCGGTATTCGATCTGATAGTCCTCGGTGCGCCCTTTCAGGTGTTCGATCAGCGCCTGCTTGAGCCCTGGCACATCCTCCGGGTGCAGGCGTGGCTTGAGGTCGCGCAGGATCGCCGTGACGTATTCAGGCGCGAGGCCGAACAACTCCTGAATCTGCGTGTGATGGACTTCGTCGGTCTGCAGATTCCAGTCCCACAGCCCCAGCTCACTGGCCTTCAACGCCAGGGCCAGCCGGGCTTCGCTTTTGCTCAGCGCCTGATTGGCCACGTCCAGCTCGCGGCTGCGCTGGGCCACGCGATCTTCCAGCTCGATCTGTGCTTCACGCAATTGGCCCTCGGCACAGCGCCGCTGTTCGATCTCCTTGGCCAGCGCCTGATTGAGCTGCTCGCTGCGGTTCTGCGCTTGCTGCAGGTGTTCGATCAAGTGCTGATTCTGAAAGCGCCGCAGCAAGCCGCGATCAATCAGCCGATTGACCTGCCAGGCGACCACGCTCAGCGAACCGAGCAGAATCAGCCCAAGCCAGCCCCAACCGCGCGCCTGCTCATCACCGCCCCAGAACAGGTAGCCGATCGCCGGCAGCAGGCACGGCAAGGTAAAGGACAGAAACGCCGGCAGGCTGACGGCGTAGGCAACGCTGGCCGATAACGTCGCGGCACCGATCAGGCCGAACACCCAGGCTTGCTGCATGAAGTTGTCGGCGGGCACCAGGGCGATGCCGGCACCGGCCAGGGTCAGACCGGTCATGGTCGAGCCGAGCAGGAACATGCGAAACCAGATCGGCTGGGCCTGGCGATCCGGGATCGCCGAATCGAACGCCGCGACCTGAATCACCCGCAGTGCCACCAGCGACAACAACCAGACCAGCCAGATGCTGACCACGAAATAGCGCTGCGGGCTCCAGAGCAAAGCGGCGCAGACCAGACCATTGAGTAACATGAACATCGTCGGCAGCAGCGAGCCCTGATACAGCAGGCGCGTGCGTTCGACCGCCATTTCGACGGCGTAATGCTTGCGGATGACCCGGGGTTCCACAGAGGGGCCCGACAGGTCTGAGCTGAGGGTCTTGTGCAATGTTGTTGTTCTTATAAGAGTGAGCATGGGCCCGAAACGTGGACGGAGCATACACAAGCCAACCCCGTTGCCAAACTGCTCCAGATCATAATTTGCCGGAAACTTTCCGCCGTCCCATCACTGGCAAAACCCGCAGAGTGAGGCGGGCCGAAGCCTGTAGCCAGTGACCGACCGGTCGTCATCGGCGGCACTTTCATCGGCTAATGCAAAGCTCGGTTTGCCCGGGCCTGCGGCGCACCCTAGAATGCCCCGATGCGCGATGATCTCTCCCTTCTGCTGAACTCCCTCAACGATGCCCAACGCCAGGCCGTAGCAGCCCCCGTTGGCCGTCAGTTGGTCCTGGCCGGTGCCGGTTCCGGTAAAACCCGAGTGCTGGTGCACCGTATCGCCTGGTTGATCCAGGTCGAAAACGCCTCGCCCCACTCCATTCTGTCGGTGACCTTCACCAACAAGGCCGCTGCCGAGATGCGTCATCGCATCGAGCAGTTGCTGGGTATCAACCCGGCCGGCATGTGGGTCGGCACCTTCCACGGCCTGGCGCACCGCTTGCTGCGGGCGCACTGGCAGGAAGCCGGGTTGAGCCAGACTTTCCAGATTCTCGACAGCGACGACCAGCAGCGGCTGGTCAAGCGGGTGATCCGCGAGCTGGGGCTCGACGAGCAACGCTGGCCGGCCCGGCAGGCCCAGTGGTTCATCAACGGGCAGAAAGACGAAGGTCTGCGTCCGCAACACATTCAGGCCAGCGGCGACTTGTACCTGGCGACCATGCGCGGCATTTACGAAGCTTACGAGGCGGCCTGCCAGCGCGCCGGCGTCATCGACTTCTCCGAACTGCTGCTGCGCGCCCTCGACCTGTGGCGCGATCACCCGGGTCTGCTGGCGCACTATCAGAAGCGCTTCCGCCACATCCTCGTCGACGAATTCCAGGACACCAACGCCGTGCAGTACGCCTGGTTGCGCCTGCTCGGCAAGGGCGGCGACAGCCTGATGGTGGTCGGCGACGACGACCAGTCGATCTACGGCTGGCGCGGGGCGAAAATCGAGAACATTCATCAGTACTCCTCCGACTTCCCGGATTCGGTGACCATTCGCCTGGAGCAGAACTACCGCTCCACCGCCGGCATCCTCAAGGCGGCCAACGCCCTGATCGCCAACAACACCGGACGTCTCGGCAAAGAGCTGTGGACCGACGGTGGCGATGGTGAAGCGATCAACCTGTACGCCGCGTTCAACGAACACGACGAAGCACGCTACGTTGTCGAAACCATCGAAAGCGCGCTGAAAACCGGCCTGGCTCGGAGCGATATCGCGATTCTCTACCGCTCCAACGCCCAATCGCGCGTTCTCGAAGAAGCCTTGCTGCGCGAGCGCATTCCGTACCGCATCTATGGCGGCCAGCGCTTCTTCGAACGCGCGGAAATCAAGAACGCCATGGCTTACCTACGCTTGCTCGAAGGCCGTGGCAACGACGCCGCGCTGGAGCGGGTGATCAACGTCCCGGCCCGTGGCATTGGCGAAAAAACCGTCGAAGCGATCCGCGACCATGCACGTCACAGCGATGTGTCGATGTGGGAAGCGATGCGCCAACTGGTCGCCAATAAAGGCCTGACCGGTCGTGCTGCCGGCGCCTTGGGTGCGTTTATCGAGCTAATCGAGAACCTTGCCGCCAAGTGCATGGAGATGCCACTGCACTTGATGACGCAGACCGTCATCGAGCAATCGGGGCTGATCGCCTATCACGAAGCGGAAAAAGGCGAGAAAGGCCAGGCCCGGGTGGAAAACCTTGAGGAACTGGTCAGCGCCGCGCGCAACTTCGAAACCACCGAAGAAGACGAAGAGCTGACGCCACTGGCGGCATTCCTCGGCCACGCGTCGCTGGAAGCCGGCGACACTCAAGCCGACGAGCACGAAGACAGCATTCAGCTGATGACCCTGCACAGCGCCAAGGGCCTGGAATTCCCTTACGTGTTCCTGGTGGGCATGGAAGAAGGCCTGTTCCCGCACAAGATGAGCCTGGAAGAACCGGGTCGCCTTGAAGAAGAGCGCCGCCTGGCCTATGTGGGCATCACCCGGGCCATGCAGAATCTGGTGATGACCTATGCTGAAACCCGGCGCCTGTACGGCAGCGAAACCTACAACAAGGTCTCGCGTTTCGTCCGTGAAGTGCCGAAGGGGCTGATTCAGGAAGTGCGCCTGTCGAACAGTGTCAGCCGACCGTTCGGCGGCAACCAGTCGATGAGCGGCAGCAACCTGTTCAGCGGTAGCGAGATCCCGGAAACCGGCTTCAGCCTCGGTCAGGCGGTACGACATTCGATCTTCGGCGACGGCGTGATCCTCAACTTCGAAGGTTCCGGCGCGCAGGCGCGGGTGCAGGTGAACTTCAGCGAAGGCAGCAAGTGGCTGATGCTGGGATACGCCAAGCTGGAAGCGATCTGACGCCGGTTTCGCTTTTCTGTGGGAGCGAGCCTGCTCGCGAATGACATCACCGTGGTTGATCTGATAAACCGCAGCGTGGCTTTCGCGAGCAGGCTCGCTCCCACAGGGGTCGGATGATCTAACAAGGATATTTGCATGGGCTCAGGCTTCTTCTCTTCCTGGACATTCTGGGCCCTGCTCTCGGCAACTTTTGCCGCGCTGACGGCGATCTTCGCCAAGATCGGCATCGAAAACGTCAATTCCGACTTCGCTACCCTGCTGCGCACCATCGTGGTCCTGGTCAGCCTAGCCTTGATTTTGTACGCGACGGGCCAATATCAGTCATTGGGATCAATTTCCGCCAAGAGCTACTTGTTCCTGCTGTTATCTGGCCTGGGTACCGGCGCATCGTGGCTGTGTTACTTCCGCGCGCTGAAAGTCGGCCCGGCTTCGCTGGTCGCGCCAGTCGACAAGCTCAGCGTGGTACTGGTGGCGGTGCTCGGCGTGATCCTGCTGGGCGAGAAACTCGACCTGCGCCAATGGGGCGGCATCGGCCTGATCACCGCCGGTGTGGTAATGCTGGCGTTGCGTCGATAAGCAGGTTTCCCGCTGAACCTATCCCATTTTCCTACAGACAAAAGTACATGGCCTTATTGCTTCGATGGAGCTGAACCTAAGCTGTCAGGCAAAAGCCCGAAACACTCTCTCGCTAGCCAGTAACACTTCAGCTGTGCAACATGGCGCGCGTGTCTCCACAAACGGGAATTCCCTTTATGAAACGTTTTCTTAGCATCGCCATGGCGTTGTGCATCGGCCTGACGATGAGCCTCGACGCCAACGCCAAGCGCTTTGGTGGTGGCAAAAGCGCCGGCGCTGCGCCGACGCACCAGACCAGCCAGATGGCTCCTTCTTCCCCAGGCATGGGCGGCGCAGCAGCGACCGCTGGTGCAGCCAGCGCTGCCGGTGCCGCGGCCAAGGCTGGCGGCGCTTCTAAATGGCTCGGCCCTCTGGCCGGTATCGCCGCCGGTGGCCTGCTCGCGTCCATGTTCATGGGCGGCGGCTTCCAGGGCATGCAGATCTTCGACATCCTGATCATGGCCGTGATCGCGTTCGTGATCTTCCGCTTCATCGCTGCGCGTCGACGCAAGCAGCAGGAGCACCTGGCTCCGGCCGGCGCGCCGATGCAGCGTGAAGTGTTCGAGCAGAAGCCTGCCGCCATGGGTTCGATCTTCGGTGGTTCGGCCGCGCCGGTTGCCGCTCGTCCGGTGATCAACGCGCCGGCCTGGTTCAACGAGCAGAACTTCCTTGCCGCCGCGCGCAGCCACTTCCAGTCGCTGCAGCAGCACTGGGACGCCAACGAAATGGACAAGATCGCCGAGTTCGTGACCCCGCAGATGCTCGACTTCCTCAAGCGTGAGCGTGCGGACCTGGGCGACGGCTTCCAGTCGACCTACATCGACAACTTGCAGGTACAGCTGGACGGCGTGGATGATCGTGCCGACAAGACCATCGCCACCCTGACCTTCAGCGGCGTGTCGAAGACCTCGCGTTTCGATCAGGGCGAAGTGTTCAGCGAAAGCTGGAACATGGAACGTCCACAGGGCGACAACCAGCCTTGGCTGGTGGCCGGTATCCGCCAGAACGGCTGATCCCTCGGCGTTACGCATGCGGTAATAAAAACCCCGGCCTCGGCCGGGGTTTTCTATTTCGCGGTTGCATCTATAGCGAGCTACTGTATAAACCGGCCCATATAAACCGCGCCATTCAAGCAAGAGGATCCCGGACGTGGAAGAAATCATCGAACAACTGCGCGAAGCCAACGAACCCGTACCGGTTCCCCTGGAATTGCCCGACGAAGACCAGCTGGTAGAAATCGAAGAAGAACTCTTCATCAACATCCCGTTCGTCTTCAAAGAGTTTCTGCTGACCGTCAGCGACGTGGTGTACGGCAGCCTCGAGCCGGTGACCGTCACCGACCCGCAATCACACACCTACTTGCCGGATGTCGCGGCCAATGCCTGGGACGCTGGCGTACCGCGCGACCTGATCCCGATCTGCCAGGACGGCGACAACTACTACTGCGTCGAAGAAGACGGCACCGTGGTGCTGTGGTCCGGCGAAGAAGAGCTGATCACCGAAGAGTCCTGGGAATCGGTGTGGCACTGGGCGCGGGACGTCTGGCTGGAAAGCTGATTCGCCAGACGCCCGGGTCGGTCAGTGCCCCGACGACTCCTTGTGGTTGTCGAGGGTTTCCAGCAGGGCCACCTGCATCCGCGTGTGCACGCGGATGAACCAGCGCCAGAGCAGCGCCGCCACGGTGGCCGCGACCACGGCGACCAGCACCAGCAACTTGTTGGTCGGCAGGATACTGGCCGACAAGGCTGCCAACAGCAGGAAGATCACCAGCAGCGAGAGGATCGGGATCACTTCGGAGATCACCCGACGCACTCGCTGCGTGTGACGCCCGGCCATCTCCGGCTTCACACCCATCTCCGCCAACAGCATCGACAACGCCTTGAGCTTGCGATACGCCGCAATCAGGAACGGCAGCGACAGCAGCAGCGCCCCGCCCCAGATCAACGCCTTCTGCCAGCTCGGATCAGTGATCCAGTCCTGCATCCACACCGACAACCGTCCGGCGAAGAACGCGCCGCTGAAGAAGATCGCGATCACCAGCGCCAGATTGACCCCGACCTGCAACAGGATCCGCCGGATCATCGCCGCCAGCATCGCGCCCTCACCTTGCGGCTGAATGCTGCGCAGCCATTCGCCATACATGCCGAACACCCGGCCCAGACGTTTGGGCACCGCTGCCGAGAGCTTGATCGACAGCGGATCGGCCGCGCGGATCAGATACGGCGTCAGCAGCGTGGTGATCACCGACACCGCCACCGCAACGGGATAGAGAAAGTTGCTGGTGACCTGCAGCGTCATCCCGAGCGCGGCGATGATGAAGGAAAATTCGCCAATCTGTGACAGCCCCATCCCCACACGCAGTGAGGTGCGTCCGTCATTGCCGGCGATAAACGCCCCGAGGCCGCAGGACAACATCTTGCCGAGCACCACCGCCACGGTAATGACTGCAATCGGCCACGCGTATTGCAGCAGGATCATAGGATCGAGCATCAGGCCGATGGCGACGAAGAAGATTGCACTGAACAGGTCGCGAACCGGCTCGATCAGCCGTTCGATCTTCAGCAGCTGCCGCGACTCGGCCATGATCGCGCCGATCAGGAAGGCGCCGAGCACCATGCTGTATTCGAGCTTGACCACCAGCAGGCAGAAGCCGAAACACAAGCCCAGCACGGTAATCAGCAGCATCTCGTTGCTTTCGAATTTGGCGACATACGCCAGCAGACGCGGTACCAGCAAAATGCCGACCACCAGCGCGACGATCATGAACAGCGACAGTTTGCCGACCGTGGAGAACACTTCGCCGGAGCTGACCGTGCCGCTGACCGCGATACTCGACAGCAAGGCGATGATGCCGATGCCGAGGATGTCCTCGACGATCAGTACGCCGAAGATCAATTGCGCAAAGCGCTCGTTCTTCATCTTCAGGTCGTTGAGCGCCTTGACGATGATGGTGGTTGAGGAGATGGCGAGGATCGCGCCGAGGAACAGCGAGTCCATGGTATTCCAGTCGAACCAGCGACCGATCTCGTAGCCGATCCAGATCATCAGGACGATTTCGAGGAATGCCGCGATAAACGCCGTGGCGCCAACCTTGAACAACTTGCGCAGGCTGAATTCCAGCCCGAGGCAGAACATCAGGAAAATCACCCCCAGCTCGGCGAGGGTCTTGATGGTTTCTTCGTCGTGGATCAGGCCGAACGGCGGTGTGTGCGGGCCGATGATGAAACCGGCGACGATGTAACCGAGCACCACCGGCTGCTTGAAGCGGTGAAACAGCACGGTGACCACACCTGCGACCAACATGATCACTGCCAGGTCCTGAATAAAGCTGATGGCATGCATGGTGTGGGCTCCTTGTATGACGTGACCCGCCGTCAGACTTCAGAAAGGTCTGAGCGAGTTGGGTAAAAATCCGCTTTTCGTGTAGGAATTGCCCTTGGGCAGGGCCTTTTGCAGGTTAACACCGCGACTTCCGGCTGGAAGGCGGTGCAATATAAGGAAACAGATCGGTCGCGGCGTGACGGCAGCCAGTCGTCTGGCGTCCCGATAACGGTGCTTTTGAAAAAGCCACCAGGCACCCGCAGAGGTGCGTCCAGCCATCCAGCCTTGATCCGTGAGAACGTTATGGAACCCGGAAACGCCCAACTGTCGATGACGGTACTGATGACCCCCGACATGGCCAACTTCTCTGGCAATGTCCACGGCGGTACCCTGCTCAAATACCTCGACGAAGTGGCCTACGCCTGCGCGAGCCGCTATGCCGGCCGCTACGTGGTAACGCTGTCGGTGGATCAGGTGATTTTCCGCGAGCCGATCCATGTCGGCGAACTGGTGACCTTCCTCGCGTCGGTCAACTACACCGGCAACACCTCGATGGAAGTCGGCATCAAAGTGGTGACCGAAAACATCCGCGAGCGCTCGGTACGCCACACCAACAGCTGCTTCTTCACCATGGTTGCGGTGGATGACCAGCGCAAACCGGCCGCCGTGCCGCCGCTGCAACCGCAGAACAGCGAAGACAAGCGTCGCTACATGCAGGCGCAGCAGCGTCGGCAAATTCGCCAGGAGCTGGAAAAGCGTTATCAGGAGATCAAGGGCGACGCCTGATCAGCCCTTTGGAATGATGTCGCTTTACAGATCGCCTTCGCGAGCAAGCCCGCTCCCACATTGAATCGCAGTCCTCCCATGGGAATGCAGTCGAACGTGGGAGCGGGCTTGCTCGCGAATGGACGTAATGCGGTCTTACAGGCTGATCGCCGTCGCCTCGAACTTCACCCGCGGATGCGCAATCCGGTCCTGCGCTCGCACCAGTTGCAGCTCGTAACTGGCACACGCCTGGGTTTCCAGCAGCACCTCATGCACCGCCGCTGCGGTGAACTCAAACGCCGCCACCAGACTGTCGCCGAGCAGTACCCGCGCGAGGAACAGCCCAGACGTCAGATCGCCGACACCCACCGGCTGACGCGGAAACGCCAGCAGCGGACGGCGCAGGTGCCAGCTTTCGTCTGCGGTCACCAACAACATCTCGAAACCGTCCGCCGGCTTGCCCGGATAATCCAGATGCTTGACCAGCACCGCTTTCGGCCCACGTGCCAGCAACGCCCGAGCCATCGCCAGGCAATCGAACAGCGACTGCGGCTTGCGCCCGGAGAAGCTGTCCAGCTCCAGCTGGTTCGGGCACATGATGTCCGCCACCGCAGCTGCTTCTTCCAGCAGGAAATCGCTGACTTCGGCCGGCGCACTGCAGCCCTTCTCCGGATGACCCATCACCGGGTCGCACAGGTACAACGCCTTCGGATTGACCGACTTGATGCGCTCGACGCCACTGAGAATCGCCCGGCCCTGCGCCGCGCTGCCCAGATAACCGGAAAGCACGGCGTCGCAGTTGCCCAGCTCGCCAATGGCGGCAATGCCTTCGACCAGTTCGGGGATCTGGTGCGGCGCCAGCACTTCACCGGCCCACTGCCCGTACTGGGTGTGATTGGAAAACTGCACGGTGTTGAGCGGCCAGACATTCACCCCGACCCGCTGCATCGGAAACACGGCGGCGCTGTTGCCGGCGTGGCCGAAGACCACATGGGACTGAATGGCGAGCAGATGAGGCGTACGTTTCATTCGGGTTATTCCGTAAAACGATTGAAATTCAAGCCGCGCAGTATGCGACGAAACACAGCCTGTACGACAGACCGGCGACGCAGTTAAGCTGAGCTTATCTTTTGGAGTTTCCTGTTGATGCTGACCCTCGAAAACATCTTCGTGCTGATGCTGTTCGCCGCTGCCGGCGCATGGTTATGGCACAACCACGGCTTGCGCGAGCGGGCGCTGGAGCGGGTCAAGCAGCATTGCATCAACGTCGGCGTCGAACTGCTGGACGGTAACGTCGCGTTGAAAAAAATCGGTTTGATCAAGGATGCCAGCGGGCGGCGGCGCCTGGCCCGGGTCTATAACTTCGAGTTCACCGTGACCGGCGAAACCCGGCACAACGGCACCATCACCCAGTTTGGCGCGCACAGCGCACAGATCGAACTGGCGCCCTACCCGGCGCCGTTCGACGATACGCCGCCGGTGGTCGAAGTTACCCGCCCACGGGCCGAAGTGATCGAACTGAGCCAGTGGCGGCAGGAACACAACAAGTGGAAGCCTTGAGCTAACCCGCCTGCACCCGGCATTGCGTCAGGCCTGACTGCAAAGCATCGATACGTTGTGCATCGGCAAAGATCAGCTCTA
The DNA here is from genome assembly GCF_036861315.1 of Pseudomonas sp. S3(2024). Taxonomy (NCBI): domain Bacteria; kingdom Pseudomonadati; phylum Pseudomonadota; class Gammaproteobacteria; order Pseudomonadales; family Pseudomonadaceae; genus Pseudomonas; species Pseudomonas sp. S3(2024). The sequence continues at coordinate 111,522 of NZ_JAZAQQ010000003.1, read as the reverse complement.
TACGTGAATCCCGTCGCCACTCACTCGGTTGCCAATCCAGTTCGGCGTTATCCACCGCATTGGCCGACACCCAGCCCTCGGCGCTGTGGATAACCAGTTTGGCCCGCCGCCAGTCCAGGCTCTGCAGCCATTGGCTCAGACGTTGCGTATCGAACGTCTGTCCAGGGTGCCAACGCCAGCCGATGCTCCAACCGCCCTCCTGTGCCTGACTCAGGCAGATCGGCGATGCCGGGTCGCTCCAGATCGCCGGAATCGGTCCCGATCCCTCGGGCACAACAAGGTTATCCACCGCAGCCCCGGCTTGCGCAGCTACACCCGGCAGCTCGCTCAACGGCAGTTGCGCCTGCTGCGTCCAGATCATTTTGACTGCCGGCAAACGCTCGACGATGGTCTGCCGTGCAGCCTCATCCAGACTTTCTGCCTTGTTCAGCAACAGCAGGCCGGCGCTGGCCAAAGCCTCCTGCTGAGCGGGCGGCAACGCTTTCCCGGCGGCCAGCGCCTGGGCATCCAGCACTAACACGCAGGGCTGCAGCGCCAGCACACCCAACCACGGCGCCTCGCCTAACTGCTTGAGCAATTGCGCCGGATGGCCCAGTCCGGACGGCTCGATGAACAGCCGATCCGGCCTGGCCTTGCGCAGCAAACGGCCGAGGCCGATCTGAAACGGCGCACCATTCACGCAACACAGACACCCTCCGGCGACCTCGCCCAGTGCGATACCATCGGCGTCGCGGGTCAGTAACGCAGCATCGAGGCCGATCTGACCGAACTCGTTGATCAGCACCGCCCAGCGCTCGCCGTCCGGCCGTTGGGCCATGAGCTGGCGAATCAGGCTGGTCTTGCCAGCGCCCAAAGGGCCGGCGATGACATGGGTAGGAATGTTCTGCAACATGACTGGGAGTTTTCTGAGGGGATTGGACATGCGTTGGATGGGATGGTCGTTGCTGTTGATGCTGCTGTCGAGCGAAGCATGGGCCCAGGCTTGCGTGGTGCACAGCCAGGGTGAGCGGCTCGACGTTAGAGTCTGCCAGCAGAACCGCAATATTCCCGAGAAGCTGTTCAGCGACGGCTTCTGCCAACCGACCCTGGCCGGGCAGAAAGTCGAGGTGCAGTACGTCGATCAATGCCCGAGCGGCGCGTTCGGCGTGTGCAGCAACGCGCAAGTCGCCAATATGCCCTATCGCCAGGATATCCACTATTACGGCGTCGCCTCCGACGCGGCGTATTTGCAGCCGTACTGCGAAGGCCAGAGCCAGGGCAAGTGGCTCAAGCCTTGAGCCGTCAGCCGAGCCAATCGAGGGTGAGCAGCAGACGTCGCTCACCCGGCGCCGGTTGCGGGGAGCGATGAATCAAGCCATAGCCTTCATTGCCGTGCCACTTCTCGCCTTTCAATAACGCCACGTCACCGCTCTGCAGTTGCTGGATGTTCGCGATGTCCCGTGGTTCGGCGTTTGCCTGGCCCAATTGCTCGCGATCCATCACGCCTTCCTTGAGCCACTGACTGCCGATCCCGCCGTAGGTTGTAATCAAGCGCACCGGCACATGATCGACATGGAAGCGTGGGCACATGGCTTTGTCCAACACCCGCAGGCGCAAACCGATGCGGCGAGCGCCCAGCAGACAGGCGAAGGCACTCACCAGCCATTGCAGGTCCGCGATGAAGCCCTCGTAGCCTTGCAGATCACGGAACCCGGCGGCCAGTCCTTGCAGATCAGGGTCGGCGTCTTCATTCGGCAATTCGATGCACAGTGATTCCGCCAAAGGCTCGTTGAGCGACAGCAGCAACTCTGCGAAATCGGCGATGTGCAGCGGCAGTTGGCGCTGCCAGACCGCGAGATTGACGTCGTCTTCGAGGATTCGCGTCAGCGTTTTCGGCGTCACCCCCTGATGCTGATGGCGCGCCCGGTTTTGCTGCAGTTTGAGCGCAAGCATCAGGCGGCCTCTTCGTGCCAAGGGCCGAACGGGTCCGGCAGCCTGCGCCAACCATCTGCGCCAATGGCCATTTCTTCATCAGTCAGCAGGCAGGCGTCGAGCTCCGACTTGAGCTGTACGAAGTCGATGTTCTGGCCGATGAATACCAGCTCCTGACGACAATCTCCAACGTTCGGTGTCCAGTTCTCCATGATCGCTGCGGTACTTTCCTGATCCTGCGGCCATTGGTTTTTCGGCACGAAACGCCACCAGCGACCGGCGAAACCATGGCGCATCAAACCACCGGCCTGCGACCAACTGCCCGCGTCGCTGGGTTTGCTGGCGAGCCAGAAGAAGCCTTTGGAGCGCAGCAGTTTGCCGTTCGGCCATGGGCGATCGATGAAGTCGAAAAAGCGCTGCGGATGGAACGGACGGCGTGCGCGGTAGGCTGTCGAGGCGATACCGTATTCCGTGGTTTCCGGCACGTGCTCACCGCGCAATTCCTGCAACCAGCCTGGGGCCTGAGCGGCTTTCTCGAAATCGAAACGCCCGGTGTTGAGGATCTTCTCCAGCTGCACCTCACCCATCACCATCGGGATGATTTCCGCCTGGGCGTTGAGGCGTTTGAGGATGGCCATCAGCTCTTCGCGCTCCTGTCGGCTGATGAGGTCGATCTTGCTGATCAGCAGTACATCGGCGAACTCGATTTGTTCGATCAGCAGATCAGTGATTGAGCGTTCATCTTCATCACCCAGGGTCTCGCCTCGGGAAGCCAGACTCTCGGCGGCTTGGTAGTCGAGGAGAAAATTCACGCCGTCGACTACCGTCACCATGGTGTCGAGCCGCGCGACATCGCCGAGACTCTGGCCCTGCTCGTCACGAAAGGTGAACGTTTCGGCGACCGGTAGCGGCTCGGAAATACCGGTAGATTCGATGAGCAAGTAATCGAATCTTCCTTCGCGGGCGAGTTTGCTGACTTCTTCGAGCAGGTCCTCGCGTAACGTACAGCAGATACAACCGTTGCTCATCTCCACCAGTTTTTCTTCCGCACGGTTAAGGCTGACATCGCGCTGGACTTCGCTGCCATCAATGTTGATTTCGCTCATATCGTTAACGATGACCGCAACGCGCAAACCTTCTCGATTACGTAGTACGTAATTCAAAAGTGTACTTTTTCCGGCGCCGAGAAAGCCCGATAGAACGGTCACGGGAAGTGGAGATGACATTGGATAATCCTCATCAGGTTGTGGCCGATGTGCGCTTTGGCCTGTTTTGGCGTAGCTCACCGCGTACTTGAGCTTCAAAACAGCGCTTTGGCAGAAGCAGACGCTTGCAATCGGCGAGCTCAGGCTCAATTCAAATTTATGTTATAGTATAACAATATAAATAAGCCAGCCTCGCTCTTGCCCAAACCGATAAAGCGCTGGAAGCTGCACGCAAACTACCCATCGGATACCGAGATGAAAATTGCCCTGAAATGCTCGCTGCTGAGTCTCGCGTTGCTATCGTGGGCCAACGCATGGGGACAAATTCCTGCACTCGCCAACTGCACACGCAGCGCCAATCTGCTGGCCTGCATCGACGCGCAGGGCAATGCCTACAGCGTGAACACGGTGGGCAGTACGATTTACCTGCGTGGCTTTGAAAAGCACGGCAATCGCTACTGGGCACAGACCAACAGTCGTTTCGGCCAGCTGACGTTCTTCACCGGGCTCGCCTCTGACGGCGAAGCCTGGGTCGGCTACACCCGTCGCGTCGGCTGGACGACGATCAATCGCTTTTCCAGCTCTGGCGGCAGCAGCGCCAAGTTCACCTGCAGTCGGATCACCGGCTGCTAAACCTGCGCTTCTTGCTGCTCCTGCTGCCAGGCGATGTAGCTATCTACTGGCGGATTCTTCTGGAAGTAACGCTGCAGCCCTTCGAATAAACCATCCGCCACGGCCTGCTGATGTCGAGGCGTGACCAAGCGCTCGCTGTCACGGGCGTTGGAAATGAAGCCGGTTTCCACCAGAATCGACGGCACGTCCGGCGACTTCAGCACGGCAAACCCTGCCTGCTCCACGCGCTTCTGATGCAGCGTGGTAATGCCCGCCAGACTGCCGAGAACGGTGCTGCCGAGTTGCAAACTGGCGGCAATGGTGGCGTTCATCGACATGTCGAGAATCACGCCGGCGAGCATCGGATCCTTGTCCTTAAGGTTGAGCAGACTGGTCGCGCCCAGCAGATCCGCGCCGTTCTCTCGCTGTGCCATGAAGCGTGCAGTTGCTGACGTCGCACCACCTTCAGACAAGCAATATACAGATGCTCCCGACGCGGTAAGACGCGGCGCCGCATCGGCGTGCACCGAAATAAACATGTCGGCCTTGTGCTGACGTGCGATGTCCACACGCTTGCGCAGCGGCACGAAGAAGTCGTCATTGCGCACCAGTTTTACGTCGAAGCCTTTCTCCCTTTTCAGGCGTTTGGCGAGCAACTGAGCGATGGCAAGAACCACATCTTTTTCTCGCTCACCCTTGGCGCCAACCGCACCTGGGTCTTTCCCGCCGTGCCCGGGATCAACCACAACGATGATGTCGCGCTTGGGGTGAGCCTGATTCGAGGGTGTTTCACGTGGAACCATTGCCGGACTTGATGCCTGTTTGGCGTTTACCAGATCAAGCACCAAGCGGTGCCCCTGGCCATCTTGAGGCGCCAAAAGGAAGCTGTTCAATAGCACCGGATGGTTCAGATCGAGAACGATCCGTGTATCACCCTGACCAAAGCGCCCTGATCGAATCGAATGAATAGCTGTATCGGCAAGCGTCAATTGACTGAAATCTCCACTCAAACTCGCCCCGGAAAGGTCGATGATCAAGCGTTCTGGAGCGCTCAGCGAAAAGGTTTTGTAGCGCACCGGACCGCTCAGATCGAACACCAATCTCAGCTTGTCATCCGAACGCCAGAGGCGTGCATTGCGAATTTGCGTCGCCGAAACGGTGAAGGGAAAAGCCAAGGCCGTGCTGGCCAGAAGCAGGTTGAGCAGATGACGTCGGTGCATATGAAAGCCTGTTCATGAAAAAGGCATCGTGATTTGAATTGTTATAATGTAACATCTAATTCAATCAACACGATGGTTCCGAACATGAATTCGCTGACACTTCCGGATATTGCGACTCAAGCCGCTCGACAGGCGTTACCGCTTGATTGGGTGGGAATGTGCGGCATTGCTCTGCCTGTTTTATTGCAAGGCCAACGTCTGAGCGCAAAAGCTGATGCAGGCGTGAGTCTCGATAATGGCGAGGCACGCGGCATTCATATGTCGCGGCTATATCTCGCATTGGCGGCACTTGAGCGGCAGGACCTCTCTCCCTTCTTATTGCGCCAGGTTCTCGAGGAATTTCTGGTCAGCCATGACGGTTTATCCAACAGCGCCTACCTGAAAATCCACTGCGAAGTGCTGCTGAAAAGGCCTGCGTTAGTCAGCCCTCTAGCGGGTTGGAAGAGCTACCCAGTGAGCATTTCAGCGAGTCTGAAAAACCAAGTGTTCCACGTGGAACTGAAAATCGAGGTGCCCTACTCCTCAACTTGCCCCTGCTCAGCAGCGCTGGCGCGACAGTTGATTCAGCAGCAATTCATCGATGATTTCGCCAACAAGCCACTGCAACATGCCGAAGTTTTGGCCTGGTTAGGATCAAGCCAAGGCATTGTCGCCACCCCGCACAGCCAACGCAGCACCGCGCAATTGCATATGCACCTCGACGAGTTCATCGACGAGCTTCCCCTGAGTGTGATCATCAATGACGCCGAAGCGGCGCTCGGCACCGCCGTGCAAACTGCCGTGAAGCGCGCCGACGAGCAAGCCTTCGCGTTGGCCAATGGGCAGAACCTGATGTTTTGCGAAGACGCCGCGCGACGACTCAATCTGGCTCTGCGTCGCTCCCCCGGGGTCAGTGGCTTCCACCTGCGGGTGATCCACGCCGAAAGCCTGCACGCCCACGACGCGGTCGCCGAAAGCCACTGGCATCGAGAACTCCAATGATCCGTTGCCACACCCTGAGTTGGGGCGCACCCGGCCAACCACTGACTTCGCCACTGACCCTCTCGCTGGAACACGGCAGCCTCGGCGCCATCATCGGCGCCAACGGCTGCGGTAAGAGCAGCCTGTTGAAAGTCATCGCCGGATTGCAAAAGCCGTTATCGGGAAAGGTCGCACTGGGTGTTCCACGTCAGGGCGGTTTGGCGTTCCTGCCGCAACAGCAACACCTCGACCGACAGTTCCCCATCAGCCTCGAAGAACTGGTAGCCGCGGGTTTCTGGGGGCGTCGATTGTCGACGCAACTGCGCGCACAACGACTCGTCAACGCCCTGGAAAATTGGCACTTGAGCGGATTGGAAAAACGTCCGCTGATGGCCCTTTCCGGTGGCGAGTTGCAGCGCGCCCTGCTCGCCCGCTTGAGTCTGACCGACGCCCCATTGCTGCTCCTTGACGAACCCCACGCCGCGCTCGATGAACTGGGCCAGCAGTTACTCTGGCAACACATCCATGCCTGGCACTCCGAAGGACGAACACTGCTGATGGTCTGCCATGACCTCGCCGCCGTCCGCCAACACATCCCGCAGACACTGCTGATCAAAAACCGCGAATGCGTGTTCGGACCCAGTGCCGAACTGATCCAGCAAACACCCGATATGCAGGTGGCCTGATGCTCACCGTCGCCCACCTCTGGCAACCGTTCAGCGAGTTCGTATTCATGCGCCGAGCGCTGCTCGGCGGACTGGTATTGGCCTGCAGCACAGCGCCACTTGGCGTGTTTCTGATCCTGCGGCGCATGAGCCTGATCGGTGACGCCGTTGCCCACGGCATCCTTCCCGGCGCGGCATTGGGCTTCTGGTTCGCCGGTCTGAGTCTGCCCGCGCTGACCTTCGGTGGTCTGGGCGCCGGCCTGGGCATGGCCGGTCTCGCCGCCTGGATCACCCGTCGCACCGGTCTGCGCGAAGACGCCAGCCTCGCGGCGATCTATCCGATCTCACTCGCCAGCGGCGTGCTGATTCTTGGCATCGCCGGCAAGCGCCTCGACTTGCTGCACTTGCTGTTCGGCTCAGCGCTCGCCGTCGACGGTCCGACCCTCAATGGAATGTTGTGGGTGTCGGGACTGAGTCTGGTCGCCATGGCCTTGATCTACAAACCGCTGCTGCTGGACACCCTCGATCCGCTATTCCTGCAAACCGTCAGCCGCCTCGGCCCCCTCGCCCACGGCGTGTTCCTGACATTGGTGGTGCTCAATCTGGTGATCGGTTTCCAGGCCATCGGCGCCTTGATGGTCGTCGGCCTGATGATGCTGCCCGCCGCCGCTTCACGGTTCTGGAGTCGTCGCCTGCCGAGCCTGATTGCCATCTCGGCGCTTATCGGCTGCCTCTCGGTGTGGCTCGGATTGGTGATCTCGTTCTACTACTCGCTGCCCAGCGGTCCGGCGATCGTGCTGGTCGCGGGTATCGGTTATCTGCTGTCCGTGGTGCTTGGACCGGTGCACGGCTTGCTGCGCCGCCCGCCTTTGCTCACATCCCAATGAGGTGTTTCCCGATGCGCGCTCTACTCGTGTTGTTCAGCTTGCTGCTGTCGATGTCGTTATCGGCGGCGGAAAAATTGCCGGTGGTCACCAGCTTCAGCATCCTCGCCGACATGGTTCACCAGGTGGGTGGCGAGCATATCCAGATCACCAACATGGTCGGCCCGGACGCCGATGCACACACTTACGAACCGACACCCGATGACGCCAAAGCGTTGCTTAAGGCCAAATTGATCATCAAGAACGGATTGGGTTTCGAGCCTTGGCTTGATCGTCTGGTGACCAGCACCGAGACCAGAGCCCCCGTCATCAGTGCCAGTCATGGCGTGATTCCACGCTCGCTGGAGGAAGACGGCGAGACCATTCCCGACCCGCACGCTTGGCACAACCTGGCCAACACCGAGCTGTACATCGCCAACATCACCAAGGCGCTGATCGCTGCCGACCCGGCGAACAAGGCCGACTACCAACGCAACAGCCAGACCTACCTGAAACAGATCTACGCCCTGCTCGCTGAAGCCAAGGCCAAGCTCGGCTCGCTGCCACCGGGCAATCGCAAGATCGTCACAAGCCACGACGCCTTCGGTTATCTCGGTCAGGCCTACGGCATCGACTTCATGGCGCCGCAAGGTCTGTCCACCGAGCGCGAGCCATCGGCCGCCGAAGTCGCCGCACTGATCACCCAGATTCGTCAGGCCAAGGTCAAAGCGGTGTTCATGGAAAACATCAAGGACGCGCGCCTGCTCAAGCAGATCGCCGAGGAAAGCGGCGCGCACATCGGCGGCACGTTGTACTCCGATGCCCTCGCCGCCAGCGGCCCGGCCAGCACCTTTACCGGACTGTTCGAATACAACCTCAACACCCTTTACGACGCACTGAGCCAGCCATGATCCGTAAAAATCCTTCCGGCGATCTGCCGCAAATTGACGAGTCGGCCTACGTCGACAAAACCGCGATCATCTGCGGCAAGGTGGTCATTGGCGAGAACGTGTTCGTCGGTCCCTACGCCGTGATTCGCGCGGATGAGGTGGACGCCTCCGGTGCGATGGAGCCGATCACCATCGGCGCCAATTCGAACATCCAGGACGGCGTGGTGATCCATTCCAAATCCGGCGCCGCGGTGACCATCGGCGAATTCACCTCGATCGCTCACCGCTCGATCGTGCACGGCCCGTGCGTAGTCGGCGACCGGGTGTTCATCGGCTTCAACAGCGTGCTGTTCAATTGCGTGATCGGTGACGGCTGTGTGGTGCGGCACAACTCGGTGGTCGATGGCCGCGATTTGCCGGATGCGTTCTACGTGCCCTCCACCACCCGCATCGGCCCCAATACCGACCTCACGCAGTTCCCGCCGGTGAGTGTCAGCGCCTCGGAGTTTTCCGAAGACGTGGCACGCACCAATGTCGATCTGGTGCGCGGCTACAAAGCCTTGCAGAACGAGTTCTGAACCATGAGCAGCGTGCTGATTCGCAACGCCAGGCTGGTCAATGAAGGACGCGAGTTCGACGGTGATCTGCTGGTCAGCCATGGCCGCATCGTCAAGATCGCGCGCAGCATCGACGGTGAAAATGCGCGTGTGGAAATCGACGCCAACGGTCAATGGTTGTTACCGGGGATGATTGATGACCAGGTACATTTTCGCGAGCCGGGGGCGCCGGCCAAGGGCTGCATCCACACCGAGTCGCGCGCAGCGGTGGCGGGCGGCATCACCAGTTTCATGGACATGCCCAACACCCGACCGGCCACCCTCACCCTCGAAGCGCTCGCGGATAAAAAACGCCGCGCGGCGATCAACTCGGTGGCCAACTACGGCTTTCATTTCGGTGTGAGCCGGGACAACCTCGACACCGTCGCCGCACTCAACCCCTGCGAAGTGGCCGGGGTCAAAGTGTTCATGGGCGCGTCCACCGGCAACATGTTGGTGGACGATCCGAGGACTCTCGAGCGTTTATTCGCCGAAGTGCCGACAATACTGCTGGCGCATTGCGAACACACGCCGAGCATCGAGGCCAATGCAGCACGTCTGCGCGAACGCCTCGGCGAACACCTGCCAGCGAATATCCATGCACTGATTCGCGATGCCGAGGCTTGCTACCGCTCCTCTTCGCTGGCGGTGGAACTGGCCAGACGTCACGGCACCCGCCTGCACGTTTTGCATCTGACCACCGCTCGCGAACTCGAGTTGTTCGAGGACAAGCCGCTCGCCCAGAAACACATCACGGCCGAAGTCTGCCTGCATCATCTGCTATTCGATGACCGCGACTATCCGGCCCTCGGCAACCTGATCAAGTGCAATCCGGCGATCAAGACCCAAGCCGACCGCGATGCTTTGCGCGCGGCGCTGCTGAGCAATCGACTGGATGTGATCGGCAGCGATCACGCGCCACATACCTGGGCGGAAAAACAGCGCCCGTATGCCGAAGCGCCGTCCGGTTTGCCACTGGTGCAACATGCGTTGCCAGCGCTACTTGAGCTGGTGGCCGATGGCGTGCTGCCGATCACCACGTTGGTGGCGAAGACCAGCCATCGCGTGGCGGATCTGTTTGCGATTCCGGATCGGGGTTATTTGCGCGAGGGGTATTGGGCGGATCTGGTGCTGGTTGAGCCAGCGGCTCTTGAAGTGTCACGGCAACCGATTCTGTCACAGTGCGGCTGGACGCCGTTCGCTGACAAGACTTTTCGCTATCGGGTGAATACCACGTTGGTGTCGGGGCAGATTGCCTGGCGGGAGCAGCGTATCAACGAAGGATGTCAGGGGCTGGCGCTGCGGTTTATGCGCTGAATGATCAGGTGTCTGACAGGACGTCTTCGCGAGCAGGCTCGCTCCCACAGGAATCGCGCTAGCCCTGTGGGAGCGAGCTTGCTCGCGAAGCTTTTAAGCTCTTGGCTTCACGGTGCCGCAATCCTGACCCAGCCACACCGCACGGGTTTCCAGACTGCCCTTCTGGTTGATCCCTATGGCGTTGAACGTGCCGTTGGCCACCGTGGTGAACTCACGATCACTGAGGAACGTGGCAACCCCGGTGCCTTGCGCTTTCGGGCAGCTGAAGCGGAATTTCCACTGGTTGCCGGTGCGCTCGGTGATCTGCTGTTTGCAGCCCGACTGCGGATCGGCCAAGGGAATATCGTTGGTCGCCACTTGCTGCGGCGTCAGGCAGGCACGAATGCCCTTGCCGCCGATGTTGATTCCGTTCTTTTCCAGCGCCGCACGCTGCTGCGGGGTCATCTGGCCTTGCAACTGGCCAAGGATCGATTGCACATCCATGGGCTGGTCATCGACCTTGACGTTGCTCGAGGTCATTTCCCACAGCCCCGGCTGCAGCATTTGCGCCTGCGCTACCACCGGCATTGCCAAACCCAGGCCCAGCGCCAAACCCAGCAGACGAATGTTCATCGAAAAACTCCTGATCAGTAGTGGCCGTTAGACGTCGGCCGATTGCTTCGGTTCATGCACCAATTAAATAGCGACATTCGCCTCGGAACATGGTCTGTTACGCATTGAGTCTTCAGGAGCAAGGCTGCCCCATGGATTATTTTGGACCGCACATTTTCGGTTATCTGATCGCCCTGATACATAGCCTCGGCTTGATCGCCGCCATCCATGCGGTGCTGACCGTACGCACCGCCCAAGGCTCGATCGCCTGGGCATTGTCGCTTATTTTCATTCCCTACCTGACGCTCATCCCTTATCTGGTTTTCGGTCGCAGCACCTTCGACGGCTATATCAAGGCGCGGCGTCAAGCCAACGAGCAGATGCGTCAGGCGATCTCCGAGTTGAACTGGCGCCCGTGGGTTGAAGAAGCCCTCACCGCCCGCGCCTCGAAGGCCTACGCCTCGCTGCGCGCCATGCCCAAACTGGGACGCATGCCGTGCCTGGCGAACAACCAGGTGCAACTGCTGGTGAATGGCCACGCGACCTTCGAGGCGATCTTCCACGCCATCGATCAAGCGCGCGAAGCCGTACTGGTACAGTTTTTCATCATCCATGACGACCGCATCGGTCAGCGCCTGCGCGATCTGTTGCTGAAGAAAGCGGCTGAGGGCGTGGCGATTCATCTGCTCTACGACCGCATCGGCAGCCACGCCCTGCCCCACAGTTATGTGCAGGCGCTGCGCGATGGCGGTGTCGAGGTCAAAGCCTTCGCCACACGCAGCGGCTGGCTCAATCGCTTCCAGGTGAATTTCCGCAACCACCGCAAAATCGTCGTGGTCGATGGCGTCCTCGGCTTCGTCGGCGGGCATAACGTCGGCGATGAATACATGGGCGAGAAACCGCCCCTGGCGCCGTGGCGCGATACCCATGTTCAGGTGCGCGGGCCGGTGGTGGCCTGCATGCAGGAGTCGTTTGCCGAGGACTGGTTCTGGGCAGCACGGACGTTGCCACCGCTGATCCTGCCGGATGTCTACCCGGAAGATGGCGTGCTCTGCCAATTGCTGGCGAGCGGCCCGGCGGATGCCTACGAAACCTGTTCACTGTTCTTCGTCGAAGCCATCCACGCGGCGACGGAACGAGTGTGGATCACCAGCCCCTACTTCATTCCCGATGAAGCCGTGTTCGCCGCGTTGCGCCTGGCGGTGCTGCGCGGCGTCGACGTGCGCCTGCTGCTACCCTCGCGTCCCGATCACCGCATCGTCTACGCCGCGTCCAGCCTGTATGCATTCGAAGCGGTGCGCGCTGGCGTGCGGGTGTTCCGCTACGAGCCGGGGTTCCTGCATCAGAAAGTGGTACTGATCGACAGCGAAATCAGCGCCATCGGCAGCGCCAATCTGGACAACCGTTCGTTCCGGCTGAATTTCGAAGTGATGCTGCTGACCGTCGACAGCGAATTCGCCGCCCACGTGAAACGCATGCTCAACGATGATTTCGAGCAGGCTTATGAAGTCGCCAAAGAAGAAAGCCGGGAGATCCACCGCCTGCAACAGCTCGGCATGCGGATCGCCCGGCTTATTTCACCGATTCTTTAACCGGCCGCTCGCTCGAACGAGCGAACGGTCGTCAGGCCTCAGGGGTGATAAATGTCGTCGCGGGTCCAGGGCAGTTCATGGCTGCCATCCGGATGCGCCTTCACCGCAAGAATCTGGTGCAGGTTGATCCAGCCACGGGCGAACGCATAGGCACACCCGGCCAGATACAGCCGCCAGATGCGCAACGCCTGATCCGGCACCAGTTTCCCGGCGGCTTCGAGGTTGTCCTCCAGCCGCTCGCTCCAATGGTCGAGTGTGCGCGCGTAGTGCAAACGCAGGCTTTCCACGTCGACGATCTCCAGTCCGGCTTCGCTGATCTCGGCCGAGATCATCGCCAGGTGCGGCAGCTCGCCGTTGGGGAACACGTATTTCTCGATGAAGTCGCCAGCGCCGCGTCCTACCGGACGGCCGTCGGTGTGTTTGGCGGTGATGCCGTGGTTCATCACCAGACCGCCCTCCTTCACCGCGCCGAACAGGACCTTGCAGTACTCGGCGAGGTTGGCGTGGCCGACGTGTTCGAACATGCCGACGCTGACTACCTTGTCGAAACGCCCGTCCTGCGGCAGATCGCGGTAGTCGAGCAATTGCAGCTCAACCTGATCTTCCAGGCCCTCGGCCTTGACCCGCTCTCGGGCCAGTTCCAGCTGTTCCTTGCTCAAGGTGATGCCGAACACTTTGGCGCCGAATTCACGTGCCGCGTAACGCGCCAAACCACCCCAGCCGCAACCGACATCCAGCAGATAATCACCGGGCTGCAAACGCAGTTTGCGACACAGATGTCGGAACTTGGCCTGCTGTGCCTGTTCCAGAGTTTCGCTGCCGGTTTCGAAATAAGCGCAGGAATACGCCATGTCGCTGTCCAGCCACAGCTGATAGAACGCGTTGGACAGGTCATAGTGATAGGAAATGGCTTTGGCGTCGGTTTCCTTGTCGTGCACCGCACGCACTGGCTGAGCGCCTTCGTCTTCATCGAGCAAGGCGCTGCTCAATTCGTCGCAGACCCGGATGACCTCGCTGATCGAGCCCTCCAGTTCCAGCCTGCCTTCGACAAACGCCGCCCCCAGCGCGTCGAGACTCGGATGGGTGAACTGGGTGACCATCGTCGGGTCCTTGACCACAATGGTGACACTGGGCGTCGGCCCCAGGTTGAACTCATGGCCATCCCAGAGTCGCAAGCGAAGCGGAAGCTGCAGATTCTGTAAGGCCGGTGGAAGTTGCGCGAGCATGGAAAATCCCCCTTGTTTCAGACGTCAGATCTGAGGGTAGACCATCCTTGAAAAATAGCAGGCTATCGATTTAATTAGCCGAGACTATCGTTCCAGGCGCTCCTGCATGCCGTCATGCACCCACTACTGCTTTAGCCCAGGTAACGGCGTGAAGTGTGCGCCCTCTCCATAGATGACTGCCTATTCGGCGCACAGTTCGCTGAAACTCACTTCAGTGATCATCCTTGAGCTTGAGCAATGGCTCCTGAAACCGCAGCAGCCGTCCGGCATTGCCCAACACCAGCAGCGTGCTGAGGTTGTGCAGCAGCGCGGCGATCATCGCTCCGGCCGCGCCGAGCCAGCCGAATGCCGCAAACACCACGATCGCCAGGGTCCAGCCCAGACCGATGATCACGTTGACCTGCAAGGTTCGACGGCACTGACGACTCAACCGCACACAGGTGCCCAGACGGCGCAGATCGCTGCCGATCAACACGATATCCGCCGAGGCCAGCGCGATGTCGGCACCGCCGGCGCCCATCGCCACACCCACCACCCCGGCCTTGAGCGCCAGCGAATCATTGATGCCGTCACCCACCACCATCGGCCGGAAACCGTTGTCGATTTCCTTGAGCACGCGGTTGAGCTTGTCCTCAGGCAGCGCCTGCGCTTCCACCTCTGGCAGGCCGACCTCGCGGGCCAGGGTCTGCGCAACACTCTGGCGGTCGCCGGTCAACAGCAACTGGCGACCCAGCCCCAGTTCGCGCAATTCAGCGAGGGCAAAGCGCGCTTCCGGTTTGACGCTGTCGGCCAGCAACAGCCAGGCGACAAATTCGCCGTTCAGTGCCAATCCGGCAATCGGCCCGTCGTGCTCGGGAACGATGGTAGTGACGATGCCCAGTTGCGCGAACAGTTCGGGACGCCCCAGCGCCGCCTCGCCCTGCGCGGTCATGGCGACCACCCCAAGACCCTGACGCTCGTGAATATCTGTTAGCGGCAGGCTCTGCTCTTGACTCACCAGCCCCGCCAACGCCCGGCTGACAGGATGACTGCTGGCCGCACCGAGACTGGCGGCCAGCGCCATCACCGAGGCCTGATCCAGACGCGGGCTGCTGATCGATTGCAAACGCAAGGTGCCGTAAGTCAGCGTGCCAGTCTTGTCGACCACCAGTGATGTGAGGTCTGCCAACTCCTCAAGGAACGCCGAGCTGCGAATCAGAATGCCGTGGCGCGCCGCCACCGCAACCCCGGCAATCGCTGTGGCCGGTGCCGACAGCACCAAGGCGCAAGGACATGCGGCTACCAGCACCGCGAGCATCGCTTGCGCGTCATGGGTGACAAACCACGTCACCGCCGCCAACAGCAATACCAGCACCATGTAGCTGCCAGCATAGCGTTCAAGCAGACGGGTGATCGGCGGCTTCGAACGCTCGGCGTTCTGCATCAGCGCGATGACTTTGCCCAGCGTCGATTGATCACCGGTGCGGGTCACCTCAATGCGCAGCAAGCCATCGAGGTTGATCGCGCCGCCAAACACCGTCATGCCCACTGCCGTTTCCACTGGCACCGACTCGCCGGTAATCGACGCCGTGTCGAGGCTGGCTTGGCCGAACAACACCCGACCATCCGCGGGCACACGATCCCCGGCGCGCACCTCGACCGTGTCACCGGGTTGGAGGGTGCCGTTGTCGACTTCAATGATCAAGCCGTCCGCTTGAATCTTGCGGGCGTGGCTGCGGGTCAATTGGCCGAGGGCGTGGATCGCTTCCTGCGAACCGATCACGCTGCGCTCTTCCAGCACGTGGCCGAAGATCATGATGATCGGCAGCAACGCGGCGGTCAGCAGATCGCCAGTCGCCCACGCACCGAGCATCGCCAAAGCAATCAGTTGATCGGTGATGCCGTGCAGGCTCGGATAACGCAAGCTGTACCAAGCAGAGCGCATCACCGGCACCGCTACTAATAAGGAGGCGAAACCCAGCAGCAACTGACTGACACCGGTTTGCTCCGGCACCATCCAGCGCCAGATCAAACCGAGGCCGAGCAAGCCCAAGGCGAGCATTGCCAAAGTCAATTGGCGCGCAGCGCGGCGCTGTTCGGCCGAGGACAACAGGCTCGGTGCAGCGGTGGTCGCAGTCATTTACTGGCTCCCTGAATGATCAGGCGGGAATCGTCTTTCGGATCGACCGTGGTCACCGAACCGGCCTGACCAAGAATTTTCGGCATGCGTTCGCGGTACAGCCGCAGGAGCATCTGCGGGTCGGTGCCTTGTTGTTGCGCCTTGGCCAGGCTCATGACCGTGGCAGTGTCGGCAGAGGCTTTGGCCAAGCGTTCGCCTGCCTGTGCATGGGCCACTTGCAGCGTGCGGTCGGCTTGCTCGTTCGCAGTCTGGGTGAGTTTTTCCGCCTCGGTGCGTGCATTGGCGACGGCTTTGTCGGCTTGCTGACTGGCGGTCAATACCGCATTGAAGGCGCTGACGGCCGGATCCGGCAGACTCGACTGCACGTCGACCCGCGCCACTTCGATGCCGATGCCCTGCCCACTCGCCTTCAACTCAGCCAGACGCTGGTTGATGCCTTGCACCAGATCACCGCGCAGACGCTCGCGTCGTTCGGCGGCCTGATTATCGGCACCGATCAACTCGGGCCGAGCGACCAGAATCGTATCCAGATCCCGAGCAGCGGTCAGGGCCACAGCGCTGCGGGTGACCAGCCGATCCAGTGCTGGCAGCACATGATCACCCTGCAGCACGAAGTCATAGGGATCGCTGACTTTGTAAAACACCCGCACATCCAGTTGCACCACGCCGGCGTCGCCGGTCAGTAAATAGCCGGAACCGGCCAGTGCATCGCTCAGTGGCGTGGCGAAGGTTGCTACACGATCAGCCTTGATCGCCTCACTGCTGCGCAGCAGGTTTTCCACTCGGCGCTCGATGACCCGATCCGCTGCCGGCAGCAAAACCACCTGCTCGAACGGCTGCGGCCAAGCCAGCAACAGCCCGGCATTCTGGACGCGGTGCAGTGCGCCAAAGTGCAAGACAACCGCGCGATTTTGCGGATCAATCTGCCGCACATTGGAAAACGCCCACGCCAACGCAGCCAATACCGTCACCACATATAAGGCGAAAAACGCCAGACGTCCGGCCTGAATCCACGGACTGCTCAACGAATGTGTTCCACGTGGAACTTCATCACTCATGGCTGCGATCCGGATTTGTTTTCGACATTCGGCGGGCCGTCTACCAGAACGCGGAATGGCGCGGCGTCGGTACGGAGGATCAGCTTGGTGTCCGGCGTCACGATAGTGCCGAGGGTGTCGAGCGAGCGCAGCAGGTTGTACAGCTGCGGTGAGCCAGCGTACGCACGACCATAGATTTGTGCGGCTTCGACCCGCGATTGTGCTTCGATTTCTGCGGCTTTCACCGTGGCATCGGCCTGGACCATTCGCGCATCACGCTCGGCGGCCGAGCGAATTTGCGCGGCTTCTCGCTTGCCGATGGCGGTGCGTTCGGTGGCGATTGTTTCACGCTCGGCGCGCATCCGATCGACCGTGGCCGTGAGCGTCACCGAAGGTAAGGTCAGGCGTTCGATGCCCACTTGCACCACGCGCACGCCGTAGGTGGCCAGCAACTGCTGGTCGATCTGCTGACGCAATTGCGCTTCGAAATCGGCGATACGCACTTTGCTGGCATCGGTATTCACCAGATCCGCCAGGTCGAAACTGCTGGCGGTGGTTTCCAGCGCCGAACCGACAAAGGTGCGAATCTGCCGCGCCGCTTCGTCCGGCTGGTTCTGCACCGCGCGCATGAAACGCTGCACGTTGTCCGGATCGCCCTGCACCTGCCACGCCACGTAGGCCTGAACGATGATGCGCAAACCGTCGCGGGTGCCGACATCCTGCAAACCACTCGAGGTGGTACGCAGGCGCAGATCCACCGGGATCGCCGCTTCGAACGGCGCCGGCCAGCGCCAGCTCAAACCCGGCTCAAGCAGCACCCGCGACGGATTACCGAAACGGGTGATGACGGTGGCCTCGCCCGAGCGCACCTGAACCAGGCTTGCCGCCGCGATGGCAAACCCCACCAGCAACAGCGCCCAGCCCATGCGCCGCCACGGGAGCGGCCCCGCCTCTTCCGGCGCTCCGTGGTGATGGTGATGATGCCCATGATGATGGTGATGCCCGGCGTGGCCATGATCGTGGCCGCTGTGGTCATGGGAATCGTGAGAGTGCGACTGGCTCAAGGGGCAACTCCTGGTTGAGCGGTGGTGCGCGCAGGCGTCGGATCAGCCGGCAGCGTAAACGTACGCAGATCGATGGTCGGCGCATTGCTGCTGCCGCCTAAACGGTGGTCGAGTACCAACAATTTGGCCTTGTTCAGACCCATGCTGAGCTGATTCAGATATTGCTCAAGCACGAACGCCTGGCCAGCGCTGGAATAGGCTTTCTGCTCAGCCTTGAATTTCAGATCCGCCGCCTGCGCGGTGGCGTTGATTTCACGGGCGCTGGCACTCGCCTGATCGCGGGCCAGGCTGGCCTGCAACTGCGCCTGATTACTGGCTTCTGCCGCAGCGCCGCGTTCACGGGAGATCAACGCCTGCGCGCCGATCTGTGCTGCTTGCACGCTGTGATAAGCATTAGCCGCACCGGCTGGCGGGTGAATCGCTTCGACCACGGTGGCGAGAATCTCCACACCGCTGTCGAGTTTCTGTAGATCACCTTGCACTGCGCGGCCGATTTCTTCGCCCAGCCCTACCCGGTCAGCGCCGAGCAAACCGTCGAGGGTGCGCGAGGCAAAATCGTGCACCAGAATCCGGCTCGCGGTGCTGCGAATCAGCGTCGGCACATCAGCGTTGTTGTAAGTGGCGGCCAAGGCATCCTGATCACGCAGACCAATGCGATAAACGAAGCGCACGTCCATGTTGACGATCTGAAAGCTCTGCTGATCGCCACGGCTGCTGGCGATCACCTGGGATTTGTCATTGACGTGGCTGGCATCCCACAAGCGGTTGGCGGCCATCGGCGCCGGGCCTTCGGCAGGCTCAGCCTGGGTCGGGGCAGGAGCATCGCCGACGCTGGTCGCCAACTCATGCACCACGCCATTCTCGACGTTCAATACACGGCCCAATGGCCACGGCAGACCGGCGTGCAATCCCGGACCGAACACTTGCACCGGCTTGCCGAAGCGCTCGTAGATACCGCGCCCTTGCAGCGGGATTTCGTGGACTCCGGTCAGCAGCCAACCGACCGCAGCAACCAGCGCCAAAACTGGCAGAAAGGCCCGGCGCATATAGCTGAACGCCCAGATCTGGCGCAGATCAATGCCGAACCGGTTGTGCAATTCGTGCTGCAAGGCGAGCAACGGCTGCGGTGGCCAGCGCAGCATATCGGCAACAAAACTGCGCGCCAGCAGGGTCGGTTCGAGCTGCTCGCGTCGGGGGCTGAACACCGACAGTACTGCGCGCAATAGCAACTCGATCGCGACGAATGCCGGCAAGATCCCGATCAACACCGCAAGCCGTACTGGCCACATCGACGCCTCGCTGGCGAACAGCAGGCACAACGCGCCCAGCACCAGGCTGATGATCGCCACCCGCGCCAGTTGCGCGAGAGACCCGGCTTCCGGCCATTGCGCCGGACTCTCCTGAGCCAGTTGCCGCTCCAGCACCAGCAGGCCGAAACCCAGCAGCAACATCAGCGCCGCGCCCACCGTGGCCGACAACCCGACCGCAGCGGCAGGCAATGCCAGATTCCACACCTGCCCGATGGCGAGCACAATCAGCACTGACCAGCCGCCCAGCCACAACGTGGCCGCACCAATCTGACCGAGCAGGTGCAGACCACGCTGACTCAATCGCTCCAGCAGCCGTTCGTACCAGCCATCTGGCGCTACTGGCTCCAGCTCCTCGGTCAGCGCCACCGATACCTGCGGGTCAATCACCCCTGCACGCCATTGCGTCACCCACCACGCCGACTGCAAGCCGGCGACCAACACCAGCAAAGCCGCGCCCAAATTCACCAACAAGGCCGGCCATATCGATTGCGCGGCAAACAGTTCGACAAACAGCGCCAGCAGCCACCCTGCCCCGGCCAATCCGCCGAGACCGATGGCCAGACGACGCAAACGTCGCCCCTGCGTGGACGCTTGTTGAAAGCGCGGCAACCCGGTCACTTGCGTGCCATCGACATCCAGATCGACTTGCATATCACCCCAAAGCCATTGATTCACCGGTCTTATCGTTACGATATAACGAAAAGCGTGAAATATTCGTACACAAATTCGCTTATCTAAAGATGCGCAACCTGTCGCTTGCCTGAAGCCTTGACCGAAATGTCCGGAAACGCACATATTACGTTCGTAATTTTATCGACCGACTACTTTTAGCGATCCGCATCCCCAACGAGGAGCAACAGCATGAGCAACTACGACGTGGTCATTCTGGGCGGCGGCCCCGGTGGTTATAACGCAGCGATCCGCGCCGGCCAGCTGGGCCTGAAGGCAGCCTGCGTGGAAGGCCGCGCCACCCTCGGCGGCACCTGCCTGAACGTCGGTTGCATGCCGTCGAAGGCCTTGCTGCATGCTTCGGAGCTGTACGACGCGGCCATGGGTGCGGAATTCGCCAACCTCGGCATCGAGGTCAAACCCACGCTCAACCTCGCGCAAATGATGAAACAGAAAGACGAAAGCGTGAGCGGCCTGACCAAAGGCATCGAGTTTCTGTTTCGCAAGAACAAGGTCGACTGGATCAAGGGCTGGGGCCACATCGATGGCCCGGGCAAAGTCAGCGTGACCGACGATCAAGGCAACAAGACCGAATTGAGCGCCAAGGACATCATCATCGCCACCGGCTCCGAACCCACGCCCCTGCCCGGCGTCGAGATCGACAATCAACGCATCCTCGACTCCACCGGCGCGCTGTCGCTGAGAGAAGTGCCCAAGCATCTGGTGGTGATTGGCGCGGGGGTGATCGGCCTGGAACTGGGCTCGGTCTGGCGGCGTCTCGGCGCCCAGGTGACCGTGGTCGAATACCTCGACCGCATCTGCCCGGGTGTTGATGGCGAGGCCGGCAAAACCCTGCAGCGTTCGCTGAGCAAGCAAGGCATCAGCTTCAAATTGAGTTCGAAGGTCACCAGCGCCACCCCCTCGGCCAACGGTGTGCAGCTCAGCGTCGAACCCGCCGCCGGTGGCAACGCTGAATTGCTCGAAGCCGATTACGTGCTGGTCGCGATCGGCCGGCGCCCGTACACCAAAGGCCTGGGCCTGGAGAACGTCGGCCTGAGCACCGACAAGCGCGGCATGCTCGCCAACCGCCAGCACCGTACCGAGGCAACCGGCGTATGGGTGATCGGTGACGTGACATCCGGGCCGATGCTCGCACACAAGGCCGAAGACGAAGCGATGGCCTGCGTGGAACAGATCGTCGGCAAGGCCGGCGAGGTCAATTACGGGCTGATCCCCAATGTCATCTACACCCGGCCCGAGCTGGCCAGCGTCGGCAAGACCGAGGAGCAGCTCAAGGCTGAAGGGCGCACCTATAAAGTCGGTAAATTCCCGTTCACCGCCAACAGCCGGGCCAAGATCAACCATGAGACCGAAGGCTTCGCCAAAGTCCTCGCCGACGAACGCACGGACGAGATCCTCGGCGTGCACCTGGTCGGCCCGTGCGTCAGTGAAATGATCAGTGAATACTGCGTGGCCATGGAGTTCAGCGCCTCGGCCGAAGACATTGCGCTGACCTGCCATCCGCACCCGACCCGCTCCGAGGCGCTGCGTCAGGCGGCGATGAATGTCGAGGGGATGGCGACGCAGATGTAGTCAGCAAAGGTTTGGGTGACCGGACGACCGCTATCGCGAGCAGGCTCACTCCTACAGGGGGATGCGCCCAAATGTAGGAGTGAGCCTGCTCGCGATCAAGACGACTCGGTCTACAGCGGCAGATGCCCCAACGGCAACGCCCCCGGGGTCTTCACCGTGTGAATTGCAAAATTGCTGCGAATGTCGCTCACCCCCGGCAGCTTCAGCAGGCAGCCGCTGAGAAAACGGTCATACGCGCGCAGATCCGGCACCACCACCTGCAACAGAAAGTCCGACTCCCCCGACACCAGAAACGCCGAGATCACTTCCGGCAGCGCCGTGACCGCTGTGTAAAAGGCTTCGGCCTGCTCATCGTTGTGGCGCTCGACCTTGACTCCGACAAACACTGTCAGCCCCAGTCCCACTTCATCGCGATCGAGGTTGGCCTGGTAGCCACGAATCACCCCGGCCTCCTCCAGCATCCGCACCCGGCGCAAGCAAGGTGACGCCGACAGGCCGATCTCGTCCGCCAGCTCGACATTGCTCAGCCGTCCGTTGCGCTGCAAGGCAGCGAGAATCTTGCGATCAAAAGCGTCGAGTTTCATGTTTGGCAGATCCTGCTGGTCAAGGCACAAAAAGAAAGCAGGTTATGCCAATCGCAAGGGTTTTTGAAGCTGACTTCGCAAGCACCTGCCCCGCCCTTGCGCCATAGACTTTGCTCACCGAATCGATAACGAAAGGGCTGCGACATGACGAGTTTCTGGCTGTTTTTTCTGGCATTGGCGGTGGTCTTCCTGTTGCCCGGCCCGGACATGATTCTGTTGCTGCAAACCGGTGCCCGCCAGGGTCGCGGTGCGGCGCTGGCAACCGCCGTTGGCCTGGCGATCGCCCGGGGCTGTCACGTGGCATTGGCGGCATTGGGTCTGGCGGCGCTGTTCAAGGCGGCGCCGTGGACGTTTGATCTGGTGCGCCTGGCCGGTGCGGCGTACCTGCTGTGGATCGGCATTCAATGCCTGCGCAGCAGCCTGCTGCCGAACCTGAATACGGCTGCCGTAACTGACACCCAAGGACAATGGCGCGAGGCGATTCGCCGTGGCCTGCTGACCAATCTGCTCAATCCCAAGGCCTTGCTGTTCTGCTCGGTGCTGTTGCCACAATTCATCGTCAATGACGGCGCAGCAGTGCTGACCCAGTTTGCCACCCTCGGCGCGTTGCTGGTGGGCATCGGGCTGCTGTTCGACAGTGCCTATGCCCTGACCGGCGCGGCGCTGGGCCGTTGGCTGCAACACAGTCCAACCGCCCAACGCGTTCAGCAATGGCTGTTCGGCAGCCTGCTGATCGGCTTCGCCGTACGCCTGACGTTTATCCAGCAGGCCTAGGGTTTGCGGGACTTGCGCCGACGACTGAACAACACCAGCACGCCAGCACTGATTAACAGCAGGACACCGACCACCGGCCACTTGTACGGACGCAACGAATTGCGCACAGCGTCGGTCACCTGGGTGACGTAACGCTTGTCGGCGTTTTCGAAATCCGGATAGGGGCACTGATTACCGAAGTCCACCGCCCACGGCACGTACGGGCCTTCATTGACGTAGCGTCGATACAGCGCGCTCTGCTCTTCCAGGCTGCTGTTGAAACCCGCAGCGTTACACAACACCGCCGCAAACGCCTGACTGGTGTGCGGCAAATTATCGGCGGCCCGGCTGGCCAGCGCGGTGGCGACAAAACGGTAGTGATAACGCTCATCCGGCTGCGCTTCACTGGCCTTCTGGCGCTGGACTTCAGCCTCGGCCACCAGCGGCCCGACTTTCAGCTCGGTGTTTTCCAGGCTGTAGTTGCCGCCAAACGTGGCGTAGTCCGGCGCCATCTCGTAACCGAGAATGTCCATGCCCCATTCACGCGCGGTCCACGCCGCGTTGTACAAGGCGCTGGCGCGTTTGGTCGGCCACCACGCAGCGTCAGCCTTCATCCTTTGCTCGCCGTACAGACGGGCCTTGTGCTGCAGATCGGGATTGTCGAAATAGCCGACCGCTTCCTCGTAATGCCCTTCACGCAACAAGCGTCGCCCCAGCAGATTGCGCAGGCTGGCGGCGACCGGCAGCGGCACGTAATTGTCGCGCTGTTGCTGGGTCAGCGCGGGTGGTGCCGGCACGTTGTCATCGACATAGCGCTTGAGTTCATCGA
The DNA here is from genome assembly GCF_036861315.1 of Pseudomonas sp. S3(2024). Classification (NCBI taxonomy): domain Bacteria; kingdom Pseudomonadati; phylum Pseudomonadota; class Gammaproteobacteria; order Pseudomonadales; family Pseudomonadaceae; genus Pseudomonas; species Pseudomonas sp. S3(2024). Next base: position 87,916 of record NZ_JAZAQQ010000003.1, on the reverse strand, counting down.
CCGTCAGCACGCGCTCGGCCACTGTCGCTGCGTCGAACCAATAGATGCTGTTGCTGCGATACAGCTGCACGAACGCTTGCAGGTATTCGCCACGTTGCAGCGCCAGAATCGCACTTTCGCCCTCGACCCGGCATTTCGGCTGGACGGTTTCGAAGTCCCAGTCAGGGGTGCGCCGGTAACCCCAATCTTCGCTCTGCGGGAACGCCTGCGCAGCTTTGGCATAGGCGGCAGCTGCGGCATTTTTATCGCCGTCACGCACCGCCAGTTTGGCCCGCAGCCACCACGCCAGTCCGCCGTCACCGGCGTTTTCAAGGAAGGCTTTGGCGCTGGCGTAATCACCTTGTTGATAGTTCATGGCCGCCAGTCGATCGGCGTTTTCCAGGCTGCCACGGGTGCTGTCCTGCAGCAGCTTGATGAGTTTCTTCTCATTCGGCGGTTGCTCGTCGAATGACCAGCCCATGCGGCTGATCAACGAAGCGGTGACCAGTTGCTGCACGGCTTTGCGCTCCAGCAGCTTGGCCAGTTGCGGCTCAGGCAGTTCGGCCAGCTCATTCATCAGTTGTTTCAGCGAGGTGTAACCCACGGCCGAACCGTGCAGGTTCTGCGCTTCATACAGTTCGATGGCGCCGTTCCAGTCGCCGGCGTTGCGCAGCACCCGTGCCTCTTCACCGAGGCTGGCCACACCGAGTTCCAGCGGATCACTGAAGCCATCGATGCTCAGTTGTCGAGCCTGACGGAAGGCTGCGCGTGCGTCCTCCAGCACTTCGATGACATTGCCCGCCTCGGCACTCGTGGCAAACCAGGCACGGCCCAGGGAATAAGCCGCCCAGGTGCTGCGCAGCGGACGATGATCGGCCGGCAGTGCCAGCACTTTGTTGAAATATTCGATCGCCAGCGGATGATCGCCAGTGGCGAACGCCACCGCGCCGGCCACGTACAAACGGATTTCCGCCGGCAGACTGGCGCCCTGCGCCTCGACCTGACGCGCATCGCTCAGGCCACGCAGTTGCTTGACCAGCGCCTGTTGCTCGGCGCTCAGACCGACCTGCTCGGCTTTTTCGCGCAGCGCAGCAGGCTCGCTTGCGTCGCCGTACATGTCGTCGGGATTGTGCGTCGCCGCTGTGACATTCTTCAGCCCGGCAATGGTTTTGCCGAGGCGGCTGATCTCGAAGTTGAAGTTGCCCTCCGGCAAATCGGCCAGGGTTTGCCCGCGATTGTCGAGCAGGCGCATCGGGAAGTCCGGGCCGCAGGCCAACGCCGAACCCAGCGGCAGGCTGAGGCTCAGGCAGAGCAGATGGCGGGGCCAGTTACGGGTCAACATGCGAACCTCCTTGATCAATAAATGCACAGCGCGCCCAACCGATGGCGCGTTGTCCACCCGCCGGCAAACGACCGTCGCGCAGGCGGGTGAAGGTAAGCAGATCCGCGCTCTGTTGCAACGAATAACCGGCGAGCGCATCGGCGCCTTCGCAAGCGCTGGCCTTGACGATGATCCGTGCGGGCCAGGCACTGTCGAGGTTTCCGACATTGCGCAGGGCGATGTCCTGCAGGCCATCGTGGTCGCTGAACGCCAGACCGAGTTGGCTGCTCAACGCATCGCCGCGGGCCACGGCGCGCAACGTGGTCAGGCTCCAGGCGCGGCGATCATTGGCCAGCGGCAGGCGAAACCAGATCAGCCCGGCCAGATGTTCCGGCGGGTCCTCGCGCAGCGCTTTTGCAAGTCGGCTCAGTTGCAACGGATCGGCGAGCAGTTCCCGGCGTTGCCCTTCACGTTCGATCGGTACTTCGCTTTCCACCACCGGGGCACCGTCGGCATCCGGCAGCAGCGCCACGCCATAGGCCGGCAACGCCAGATAGAACGGTTTGCTGCTGATTTTGCCCCAGGCGCTGGCCCAGCGCCGAGCCTGCTCGGGGTCGAACAAGCCGCGTCGCGGATCGCTGACGGCGTGCACCTGCAGCACGCTGCTGTCGACTGTGGCCAACAACGCCGGCAGCTGTGAACTGCCGAACCACGCCGGCAGCGCGGTGATGCTCAGCGGCAACGATGCGGGCAACGCGGAATGCAGATGTGTGAGGAACTCGGTGTATTCCGGCAGACGCGCATTACCCGCGTCATGATCGATCTCGACGCCACTCAGGGTCAGCCCCTGCGCCTGCCAGTCGGCGACAACCTGAAGAATCTGCGCCGTGACCTGCGACTGATCCAGACTTTTGAGCTGACCGTCGAGACGAATCACCGCGATCAGAGGCCGGCCATCGTGCTTGAGCAACGGCGCATCGATCCGCGCCCGATGCCAGCCGTCATTGGGGAATGCCTGCAAGGCCAACACGCGCAGGGTCGAAAAGTCGCTGCGGCTGTCTTTCAGCGCGAGCTCATGGGCGGACGTCCATTGCCGTTGCCAGACGTAGAGTTGCTGATCGAGTGGCGCTGCGTGCTGTCGTTCACAAGCACAGAGCAACAACACCGCCAGCATGGCCGACAACCCGACGATAACGCGCATACCTTGCAGATCCCTGAGACATCAGGCTGCAAGGTTACACAAAAGCACTCAAGCCTTGCGGGCAATGATCACCTGACTCTTCGCCACCACCGCATCCAGCGCCTGCTTGATCTGCGCACCACGGGGCGAATCGAGCACCGCTTGCCAGGTATTGGCCCAATGCTCGAGCAACGGGTGATCGGGGTTACTGAATTCGACCTTGGCTTCCCAGAACAACAGCATCCACATCGACCAGTAAAAGCCGTACTGACTGTGGCTGATGATCTCCAGCCCGGCGTCACTGACCATCGCCTTGAACTGCTCTTCACTGATGATGCGAATGTGGTTGGGTTTCTGGAAATAATCCGGCGAGGCAATGTCTTTCTGCAAATCTTCCGAGCTGGGATGCGGCACGCTCAGCAGGTACAGCGCTCCCGGCTTGCCGACCCGTACCAGTTCGGCGAGAAATTGCGCCGGATCGTCGACATGCTCGATGACTTCGGTGGAGACCACGCGGGTGGCGGTGGCATCGGCAATCGGCAGCGGGTTGCAGTCGGTCACGTGGCATTCGACGCTGCGTGCCGGGGTATCGCTCAGACGCTGGCGGGTGGCCTCGACTTTGGCCGCGTCGATGTCGGCAATGATGATCTTCGCCCCGCGCATGCCGCAGAAATGCACATTACCGCCGTCGCCACAGCCGACATCGAGCAACGTGTCATCGGCGCTCACCCGAAAGCCTGTGAACAGCTCGTCGGTCTCCTGATTGAACCAGCCACTGAGCTTTGCGTCGTACAGGCCGAGCATGTACGGATCAACCTTGTCGGCGGCAGATGGCACAGCAACCGGTGCGGGAGACGTTGCCGTGAGTTTCTTCAAAAGGCTCAGCATGAGGTAGCTCCAGAGGATGGGACGGCGGTTCGCGACGTACCGAGGCGGCGCACCAGCGCGGCGCCGCGATTGCGCATCGGCATTTCGATGAATCGGTAATTCAATTCGCTGAGCAGCGCGATCAGACCGCCGGCGATCAGCACCGTGAGAATCGGGTGCCCGGCCGGACTGGGCAGCCCCGCGTCCTGCAAGCGGAAGATCAATTCACGGACCAGCAGATAGGCCGGAATATGGATCAGGTAGATGCCGTAGGAACGGCTGCCGATCCACGCCATCAGCCGTTGCAACCTTCCGCGCGGCAGCAGGTAATCGCGGTTGTACGAGGCAATCCACACCAGCAGCGCGCTGAGCATGGCGATCGAGCCGATGCGGTAAGAGGCGAACGTGAAGCGGTCGGTGGCCATGTAACTCAGCAGCAACGCCAGCACAATCAGTACCGAAACGCCGGCCCACGGCCGCCGCAGGAACCTCGGTTCCCAATGGGAATAACCCGGCTGCGCGCTCCACATCGCCAGCAATACGCCGAGGGCCAGGGCATCGGTGCGCACCACCATCAGCAAGGGGGTGCGCAACGTGAACAGTTGCACCGCGACCAGCGCCAGCAATACCCAGCCCAGATGTCGGCGACACACGACAATCAGCAGCGGGAACAGCAAGTAGAACTGCTCCTCCAGCGCCAGGCTCCAGTAGACGAAACTGCTGCCGTATTCGTACTGAAAGAAACTGTCGGCAAAACGGAAATTGGCGTACTGCAACACCCCGGCCAGTGTCGCCTGCAGGTTGGCGTGCAGCGTGCCGAACGCACCTGAGCGATTGAGCAAGACACAGGCCAGCAACATCAGCGCCAGCCACAGCCAGGCCGAGGGCAACAAACGAAAGGCCCGGCGCAGCCAGAAATTGCGTGTCTGCTCCCAGCACTGCCGACGGCTCGTGCAGCCTTGCAGCACGGGGATCAGGCTGCGGGCGATGACAAATCCGGAGATCGCAAAAAACAGGTCAACGCCCCACCAGGACTGCGCCCAATGGTGGACTGTTTGCAGCAGCGGCACGGTGTCGGTGAACAGGCTGCCCTGCAGGTGATGAAACAGCACACCGAGCACCGCGATCGCGCGCAGTACCTCGATGTCCATGATCCGCTTGTTGTTCATGCCCCGCGCATCTCGGGGTCTGAGGCGAACCGGCGTTCGAACAACTGCCCCAGAAACACCTGCAACCGCTGCTCGGCCACTGCCTGACTGCAGAAATCCTGCAGGCTGCTCACCGCCTGAGCGGCCATCTGTGCATAACGTTGCGGATCGTCTTTGGCGACCGCATAGCTGGCGCGATAGGCCGTGCACAACGACGTCCAGTTAGTCACATAACGCAGGGTGCGGAAGGCCTTGCGCGGGTCATGCGGCCAGGCCGTGAGCTCGTCGGTGGAGTCGATCAGAAAGGCGTTGTCGGCACTCAGGTAATCGATCATTGCCGTCGTACGCGGCGCCACCGCCGGTTTGCCGCAGGACATGAATTCCATCAACGGCAGGCACTGGCCCTCGCCGTAGGACGTGTTGACCACATAGCGGGTCGCCTGCACCAGGCGCTCATAATCGGCGTCCGCGAGGTAGCCGTAGATCAGCACGATCCGGCAGCGGTAGGACTGATTCTTGTACAGGTGGTGGAGGATGTCGCTCAGCGCTTCTTCGGCATCGTGGTGCGTCAGTTTCAGCACGAGCGTTGCGTCCTCGACCTCGCGGAACGTCACGCAGAATGCACTGAGCATGTCCTCCCAGTTCTTGCGCCCATCGCCGGGATTGAACACTGAGGTGTAGACCACGCCGTCGAGCAGCAACTCCTGCTCCCTGACCGGCGCATGAAAATCGAGTCCCTTGCCCGTGCGCAAAGGCCGGGGGGCGAATGCGTTCAAGTCAAGTTTGCGACTGTCGGCCACCAATCCCTTGATCTTCAACCGTACCGGTCCATTCGGTGGCTGGCCCTGCAACGGCGCACCGCGGGCGGCAAAGCGATCCCATACCGGCGCAGGCACCGCGACGATCGGGTAATCGCTGTCCATTGCCTCGCGCACCGCGTTAACGGTGTAGCTGGAATGGGTGATCGCCGCTCCGCAAGCCTGCAGCACCGTGCGCCAGTCGTTGCGCGGCTCACCGGCAAACGGCTCATTGGGGATGGTGCTGAACTCCCACGCAAACACCGGCAAAGTCGGACACATCAGGTGTACCGGCGTGCGATGGGGCGGCGAGAACGACAGGAAGACGCACGGCTCGCCACTGGCCCGGCATTCCTCGTAAAGCGCGTCGACTTCGGTCAGCGGATCGGCCACTTCCACCACGCGTCCGAGACGCTCGAGTACCGGGCGATATTCCTTGAGCACGAAGTAATAGCTGTACTCCGAGCGCCCCAGATTCTGTGCAATGGTGTGCTGGTTGGTTTCCGAATGAATGATGATCAGCATGAGGCGTTTTCCGTCACTGACGCAGCATTGGCGGGATGCGGTGCAAGCCCGAAAAATTCCGCCATGCGCGTTTGCACGGGGGCAAAAGCGCAGTAGTCATGCATGCGCTCGACCGCTGCCGCCGACATCTGCCGGTACCGCTCCGGCTGGTCTTTGGCCATGCGGTAGCTGTCCTCGTAGGCTTGTTTCAGTGAAGCCCAATCCGGGCGGTGGCGCAGGGTGCGGTAAATCAGCCGCGAGTCCTGCGGCCAGATGGCGGGTTCTTCGCTGGACTTGATCACGAAGGCGACGCTGTCGTCGATGTAGTCTTCCATGGCCGTGTGGTCCGGAGCGATTACCGGTTTGCCACTGGACATGAACTCCATCAATGGCAGACACAGGCCCTCACAGCGCGAGGCGTTGACGTAGTAACTGGCAGCGGCATAAAGCCGGGTGTACTGGGCGTCATCCAGATAACCGTGCAACACCACCACCCTGCAGGCAAAGGGTGAGAGCTGCGCCAACAGGGTCATTAATTCGCTGTAGTAAGACGCGAGGTCGTTCTGGGTGATTTTCAATACCAACGTGGCATCGGCCGTTTCCCGAAACGCCCAGCAAAACGCGGTGATCAGTTGATGCCAGTTCTTGCGGCCATCTTTGGGGTTGAATACGGTGACGTAGACCACACCGTCGACCGTGGTGTCGACCACCGACGTGGTGTCCGGCAGATCCAGCGGCGGCGGTTCGACCACTGCCACCGCCTGTGGACCGGCGATACTCGGCAGCTGTCGCTCCAGCCAGGCATGCGCCCTGCGTGAGAAAAGATCACGCAGTCCCTCCCAATACCAGTGATGCAGAAACTTCACCCGCGGCTGTTGCTGTTCGCGGCCTGCATCCAGGCGCCACTGGCGCAGGTAGTGCCGGGCGATGACCAGGCGCCGTTTGAAGGTCAGCGGAGGAGGTCGCTGTGCCTCGATCGCGGCCAGTTGCTCGGCGGTCAGTGGTTTGGGCAGCAGGTCATCGGCTGAGAGCGCCAGCGTACGGCTGTCGAAAATGCAGCCCTTGATCGCCAGCGGCGTGCCTGGATTGACCGGCGCCGGAACTTGCTGCTGACGAATCGCCGCAAAGTTCTCCCACAACGGTGTCGGCAACACCAGTACCGGAAAGTCCTCGCCCAGCGCCCGGCGAATCGCCCGGGCAGTATGGCTGGACAGAGTAATCACCCGCCCTTGTCGGGCCAGCATCTGCGTCCAGTCGTGGCGCGGATCGTTGTCCCAGATCTCGTCCGGGATCGAATCGAACTCCCAGGCAACCACACACAGGGTCGGACACTCGAGATCGGTCGGCGTATTTTGCGGCGGGGTGAAGGAGAGAAACAGGCTGTCTTCGCCCGCCTCGCGCAATTGGCGAAAGAGCGGATCAACCTCGGCGATGGCGGACACCACATGCACCCGCCCAAGGCTTTCCAGCACTGGGCGATAAGCCTTGAGCACGAAGTAGTAACTGTATTCGGGACGCCCGAGACTCTGGCTGATGGAACGGTCGTTGACGTCCGAGTAAAGAATGAAGTTCATGGCATCCCACGATGAAGCCGCCATCCCGGCTGCTTCAATCCATGACGGCGAAGCGCTGAATCGTGGTCGGCATGCCGACACTCGTCCTGCATCTTCCAGCCCGTCTTTGTTCTTGTTTTTAGTGGTCGGTTTTACCTTGTGACGCGGCAATCCTGGTGAACCTGGAAAATCGCGACGAAGCGCATTCTAAACACATCCGACGAACGTTCGTGAACCTCCGGAACAGAATAAATGTGTCTACGCTGATGAGAACTGACCGGTCACGGTTTGGATTGTTGAAATTACTTTGCAATTGGCACAGATTGGTAACAAACAACTACAACAACTATTTCGCCTGTCGTCTTGTCGATTTTTTCCTACGATCTGACAGACCTTCCCTTAAAGCCTGCAGGAAGTGGCGAAAGTTAAAGACCAAGGGGTCGCTGTTTGAAAAATCGTCTGTTCGTCACGGATTTTCATGGATCCGCGGGACAACATATCCGGACACCCCCGCTGGGAGTTGACGCGGATTGGGAGCTGCTGAACGCGGCTTCGACATACCACCGCATGACACCGGACAGTCTTGCCCTGCCGCAGCCACAAGACAGAGGCGCAACCGTCGCCATTGGCGCGATTCCACCAGTAGCCGTTTTCAAATTCACGTTCCCCGGCGTATCCGTCGTTCAGGCCTACAAGCCTCTCATCGCTGACTTACGAAAAACCGTCGCGCAACTCCCGCCCGCACCTGTTGTGAATGCGAGCGACATGGTGGAGGGCGTCTGATGGGGCATGTGCGTGTGACAGGCCTGGGCAAGGTCTACAAGCAATACCCCTCGCGCTGGAGCCATCTGGGCGAATGGTTGGTCCCGTATGCTTCGCGGCGTCACTACCAACATTGGGCGCTGCAAGACATCACCTTCAATATCGCTCCCGGTGACGCAGTAGGCATCACCGGTATCGAAGACTTCGTCGATTGCTCGTGGCTGAGTGCCAAGACATCGATTACCCGCAGCGCCGAATTGGCGAATACGGAGCGCGCTCTATGACCCGATTAATGGTGGAATGTACCCATGTATTCAACCACCCGAAACTCAATTCGGGGATTCAGCGGGTGGTGCGAAACGTCATCAATCAGTTGCCTCCGAATGCCCAAGGCTTCGAGTGCATTCCGGTAGTGCTGCTCAACGGCAAACTTTACCAGGTTCTTCATCTTGCCCCCTTCACCACACCGGTGTTGAATACTCTCGCTGCATTCGGTGATCGGCTGGAGCGCCTGTCGCATCGTTTCTGGCAATGGCAGCAAAGACTCGGCGCCAAGTGCACCTCGCAATTGGCGAAAAAACTGGTTTATTTTTCTTATCGTTTGACCGCCTTCGGCACATTCGGCGTTTCCTTGCGGGTTTTCAGAAAAGTAAGCCGCTTCCAACTGCTGAAACGTTGTGCACCGCTGCACCATCAGCCAGGCGATCAGCTGGTGTTGCTCGACTCCTCTTGGCATTCAGATATTTTTCCTCACGTCGAACAACTCAAACATGAGGGTGTCGGTGTAATCGCGGTGATCTACGATCTGATCCCTGTGACTCATCCGCACTTCTACGAGGCGCGCCCAGCGCAGGTATTCAGTGAGTGGTTCGACTGGATCGTCCGCACCGCTGATGGCTATATCGCGATTTCTGCCACCGTGCGTGACGAAGTACGGTCAGAAGTGCAACGCCGGATCGGGAAAGTACAAACCGAAAAACGTTGGTTCGATTACTTTTACCTGGGGGCGGAGCTGGATCTGCACAGCGAGAACGTAATCGTTGACCCTTGCCTGCAACGAATTTTTAACTCCCCTGAGCCTGTGTTTCTGATGGTCAGTACCATCGAGCCGCGCAAGAATCATGCTTACTTGTTGGATGCTTTCGACCGCGCATGGGCAAGTGGCTCGAATGCAAAACTGTGCATCGCAGGACATGTAGGCTGGAAGTCTGACGAACTATCCAATCGAATACGCAATCATCCAGAGTTGAATCAGCGTCTGTTCATGTTCAACAACCTGAGTGACACCAGCCTTGAATATGCCTACGCGCATGCCAGCTCCCTGGTGTTTCCTTCTTTCGTGGAAGGTTTCGGTCTGCCACTTGTAGAGGCAATGAAACGCGGGCTGCCGGTCATGGGGAGTGATATTGCAGTGTTCCGTGAAATCGGGCGCGATTTCATGGCCTACTTTGATTTGAATAATCCTCAAAGCCTGGCTGACCTGATCGACAAATTCGAACGCAGCGGAAAATTCCCGGCAACTCGCAATGTCGGCGAATGGAGTTGGATCGGCTGGCGCGAGGCGAGTTTGCAATTGGTCGAACACAGCGCAAGAAATGTCAGGACAGCAATGGCGCGAGATGTCGAGAGTTTTGAGGACACGAGTGAACCCGTACGTACAACCACCTCAAAGCCCGAAACCACAAGGTTACGCACACCTACGTCAATCAGTTCATCGCCCCATTGGTGAACCCGTTACATCACGAAGCTTAAAGATCCAGCACCAGCAATTGCTCACTCTGCGCCGGCACCGCGCAGCAAATCAGCACCTGCCCCGCTTCCGGCAGGTCTGCCGGGGGCTGTGGATAATTCACCGCGCCACTGACCAGACGTGTCTTGCAGGTGCCGCACGAACCTCCCCGGCAACTGAACTCGGGGCGCAGGCCACGGCTTTCTGCGAGCTCCAGCAGACTGCCGCCGTCCGGCTGCCAGCGCGCCTCTTTGGCAGAACGCTCGAACATCACCGGCACTGACGTGATGGCGGCCGGTGGTTGCTCGATGACCGCCGCATCCGGGTCCGGCTGGCGCTTGAGCGTCGACGGGCCGAAGGTCTCGGCATGGATCCGCGCGTCGCGAATGTCCAGCTCGCGCAGACTGTCGTAGACACTTTGGGTAAAAGCGCCGGGCCCACAGACAGCAAAATCGATCTGGTCGTAATCCTCGACCTCCAGCAGATCACGCAGCAGTGCCCGATCAATGCGCCCATGGCGGTCGAAATCTTCGCCTTCATGCACGTCGGCCTCCGGCTGACTGAGCAGGCGAACCACCCGTACCGCATCGCCAGCACTTTCCAGCAAGCGATCGAGTTCCTGGCGAAATGGCTGATCGGCCAGGCTACGCGAACTCTGCAGCAACCACGTCGGCCGAATCCGCCGGGTGCGCAGACCTTGGTACACCACCTCACGCAGCATCGACAGCAACGGCGTGATACCAACCCCCGCCGCCAGCAGCACCAGCGGCCGGTGTTCCAGCGGTGCCACGGTAAAGTGCCCCTGTGGTGCCCGAGCCTCAAGGACATCGCCGACCCGGATCTGCTGGTGCAAATGGCCTGAGATCAAGCCCTCGCGTTTCACACTGATGCGCAGGAAATCATCCGATGGCGCACTCGACAGGCTGTAGGTGCGAATATGCGTTTCACCGCCCAGAGTGAAGCGCAGCGGCAGATGCTGGCCGGCCTGAAACACCGGCATCCCTGCGCCATCGTCCGGTTGCAGATAAATCGAGCGGATGTGCTGGCTCTCCCTTTCGATGCGGGTCACCCGCAGCGGCCGCCAGCGGTCACCCAGCGCTTTGGCCTGCAAGCGTGCATCGGCCTGGGCCCAGGTGCCGGTCAGCAGACTGGTGGGCGACATGCCGTCGAAGCGCCAGCGCAGGGCCAGTGCCGCCGGGCGCCGCACCAGTCTCTCTACCTCGAATGTCCAGAGGCGCTCGGCGCCCTGGAACGCTTCGATCTGCGGCCCGTCGAGGATGATTTCGGTCCGCCCGCTCAGTTGCAGCACATCGCCTGTGGAAAAGTCGATGAACAGCAGGCCAGCCTTGGGATTGAGCAGCAGATTGCCGAGCGTGTTGAAGTGCAGATTGCCGGCAAAATCCGGGATGGTCAGGCGATTACCTTCAACCCGGACAAACCCGGCCTGCCCGCCACGATGGGAAACATCCACCGCACGTTGTCCGTCCACATCGACGTAACTGGCGACAAAGAAGGTATCGGCGCCTTCGATCATGGCTCTGGCTGCGTCATCAAGACCGTCGTCGTGCTGCGCTGGCCGCGTCTGCGGATCGCTCAGCGGCACGCGCTGGAACTGGCGCAGTTGAATGTATTGCGGACAGTTGCCGAAAGCCTGATCCACGCTCACCTCAAAACCCTGCACGGTCAGATTGTCGACATGACCGTTGAGGCGATTGCGGCGGCGGGTATGCAACTCAATGCCGAGCAACCCGATCGGCTCGCCATTGCGCAATTGCGCCGGATCATCAGCAGCGGGTTGGCTGGCGAAATGCAGATGCTCGGGATCAGGCGAATGAGCAAACCCCGGCGCGCCTTCGAGCACGCTGGCCCATGGACGCCCGTCGGTATCGACCGCGCCGTACAGCATGAACGGTAACTGCTCATAAAAGGCGCGGTGCTGATCCGGCATCCAGTCACGAATCACTTTTCGGCCGAAGGCCTCCATGCGCTCGGCAACGCCGACATGGGCCTGCAGTTGTTGCTCGCCAGCGTGCCACGGTGAACGTTCCATCACGCATCTCCCCGCGCCGCCGGCGCATTGTGGATAACTCGATCAGATCAGGCTGAACCTCAGGCAGTCTTTTGCAGACCGGCGACCGTGCGCGGCATGCCGACAAAACCGGGCAAGGCTTCGACACGCGCCAGCCAGGCACGCACGTTGGCGTAGTCGTCCAGCGACACGTTGCCTTCCGGCGCATGGGCGATATAACTGTAGGCGGACACGTCAGCGATGGTCGGCTCGCTGCCGGCCAGGTAAGTGGTCTTGCCCAGTTCCACCTCCATTACTTTGAGCAGGTTGTGCGCACGGGTAATCGCTTCTTCAGCATTCAACTGTGCGCCAAACACCGTCACCAATCGTGCAGCAGCAGGTCCGAAAGCAATCGGCCCTGCAGCGGCCGACAACCAGCGCTGCACCTGCGCCGCGCCGACCGGATCGGTCGGCAGCCAGCGGCCATTGCCGTACTTGAGCGCCAGATACACCAGAATCGCGTTGGAGTCGGCCAGCACCACACCGCTGTCGTCAATCGCCGGCACCTGGCCAAAACTGTTGATTGCCAGATACGGCGCCTGCTTGTGCTCGCCCTTGGCCAGATCGACCAGGATCAATTCGGTCGGCAACTGCAGCAGGGACAGCATCAGCTCTACCCGATGGGCGTGGCCGGAACGTGGAAAGTTGTAGAGTTTGATCGCTTGCATGGTCGACTCCGCTGGAGAGGGCGCCGTTCGGGATGGCAGCGCCGATGGAGGCCATCTTCCACCCTTCTTCAAATCAACAGAATCACCAGCAATCGCAATCAATTATTTCACTGCATGAAATAACGCCGCGTTCTGCAGCGCCGGATGTTCTCGCAGCACCTTCACCGCGTGGTCGACAAAACTGCGCACCCGCGCTGGCGCTTTGCGCCCGCCCTGATACACCACATGGATCGGCAGTGGCGGCAGTTCAAATTCGGCGAGGACGATTTCCAGCTCACCGGTCGCGATTTTGCTGGCGACCTGATAAGACAGCACCCGGGTCAGCCCCAACCCCAGGCAGGCCGCAGTAATCGCCGCCTGGTTGGCGGTGACCACCAGCCTTGGTTCAGGCCGCACGCTGATCGCTTCGCCCTGATCCACAAACGGCCAGTTGCGCAACTGGCCGATGGCTGAGGTTGCCACCACTGGCGCGCCGGCCAGCGCCTGCGGATGCGCGGGACGGCCGTGTCGAGCCAGATAGGCCGGCGAACCACAGATCACCCGCCGCACTTCGCCGACCCGGATTGCATGCTGATTGCTGTCCGGCAACTCACCAATGCGCACCGCGACATCGATGCCCTCCTCGACCATGCTCACCACCCGATCGACCAACAGCGCATTAATCGAAACATCTGGATACTGCGTCAGATAACTGGTCATCAGGGGCGTGACAAACAACTCACCGAACAACACCGGCGCGGTCACCGTCAATTGCCCACGCGGCTGGGCATGACTGCCCGCCGCCGAATCCTCGGCTTCCTGCACCTCGGCGAGAATTCTCCGACAGTCTTCCAGATAACGCTGACCCGCTTCGCTCAGATGCACACTGCGTGTGGTACGGATCAGCAACTGCGTGCCGATACGCTGCTCCAGCGCTGCAACCGCGCGAGTGACACTGGCGGCGGACAAGCCAAGACGCCGCGCCGCTGCCGAGAAGCCCTGCTCCTGGGCCACGGTGGCGAAGATCTGCATTTCCTGGAAACGGTCCATGGATGTCCTCGATTCAGATACAAAAATCGCAGCCAAGGCTGCGATTTTTGCGGGTCAATGTCAGCTGTGGATAACTTATTCCACCGTCACCGACTTCGCCAGATTGCGCGGCTGGTCGACGTCGGTGCCCTTGAGCACGGCGACGTAGTACGACAGCAACTGCAGAGGGATGGTGTAGAGGATCGGCGAAAGAATGTCGTGGATGTGCGGCATCTGCACCACATGGGTGCCTTCGCCGTTGGTCATCCCGGCTTTCTCGTCAGCGAATACGATCAGTTCACCACCACGGGCGCGGACTTCCTGCAGGTTGGACTTGAGCTTCTCCAGCAGTTCGTTGTTTGGCGCCACGGTAACCACCGGCATGTCGTTATCCACAAGCGCCAGAGGGCCGTGCTTCAGTTCCCCAGCCGGATAGGCTTCGGCGTGGATGTAGGAGATTTCCTTGAGTTTCAAGGCGCCCTCCATTGCGACCGGGAACTGCGCGCCACGGCCGAGGAACAGGGTGTGGTTCTTCTCGGCGAACAGCTCGGCGATTTTTTCCACGGTGCTGTCCATCGCCAGCGCTTCGCCGAGACGGGTCGGCAGGCGACGCAACTCTTCCACCAGCGTGGCTTCAACGCCTTTGCCGAGGGTGCCGCGTACCTGACCCAGCGACAGGGTCAGCAGCAACAGGCCGACCAGTTGCGTGGTGAACGCCTTGGTCGAGGCTACGCCGATTTCGCGACCGGCCTGGGTCAGCAGCGTCAGGTCGGATTCACGCACCAGCGAGCTGATGCCGACGTTGCAGATCGCCAGGCTGGCGAGGAAGCCCAGCTCTTTGGCGTTGCGCAGCGCGGCCAGGGTGTCGGCGGTTTCGCCGGACTGCGAGATGGTGACGAACAGGGTGTCCGGCTGCACCACCACCTTGCGGTAGCGGAACTCACTGGCGACTTCGACCTGGCACGGAATACCGGCCAGTTCTTCGAGCCAGTAACGCGCGACCATACCGGCGTGGTAGCTGGTACCGCAGGCGACAATCTGCACATTGCGCACTTTGGCGAACAGTTCGGCAGCCTGTGGACCGAAGGCCTGCGCCAGCACTTGATTGTTGCTCAGACGACCTTCGAGGGTACGCTGCACCACGACCGGCTGTTCGTGGATTTCCTTGAGCATGTAATGACGGAACTCGCCCTTGTCGGCGGCTTCGGCACCATCGCTGTACTGCACGGTCTGGCGCTCGACGGCGTTGCCGTTGACGTCCCAGATCTGCACGTTATCGCGGCGAATTTCGGCGATATCGCCCTCTTCCAGGTACATGAAGCGGTCAGTGACCTGACGCAGGGCCAATTGGTCGGACGCGAGGAAGTTCTCACCCAGGCCCAGACCGATCACCAACGGGCTGCCACTGCGTGCGGCAACCAGACGATCCGGCTGTTGTGCGTTGATCACCGCCAGACCGTAGGCGCCGTGCAGTTCCTTGACGGTGGCTTTGAGCGCGACGGTCAGGTCAGGCTGATCCTTGAGTTTGTGGCTCAGCAGGTGCGCGATGACTTCGGTGTCGGTGTCCGAAGTGAACACGTAACCCAGCGCTTTCAGTTGCTCACGCAGGGCTTCGTGGTTCTCGATGATGCCGTTGTGCACCACAGCGATATCACCGGAGAAATGCGGGTGCGCGTTACGCTCGCACGGTGCACCGTGGGTCGCCCAACGGGTGTGGGCGATACCGAGACGACCGACCAGCGGCCGCGCGGCCAGCGCCGCTTCCAGTTCGCTGACCTTGCCCGGACGGCGCATGCGCTCGAGCTTTTCGTCGTTGGTGAAAACTGCCACACCGGCGCTGTCATAGCCGCGGTATTCAAGGCGCTTGAGGCCTTCAAGCAGGATGGCGGTGATATTACGTTCAGCTACTGCGCCGACAATTCCACACATGCTTATTTCTCCTGACTGACAGCCGCGCAAATCACGCTGATACCGCGGGCCTGAATCTGATCGCGCGCATCTTCAGGCAGGCGATCATCGGTAATGAGGGTATGGACGCTGCTCCACGGCAGCTCCAGGTTGGGAATCTTGCGGCCGATCTTGTCGGCCTCGACCATCACGATCACTTCCCGCGCCACGTCAGCCATCACCCGGCTCAAGCCGAGCAACTCGTTGAATGTGGTGGTGCCACGCACCAGATCGATACCATCGGCGCCGATAAACAACTGGTCGAAGTCGTAAGAGCGTAGTACCTGCTCGGCCACCTGGCCCTGGAAGGACTCCGAATGCGGATCCCAGGTGCCGCCGGTCATCAGCAGCACCGGTTCGTGTTCGAGTTCGCTCAAGGCGTTGGCCACGTGCAGGGAGTTGGTCATCACCACCAGACCCGGCTGCTGGCCAAGCTCGGGAATCATCGCCGCAGTGGTGCTGCCACTGTCGATGATGATGCGGGCGTGCTCGCGGATACGTTTGACGGCGGCGCGGGCAATCGCCTGTTTGTACTTTGAAACGCTTTGGCCCGGTTCAGCGACCAATTCCTGCGGCATGGTGATCGCCCCGCCGTAACGGCGCAGCAACAGACCATGGCTTTCCAGCGCAGCCAGATCCTTGCGGATCGTAACTTCCGAAGTTTCGAAGCGCTTGGCCAGTTCATCCACACTGACTTCGCCCTGCTCATTGAGCAAGGCGAGGATGTTGTGCCGGCGCTGGGGTGTATTGCGTTTCGACATGATGGTCTAAGTTTCGATTCGAAAGATAACGGAAGCAATCAAAACCTATCAGCCATAAATCGTCAAGCGACAGATCGAAAATTTTAGAAACGACACAGACGAATATGGGAGCGGGCTTGCTCGCGAATGCGAAGGGTCAGTCACTGAAATGTGAAACTTAAACACCGCATTCGCGAGCAAGCCCGCTCCCACATTTAGATTCAAGCATTAAGTGCAGCTGTGGATAACTCAACTCTTCTTGATCTTCTCCGGCCGCTTCCAGCCGTCGATATTTTTCTGCCGCGCCCGACCAACGGCCAACTGGGCGTTATCCACATTCTGGGTGATGGTCGAACCAGCCGCGGTGGTTGCCCCGGACGAGATATCCACAGGTGCGACCAACGAGTTGTTGGAGCCGATGAACACGTCCTCGCCCAACACGGTTTTCCACTTGTTGGCGCCATCGTAGTTGCAGGTAATGGTGCCCGCGCCAATGTTGGTGCGGGCGCCGATTTCCGCGTCGCCCAGATAGGTCAGATGCCCGGCCTTGGCGCCCTCACCCATGCGCGCGTTTTTCAGTTCGACAAAGTTACCCACATGCGCGCGTGCTTCGAGCACCGTGCCCGGACGCAGACGGGCGAACGGACCGGCATCGCTGCCTTCACCCAGCACCGCACCTTCGATGTGGCTGTTGGCTTTGATCACCACGCCTTTGCGCAGGGTGCTGTCCTTGATCACGCAGTTCGGGCCGATCACCACGTCGTCCTCGATGACAACATTACCTTCGAGAATCACGTTGATGTCGATCAGCACATCGCGACCGACGGTGACTTCGCCACGCACATCGAAACGCGCCGGGTCACGCAGGGTCACGCCTTGCGCCATCAGCCGGCGGCCGGCGCGCAATTGGTAATGACGCTCGAGCTCGGAGAGTTGCTTACGATCATTGGCGCCCTGCACTTCCATCGGGTCGTGCGGTTGCTCGGTAGCCACCACCAAGCCGTCATTAACCGCCATTTCGATTACGTCGGTCAGGTAGTACTCGCCTTGCGCGTTGTTGTTCGACAGGCGGCTCATCCAGTCGGCCAGACGATTGGCCGGGACGGCGAGGATGCCGGTGTTGCCTTCGGTGATTGCGCGCTGGGCTTCGCTGGCATCTTTATGCTCAACGATGGCAGCGACCTTGCCGTCAGCGTTGCGCACGATGCGACCGTAACCGGTCGGGTCTTCCAGCTCGACGGTCAGCAGGCCCATCTGGCCCGGTACGACATGTTTAAGCAGGCGCTGCAGGGTTTCAACTTCGATCAACGGCACGTCACCGTAGAGGATCAACACCGTGTCGGCGCTGATGAACGGCACAGCCTGAGCCGTTGCATGACCAGTGCCCAATTGCTGGTCCTGCAGCACGAAATTCAGGTCGTCAGCCGCCAGACGCTCACGCACCACATCGGCACCATGGCCAATGACCACATGGATGCGCTGCGGATCAAGTTGCCGCGCGCTGTGGATAACATGGCCAAGCATGGAATTGCCGGCAACCGGGTGCAGCACTTTCGGCAACGCCGAACGCATACGGGTGCCTTGACCGGCCGCGAGGATAACGATTTCGAGAGACATGACTGGCTACCAATCCTGGGTGGTCAGCAACTGCGACCGGGTTGTAAAAATCGGAAAAGAAAAAAGGGTAGCCGAGGCTACCCTTTTTTATCAATCGCACAACAAGCGGCTGACGGATTAACCGCCAAACTTCTTGCGGATCTGCTGGACGGTGCGCAGCTGAGCTGCAGCCTCGGCCAGACGTGCGGACGCAGCTCCGTAGTCGAAATCTGCGCTCTTCTCGTGCAGAGCAGCTTCGGCAGCCTTGAGAGCTGCCTGGGCTTGAGCTTCATCCAGGTCGGCGGCACGTTGCACGGTATCGGCAAGCACCTTGACCATGTTCGGCTGAACCTCGAGGAAACCACCGGAGATGTAGAACACCTCGGCTTCCCCGCCTTGCTTGATCAGGCGGATCGGACCTGGCTTCAGATTAGTGATCAGCGGCGCGTGACCCAGAGCGATACCAAGATCACCCAGTGCACCGTGCGCAATCACCATCTCGACCAGGCCGGAAAAGATTTCCCCTTCCGCGCTGACGATATCGCAATGGACTGTCATAGCCATCTGATTGCCTCAACCTAAATTAGCGCCCGTTGCCGGGCGCCGGGATTACAGTTTCTTGGCTTTCTCGATCGCTTCTTCGATGCCGCCAACCATGTAGAACGCTTGTTCTGGCAGGTGGTCGTAGTCACCGTTGAGGATGCCTTTGAAGCCAGCAATGGTGTCTTTCAGGGAAACGTATTTACCCGAAGCACCGGTGAAGACTTCAGCCACGAAGAACGGCTGCGACAAGAAGCGCTGGATCTTACGAGCACGGTTAACCAACTGTTTGTCGGCTTCCGACAGCTCGTCCATACCCAGGATCGCGATGATGTCTTTCAGCTCTTTGTAACGTTGCAGAACGTACTGAACGCCGCGAGCGGTGTCGTAGTGGTCCTGACCGATTACGTTCGGATCCAGCTGGCGCGAAGTCGAATCCAGTGGATCTACCGCTGGGTAGATACCCAGGGAAGCGATGTCACGGGACAGAACGACGGTGGCGTCCAAGTGGGCGAAGGTGGTCGCTGGCGACGGGTCGGTCAAGTCATCCGCAGGTACGTATACCGCCTGGATCGAGGTGATCGAACCTTCTTTGGTCGAAGTGATACGTTCTTGCAGAACGCCCATCTCTTCAGCCAGGGTCGGCTGGTAACCTACTGCCGAAGGCATACGGCCCAGCAGTGCGGATACTTCAGTACCGGCCAGGGTGTAACGGTAGATGTTGTCGACGAACAGCAGAACGTCGTTACCTTCGTCACGGAACTTCTCGGCCATGGTCAGGCCGGTCAATGCTACGCGCAGACGGTTTCCCGGCGGCTCGTTCATCTGACCGTAAACCAGTGCCACTTTGTCCAGAACGTTGGAGTCCTTCATCTCGTGGTAGAAGTCGTTACCCTCACGAGTACGCTCACCCACACCGGCGAACACGGAATAACCGCTGTGCTCGATGGCGATGTTACGGATCAGTTCCATCATGTTTACGGTTTTGCCTACACCGGCACCACCGAACAGACCGACTTTACCGCCTTTGGCGAACGGGCAAACCAGGTCGATAACCTTGATGCCGGTTTCCAGCAGGTCGTTGCCGCCTGCTTGCTCAGCGAACGAAGGTGCTGCGCGGTGAATGCCCCAGCGCTCTTCGGTGTCAATTGGACCGGCTTCGTCGATCGGGTTACCCAGAACGTCCATGATCCGGCCCAGAGTCGCTTTACCGACCGGTACGGAGATGGCTGCGCCGGAATCGGTAACTTCCAGACCGCGCTTCAAGCCCTCGGTGGAACCCATCGCAATGGTGCGAACCACGCCGTCGCCCAGCTGCTGCTGAACTTCCAGAGTGGTTTCGGCCGCGCTGACTACTTTCAGCGCGTTGTAGATGCTCGGTACGCTGTCGCGTGGAAATTCCACGTCGATAACGGCGCCGATGATTTGAACGATACGTCCGCTACTCATAGCTGGATCCTCTGAATATTTGAACCGTTAAACCGCGGCAGCGCCGCCGACGATTTCCGAGATCTCTTGGGTGATCGCAGCCTGACGCGCCTTGTTGTAGATCAGCTGCAAATCGCTGATCAAATCACCGGCGTTGTCGGTAGCGTTCTTCATCGCGATCATCCGCGCAGCTTGTTCAGCCGCGTTGTTCTCGACCACCGCCTGGTACACCTGCGACTCCACGTAGCGCACCATCAAGCCGTCAAGCAGCTCTTTGGCGTCTGGTTCGTAGAGGTAGTCCCAGTGGTGCTTGAGTTCTTGATCCGGGGTTGCCACCAGTGGAATCAACTGCTCCACGGTAGGCTGTTGTGTCATGGTGTTGATGAACTTGTTGGATACCACGGACAGGCGATCGATACGGCCCTCCAGGTAGGCATCCAGCATCACCTTGACGCTGCCGATCAAATCATTGATCGACGGCTCTTCACCCAGGTGGCTGATAGCTGCAACGACGTTACCGCCGAAGTTGCGGAAAAAGGCCGCACCCTTGCTACCGACTACACACAGATCAATCTCGACGCCGTTTTCGCGGTTTACCGCCATGTCCTTGACCAGGGCCTTGAACAGGTTGGTGTTCAAGCCGCCGCACAAACCACGGTCACTGCTCACGACGACATAACCAACACGCTTTACTTCACGGTCGATCATGAACGGGTGGCGGTATTCCGGGTTGGCGTTGGCCAGATGCCCAATTACCTGGCGGATACGCTCCGCATAAGGACGGCTGGCTGCCATGCGCATTTGTGCCTTGCGCATTTTGCTCACCGCCACTTTTTCCATGGCGCTGGTAATTTTTTGCGTGCTTTTGATGCTCGCAATCTTACTGCGAATCTCTTTTGCGCCTGCCATGTAACACCTATCAGGTTAGCAAGCGGGAGCCTTGCGGCTCCCGCTGCGGCTTACCAGGTTTGGGTGGCCTTGAACTTCTCGATACCGGCTTTCATGCCAGCGTCGATTTCGTCATTGAAGTCACCTTTAACGTTGATCTTGGCCATCAAATCGGCGTGATCGCGGTTGAAGAAAGCAATCAGCGCTTGTTCGAAGCTGCCGATCTTGGCGATTTCAATGTCAGTCAGGAACCCACGCTCAGCGGCATACAGCGACAGCGCCATGTCAGCGATCGACATTGGTGCGTATTGCTTCTGCTTCATCAGCTCGGTAACGCGCTGACCATGCTCAAGTTGCTTACGGGTCGCTTCGTCCAGGTCAGAAGCGAACTGGGCGAATGCCGCCAGTTCACGGTACTGAGCCAGAGCGGTACGGATACCACCGGACAGCTTCTTGATGATCTTGGTCTGAGCGGCACCACCCACACGGGATACCGAAACACCGGCGTTCACTGCAGGGCGGATGCCCGAGTTGAACATGGCCGATTCCAGGAAGATCTGACCGTCGGTGATGGAAATCACGTTGGTCGGAACGAACGCGGAAACGTCGCCAGCCTGGGTTTCGATGATCGGCAGTGCGGTCAGGGAACCGGTTTTGCCGGTCACTGCGCCGTTGGTGAACTTCTCTACGTATTCTTCCGAAACGCGGGATGCGCGCTCCAGCAGACGGGAGTGGAGATAGAACACGTCGCCTGGGTAAGCTTCACGGCCTGGTGGACGGCGCAGCAGCAGGGAAATCTGGCGGTAAGCCACTGCTTGCTTGGACAGATCGTCATAAACGATCAGCGCGTCTTCACCGCGGTCGCGGAAGAATTCACCCATGGTGCAACCGGAGTACGGTGCCAGGAATTGCAGCGCAGGAGATTCCGAAGCACTGGCAGCCACGATGATCGTGTTGGCCAGGGCGCCGTTTTCTTCCAGCTTGCGAACCACGTTGGCGATGGTCGATTGCTTCTGACCGATCGCTACATAGACGCAGAAAATGCCGCTGTCTTTCTGGTTGATGATCGCGTCGATCGCCAGAGCGGTTTTACCGATCTGACGGTCACCGATGATCAGCTCACGCTGGCCACGGCCGACAGGGATCATGGCATCGACAGCCTTGTAGCCAGTCTGTACAGGCTGGTCTACCGACTTACGCCAGATTACGCCCGGTGCAACTTTCTCGACCGCGTCGGTCAAGGTGTTGCCCAGTGGACCTTTGCCGTCAACAGGGTTACCCAGTGCATCGACTACGCGACCCAGCAGTTCCTTACCCACCGGAACTTCGAGGATGCGGCCGGTGCACTTGGCGCTCATGCCTTCAGCCAGACTGGTGTATGCGCCCAGTACAACGGCACCTACGGAGTCTTGCTCCAGGTTGAGGGCCATACCGTAGACGCCGCCCGGAAACTCGATCATCTCGCCGTACATGACGTCGGCCAGACCGTGAATCCGCACGATGCCGTCAGATACGCTGACGACAGTGCCTTCGTTACGGGCTTGGGAGGTCACATCGAGCTTGTCGATGCGGCCCTTGATAATTTCACTTATTTCGGAAGGATTGAGTTGCTGCATTGCTCTGCTGCCCCTTCAAACTCAAGATTTCAATGCTTCGGCAAGTTTCGCGATTTTGCCGCGAATCGAGCCATCGATAACCAGGTCGCCGGCGCGGATAACGACACCCCCTATAAGGGCAGCATCCTCCGCAACTTGCAGGCGCACTTCCCGGTTGAGTCGTGCACTGAGAACCTTGGCGAGTTTGTCTTGCTGTTCTTGGTTCAATGCGAAAGCACTGGTCACTTCAACGTCTACCGACTTCTCTTGTTCGGCCTTGTACAGGTCGAACAGAGCGGCGATCTCCGGCAGAAGCGGGAGACGGTCGTTTTCGGCAACGACATTGATGAAGTTCTGTGCCTTGGCATCAAACTTGTCGCCGCACACGTCAATGAACGTGGCGGCCTTTTCTGCGCTCGTCAGTCGCGGGGCCTTGAGCACGCGCTGCATGGTGTCGTCTTGCGACACCGCTGCAGCCAGGCCGAGCATGGCTGACCAATTGGCCAGTTGCTGGTGGGCCTGAGCGTGCTCGAAGGCCGCCTTAGCGTAAGGTCGGGCCAACGTGGTCAGTTCTGCCATGATCGCCCTCGCTTAGATTTCAGCAGCCAGTTGGTTAACCAGCTCTGCGTGCGCGTTTTGATCGATTGTGGCACCCAGGATCTTCTCGGCGCCGCCGACAGCCAGCAAGCCCACTTGGGCGCGCAGCTTGTCTTTGACACTGTTCAGTTCCTGTTCGATCTCGGCTTGAGCCTGAACCTTCACACGGTCAGCGTCGATACGGGCTTTTTCAACAGCCTCTTCAACGATCTGGTTACCGCGTTTCTTGGCTTGCTCGATGATTTCAGCTGCCTGAGCTTTCGCTTCGCGCAGTTGCTGACCCGCTTTCTCTTGGGCCAACTCCAGGTCGCGAGCTGCACGGCTGGCAGCGTCCAGACCATCAGCGATCTTCTTTTGACGTTCGTGCAGAGCAGCGATGACCGGAGGCCATACGAACTTCATGCAGAACAGTACAAAAATCAGGAACGCAACGGACTGGCCAATCAGGGTCGCATTAATGTTCACGCCAACACCTCGCAGTTACGTTGTCCATCACACCAAATTACTCGGAAGAATCCGGGTAATTAGCCAGCGATCTGACCAACGAACGGGTTCGCAAAGGTGAAGAACAGAGCGATACCAACACCGATCATGGTTACGGCGTCGAGCAGACCGGCAACGATGAACATTTTAACTTGCAGCATTGGAACCATTTCTGGCTGACGCGCTGCGCCTTCCAGGAACTTGCCGCCCAGCAGGCCGAAACCAATTGCGGTACCCAGTGCGCCCAGGCCGATCAACAGTGCAACAGCGATAGCGGTTAGACCAACTACAGTTTCCATCTTTCCTCCCGACTTTTACGTCGTATGGTTTAGGTTTTTTAGATTAAAGCGGTAAAACAAATCGTTTCAGAGGCCCGGTTAAGAGCCCCCTCCCGTTTGACCGGGAGGGACATCAGATCAGCCAAGGCTGCTCTTAATGGTTTTCTTCGTGCGCCATCGACAGGTAGACGATGGTCAGCATCATGAAGATGAACGCCTGCAGAGTGATGATCAGGATGTGGAACACAGCCCACGCCCACTGCAGAACAACGCCCAGGCCACTCAGCCAGAGCAGGCCGCTGCCGAACATCACAGCGATCAGAATGAACACCAGCTCGCCGGCATACATGTTGCCGAACAGACGCAGGGCCAGAGAGATCGGCTTGGCGATCAGGGTCACGAATTCCAGCAGGAAGTTCACCGGGATCAGCAGGGCCTGAACGAAGATGTTCTTGCTGCCGAACGGGTGCAGGGTCAGTTCGCCGATGAAGCCGCCGATGCCCTTGACCTTGATGCTATAGAAAATGATCAGTGCGAAAACCGAGAACGCCATGCCCAGGGTCGCGTTCGGGTCGGTAGTCGACACGGCACGGAACGGGATGTGGTGGTCGCCGGTGATCAGGATGGCCAGCTGAGGAATCCAGTCGACCGGTACCAGGTCGACGGCGTTCATCAGGAACACCCAGACGAAGATGGTCAGTGCCAGCGGTGCAATCACCGGGCTACGGCCATGGAAGCTGTCTTTCACGCTGCCATCGACGAATTCGACCAATACTTCAACGAAGTTCTGCAAAGCACCTGGCTGACCCGAAGTCGCTTTCTTTGCCGCCATGCGGAAAAGGAAAACGAAGATCAGACCCAGCGCGACCGACCAGCCGAGGGTATCGACGTGGAAAGCCCAGAAGCCCATTTCCTTGGCTTCTGCTGCGGTATGGGCAAAGCCCCAGCCGCCGTTAGGTAGCTGACCGAAGGTCAGGTTCTGCAAGTGGTGCTGGATATAGCCCGAAGCGGTTGTTTCTGCCATGGTTGCCTCAAACGCCCTAAGGTCTCGAAAGTCTTGTTCTCATCAGCAGGGGAGCGAACCAGCTGACCGACTGAGTCAGCACGAAAGCGCCGAATACTGCGATCGGCGCCAATGGCTTCACACCTGCAAACACCAGTGCAAACAGCACTGCCGTCAAAATCAGTTTGCCTGCCTCGCCGGCATAAAATGACCGGACGATGGACTGGGCTGCTCGGGCGCCGGAAAACCGAAATGCCTTGTGAGCGAAATAAACATTGGGCAGCAAGGCTATCAGGCCTCCGCAAAGTCCCGAGTATCCGGCAACGACTCCGTGCCATTGCCAGAGCGCCAAAGCGGCAATGAGCAAAATGACAAATTGAGCCATCAACACCGGAAAAACCGCCAGGCGATGGAACGGCAGGCGGTTTGGCTTGCGGGTTTCCATCACGTTTGCTCTCCAATGGTCGGCTGCCAGAATTCAATAACTTGGCATAATTTGTGCCGACAAAATGCGCGCAGAGTATAGGGGCGGTTCTGCCCCTATTCAACTGTCAGGTAGTGATTTCCGACTGCGCGCTACATGAGGAAATGTTTCAGCGGATGTGTGCGAGCACACCTTGAAGCTCATCGAGGGAGTTGTAACCGATGACCAACTGACCTTTTCCCTTCTTGCCGTGGCGAATCTGCACCGCAGAGCCTAGGCGCTCGGCCAGACGCTGTTCGAGCCGGGCGATATCCGGGTCGGGTTTGGCCGCTTCCACAGGCTCCGGTTTGCCACTCAACCACTGACGAACCAGTGCCTCGGTTTGGCGCACAGTCAGGCCGCGTGCGACAACATGTCGCGCCCCTTCCACCTGCTGGTTGTCCGGCAGACCGAGCAAAGCACGGGCATGACCCATTTCCAGGTCACCGTGGGACAGCATGGTCTTGATGACTTCCGGCAGTGCAATAAGTCGCAACAGGTTAGCCACAGTCACGCGGGACTTACCCACAGCCTCGGCAACCTGTTGTTGAGTGAGCTGGAATTCCTGCTGCAGTCGCTGCAAGGCGACGGCTTCCTCAATCGGGTTCAGGTCTTCACGCTGGATGTTCTCGATCAGCGCAATGGCGATCGCGGTCTCATCCGGCACATCACGGACCATCGCCGGGATGGTTTCCTGGCCGGCCTGCTGGCTGGCGCGCCAGCGGCGTTCACCGGCGATGATTTCGAAGCGGCCACCGCCAATCGGGCGCACCACGATCGGCTGCATCACGCCTTGTGCCTTGATCGACTGCGCCAGCTCTTCCAGCGCTTGCGGATCCATGTCGCGGCGTGGCTGGTATTTGCCACGCTGCAGCAGATCCAGCGGCAGGTGCTGCAGTTCACGGGTATCGGCCTGCGCCGCCTGTTCTTCCAGCGCGCTGACGGTCGGACCACTCAGCAGTGCATCCAGTCCACGTCCGAGACCTCGTTTCTTGACGGCCATGGGGATTCCTTAAGTTGGCTGGGCAGCGGCGATGCGTGAATTTTTGCGCTGACGGCGAACCATCTCGCCCGCCAGGGCCAAATAAGCCAGCGCGCCGCGCGATTGCTTGTCGTAGGCCAGTGCCGGCATACCGTAGCTCGGTGCTTCGGCCAGGCGGATGTTGCGCGGGATCACCGTGTCGTACAGCTGCTCGCCAAAGTGTTCCTTGAGCTGCGCCGAAACATCGTTCATCAGGCTCAGCCGCGGGTCGTACATGGTGCGCAGCAGACCTTCGACCTTGAGGTTGGGGTTCAGCAGTTCGGCGATGCGCTTGATGTTATCCACAAGGTCGCTCAAGCCTTCGAGCGCAAAGTATTCGCACTGCATGGGGATAATCACCCCGTCAGCAGCGACCAGTGCGTTCAATGTGAGCATTGACAGCGACGGCGGGCAGTCGATCAAAATGTAATCGTAGTTTTCACGGATCGGCGCCAGCGCGCTGCGCAGACGGCTTTCCTTCATCTGCATTTCCAGCAGCACCACTTCTGCCGCGGTCAGGTCGCGGTTGGCCGGCAGCAATTGATAACCGCCGTGCTCGGAGTAGTGCATGGCCTGGGCCAGATCGCATTCGCCGATCAGCAGGTCGTAGACCGAGTTCTCCAGGCCATGTTTATCCACACCGCTACCCATGGTGGCGTTGCCCTGTGGATCGAGATCGATCAACAGCACCCGGCGCTTGGTCGCGACCAGGGATGCTGCGAGGTTGATGCAGGTGGTGGTCTTGCCCACACCACCCTTCTGGTTCGCTATCGCGAATACCTTAGCCATTCTTGCTTGTGTTCCCAATCATGCCGTGCGGCGCAGTATCAGCAGATGGCGTTGGCCTTGGCAACCGGGTACGGCCAGGGCGTGTTCGCTATCGAGTTTGAAGTCTGCCGGCAATGCTACCAGCTCATCGGCCGGATGAACGCCCTTCATTGCCAGCCAGCGCGTGTCGGCATCGCCGAGGTGGCGAGTCCAGTTGGTGAAGTTCTCCATACTGCTGAAAGCCCGGGAAATGATCCCGTTGAATGGCTGGGCAGGCTGGAAGGCTTCGACGCGACTGTGGATAACTTGCAGGTTATCCAGTTTGAGTTCGAGTTTGACCTGAGTCAGGAAGCGGGTTTTCTTGCCGTTGCTGTCCAGACAGGTCACTTGCGAGTCCGGATACAGGATCGCCAGCGGAATGCCGGGCATGCCGCCGCCACTGCCAACATCGAGCCAACGGCCGTTTTCGATGAACGACATCACGCTCAAGCTATCGAGCAGATGCCGCGAAACCATTTCATCAGGATCGCGCACTGCAGTCAGGTTGTAGGCCTGGTTCCATTTGATCAACAGGGCCAGGTAACCCAGCAGCAATTCGTGCTGGGCTGCGCTGAGATTGACACCGAGCTCGCGGGCTCCTGTGGATAACTCTTCGGCGTGTTGCGAAGTGACCTTAGAACTCAAGCGCTTTGCTCCAACTGACGGCCCGCGCCGCGTTTTTTCAAATGAATCATCAACAGCGAAATCGCTGCCGGGGTCACGCCCGGGATCCGCGAAGCCTGGCCGAGCGTCTCCGGACGCGTGGCACCGAGCTTGCTCTGAATCTCCTTGGAGAGACCGGAAATGTTGGTGTAATCGATATCCACAGGCAATTTCGTGTCTTCACTGGCGCGCAGACGGGCGATTTCGTCCTGTTGACGGTCGATGTAACCGGCGTATTTGGTCTTGATTTCAACCTGTTCGGCGACCTGTGGATCTTCAGCGCCCTGCCCGGTCACTTCGACCAGACCAGCGTAGTCGATTTCCGGACGGCTCAAGAGGTTGAGCAAGTTGTATTCGTGAGTCAGCGGCGTGCCGAATTTTTCCGCAATCGCATCGCCCTGCTGGGTGCCCGGGCGAACCCAGGTGCTCTTCAGGCGCTGCTCTTCGAGTTCGATGCTTTCGCGTTTCTTGCAGAAGGCCTCCCAACGCGCGTCATCGACCAGACCCAGTTCACGACCTTTTTCGGTCAAACGCAGGTCGGCGTTGTCCTCGCGCAGAATCAGGCGGTACTCGGCACGGGAAGTGAACATGCGGTACGGCTCTTGGGTACCGAGGGTGATCAGGTCGTCGACCAGCACGCCGATGTACGCCTCATCGCGACGCGGGCACCAGGCTTCTTTGCCCTTGGCACGCAGCGCGGCGTTGGCCCCGGCGAGCAAACCTTGCGCACCGGCTTCTTCGTAACCGGTGGTGCCGTTGATCTGACCAGCGAAGAACAGACCTCCGATGACTTTGGTTTCCAGGCTGTATTTCAGGTCACGCGGGTCGAAGTAGTCGTACTCGATCGCATAACCCGGACGCACGATGTGCGCGTTTTCCATGCCGCGGATCGATTGCACGATCTGCAATTGCACGTCGAACGGCAAGCTTGTGGATATCCCGTTCGGGTACAGCTCATGGGTGGTCAGGCCTTCCGGCTCGATGAACACCTGATGGCTTTCCTTGTCGGCAAAACGATGGATCTTGTCTTCGATCGACGGGCAGTAGCGCGGGCCGATGCCCTCGATTTCGCCGGCGGCGGAATACATCGGCGAACGGTCGAGGTTCGCCGCGATGATTTCGTGGGTGCGGGCGTTGGTGTGGGTAATCCAGCAACTGACCTGGCGCGGATGCTGTTCCTTGTTGCCCATGAACGACATGACCGGGATCGGCGTGTCGCCCGGTTGCTCGGTCATCACCGAGAAATCCACAGACTTGCCGTCAATGCGCGGTGGCGTACCAGTTTTCAGGCGACCAACACGCAGCGGCAGTTCACGCAGACGATGTGCCAGGGCAATCGACGGCGGGTCACCGGCACGACCGCCGGAGAAATTCTGCAAACCGATGTGGATAAGTCCACCGAGGAAGGTACCAGTGGTCAATACCACGGAATCGGCGAAAAACCGCAGACCCATTTGCGTGACAACACCACGTACCTGCTCTTGCTCGACGATCAGGTCGTCAGCGGCCTGTTGAAATATCCACAGGTTCGGTTGGTTTTCCAGAATTTCGCGGACAGCGGCCTTGTACAGAATGCGGTCGGCTTGCGCACGGGTCGCCCGTACGGCCGGACCTTTGCGGCTGTTCAATACGCGAAACTGGATGCCGCCCAGATCGGTAGCCATGGCCATCGCGCCGCCGAGGGCGTCGATTTCCTTGACCAGATGGCTTTTGCCAATGCCACCGATGGCCGGGTTGCAGCTCATGGCACCGAGGGTTTCCACGTTATGCGTCAGCAACAGGGTTTTTGCCCCCATACGTGCTGAGGCCAGTGCTGCCTCGGTACCGGCATGACCGCCGCCGATGACGATCACTTCAAAACGGGAAGGGAAATCCACCACGCACCTCGTGCCTGCTTAAGTAGGTATTCAGGAATAGTTTGAGATCAGGTTTCTGGACCTGGTCGACAAGTATAGGGACTTCGCCCTTCCTAAAGAACCCTTTGCACAAAATTTAACCAGCTGTGGAGAACTCGAGGTTAAAAGAATAAAAAAGAGAGAAATTTATAAAACCTTTGTTTTAATGCTTATTCTTACTGACCGACCTTTTTGTGGATAGATTGCTACAGGCCTTATTATTCAATGTGTACAGGGTTTCAAAACCCTGTTATCAGGTCCGCAGGAGGCCCTTGGATAACCGGTTTAAGCCTGTGGATGAATGGGGTGGTTATCCACAGAGGTAGTTATATCCAGTTTTTACGCCCTGTTATCAACTGACCTCCGTGGCAGTTATTCACAGGGCTTAATCCACAGAAATTCAACCAGACGGTTTTTTCAGGACGCAGTAAAACGCCACCGAGAGATCGGAGACGAGCATGAAGTCGATGGTGGGATGTGACGGGGCTATTGTGAGAGAACGTAACAGAGGCTAATAATAGCCATTATCATTAACTCGTCAGTTTCTCCCATGTCCCTACCCGCCCATCATGCTGCGATCGAGCAAATCTACGAGCAACACCATTCGTGGCTGTATGGATGGCTCAAGGGCAAACTGCACGACGCCTGCGATGCTGCCGATGTCGCGCATGACACTTTCGTGCGGATCCTCGCGGCACGTAATGCGTCGCAGATTCGCGAACCGCGGGATTATCTGGCGACCATTGCACGCGGCCTCGTCATTGATCGCTATCGAAGACAGGCCATCGAAGTTGCCTACTTGCAGACCTTGGCTGCTCGACCAGAAGCCACCGCCATCAGCGAAGAAGACAAGGCGCTGATCATCGAAACCCTGATCGCTGTGGATAAAGCCTTGGCCGGTCTGGGCGCGCGAACCCAGAAGATCTTCATGCTTTCGCAGATCGACGGTTTGACTTATCAACAGATCGCTGCTCAGTTGCAGGTTTCCCTGACCACAGTAAAGAAGCACATGATCCGCGCCCTGACGGAATGTGCCCTGATCATGGCGCAGCGTTGATGCCCACTGCACCGAACCGCAAGGTTTTCGAAGCGGCTGCCAGTTGGTACGTGCAGTTTCAGGCCGATCCGCCGACTCTCGCCGATCAAAAAGCCTGGCAGCTGTGGATAGATAGTGATCCAGCGCATCTGGCGGCCTGGAACCAGATGGAACAACTGCAGCGTCAGCTCGGCACTTTGCCGCTGGATTTGAAACGTCGCGCACTGAATACCGGCCAACAAAGGCGCCAGATCCTGAAATTATTACTGCTCGCGACAGGGACGGGGATCCTTGGCTGGAACGCCCAACAACATACCTCCCTTGGAAATGCCTGGGCTGATTACAAAACCGGCGTTGGCCAGCGTCGCAACATCTCATTGGCGGATGGCAGCCAGATCCAGCTCAATACCGATACGGCCATCGATGTGTCTTTCGACGCAACGCAACGGCTGATTCGTTTGCGCTCGGGTGAAGTCCTCATTCAGACCGGCAAGCTCGGCGATCAGCGGCCGTTTTTGGTCGAAACCGGGGATGGCCGAATTCAAGCGTTGGGTACCCGTTTTTCTGTGCATAAGTTGTCGGGCTCAACGCGGGTTGGCGTGCTGGAAGATCGGGTCAGCGTGCAACCCGCTGATCAATCAACGCGCGCGATGATTTTGAAAGCAGGCGAAGGTGCGGATTTCGATAGTCGGCATATCGGGCTCATTCAACCCTTCGAATCCTCGGCAGTGGCCTGGACCAACGGCCAGCTGATTGTGCTGGATGCGCGGCTGGGCGAGGTGATCGAAGAGCTGGGGCGTTATCGCAGCGGTGTTCTGCACTGCGATAGTCGTGCCCGGGATCTACGGGTATCCGGCACCTTTCGGCTCGATTCCACTGATGCCGTGCTGGCCAATCTTCAGGCCTCGTTACCGATCAACGTCCGCTACTTCACCCGTTACTGGGTCTCGATCAGCCATAGCGTCTGATTGAAAATCTCCTGGGGAAAAAAATCGAAAGCAGGGTTATCTTTTTTTGTCCTGACCCGGCCCTTCAGGTAATCGCGATAAACGCGGCTCTTCGCCACCTTCAGGGCTTATCCACACATGCGTCTTCCCACGTTCCGTCAGCGTTTTTCCCACCACTGCATTGCCTACAGCCTACTGATGACCAGTGCCGCGTCCTGCCTGGCAGTGACCAATAACGCCTTCGCGGCA
The DNA here is from genome assembly GCF_036861315.1 of Pseudomonas sp. S3(2024). Taxonomy (NCBI): domain Bacteria; kingdom Pseudomonadati; phylum Pseudomonadota; class Gammaproteobacteria; order Pseudomonadales; family Pseudomonadaceae; genus Pseudomonas; species Pseudomonas sp. S3(2024). The sequence goes on along the minus strand of NZ_JAZAQQ010000003.1, from coordinate 56,156 downwards.
ACGGTCGCGCAGCGCTACACCATTGCTGCCGGCCCGCTGGACAATGCTTTGAGCCAATTCGCCTCCACTGCAAACGTGATTCTGTCGTTCTCGCCGCAGCAGACCAACCGTTTACGCAGTACCGGACTGAACGGCAACTTCACCGTCGAACAGGGATTCGCCCAACTGCTGCAAGGCTCAGGTTTGCAAGCCGTACCCCAAGCGCCGGGTAGCTACATTCTGCAGGCGCTGCCAAATGGTGATTTGCTGGAGCTGGCCCCGACCAACATCAACGGGCAATTGGCCAATCCGATGGATCTGGATTACGCCGCCGACGTCGGCTATAGGGCGCAGAACAGCCGGATCGGTACGAAAACCAGCACGCCGTTGTCGGAAACGCCGCGTTCGGTATCGGTGGTGACCGCCCAGCGCATGAAAGATCAGAAATCTCAGACGCTCACCGAGGTACTCGGCTACGTTCCCGGCATCTTCGCCCCACCGTTTGCAGCGGGCGACAGCCTGGCCGGCGATCTGTTTTTCATTCGTGGTTTCAACGCCACCGATTACGGCTACGGCCTGTTGCGCGATGGACTTCGCGTGCAAGGCAACCGTTATGACACCAGCACCGAACCTTACGGTTTGGAGCGCGTGGAAATTTTCCGTGGACCATCGTCCTTGCTCTATGGGGAAAACGCCCCGGGCGGCCTGGTGAATCTGGTGAGCAAGCGGCCGACCGCAGCTCCACGAGGCGAAGTGCAACTGGGTTATGGCTCGAATAATCGCCGGCAGATTGGCATCGATGTGTCCGGGCCACTCAACGACAGCGGCAATGTGTTGGGACGAGTGGTGATGCTCGGACGCAAGTCCGACACCCAGACCGATCACGTACCGGATGACCGCATTTACATCGCCCCGTCGCTGACGCTGAATTTCGACGACTTCAACACCCTGACCCTGCTGGCCAACTACCAGAAAGATCACACCAATATGGAACTGGGTCTGCCGGCGGCCGGCACATTGCTGAGCAATCCCAACGGCAAGCTATCCAAAGGCACCATGCTTGGCGATCCGGACTGGAACACCTTCGAACGGGAAACCTGGAGCACCGGTTATGAGTTCAGCCATTCCTTCAACGATGACTGGCAGTTCCGCCAGAACTCGCGCTACATGCAGTCGCGGATCACCCGCCATGAAACGTGGCCGGGCAACCTCAATAACGCAGGCTTCGGCACGCGCCTGAACATGACCGCGTACGATCGCTTCAACAAATCCATGGTGTATTCGCTGGATAACCAACTGGAAGGCAAATTCCAGGTCGGCGAGCTGGAAAACACCGTGCTGTTCGGCGCCAGCTACGACCGCACTTCGTTCAATCAGGACTGGAATGCTGGCATCGTCGGGCCAATCGATATCTACGACCCGGTTTACTTGCGCGATCCGACTACACCGATTGCGGTGCAGAACACCCTGCTCGAACAACAGATGAAAGGTGTTTATGCCCAGATCCAGAGCAAATATGACCACTGGTTGTTCTTGCTCGGCGGGCGCCAGGACTGGGTCGACAGTGATTTCCGCGACAAAGTGGCCAAGGGCAGTAACATCAGTTCCGAGGACAAGAAGTTCACCTACCAGGGCGGCGTGATGTACCAGTTCGATAACGGCATGACGCCGTATGTCAGCTATTCCACCTCGTTCGTACCGGTACAGCAGATTTCCAATGCCGGCACACCGCTCGATCCGATCACCAGCAGCCAATACGAAGTGGGCCTCAAGTACGAACCGATCGGCTGGGATACCGCGTTCACCGCGTCGGTATATGACTTGCGCAAAAAGGACGACACCTACTTCGACTCGACCACATCGACCTACCGCCAGGTAGGCGAAAGCCGTTCCAAAGGCGTGGAGCTGGAACTCAACAGCAATCTGACCCAGAACCTCAATGTGACAGCGGCATACACCTACACCGACGCGCGGATTACCAAGGACGCGGCGACCTCGTTGGTCAAAGGCCACCAGATGACCGGCGTGCCACGAAATCAGGCGTCGGTCTGGACCAAGTACCGTTTCCTCGATGGCGATTTGAAAGGTTTGTACGTGGGTGGTGGCGTGCGTTACTTCGACAGTGCCTTCGCCTACACCTCGCCTTCGCTGTACGGCAAGCTGGACGCCGGCGACGTCACGTTGGTGGATGCGGCAATCGGCTATCAGATTGACACGCACTGGAGCGTCGACCTGAACGCCAAGAACCTGTTCGACAAGGAATATGTGTCGGGATGCAACGATGCTGGGCGTTGCTACTGGGGCGAAGATCGCACCTTACTCGGTACGGTGTCTTACAACTGGTGAAACCAAAGGGCTGTGGATAAATTGTCCACAGCCCATTTGGTCATTTACCGATGCAGAAGCTGGAGAAGATCCGGCCAAGCAGGTCATCGGAGCTGAATGCCCCGGTGATTTCTCCCAGAGAGTGCTGGGCCTGACGTAAATCCTCGGCCAGCAGCTCACCGGCACCGGCCAACGTCAGCTGTGCGCGACCATGTTCCAGCGCTGCACTGGCATGGCGCAGAGCCTCCAGATGACGGCGACGGGCACTGAAGCTGCTTTCCGAGGTTTGCTCATAGCCCATGCAGGCCTTGAGGTGTTCGCGCAGCAATTCCAGCCCTTCGCCAGCGGATTTGGCGCTGAGGCTGATGGTCACGTGGCCATCGTCGCTGACTTCCAGAGCGATCGCTTCACCCGTCAGGTCAGCCTTGTTGCGAATCAAGGTGACTTTCGCCGGATCCGGACGGGTTTCGAGAAATTCCGGCCACAGAGCAAACGGATCTGCAGCTTCCGGTGCGGTGGCATCGACTACCAGCAGCACCCGATCCGCTTCAGTGATCGCTTTCAACGCACGCTCGACGCCTATTTTTTCCACCTGATCGTCGGTATCGCGCAGCCCTGCGGTGTCAACCACGTGCAACGGCATGCCGTCGATGTGGATATGTTCGCGCAGGATATCCCGGGTGGTGCCCGCAATTTCGGTCACGATCGCGGCTTCGCGTCCAGCCAGGGCATTCAACAGGCTGGACTTGCCGGCATTTGGACGACCGGCGATCACCACCGTCATGCCATCTCGCAACAACGCGCCCTGCCCGGCTTCACGCAGCACGGTGGATAACTCTTCACGTACCTTGTCGAGCATGCTCAGTACGTGACCGTCGGCCAGGAAATCGATTTCCTCTTCCGGGAAGTCGATGGCGGCTTCGACGTAGATGCGCAGGCCGATCAATTGTTCGGTGAGGTTATGCACACGCTGGGAAAACGCCCCCTGCAGGGAGCGCAAGGCATTGCGAGCAGCCTGTGCAGAACTGGCTTCGATCAGGTCGGCGATCGCCTCGGCCTGAGCCAGGTCGAGTTTGTCATTGAGGAACGCGCGCTCGCTGAATTCACCCGGGCGAGCCAGACGGCAACCCAGTTCCAGGCAACGCTTGAGCAGCATATCGAGGACGATCGGGCCACCGTGCCCCTGCAACTCCAGCACATCTTCGCCAGTGAACGAGTTTGGTCCCGGGAAATACAGGGCCAGTCCTTCGTCCAACACCTGCTGATCAGCACTGAAAAACGGACCGTAATGCGCGTAACGCGGGTTTAGTTCACGGCCGCTGATGGCTTTGGCTGCAACGCTGGCCAACGGTCCGGAAATACGGACGATGCCGACACCGCCGCGACCTTGAGCGGTGGCGACAGCAGCGATGGTTTCACGAGGTATGCTCATAAACCGGAATCCAGACAAAAGTGGCAGATAGCAAAACGCCCCACTAGGGGGCGTTTTGAGTGGTGTTATCCACAGAGTAAGTTACGCCTCGGCTTTTTTCGTCGCCGCTTCGATCTTACGCGTGATGTACCACTGTTGGGCAATCGACAGGCAGTTGTTCACAACCCAGTACAGCACCAGACCAGCCGGGAACCACAGGAAGAAGAAGGTGAAGATGATTGGCATCATTTTCATGACCTTCGCCTGCATCGGATCCGGTGGAGTCGGGTTCAGACGCTGCTGAATGAACATGGTCGCGCCCATGATGATCGGCAGGATGAAGAACGGATCCTTGATCGACAGGTCGGTGATCCACAGCATGAACGGCGCCTGGCGCATTTCCACGCTTTCCAGCAGAACCCAGTACAGCGAAAGGAAAACCGGCATCTGCACGAGGATCGGCAAGCAGCCGCCCAGCGGATTGATCTTCTCTTTCTTGTACAGCTCCATCATGGCTTGCGACATTTTCTGCCGGTCATCGCCATGTTGCTCTTTCAGTGCAGCCAGTTTCGGTGCTACGGCACGCATGCGCGCCATGGATTTGTAGCTGGCAGCCGACAGCGGGAAGAAGATCCCTTTGATCAACATGGTCAGGAAGATGATCGACCAGCCCCAGTTACCCACGATCGCGTGGATGTGTTGCAGCAACCAGAAGATCGGCTGAGCGATGAACCACAGAATGCCGTAGTCGACTGTCAGTTCCAGACCTGGGGATAACTGTTTCAGTACGGCCTGGCTTTTCGGCCCGGCGTACAGAATGGCGCTGGTTTCAACTTTGGCACCCGGTGCAGCGGTCAGCGAAGGACCGGTGTAACCGATGATGTAGTTGCCTTTGCTGTCCTTACGCGTCTGAACAATGTTGTTTTCGCCCTTCGGCGCAACCCATGCAGTCACGAAGTAGTGTTGCAGCCAGGCTACCCAGCCACCGGTGACGGTTTCCTTGAGCTGACCTTTGTCCATGTCTTTCATGGACACTTTCTTGTACGGCTCGGAACTTGTCCACAGGGCAGCGCCCAGGTAAGTCGCGGTGCCGGTGGCAGTGGTCGACGAAGGGTCGGCACTGGCGTCGCGCTTCAGTTGGGCGAACATCGAACCCGACCAAGGCTGAGCGCTCTGGTTATCCACAAGGTAGGTCACGGTCACGTCATACAGGCCGCGTTTCAGGGTGAAACGCTTGATGTAGTTGACGCCGTCCTTGCTGAACTTCAGGTCGACGACCAGTTGGTCCTGACCGTCAGCCAGTTGATAACTTTTCTTCTCCGAGGCGTAAACCGGACGACCGGCCGGGCTTGCGTCCGGACCGTTGGTGCCGATCAGGCCGCTTTGTGCCAGATAAGTACGTTCGCCGCCGTTGTCGAACAGCTGGAACGGTACATCAGGACGATCCTGACGACGTGGATACAGTGGCAAAGTCAGTTGAGCAACGTCACCGCCCTGGGGATCGATCGCCAGATCGAGCACGTCGGTTTTGACCTGGATCAGATCCTTGCTGGCAGCGACCGGGGTTTCCACAGGTGCGCTGGTGTCGCTTGCGGCACGCGGAATATCGTCACTGGCGGAAGCGTTATTGCCAGGAACGGTGTCCGGCAAACCGGATGCAGTCGTACTGGAAGCAACATTCTGAGTCGGCAGGGCAGCCTGGCCATAGTCCTGGTTCCATTTAAGAACCATAACGTAGGACACGATTGCCAGGGCGACGATCAGGATCGTGCGTTTGATATCCATGATTACTCGGCCATCGAAGAAGAACGGGAGGTAGGGATAGGTGGAACCGGGTCATAACCACCGGGATTCCACGGATGACAGCGACCTAAACGACGAAAGGCCAGCCAGCCACCGCGCAGAAGGCCATGATTTTCGATGGCTTCATACGCGTAGCAAGAACAACTGGGGTAGAAACGACAGTGACTGGCCATCAAAGGACTAATGGCGTAGCGATAAAACTGGATCGGAACGAGTGCCAGTTTACGCATCTGGACTGTCTACCCCTACAGTTTCGGTTTTGACTGCTGGAACTGGCTTGTTACGGGCCAGACGCTTCCAGAGTTTGCCGAAATGCTGAATCAATTCGGGGTTTTCTACGTCGCCCAAACCTTTGCGCGCGACGATAACGATATCCCAGCCGACCAGAGAATCCTGGTGCAGACGGAACGATTCGCGCATCAGACGTTTGAGGCGATTGCGCTCAACGGAGAGCTTTACGCTCTTTTTCCCGATAACCAGCCCGAGACGGGGGTGATCAAGATCGTTGTTGCGCGCAAGGAGCAGGAGATTTTTCCCCGGAACCTTGCCGGTAGGGGAGTCAAAGACTGCCTTGAAATGCCGGGGGGTAAGCAGACGCTTTTCCCGACTGAAGTCCTGACTCACCTCCAGTACCGGATTATCAAACTGCCAGACGCGCACGACCTTTGGCGCGACGACGCGACAGGACAGCGCGACCGTTCTTGGTAGCCATGCGAGCACGGAAACCGTGGGTACGAGCGCGTTTGATAGTGCTTGGTTGGAAAGTACGTTTCATGTCGTGTTACCTGGTTCGTCCACAACGGGCCGGAATGGCCCCCGTTTTAAGAGACCGGGGATTCTAGAGAAAGCAAGCCCTCAGGTCAATTTCCAACCAACGTTTCCTTATAAATAGATCTCTGGAGCTTCCGGAAGCGAAATCCTGTTTGCCAGACATAAAAATAAAGAAGGGAATTATTTAAAGCTTTTCTGTAAAGCTTGTAAAAGCTAGGGCAGCCGTCTTCTGTGGATAACCACCTTCAGCCCTTGTAGAGCGGGATGTACAGAGAATGACAACTACAGTGGAAAACCGTGTTCAGCCTGTGCTGCGCTGTCGGATAACCTGTGTGTGGAATGGCCTGTTATCCACAGGCTGGTTATCCACCGAGTTCCACCCCCAGTTGTCCAGTGCCCTCAGAGGCGGTTATCCACAGAGCTTATGCACACACCGTTGGTCGCCTTTTTACCGGTTAACGCATTGATTAATCATGGTCACCACACAACCTGCATGTGGATAAGTGGACGGCTCGCCGCTACAATGGCCGCTTGTTTTTGCCTCACCGGCTTTCAACTTAGGGGATATCCGTGTCAGTGGAACTTTGGCAGCAGTGCGTGGAGCTTTTGCGCGAGGAGCTGCCTGCCCAACAATTCAACACCTGGATCCGTCCACTACAGGTCGAAGCCGAAGGCGACGAGTTGCGCGTCTACGCACCGAACCGTTTTGTGCTGGACTGGGTCAACGAAAAGTACCTCGGTCGCGTCCTTGAACTGCTGGATGAGCACGGCAACGGCATGGCGCCAGCGCTTTCCTTATTAATAGGCAGCAAACGCAGCTCGGCACCGCGTGCCGCGCCGAACGCGCCGTTGGCCGCTGCGCAGGTGTCCCAGGCTCAGGCCAATACCGTGCCGGCCAGTGCGCCAGCACCCGCTCCAAGTGCAGCTCCGGCCAAGCGCTCGACGCAGAAAACCGAGGAAGTCAGTGAAGAGCCGTCCCGCGACAGCTTTGACCCGATGGCCGGTGCGGCCTCGCAACAGGCCCCGGTTCGCGCCGAACAGCGCACCGTTCAGGTCGAAGGCGCGCTCAAGCACACCAGTTACCTGAACCGCACCTTCACCTTCGAGAACTTCGTCGAAGGCAAGTCCAACCAGCTCGCCCGCGCGGCAGCCTGGCAGGTGGCGGACAATCCCAAGCACGGTTACAACCCGCTGTTCCTTTATGGCGGCGTCGGCCTGGGTAAAACTCACTTGATGCACGCAGTGGGTAACCATTTATTAAAGAAGAACCCGAATGCCAAGGTTGTGTACCTGCATTCCGAGCGCTTCGTGGCCGACATGGTCAAGGCGCTGCAACTGAACGCGATCAACGAGTTCAAGCGTTTCTATCGTTCGGTGGACGCTCTGCTGATCGACGATATTCAGTTCTTCGCCCGTAAAGAGCGTTCCCAGGAAGAGTTTTTCCACACCTTCAACGCCCTGCTTGAAGGTGGCCAGCAGGTCATTCTTACCAGTGACCGCTACCCGAAAGAAATTGAAGGCCTTGAAGAGCGCCTCAAATCCCGCTTCGGTTGGGGCCTGACGGTTGCCGTCGAGCCGCCGGAGCTGGAAACCCGTGTGGCGATCTTGATGAAGAAGGCCGACCAGGCCAAAGTCGAGTTGCCTCACGATGCGGCGTTCTTCATCGCCCAACGAATTCGTTCCAACGTCCGTGAGCTGGAAGGCGCGCTGAAACGCGTGATCGCCCACTCGCACTTCATGGGCCGCGACATCACCATCGAGTTGATCCGCGAATCCCTGAAAGACTTGTTGGCACTGCAGGACAAACTGGTCTCTGTGGATAACATTCAGCGCACTGTCGCCGAGTACTACAAGATCAAGATTTCCGACCTGCTGTCCAAGCGCCGTTCGCGCTCGGTGGCACGCCCGCGTCAGGTGGCCATGGCATTGTCCAAGGAACTGACCAACCACAGCCTGCCGGAAATCGGCGATGTGTTTGGTGGTCGCGACCACACGACGGTGTTGCACGCCTGCCGCAAGATCAACGAACTTAAGGAATCCGACGCGGACATCCGCGAGGACTACAAGAACCTGCTGCGTACACTGACCACTTGATGAACTCCAGCGCAGCTTATTAAGGCAAGGGACTAGACCATGCATTTCACCATTCAACGCGAAGCCCTGTTGAAACCCCTGCAACTGGTCGCAGGCGTCGTCGAGCGCCGACAGACCTTGCCGGTACTGTCCAACGTGCTGTTGGTCGTCGATGGCCAGCAACTGTCGCTGACCGGTACCGATCTGGAAGTCGAGCTGGTCGGTCGCGTGCAACTCGAAGAGCCGGCTGAAACCGGCTCCATCACCGTGCCTGCGCGCAAGCTGATGGACATCTGCAAGAGCCTGCCCAACGACGCGCTGATCGACATCAAGGTCGACGAGCAGAAGCTGGTCGTGAAGGCCGGCCGTAGCCGTTTCACCCTGTCGACCCTGCCCGCCAATGATTTCCCGACGGTTGAAGAAGGCCCGGGTTCGCTGACCTGCAGCCTGGAGCAGAGCAAACTGCGTCGCCTGATCGAACGCACCAGCTTCGCCATGGCCCAGCAGGACGTGCGCTACTACCTCAACGGCATGCTGCTGGAAGTCTCGGCCGGTGTGATCCGCGCCGTGGCAACCGACGGTCACCGTCTGGCCATGTGCTCGATGCAGGCCGATATCGGTCAGCCGGATCGTCACCAGGTGATCGTGCCACGCAAAGGCATTCTGGAACTGGCGCGTCTGCTCACCGAACCGGATGGCAACGTCAGCATCGTTCTGGGTCAACACCACATCCGCGCCACCACCGGCGAATTCACCTTCACCTCGAAGCTGGTCGACGGCAAGTTCCCGGACTATGAGCGCGTTCTGCCGAAGGGTGGTGACAAGCTGGTACTGGGCGATCGTCAGGCCCTGCGTGAAGCGTTCAGCCGTACTGCGATTCTGTCTAACGAGAAATACCGCGGCATCCGTCTGCAACTGGCCAACGGTCAGTTGAAGATCCAGGCCAACAACCCGGAGCAGGAAGAAGCGGAAGAAGAAGTGGGCGTTGAATACAACGGCGGTTCGCTGGAAATCGGCTTCAACGTGAGCTACCTGCTCGACGTGCTGGGCGTGATGACCACCGAACAGGTTCGCCTGATCCTGTCCGACTCCAACAGCAGTGCGCTGGTGCAAGAGTCCGACAATGACGACTCGGCTTATGTTGTCATGCCGATGCGTCTGTAATCAGCTGATCCTGGATGTCCTTAAGTCGTGTTTCGGTCACCGCGGTGCGCAATCTGCACCCGGTGACCTTCTCCCCCTCCCCCCGCATCAACATTCTTTACGGCGCCAACGGCAGCGGCAAAACCAGTGTTCTGGAAGCCATTCATCTGCTGGGGCTTGCCCGTTCGTTTCGTAGCACGCGGCTGTTGCCGGTCATCCAGTACGAGCAACTCGCCTGCACGGTGTTCGGTCAGGTCGAACTGGCCGAGGGTGGCCACAGTGCGTTGGGGATATCTCGCGACCGTCAGGGCGAGTTCCAGATCCGCATCGACGGGCAGAACGCTCGCAGTGCCGCGCAACTGGCCGAGATCCTGCCATTGCAACTGATCAACCCCGACAGCTTCCGCCTGCTCGAAGGTGCGCCGAAGATTCGCCGGCAGTTTCTCGATTGGGGCGTGTTCCACGTCGAACCGCGTTTCATGGCGACCTGGCAGCGTTTGCAGAAGGCCTTGCGCCAGAGAAACTCCTGGCTGCGGCATGGTACACTTGACGCCGTTTCGCAAGCGGTTTGGGACAGGGAGCTGTGCCAGGCCAGCGCTGAAATCGATGAATACCGCCGCGCTTACATCAAAGCCTTGAAACCAGTCTTTGAACAAACCTTGAGCGAACTGGTTGAGCTTGAAGGTTTGACGCTCAGCTATTACCGAGGCTGGGACAAGGACCGGGAATTGAGTGCCGTACTGGCTGGCTCCGTGCAACGGGACCAGCAAATGGGTCATACCCAGGCCGGACCGCAACGCGCTGACTTGCGCCTTAGATTGGGCGCACACAATGCCGCGGACATCTTGTCCCGGGGTCAGCAGAAGCTGGTGGTCTGCGCCCTGCGAATTGCCCAGGGGCATCTGGTGAGCCAGGCCCGACGCGGCCAGTGTATTTATCTGGTGGATGACTTGCCGTCCGAGCTGGACGAAAGCCACCGTCGCGCGCTGTGCCGCTTGCTGGAAGACTTACGCTGCCAGGTTTTCATCACCTGTGTAGATCACGAATTATTGAGGGAAGGCTGGCAGACGGAAACGCCAGTCGCTCTGTTCCACGTGGAACAGGGCCGTATCACCCAGACCCACGACCATCGGGAGTGAAGGCATTGAGCGAAGAAAATACGTACGACTCAACGAGCATTAAAGTGCTGAAAGGCCTGGATGCCGTACGCAAACGTCCCGGTATGTACATTGGTGACACCGACGATGGCAGCGGTCTGCACCACATGGTGTTCGAGGTGGTCGACAACTCGATCGACGAAGCCCTCGCCGGCCACTGCGACGACATCAGCATCATCATCCACCCGGATGAGTCCATCACCGTCAAAGACAACGGCCGTGGCATCCCGGTAGACGTGCACAAAGAGGAAGGCGTTTCCGCCGCCGAGGTCATCATGACCGTCCTCCACGCTGGCGGTAAGTTCGACGACAACTCCTACAAGGTATCCGGCGGTCTGCACGGTGTAGGTGTGTCGGTCGTAAACGCCCTGTCCGAAGAGCTGGTATTGACCGTACGCCGCAGCGGCAAGATCTGGGAACAGACCTACGTCCACGGTGTACCTCAGGCGCCGATGGCGATCGTTGGCGACAGCGAAACCACCGGTACCCAGATCCACTTCAAGGCTTCCAGCGAAACCTTCAAGAACATTCACTTCAGCTGGGACATTCTGGCCAAGCGCATTCGTGAACTATCGTTCCTCAACTCCGGTGTCGGCATCGTCCTCAAGGACGAGCGCAGCGGCAAGGAAGAGCTGTTCAAGTACGAAGGCGGCCTGCGTGCGTTCGTTGAATACCTGAACACCAACAAGACTGCGGTCAACCAGGTGTTCCACTTCAACATCCAGCGTGAAGACGGCATCGGCGTAGAAATCGCCCTGCAATGGAACGACAGCTTCAACGAGAACCTGTTGTGCTTCACCAACAACATTCCGCAGCGCGACGGCGGTACTCACCTGGTGGGTTTCCGTTCCGCACTGACGCGTAACCTGAACAACTATATCGAGCAGGAAGGTCTGGCGAAGAAGCACAAAGTCGCGACCACCGGTGACGATGCCCGTGAAGGCCTGACCGCGATCATCTCGGTAAAAGTGCCGGATCCGAAGTTCAGCTCGCAGACCAAAGACAAGCTGGTGTCTTCCGAAGTGAAGACCGCGGTCGAGCAGGAGATGGGCAAGTACTTCTCCGACTTCCTGCTGGAAAACCCGAACGAAGCCAAGCTGGTCGTCGGCAAGATGATCGACGCGGCCCGTGCCCGTGAAGCGGCGCGCAAGGCCCGTGAGATGACCCGCCGCAAAGGCGCGCTGGACATCGCCGGTCTGCCGGGCAAGCTCGCTGACTGCCAGGAAAAAGATCCTGCGCTGTCCGAACTGTACCTCGTGGAAGGTGACTCCGCGGGCGGCTCTGCCAAGCAGGGACGTAACCGCAAGACCCAGGCGATCCTGCCGCTGAAGGGCAAGATCCTCAACGTCGAGAAAGCACGCTTCGACAAGATGATCTCGTCCCAGGAAGTGGGCACGCTGATCACTGCACTCGGCTGCGGTATCGGTCGCGAAGAGTACAACATCGACAAGCTGCGCTATCACAACATCATCATCATGACCGATGCTGACGTCGACGGTTCGCACATCCGTACCCTGCTGCTGACCTTCTTCTTCCGTCAGTTGCCGGAGCTGATCGAGCGCGGCTACATCTACATCGCCCAGCCGCCGCTGTACAAGGTCAAGAAAGGCAAGCAAGAGCAATACATCAAAGACGACGACGCCATGGAAGAGTACATGACGCAGTCGGCTCTGGAAGATGCGAGCCTGCACCTGAACGAAGAGGCTCCGGGCATTTCCGGTGAAGCGCTCGAGCGTCTGGTGAACGACTTCCGCATGGTGATGAAGACCCTCAAGCGTCTGTCGCGCCTGTACCCGCAGGAACTGACCGAACACTTCATCTACCTGCCGGCCGTGAGCCTGGAAATGCTCGGCGACCACGCCAAGATGCAGGACTGGCTGGCTCAGTACGAAGTGCGTCTGCGCACCGTCGAGAAGTCGGGCCTGGTCTACAAGGCCAGCCTGCGTGAAGATCGTGAACGTGGCGTTTGGCTGCCAGAGGTCGAGCTGATCTCCCACGGCCTGTCGAACTACGTCACCTTCAACCGCGACTTCTTCGGCAGCAACGACTACAAGACCGTCGTCACCCTCGGCGCTCAACTGAGCACCCTGCTTGACGAAGGCGCGTACATCCAGCGTGGCGAGCGCAAGAAAGCGGTCACCGAGTTCAAGGAAGCCCTCGACTGGCTGATGGCCGAAAGCACCAAGCGCCACACCATCCAGCGCTACAAAGGTCTGGGTGAAATGAACCCGGATCAGCTGTGGGAAACCACCATGGACCCAAGCGTGCGCCGCATGCTGAAAGTCACCATCGAAGACGCCATTGGCGCAGACCAGATCTTCAACACCCTGATGGGTGATGCGGTCGAACCTCGCCGTGACTTCATCGAGAGCAATGCGCTGGCGGTTTCGAACCTGGATTTCTGATCCCGGCCGGCGGCAAACAAAAAGGCCAACGCTCATGCGTTGGCCTTTTTATTGACAGATCAAAAGATCGCAGCCTACGGCAGCTCCACATGGATTACCGGTAGGAGCTGCCGCAGGCTGCGATCTTTTGTTTTTACTCGGATGCAACCGTCACACTCTCCAACCGATACCCATACCCATAAATCGTCAGCAACTGCCAACCGCGATCCGCCGTCAGTCCCAGCTTGTTGCGCAGGCGATAAATGTGCGTATCCAGCGGCCGTGACGAAGCGACTTCTTCGTGGGGCCAGAAGCGTTCGTACAGGTACTCCCGCGACAATGGCCGACCCAGGTTACTGAACAGGCAGCGCGCCAGGCGGTATTCACGCTCCGTCATGACCACTGCCTTGCCCTCGCGGGTGACGCTCAGTTCGGCATCGTCGAAGGTCAGGTCATTGAAACTCAGGACTTCGGCAGCGCTACTGCGTTGCTGGCTGTGCCGGCGCAGTACAGCGGCGACTCGGGCTTTCAGCTCGTTGGGGCGGAACGGTTTGCTGACGTAATCGTCGGCACCGGCGTTCAGCGCCTGGACGATATCGCTTTCGCCGTCGCGGCTGGTCAGCATGATCGCGGCGGGCGGCGCCTCCATGTGTTCGCGGGTCCAGCGCAGCAGCGCCAGGCCGGACAGGTCGGGCAGTTGCCAGTCGAGGATCAGCAGGTCGAAGGTGTCCCGCCGCAATTGGCGCAACAGGTCCTCGCCCCGTTCAAAGCTGTGCAACGACCAAGGCTGGTCTCCCTCCGCAGCCATCTGCTGCAGGGTTTGCTCGACCCGACGCAGTTCGGCGGGTTCATCGTCCAGTATCGCAACGCGCATACGCGTGGGTTCCTTGTTGCTTGAGCAGTGGCCGGCAACCCTGAAGGCTCGGCCTGTGCAGTAAAAGTAAGCAGTCCACCATCGGTCGACGTCCGCTATGATTCTTCGGATCTACATCCTCAGACCTGTGGCCCATGAAACCATTCACTGTCCCCTGCCCTGTTTGTCATGAATAGCCCGCGTCGGCGTGAAAGCCGCGAGCCAAGTCAGGTCCAGCGTCTGTTTCGACGGCTGGTGCGTGATTGGTTGTGGATAAGTCTAGTGCTGTTGCCGCTGACTGCCTTGTTGTCGTATCGCGCGCAGATCAATCTGCACGACGTGGTACCGATGTGGAGCGCGTTGCTTTCGGTAGGGCTGGTAGCCTGCGTACTCGGATTGTTGCTGTGGCGCCCGCGCTGGGCGATCTGGGTGACATCGTGCGGTGTGACTTGTGTGCTGCTGGCTAGCGCCGGGCTGGCGGAAGTTCGACACTGGTGGTCCCCGACTCCAGCGGCGCTGGGCATGTTGTTCGGCTACCTGATCTGGAACTGGCGGCGCCTGAGTGTGGTGCTGACGTATTTTGGCTGGGAGCTGGCCCGACTGGACCGCGAGCCGAAAGTATTTCCCGAGCGGCGCCGTGCGCAATTCACCAGCGCTGATCAGCTGCAGGGCCAGATCATGGCACTGGAGCAAGCCATGAGCCGCACCCGCGATACCCGGCGTTTCATTGCCGACGGTCTGGAATACCTGCCGGTGGCGACGCTGATCAGCGATCCCAAGGGGCAGATTCTGCTGGGAAACCGCAAGGCCCGGGTATTGTTCGATGACCCGCTGGTCGGTGACTATGTTCTCGAGCAACTGGCCCGCCTCGGTTATCCGGAATTGTCCACAGAACCACGCCCGGCGCTGTCGGACCTGACGCTGCTGGAGTTTCGCGATCACAAGGAACGCAGTTTGCGTCTGGAACGGGCGGCTTTGCTGCCGGTGGATGGCGATACTCCCATCGGCTGGCTGCTGAGCCTCACCGATCTGAGCGCCGAACGCGCCGCAGAAGAACAGCGTGGGGTCTTGCTGCGGTTCCTTTCCCACGATCTGCGCGCCCCGCATTCGGCGATTTTGGCCCTGCTCGATGTACATCGCCATCAAGCCGGCGCGGATTCACCGCTGTTCGAGCAGATCGAGCGCCAGGTACGCCGGGCGCTCGATCTGACTGACGGTTTCGTTCTGCTGGCGCGGGCCGAATCCGAGGCTTATCAGTTCCAGCCCAGTCTGTTCGCGATGCTGGTGCTGGACGTGCTGGATCAGGCGCTGCCCATTGCTCAGCAGAAAAGCATCAAACTGCTGCACACGATGGACGAACAATCCCAAGAGCGTCTGATCAACGCTGACCAGGGCCTGCTGACCCGCGCCTTGTTCAACCTGCTGGAGAACGCCATCAAGTACAGCCCGGTCGGTACCACGATCAAGTTGAACGTCAGTTGCCAGGGTGAGTGGCTATGCTGTGAATTGACCGATCAGGGCAAAGGCATTGCCGCCGAGGAGCTGCCGGATCTGTTCACCCAGTACCGGCGCTTTTCGTCGGCGCAGGGGATTGATGGCGTTGGGTTGGGGCTGTCGATGGTCAAGGCAGTAGTCGACCATCATGGCGGTAACATCGAGTGCCACAGTATCGTCGATCAAGGCACCACGTTCCGGCTGCAGTTACCGCTGATCTGCGAGTGAACAGGCTCAAAAAAACCGGCTATATCAGCCGGTTTTTTTACTTCCGAAAAAAACTTATGCACCTTTTACGGTGTTTTATGAGCTTGAGAAATATATAAGTAAATCAATCGGTTACTTTCAATATTCAGGCTTTTTCAACAAAACCGTACACAGGTTATCCACAAAATCTCAGACAGCCACCTGATCATTCGCGGCAGGCGCCTGCGGTGCTGGTGGCAGCGAACCCATTTCGCGCTGGGTCTGTTCGTTCCAGGCCTGTACCCGGTCGTTCAGCTCGGCGATGGCGCGCGGACCAGTGCCTTCGGCATACATCGGCTCACCGATAACCACGGTGATCACGCCCGGCGTCTTGCCCCAGCCGATTTTCGGCCAGAATTTGCCGGCATTGTGTGCAATCGGCAGCACCGGAAGCGCCGCATTTACCGCTAACGCGCTGCCACTGCGCGAGAACTTGCCGACGGTGCCGTAAGGAACGCGGGTGCCCTCAGGGAAGATCAATACCCAGACGTTGTCCTTGAGCAGTTCATCGCCCTTGGCCGCGACTTGTTTGAGCGCCGCTTTCGGGTTGTCGCGGTCAATCGCGATCGGCCGCAGCATGGCCATGGCCCAGCCGAAGAACGGCACGTAGAGCAATTCGCGCTTGAGCACCTGGCTCAAGGGCGAGAAATAAGCAGAGAGAAAGAACGTCTCCCAGGTGCTCTGGTGGTTCGACTGAATCACGCAGGGCCGATCCGGCACGTTTTCCGCACCTTTGATCTCGTAACGAATGCCGAGAAACACCTTGGTCAACCACAAGGCGCAACGGCACCAGTACACGTTGATGAAACGATAACGCGCCTTGAACGGCAGAAAGGGCGCGATAAAAAAGCTCAGGCTGCACCACAGCAAGGCAGTAGTGCCCAGCAGCAGGTAAAAGAGAAAAATTCTGATGGCCTGCAGTATCGACATGGCGACGTTTACCGTTACGGGCGATGCCCGACTGTTCAAGCGCACTCCCGATCAATCCCTGGTCAGGAACTTCAGAAGCACTCTAGTTGTGGATAAGTTCTGCGGCAATCGCCGCCAGATCGTCAAAAATCAGGGTGCCGACCGGAAGGGTCTTGCCCAGAGTTTTTTCGCCTTTCCCGGTCTTTACCAAAACGGGCTGTGAATCGACGGCTTTGGCGGCCTCCAGGTCACCAAGGCTGTCGCCGACGAACCAGACATTCGTCAGCGCCACGTTGTAATGCGCCGCGATGGTTTGCAACATCCCCGGCTTCGGCTTGCGGCAATCGCAACCCTCGTCCGGACCATGCGGGCAGTACACGATCAGCCCGACTTCACCGCCCTGCTCTGCCACGAGCGTGCGCAGGCGCGCGTGCATGGCGTCGAGGGTGGCAAGGTCGTAATAGCCGCGAGCAATGCCCGACTGGTTGGTAGCGACCGCCACCGTCCAGCCGGCCTTGCTCAACTGCGCAATCGCCTCGATCGAGCCGGGCAGTGGAATCCACTCCTCCACCGACTTGATGTAAGCGTCGGAGTCGTAATTGATCACTCCATCCCGATCGAGAATCAGCAGTTTCAACAGCAATCCCTCAACCCAGCAGCGAAATGTCGGCAACCCCGAGGAACAGACCACGCAGACGCGCGAGCAGCGCGTAGCGGTTGGCCCGGACCTTGGCGTCTTCGGCATTGACCATCACCGCGTCGAAGAACGCATCCACCGGCTCGCGCAATGCCGCCAGACGCGCCAGCGATTCGTTGTACTGACGCGCTGCGGCCATTGGCTGCACCGCCTGATCCGCTTGCTGAATCGCCGAGTACAGCGAGAACTCGTTGGCGTTGTCGAAGTACTTGGCCTCGACCACGGTCGGCACCGAGCCTTCAACCTTGCTCAACAGGTTCGATACACGCTTGTTGACCGCCGCCAGCGCTGCCGCTTCCGGCAGTTTGCGGAAGGCCTGAACCGCTTGCACACGCTGGTCGAAGTCCAGCGCCGAACCCGGCTTCAGGGCACGTACCGACAGGTAAGTGGCGACATCGACGCCTTCGTCTTCGTAACGCGCACGCAGACGGTCGAAGATGAATTCCAGCACCGCGTCGTTCAGACCGGCAGCCTTGACCTTGGTACCGAACGCAGCCACGGCGAAAGCCACGGCGTCGTTCAGGTCCAGATCCAGTTGTTTCTCGATCAGGATGCGCAGCACGCCGAGGGCCGCACGGCGCAGGGCATACGGGTCTTTGCTGCCGGTCGGCAGCATGCCGATACCGAAGATGCCGACCAGGGTGTCGAGCTTGTCGGCGATCGCTACAGCGGCACCGGTCAAGGTCGCCGGCAGTTCAGCACCGGCACCGCGTGGCATGTACTGCTCGTTCAGCGCCAGCGCGACATCTTCCGGCTCGCCGTCATTGAGCGCGTAGTAGTAACCGGCGACACCTTGCATCTCCGGGAACTCGCCGACCATTTCGGTGGCCAGGTCGCACTTCGACAGCAGGCCGGCACGGGCCGCCCAGGAAGCGTTGCCGCCGATTCGCGCGGCAATGTAGGCCGCCAGTTTCGAAACGCGCTCGGCCTTGTCGTAGACGCTGCCGAGTTTTTCCTGGAACACCACGTTCTTCAGGCGATCATTGAAGGCTTCGAGTTTCTGCTTCTTGTCTTGCTTGAAGAAGAACTCGGCGTCGGTCAGGCGTGGGCGAACCACTTTCTCGTTACCGGCGATGATCTGCTGTGGATCTTTGCTTTCGATGTTGGCGACGGTGATGAACCGTGGCAGCAACTTGCCGTCGGCATCCAGCAGGCAGAAGTACTTCTGGTTGTCCTGCATGGTGGTGATCAGTGCTTCCTGCGGCACGTCGAGGAAGCGCTCCTCGAACGAGCACACCAGCGGCACCGGCCATTCGACCAGCGCGGTCACTTCATCGAGCAGCGCCGGCGGCACGATCGCGGTGCCTTCCTGACGGGTCGCCAGTTCTTCGGTGCGCTTGCTGATGATCTCGCGACGCTCGTTGGCATCGGCCAGCACGTAGGCGGCACGCAGGTCGGCCAAGTAGCTCGACGGCGAACCGATGCGCACGCTTTCCGGGTGATGGAAACGGTGACCACGGGAGTCGCGGCCAGCCTTCTGCGCGAGGATGGTGCAGTCGATGACCTGGTCACCGAGCAGCATCACCAGCCACTGGGTCGGACGCACGAACTCTTCCTTGCGCGCACCCCAACGCATGCGTTTCGGGATCGGCAGGTCGTTCAGCGAATCTTCGACGATGGTCGGCAGCAGGCTTGCGGTTGGCTTGCCGGCGATGTTCTGGCTGTAACGCAGTTTCGGGCCGCTCTGGTCGATTTCGCTCAGCTCGACGCCGCACTTCTTGGCGAAGCCCAGGGCTGCCTGAGTCGGGTTGCCTTCAGCGTCGAAGGCGGCCTGACGTGGCGGGCCATCCAGGTTGATGCTGCGATCCGGTTGCTGGGTCGCCAGCGCCGTGATCAGCACCGCCAGACGACGCGGTGCGGCGTAGACGGTTTTGCTTTCGTAGCTCAGGCCGGCAGCTTGCAGGCCCTTGTCGATACCGGCGAGGAACGCTTCAGCCAGGGTGTTCAGGGCTTTTGGCGGCAGTTCTTCGGTGCCCAGTTCAACCAGAAAATCTTGAGCACTCATTGTGCAGCCTCCAGCTTGGCCAGTACTTCGTCACGCAGGTCCGGGGTCGCCATCGGGAAGCCCAGCTTGGCGCGGGCCAGCAGGTAGGCTTGCGCAACGGAACGCGCCAGGGTGCGTACGCGCAGGATGTATTGCTGACGCGCGGTCACCGAGATCGCCCGGCGCGCGTCCAGCAGGTTGAAGGTGTGCGAGGCCTTCAGGACCATTTCGTAGCTTGGCAACGGCAGCGGCTGGTCGAGTTCGATCAGGCGCTTGGCTTCGCTTTCATAGAAATCGAACAGTTCGAACAGTTTGTCGACGTTGGCGTGTTCGAAGTTGTAGGTGGACTGCTCCACTTCGTTCTGGTGGAACACGTCGCCGTAGGTCACCTTGCCGAACGGGCCGTCAGCCCAGACCAGGTCGTAGACCGAATCCACGCCCTGCAGGTACATGGCCAGACGCTCCAGACCGTAGGTGATTTCACCGGTGACCGGGTAGCACTCGATGCCGCCGGCCTGCTGGAAATAAGTGAACTGGGTCACTTCCATGCCGTTGAGCCAGACTTCCCAGCCCAGACCCCAGGCGCCCAGCGTTGGCGATTCCCAGTTGTCTTCGACGAAGCGGATGTCGTGGACCAGCGGGTCCAGGCCGACATGCTTGAGCGAGCCCAGGTACAGTTCCTGGAAGTTGTCCGGGTTCGGTTTCAGCACGACCTGGAACTGATAGTAGTGCTGCAGACGGTTCGGGTTTTCCCCGTAGCGGCCGTCAGTCGGACGACGGCTTGGCTGCACATACGCGGCGTTCCAGGTTTCCGGGCCGATGGCGCGCAGGAAGGTCGCGGTGTGGAAAGTGCCGGCGCCTACTTCCATATCGTAGGGCTGAAGTACCACACAACCTTGCTCGGCCCAGTATTGCTGGAGCGCGAGGATCAAGTCTTGGAAGGTACGCACGGCTGGCGTAGGCTGGCTCACGAAATTCACCTGTTTCTTGGGCTGCGATTTAAAGAGCGGGAGTATACCCGATTCGTTGCTGCGCACGCCCCCTGGAGCCTTATGCCACGCTGCTTTTGGTGTACCGAAGATCCGCTGTACATGGCTTATCACGATCAGGAGTGGGGCACGCCGCTACGCGATGCGCAGGGTTTGTTCGAGTTGCTTTTGCTCGAAGGGTTCCAGGCCGGGCTGTCGTGGATCACCGTGCTGCGTAAACGCGAGCGCTACCGCGAGGTGTTGTACGGCTTCGACGTGCAGCGCGTGGCGCAGATGAGCGACGCCGAGATCGATGAACTGATGCTCGATCCGGGGATCATCCGCAACCGCCTCAAACTCAATGCCGCCCGACGCAATGCCCAGGCCTGGCTGGCGCTGGAGGATCCGGTGGCCTTCCTCTGGTCGTTCGTCGGCGATCGACCGATCATCAATCATTTCAAGGATCGCAGCGAAGTCCCGGCGATCACCCCCGAAGCGCTGGCGATGAGCAAAGCCCTGAAAAAGGCCGGCTTCACCTTCGTTGGCCCAACCATTTGCTACGCACTGATGCAGGCTTCGGGCATGGTCATGGATCACACTCAGGACTGCGACCGCTACGCGCAGCTGGTCAACGGCGGTTAGAATGGCCGCCTCGCGCACAGCAGAAAATCAGGAGTGACCTGTGGAAAAGTTTAAAGGCGCCTTGCTGGTAGGCGCTCTGCGGCTGTTTGCCCTGCTGCCATGGCGGGCCGTGCAGGCCGTGGGTTCGGCGATCGGCTGGATCATGTGGAAAACCCCCAACCGTTCCCGCGACGTGGTGCGGATCAACCTCGCCAAATGTTTTCCACAAATGGACTCGGCCGAGCGCGAGCGCCTGGTCGGCCAGAGCCTCAAAGACATCGGCAAGTCCCTGACCGAAAGTGCCTGCGCCTGGATCTGGCCGGCCCAGCGTTCCATCGATCTGGTGCGCGAAGTCGAAGGCCTCGACATCCTCAAGGATGCGCTGGCCTCGGGCAAAGGCGTGGTCGGCATCACCAGCCACCTGGGCAACTGGGAAGTGCTCAACCACTTCTATTGCAGCCAGTGCAAACCGATCATTTTCTACCGCCCGCCAAAGCTCAAGGCTGTGGATGAATTACTGCGCAAGCAACGCGTGCAGCTGGGCAACAAGGTCGCTGCCTCCACCAAGGAAGGCATCCTCAGCGTTATCAAGGAAGTGCGCAAAGGTGGTGCAGTGGGCATTCCGGCTGACCCGGAACCGGCCGAATCCGCGGGGATCTTCGTACCGTTCTTCGCCACCCAGGCGCTGACCAGTAAATTCGTGCCGAACATGCTCGCCGGCGGCAAAGCGGTCGGCGTGTTCCTGCACGCCCTGCGCCTGCCGGACGGCTCCGGCTACAAAGTGATCCTCGAAGCGGCGCCCGAGGCCATGTACAGCACCGATACCGAGGAATCCTGCGCAGCGATGAGCAAAGTCGTTGAACGCTACGTTGCCGCGTATCCAAGCCAATACATGTGGAGCATGAAGCGCTTCAAGAAACGTCCGCCGGGCGAAGCGCGCTGGTACTGAACAAGTTGGCACACTCTGTGGATAACCTGTAGGAACGCCGAAGGCTGTGATCTTTTGATCTTGCTTGAGGTTATCCACAACCCGTTCATTCAAGGGCGCATAAAGATGTCCGAACAACGCAAATCCTTCCGCATCAAGATCACCCACGACAGCTTCGGCGAATGCCTCGGGCAGACGCGCAATCTGTCGGCCACCGGCGTGTATGTGCAGCATCCGCGCCTGGCGTCATTGCCCAAGGGTGCGGTGGTTTATGGCCAGGTGCAGGATTTACCCACAGGCGCGCCGCGGGTGCGAATGGAAGTGGTGACGGTGGATGCCGAGGGCATCGGCCTGCGTTATCTCTAAATTATTGCGCCTGGCGGTCGAGCTTCTTCAGAAACACCGTCATTTCCTTCTCGGCCTGCTTGTCGCCATGGGCGCGGGCGGCTTCCAGACCTTGTTCCCACGCCTGCCGTGCGGCCGCGTGATCGCCGAGTGCGAGTTGCGCTTTGCCCAATAGCTTCCACGCCGCCGAGTACTTCGGGTCGAAACCGACACAGCGCTGGAAATGCTCGGCTGCCTTGGCGTTCTCTCCCAAATCCAGATAACCCTTGCCCAGGCCAAAGCGCAGCAATGAGTTATCCACACCCTTGGCGAGCATTTTTTCCAGGGATTCGAGCATTGATGCAGTCCTTTTCTGTGGAGTGTCAGGCGTAGATCGGTGTCAGTTACACCGCTTTCGCGAGCAAGCCCGCTCCCACATTTGGAATGCATTCCCCCTGTGGGAGCGGGCTTGCTCGCGAAGAGGCCATTACAACCGTCGATATTTCTGGATCAGAAGAAGCTCAAACCCACATGAAACAGCTTCTCCACATCGCGAATATGCTTTTTATCCACAAGGAACAGAATCACATGGTCGCCGGTTTCGATCACCGTATCGTCGTGGGCGATGATCACTTCTTCGTTGCGGATGATCGCGCCAATCGTGCTGCCCGGTGGCAAGCCGATTTTGTCGATCGGCCGGCCGATGACCTTGCTCGACTTCGCATCCCCGTGGGCAATCGCCTCGATGGCTTCCGCCGCGCCCCGGCGCAATGAGTGCACGCTGACGATATCGCCCCGCCGTACGTGAGCCAGCAA
The DNA here is from genome assembly GCF_036861315.1 of Pseudomonas sp. S3(2024). Classification (NCBI taxonomy): domain Bacteria; kingdom Pseudomonadati; phylum Pseudomonadota; class Gammaproteobacteria; order Pseudomonadales; family Pseudomonadaceae; genus Pseudomonas; species Pseudomonas sp. S3(2024). Next base: position 33,270 of record NZ_JAZAQQ010000003.1, on the reverse strand, counting down.
GGTGCCGATGGTCGCCAGTTGCGGGCTGATAGCGATGTCGATGTCGCCGCCTTGGATCAGGTCGACGTAAGCCGGGTTGTTGATGATCGTCATCACCTTCTTCGCCCCCAGCCGTTTGGCCAGCAGCGACGACATGATGTTGGCTTCGTCATCGTTGGTCAGGGCGAGGAAGATGTCGGCGTCGGCAATGTTCTCTTCCAGCAGCAGATCACGGTCCGACGCGCTGCCCTGCAGCACCACGGTGCTGTCGAGGGTGTCGGAGAGATAGCGGCAGCGCGCCGGGCTCATCTCGATGATTTTCACCTGGTAGCGGCTCTCGATGGCCTCGGCCAGGCGCTCGCCGATCTGCCCGCCACCGGCAATCACGATGCGCTTGTAGGTTTCGTCGAGACGGCGCATTTCGCTCATCACCGCGCGAATATTCTCACGGGCGGCGATGAAGAAGACTTCGTCATCGGCCTCGATCACCGTATCGCCCTGCGGCAGGATCGGCCGGTCGCGGCGGAAAATCGCCGCGACACGCGTCTCGACATTCGGCATGTGCTCGCGCAACTGGCGCAATTGCTGACCCACCAGCGGCCCGCCGTAATAGGCGCGCACTGCGACAAGCTGCGCCTGGCCTTCGGCGAAGTCGATCACTTGCAGCGCGCCCGGATGCTGGATCAGGCGCTTGATGTAGTTGGTCACCACCTGCTCGGGGCTGATCAGCACGTCGACCGGAATCGCTTCGTTCTGGAACAGCTGTTCTTCGCGGTTCAGATAAGACGCTTCGCGCACCCGGGCGATTTTGGTCGGGGTGTGGAACAGGGTGTGCGCGACCTGGCAGGCGACCATGTTGGTCTCGTCGCTGTTGGTCACCGCCACCAGCATATCGGCATCGTCGGCGCCGGCCTGACGCAGCACCGACGGCAGCGAGCCGCGGCCCTGAATGGTGCGGATGTCGAGACGGTCGCCGAGGTCGCGCAGGCGTTCGCCATCGGTGTCGACCACGGTGATGTCGTTGGCTTCGCTCGCCAGGTGTTCAGCCAGCGAACCGCCGACCTGTCCCGCACCGAGGATGATGATTTTCATCCAGTCACTCCGTTGAATCCGTTTAGCCGCGCGCGGCAGCGATCTTGATCAGCTTGGCGTAGTAGAACCCGTCATGCCCGCCCTGCTGGGCCAGCAATTGGCGACCATGGGGCTGTTTGATCCCGGCCGTGGTGGCCAGGTCGAGTTCGCGGGCACCGGGCGTACGCTCAAGGAACGCGGCAATGACTTCGGTGTTCTCGGTCGGCAAGGTCGAGCAAGTGGCGTAGAGCAGGATGCCGCCGACTTCGAGGGTTTTCCACAGGGCGTCGAGCAGCTCGCCTTGCAGTTGCGCGAGGGCAGCGATGTCGTCCGGCTGACGGGTCAGCTTGATGTCCGGATGGCGGCGGATCACGCCGGTGGCCGAGCACGGCGCGTCGAGCAGGATGCGCTGGAACGGCTTGCCGTCCCACCATGCTGCGGTGTCGCGGCCGTCGGCAGCGATCAGGTCGGCGCTCAGGCCCAGCCGCTCAAGGTTTTCCTTCACCCGCACCAGCCGCTTGGCTTCCAGGTCCACTGCCACCACGCCGGCCAGCGCCGGTTCGGCTTCGAGGATGTGGCAGGTCTTGCCGCCCGGCGCGCAACACGCATCGAGCACGCGCTGACCCGGCGCCAGATCGAGCAGATCGGCGGCCAGTTGCGCGGCTTCGTCCTGCACACTGATCCAGCCTTCGGCAAAACCCGGCAGGCTGCGCACGTCGGTGGCGGCGTCGAGGACGATGCCGTCGCGGCTGTAAACGCACGGCGTGGCGGCGATGCCGGCCTCGCTGAGCAAGCCGAGGTAGGCGTCGCGGCTGTGATAGCGGCGGTTGACCCGCAGGATCATCGGCGGGTGCGCGTTATTCGCCGCGCAGATCGCTTCCCATTGTTCCGGCCAGAAGGCTTTCAGGGATTTCTGCAGCCAGCGCGGGTGGGCGGTGCGCACCACCGGATCGCGCTCCAGCTCGGCAAAAATCGTCTCGCTTTCGCGCTGGGCATTGCGCAGCACGGCGTTGAGCAGACCCTTGGCCCACGGCTTTTTCAGCTTGTCGGCGCAACCGACGGTTTCGCCGATGGCCGCGTGCGGCGGCACGCGGGTGTAGAGCAGTTGATAGAGACCGACCAGCAGCAATGCCTCGACATCGGCATCGGCAGCCTTGAACGGTTTCTGCAAAAGTTTTTCCGCCAGCGCCGACAGCCGTGGCTGCCAGCGCGCGGTGCCGAACGCCAGATCCTGGGTGAAGCCGCGATCACGGTCCTCGACCTTGTCCAGTTGCGTCGGCAGGGAGCTGTTGAGCGAAGCCTTGCCGCTGAGCACGGCGGCGAGTGCCTTGGCGGCGGCCAGACGCGGGTTCATTGCGCGGCCACCATGGCGCCGAGCACGGTGCCGACAGCGAATTTCTCGCGACGGCTGTTGAACAGGTCGCTGAAGTTCAGCGCCTTGCCGCCGGGCAGTTGCAGGCGGGTCAGGCACAGCGCCTGTTCACCGCAGGCGACGATCAGGCCGTCCTTGCTGGCGCTGAGGATTTCACCCGGAGCGCCTTTGCCGTCAGCCAGCGTCGCGGCCAATACCTTCAGCGCTTCGCCTTTGAGGGTGCTGTGGGTAATCGGCCATGGATTGAAGGCGCGTACCAGACGCTCCAGCTCGACCGCCGGACGGCTCCATTCGAGGCGCGCTTCGTCCTTGTTCAGTTTGTGGGCGTAGGTGGCGAGCTCGTCGTTCTGCACTTCGCCTTCGAGGGTTCCAGCGGCCAGGCCGGCAATTGCCTGAACCACGGCGGGCGGACCCATTTCGGCGAGGCGGTCGTGCAGCGTGCCGCCCGTGTCGTCGGCGCAGATCGGGGTCACGACCTTGAGCAGCATCGGCCCGGTGTCGAGGCCGGCTTCCATGCGCATCACGGTCACGCCGCTTTCGGCATCACCGTGTTCCACGGCGCGCTGGATCGGCGCCGCACCGCGCCAGCGCGGCAACAGCGAGGCGTGGCTGTTGATGCAGCCCAGACGCGGAATATCCAGCACCGCTTGCGGCAGGATCAGGCCGTAGGCGACCACCACCAGCAAGTCCGGTTTCAGCGCGGCGAGCTCGGCTTGAGCATCGGCGTTGCGCAGGGTCGGCGGCTGCAACACCTGGATATTATTTTCCAGGGCCAACTGTTTGACCGGGCTCGGCATCAGTTTTTGCCCGCGACCGGCCGGACGATCCGGTTGGGTGTAGACCGCAACGATCTCGTAAGGGCTGTTCAGCAGAGCCTTGAGGTGCTCGGCGGCGAATTCCGGGGTGCCGGCAAAAACGATGCGCAATGGCTCAGTCATGAAGGGAATCTCATAAAAAGAAAAAGGCTTGCCGCAGCAAGCCTTTGAAGGAGGGCATCAAGCGTTCTGGCGATGCAGCTTTTCCAGTTTCTTCTTGATCCGGTCGCGTTTGAGCGTGGACAGGTAATCGACGAACAACTTGCCGTTGAGGTGGTCGCATTCGTGCTGGATGCACACCGCGAGCAGGCCTTCGGCGATCAGTTCGTAAGGCTGGCCGTCGCGGTCCAGTGCCTTGATTTTGACCTTCTGCGGGCGGTCGACGTTTTCGTAGAAACCCGGCACCGACAGGCAGCCTTCCTGGTACTGATCCATCTCGTCAGTCAGCGATTCGAACTCGGGGTTGATGAACACCCGGGGTTCGGTGCGGTCTTCGGAAAGGTCCATCACGACGATACGTTTGTGCACGTTGACCTGGGTCGCGGCGAGGCCGATGCCCGGCGCTTCATACATTGTTTCAAACATGTCATCGACCAACTGACGCACTTCGTCGTCCACTACTGCCACAGGCTTGGCGATAGTACGCAGACGCGGGTCCGGAAATTCGAGGATGTTTAAAATGGCCATAGGCTGATTGCTGCACGTATTGAGTAAAGTCGGGTCGATGGCCTGGCAGGTCCGAAGATGCAGGCTACCGTTGTGAAGCGTAGCTAATGCAATTTGCAGTAGCGAGCCACGGGGGCTCTGACGGTTCACGCGAACGCACATGATAAAGGGATTCGCTGCATGAGGAAAACACTACTCGCCCTGCTGCTTCTGGCTTCGGCCGCGGCTGCGCAAGGGCAAGTGCAACTCAGGGATGGTTTTCCACAGCAATACACGGTGGTTTCGGGAGACACCCTCTGGGACATTTCCGGCAAATACCTGCGCGAGCCCTGGCAATGGCCACAGCTGTGGCGGGCCAATCCGCAAATTGAAAACCCCAACCTGATCTACCCCGGCGACACGCTGACGCTCCGTTACGTCAACGGCCAGCCGCAACTGACCCTCAATCGCGGCGAGTCACGGGGCACCATCAAGCTGTCGCCACGCATCCGCACCAGCCCGGTGGCCGAGGCGATTCCGAGCATTCCGCTGAAATCGATCAACAGTTTCCTGCTGAGCAACCGCATCGTCGACAAGGTCGAGGACTTCGACAAGGCGCCGTACATCGTCGCCGGCGATGCCGAACGCGTGCTCAGCGGCACCGGCGACCGGATCTTTGCTCGCGGCCACTTCGACCCGAATCAGCCGGTGTACGGCATCTTCCGCCAGGGCAAGGTCTACACCGACCCGCAGACCAAGGAATTCCTCGGGATCAACGCCGACGACATCGGCGGCGGTGAAATCGTCGCCACCGAGGGCGACGTCGCCACCCTCGCCCTGCAACGCACCACCCAGGAAGTACGTCTGGGCGATCGTCTGTTCAGCGGCGAAGAGCGCTCGATCAATTCGACTTTCATGCCCAGCGCCCCGAGCACCAACATCAACGGCCTGATCATCGACGTGCCGCGCGGCGTCACGCAGATCGGCGTGATGGACGTGGTCACCCTGAACAAAGGCAAGCGCGACGGTCTGGCCGAAGGCAATGTGCTGGTGGTGATGAAAACCGGGGAAACCGTGCGCGACCGGGTCACCGGCCAGCCGCTGAAAATTCCCGATGAACGGGCCGGTCTGCTGATGGTGTTCCGCACCTACGACAAGCTCAGTTACGGCCTCGTACTCAACGCATCGCGCTCGCTGGCGGTGCTCGACAAGGTGCGAAATCCTTAGCAGGCTTAACAAGTTACCAACAGAGTTATCCACAGCTTGTTCCGAATGGTTCGGGACTTATAACGATCAAGGATGATCCACGATGCTGTCTGCCTGTACGCCGGTTTCCCCTGCGGAACTGGAAGCGCGTTTGCGCCTGCACCGCTTGCCGGAAATCGGTCCGAAACGTTTTGCCAAACTGCTTGAAGCCTTCGGCTCGGCGTCAAAAGCCCTGAGCGCGCCGGCCAGTGCCTGGCGAGCGCTGGGTCTGCCAGCGGCGTCGGCCGAGGCCCGGCGCAACCCTGAAGTGCGCGACGGCGCCAGCCATGCATTGCGCTGGCTAGAGCGGCCCGGCCAGCATCTATTGATGTTGGACCAGGCGGATTATCCGGCGCTGCTGGCGCAGATCCCTGACCCGCCACCGCTGTTGTTCGTCGCCGGTGATCCGCTGATTCTGGAAAAACCGCAACTGGCGATGGTCGGCAGTCGCAGTGCTTCACGTCCGGGAATGGACACCGCCGCCGCGTTTTCCCGCAGCCTCGCCGGGGCCGGTTTCGTCATCACCAGTGGCTTGGCGCTGGGTATCGATGCGGCTGCGCATCAAGCGGCTCTGGATGTCGGCGGGCAAACCGTCGGCGTACTCGGCACCGGCCTGGAAAAGTTTTATCCACAGCGCAATCGTCGACTGGCCGACGCGATGATTGCCTCGGGCAGCGCAGTGGTTTCTGAGTTTCCACTGGACGCCGGGCCGACGGCGAGCAACTTCCCCAGACGCAACCGGATCATCAGCGGTTTGTCCCTCGGTGTGCTGGTGGTCGAGGCGAGTGTCGCCAGCGGTTCACTGATCACCGCTCGGCTGGCGGCGGAACAGGGCCGCGAGGTGTATGCGATTCCCGGCTCGATCCATCACCCCGGCGCACGCGGTTGCCATCAGTTGATCCGCGACGGCGCGGTGCTGGTGGAAACCATCGAACACATTCTCGAAGCCCTGCGCGGCTGGCAGCATTTGCCGTTATCCACAGACCCGCCGGATTCCGCGCATCCCTTGCTTGATCTGCTGCACGCCGCGCCGCACACCAGCGAAGCCTTGGTCGAAAGCAGCGGCTGGGCGTTGCCCAAAGTCCTCGCGGCGCTCACCGAGCTGGAAATGGACGGCCGCGCAGTGTGTGAAAACGGTCGCTGGCTGGCGAGGACACGCTAGGTTTTACAGGGAAGATCGGTAAACTGCGCAAAACCTGTTTTCGGAGAGTTTTTTCATGGTCAACAGTTGGCGTGTGCAACAAGCCGCACGAGAGATTCGCGCCGGGGCGGTGATTGCCTATCCAACCGAAGCCGTCTGGGGGCTGGGTTGCGACCCGTGGAACGAAGAGGCAGTGGATCGTCTGTTGGCGATCAAGAACCGTTCGGTGGACAAGGGCCTGATCCTGGTCGCCGACAACATCCGCCAGTTCGACTTCCTGTTCGAAGACTTCCCGCAAGAGTGGATTGACCGCATGGCCAGCACCTGGCCGGGGCCGAACACTTGGCTGGTGCCGCATCAGAACCTGTTGCCGGAATGGGTGACGGGCGTGCATGACACGGTGGCGCTGCGTGTCAGCGATCACCCGCAGGTGCGGGATCTGTGCTCGATGGTCGGGCCGCTGATTTCCACCTCGGCCAACCCGCAGGGGCGGCCGGCGGCGCGCACGCGGTTGCGCGTCGAGCAGTATTTCCGTGGGCAGATCGACCTGATCCTTGGCGGGCAGCTGGGTGGGCGCAAGAACCCCAGCGTGATCCGCGATCTGGCAACCGGCAAGGTCATTCGTCCCGACTGATCCTGCGTCGAAAACCTTTACCGTGAGTCTTCCTCGCCTTGATGGCGAGGAAGACTACGCGTGCCTGCGAATTATCCTGCAATGACGCCGGTTTCCCTGTCGGAAAATTCGCCAAGTCCCCGGATTCATTGGCTTTTCCCACTTGATTATCAGACTTTCTGGCGTGGCGGAATCGGCAAAAGCAACCATCCTTTCCCTGCACTCGAAACACTTCGATAAGTTAAGGTCTGCGGAGAAAGAATGGACACTACCAATTTGCAACTCACGGATTACCTGCAGGCGCTTCAGGTGACGTTGAAGAGTCACCATGAGGGTTGTCGCATCGTGATGCTTGAGGCAGGGGCGGATACTCAGGAGTTCGACCGGTTTATCGATCGGCAATTTCGGCTTCGGTTGCAGCATTACATGCTGACTTCACGGGCGCGGATGCTCGAAACCAGGCTGGCGATAAAGTCGCGCAGTACCCATTTCCTGCTGTATCGGCACGATCAACTGTTGGCGGTATTGAGAGCGACTCCGGCACCGTTCGAGTGGGTATCGCTGGCGCAGCAACACGTTTCACCCACGGTGGCGCTGTCGCGCCATGTCGAATTCAGCCGATTGATGTCGTACACGCCCAATCAGTTGCCCATCGCGGTCAACGGTCTGCTGGCGGCCGCTACCGAGTGGGCCATTAAATGCGGTTATAACGGGGTAACCGCGTTGTGCAGATCGCAACAGCTGCGCTTCTACCAGCGTTTCGGCCTGATGCCGATCGCCTCCAATGCCCTGCATATCGACCAGCGCGCACGCGGCGATTACTGGGTGTTGTCAGCCGAGTGGCGGCAAATTCTCGCGGCGGTCCAACCGCCTGATCCGGCGGTTGGCCACGTGGTGCAGAAACCGTTGGAGTGTCATCTGCCGAGGTGTTGAACGCGTTCGAACTGACTTGCCAGCCGTGGGTTTGCAACCCTGACTGGCAAGACGCCGAAGGTTTGTCAGGGCAGCAGGATGGTGGAGCCGGTGGTGCGCCGTGCCGACAATTCGGTCTGCGCCTTCGCCGCATCAGCCAGTGGATAGCGCTGGCTGATGTCGACCTTGAGCTTGCCGCTGATGATCATCTCGAACAGCTCGTCGGCCATGCGCTGCAGGTTCTCGGCGTTATTGGCGTAGGTCGCCAGGGTCGGGCGGGTCACGTACAGCGAGCCCTTGGCCGAAAGAATCCCCAGATTTACCCCGTCCACCGCACCGGAGGCGTTGCCGAAACTCACCACCAGCCCACGCGGCGAAACGCTGTCGAGCGAGGTCAGCCAGGTGTCTTTGCCGACGCCGTCGTACACCACCGGGACTTTCTTGCCATCGGTCAGCTCCAGCACCCGCTGTGCCACGTTTTCGTGGCTGTAATCGATGGTTGCCCAGGCACCGTTGGCCTTTGCCAGTTCGGCTTTTTCCTTGGAGCTGACCGTACCGATCAGCTTCACGCCCAGTGCCTTGGCCCATTGGCAGGCCAATGAACCGACACCCCCGGCAGCGGCGTGGAACAGAATGGTTTCGCCACCCTTGAGTTCATAGGTCTGGCGCAGCAGGTACTGCACGGTGAGGCCCTTGAGCATGACCCCGGCTGCGGTTTCGAAGCTGATCTCGTCCGGCAGTTTCACCAGATTGGCTTCGGGCAGGGTGTGCAACTGGCTGTAGGCGCCCAACGGGCCGCTGCCATATGCCACGCGATCACCGACCTTGAACCGGGTGACGTCGCTGCCCACCGCATCGACGATGCCGGCGCCTTCAGCGCCGAGGCCGGACGGCAAGGCTGGCGGGGCATACAGACCGCTGCGGTAATAGGTATCGATGAAGTTCAGGCCGATCGCCTTGTTCGCCACCCGCACCTGATTCGGGCCGGGCGCGGCGGGTTCGTAGTCAACAAACTCGAGCACTTCGGGACCGCCGTGGGCGCGGAACTGGATACGCTTTGCCATCTGCCTGCTCTCCTTGGGTCGTTTGTAAGCCCCCTATCCAACTCCCCTGCTTGATCTTCGTCAACTGCGGCGCGCAGGTTTGCGGTGTTATGCTACGCGCCCATTTGCGCCGCCCCCTGCCTGCGGGGCGCCCGCGTAGTTATGCCCGATTCAAGGTGAAGCCATGACGACCCGCACCGACGCCGTAAAGGCCTATCTGCTCGACCTGCAAGACCGCATCTGCGCCGCGCTGGAAACCGAGGACGGCGGCACGCGCTTCGTCGAAGACGCCTGGACCCGGCCTGCCGGTGGTGGCGGTCGTACCCGTGTGATCGAGAACGGTGCGGTGATCGAAAAGGGCGGCGTCAACTTTTCCCACGTGTTCGGCAGCGGGCTGCCGCCGTCGGCCAGCGCCCATCGCCCGGAACTGGCCGGTCGCGGTTTCGAAGCCCTCGGCGTGTCGCTGGTGATCCATCCGCACAACCCGCATGTGCCGACGTCCCACGCAAACGTGCGCTTTTTCATCGCCGAGAAGGAAGGTGAAGAGCCGGTCTGGTGGTTCGGCGGCGGCTTCGACCTGACCCCCTATTACGGCAACGAGGAAGACTGCATCCACTGGCACCGCGTCGCCGAACAGGCCTGCGCGCCTTTCGGGCCGGACGTCTATCCGCGTTACAAGGCCTGGTGCGACACCTATTTCCACATCAAGCATCGGCATGAACCGCGTGGCATCGGCGGCCTGTTTTTCGATGACCTGAACGAGTGGGACTTCGACACCAGTTTCGCCTTCATGCGCGCCATCGGTGATGCCTACATCGACGCTTACCTGCCCATCGTGCAGCGCCGCAAGAATGATGTGTTCACTGCGAAACAGCGTGAATTCCAGGAATTCCGCCGTGGCCGCTACGTCGAGTTCAACCTGGTCTACGACCGAGGCACCCTGTTCGGCCTGCAATCGGGCGGGCGTACCGAGTCGATCCTCATGTCGTTGCCGCCGCAAGTGCGCTGGGCCTATGACTTCAAGGCCGAGCCCGGCAGCGAAGAAGCGCGCCTGACCGACTACTTCCTGCAAGACCGCGACTGGCTGGCCCAGGCCTGAGGACTGCTGATGGATCGTTACGTCGTTTTCGGTAACCCGATCGGTCACAGCAAGTCGCCGATGATTCACAAACTGTTCGCCGAGCAGACCGGTCAGCGCCTCGACTACAGCACCCTGCTGGCGCCGCTCGACGACTTCAGCGCCTGCGCCATGGCGTTCTTCCAGGACGGTCGTGGCGCCAACGTTACTGTGCCGTTCAAGGAAGAAGCCTTTCGCCTGGCCAACAGCCTGACCGCTCGCGCGCAGCGCGCTGGTGCGGTGAACACCTTGAGCAAACTGGTCGACGGTTCGCTGCTCGGCGACAACACCGACGGCGCCGGTCTGGTACGCGACCTGACGGTGAATGCCGGGTTCAGCCTGATCGGCAAACGCATCCTGCTGCTCGGCGCTGGTGGCGCGGTGCGTGGTGCGCTGGAGCCGTTGCTGGCGGAGAAGCCGGCGTCGGTGATTATCGCCAACCGCACGGTGGACAAGGCCGAGCTGCTGGCCGAGCTGTTCTGTGATCTGGGGCCGGTGTCGGCCAGTGGTTTCGACTGGTTGCAGGAGCCGGTGGACGTGATCATCAACGCCACCTCCGCCAGCCTCACCGGTGACGTGCCGCCGATTGCCGCGAGCCTGATCGAGCCGGGCCAGACCCTGTGCTACGACATGATGTACGGCAAGGAGCCGACTGCGTTCTGCCGCTGGGCCAGCGAGCATGGCGCGGCAGTGTCGATGGATGGTCTGGGGATGCTGGCTGAACAGGCGGCCGAGGCGTTTTTCCTGTGGCGTGGGGTGCGTCCGGATACGGCGCCGGTACTGGCCGAACTACGCCGCCAGTTGGCCCTTTAAAAGCTTCGCGAGCAAGCCCGCTTGTGTCTGAGTAAGGGAATAAACTCTGGGGTGAGAGGGGTGGATGGCAAGCTGTGAGTCCGCGGTGCTTGAAGCACGAGTGGGAGCAAAGCTGCCATCCACCTTTCTACTCTGGCCCATAAGCCCGAACAGTTGGACGAGCGCCACTCGAATCACAAGCGTGGGCAAAGCCAGAGCACTCTCACTTCTGAGTGTAAGAGGGTTTTGCCATGATTTCCTGGGTCGGCATCGATATCTCCAAATCCAATCT
>NZ_JAZAQQ010000003.1:0-22101 GCF_036861315.1 Pseudomonas sp. S3(2024) | reverse complement strand
CCCCTGTGGGAGCGGGCTTGCTCGCGAAAGCGGTGAGCCTGTGACGCATGTGTGGGCTGACCCGACGCCTTCGCGAGCAAGCCCGCTCCCACAATGATTGAAGGTGTTCACGGATTTCCATGTCCAGCATGAGTTCCCTGTGGTGAGCGAGCTTGCTCGCGCTGGGCTGCGCAGCGGCCCTCAAACCTCAAGTCGCAAACAAAACCCCACGAATCGCCCCAACCTGCGGGGCCTCGACGCCCTCCAGCACCAGCCGCGTAATGGTCTCGGCTGCCGTCGCGTAATCCTCATCCTGCGGCACTTCGCGCCCGGTGATGCTGCCCATCTGCCAGCCAATATTGGTGTAGGTGCGGGTCGCCGACCAGATGAACAGCATCAGGTGTTCCGGGTCCACCGGGGCCAGCAGGCCGCGCTCGATCCAGCTGCGCAGGCAGTCGACGTTGCGTCGGGCTTCGGCGTGCAGCAGGTCGCGGCATTCGTCTGGCAACTGGTGCCCGCCGAGCAGCAGCTCGCCGCTGAATACCCTGGCAATCGCCGGGTGTTCACGGGCGATGCGGATGCGCGCGGCGATGTAGGCGCGCAGGCCGATCAGCGGGTCATCGCTTTCGCGCAACGCTGCCGAGGCTTCCAGCAGCGGTTCGACAAATCCCAGGAGGACTTTCGAGTACAGGTTTTCCTTGGTCTGGAAGTAGTAATACAGGTTGGCCTTGGGCACGCCGGCGCGGGCGGCGATGTCGCGGGTCTGGGTGGCGTCGAAGCCGTTGGCGGCAAATTCTTCGCTGGCGGCGGCGAGGATCAGTTGCTCGTTGCGTACGCGGATGGCGCTCATGGGAATACGGTGTGAATAGAAGGCATGGGCAGATACGGGCAATTTCGGTTTCGCAATATACAAAACTATATAGCGTCGAAGCCAGCTAACCGTTCCACTTGCGACAGGGCTGAGCGGATATTTTTGTGTAAATTTTCTGATTCAGTCTTTCCTCACGCGACCGCTCTCTCTAGAATCCGCCCCGCCTCCGCAATGGAGGCTCATTGCTATCATTTGGCTCGGTTCACATAGGGAAGACAACATGCAATTCGGGAAAATCCTGGCGCTGGGCCTGGTGCTTGCGCTCGGTGGTTGTGCCAGTTTCACCAAAGACGAAGTGGCGCCGGTCAAGCTGCCATCGATGGCCAGCTACGCCAACAAACCCAATGTCTATGTGGACTTCGATTTCTATCAGGGCGAGCCGAAAAGCGCTTCGGCCGTAGAAGTGCCGCAGGCGCGTGACCAGCTCAAGCCTGAGCTGCAAAAGATTCTGAGCGATTCGGGCCTGTTCGGCCGTGTCACCCTGGACGAGTTCCAGAAGCAACCGGGCGACTACAGCCTGCGTCTGAAAATGTACAATCATCCGCCGAATGCCGGTTCGATGGTGCTGGGCTTCATCAGTGGTTTCAGCCTGGGGGTGATCCCGGCATACGGCACCGATCAGTACACCATGAGCCTCGAAGCCGTGGACGGAACAGGTCAGGCCCTGACCACCGCGAGCAACCATGATGCGGTCGGTACCTGGATCGGCATCTGGTTCATTCCGCTGATGGGCAACACCCCGAAGGCGGCGGTCAACGACACCTTCACCCGTCAGGTCAATGCGCTGCTCAAGCAGATGATCGACAACAACAACCTGAAATACTCGGCACTCGAGCCCCGTACTCCACGGGCCTGATGGCAAAAAAAAGAGCCGCAATCGCGGCTCTTTTTTCGCCCTTACTTCAGGGCCTGGATGAACTGCGGATCGCTGTACAGTTCTTTCAGCAAGTCACGCAGCATCGGGTTGTAGGCGTTGACCGCATTCGGAATCGCAATGAAACCGAAGAAGCTGCTGCTCCACTGACTGCTGACATGCTTGGTCGCGTCGTAGACCACATTCTGTCCATTAAGCAACGTGAAGCGTGCAGCGAGTTCGCCATCGCCCGTGCCCATGCCGGCCGACAGGTTGTTCTTCACCACCAGCACTTTCAACTGACGCTGAGCCTGCGGATCAAGCAGACCGGCCTTGCGCAGTTCTTCGGTGATCGCGTCCTGGATATGCGCCGGGATGCTGCCGGATGGCGAGCGCACCGGATTGGCCCGCACAGTCAGCGAACCTTCGCCAGACTCGGCAGTTACCTGAGGATTGCTGATCGCTTGCAGGGGCGGGGTCTGCTTGAGCTTCTGAACGTTTTCGAAGCTCGGCTCATAGCGGGTCATGGTCATGCCACAACCTTGCAGCAGCACGGCCAGCATCGAGATCAACAACAGAGACTTTTTCACGGCGTTTCCTTGCGTGAGGAATAAGGGGGGCGAATTATGGGCAGAGTGCCATCATTGGGCAACCGACTTCACCGTGAAGTGCTCAGAGCTTCAACAGATTCTCGATCTGCGCCAGTTCCCAGGTACTGAGCAGATTCACCGGGTCGGTGCCGTAACGGCTATTGAAATGCCATTCGCGGCCATCCGGGCAGCGGCACTGTTCACAGTGATGCAAGTGCCCACCTTCAAAATCAAGCAACAGGCGCCAGCCCTCGATATCGACCGCGATCAGTCCGGCATCACTGGGTGTCTTGGATCTGTTGAACATCAGCACGCCCAGCGCAGCCTCGCGCAAGCGCTGGCAAACGTCGCGGGCGGTCAGCAATGCAGTCATGGTCGTACTCGATGGGGGGCAGAAGCGCGTCAGGATAAATCGCGCGTCGACGGGTGTCAGCGATCACTGGCCCGATTCCGAACTATTCCGTAACATCCGCTCCCCGCTTTTTTACGAACATCAGTGGCCGTACTCGTCGGCCGTCAGTCAGGTAAGCCATGAAACCAAAACGTCTGCGCGCCGATGTCCTGGCCGGACTCACCACCTCATTTGCCCTGTTGCCCGAATGCATTGCGTTCGCGCTGGTGGCGCATCTCAATCCGCTGATGGGCCTGTACGGCGCCTTCATCATTTGTACGCTGACCGCGTTGTTCGGTGGCCGGCCGGGAATGGTCTCCGGGGCGGCGGGTTCGATGGCGGTGGTGATCGTCGCGCTGGTGGTGCAGCACGGCGTGCAGTACTTGCTGGCGACGGTGTTGCTCGGCGGTTTGATCATGATGGCGTTCGGCTTGTTGCGCCTGGGCAAACTGGTGCGCATGGTGCCGCATCCGGTGATGCTCGGTTTCGTCAACGGCCTGGCGATCATCATTGCACTGGCGCAACTGGAGCATTTCAAGAGCGGTGAACATTGGCTCAGTGGCACGCCGCTGTACCTGATGACCGGGCTGGTGCTGCTGACCATGGCCATCGTCTACATCCTGCCGCGCCTGACCCGCGCGGTGCCGCCGGCATTGGTGGCGATCCTCGGCGTGGGCCTGCTGGTCTACCTGTTCGGTCTGCCGACGCGCACCCTTGGCGACATGGCGCACATCGCCGGCGGTCTGCCGACTTTCGCGCTGCCTGACATCCCGTGGACGCTGGAAACCCTGCGCATCATCGCCCCGTACGCGATTCTGATGGCGCTGGTCGGTCTGCTGGAAACCCTGCTGACCCTGAACCTCACCGACGAAATCACCGAAACCCGCGGCTACCCGGATCGCGAGTGCGTGGCGCTGGGCGCGGCGAACGTGGTCTCCGGCGCATTCGGTGGCATGGGCGGTTGCGCGATGATCGGCCAGACCGTGATCAACCTCAGCTCCGGCGGCCGTGGGCGTTTGTCCGGGGTGGTGGCGGGGGGGCTGATTCTGCTGTTCATCCTGTTTCTGTCGCCGCTGATTGAGCGTATTCCGCTGGCGGCATTGGTGGGCGTGATGTTCGTGGTCTCGCAGCAGACCTTCGCCTGGGCCTCGTTGCGGGTGTTGAACAAAGTGCCGCTCAACGATGTACTGGTGATCATCGCCGTGACCACTATCACCGTGTTCACCGACCTGGCCACTGCCGTACTCTGCGGGATCATCATCGCCGCGCTGAATTTCGCCTGGCAGCAGGCCCGCGAGTTGTACGCCGATGAGCATCTGGAAGCCGACGGCAGCAAGCTCTACCGCCTGCACGGCACACTGTTTTTCGCCTCGACCACGCCGTTCCTCAACCAGTTCGACTCGGCCAATGACCCGGCCCGTGTGACTCTCGATTGCCGGCATCTGAGCTTCGTCGATTACTCGGCGATTGCCGCGTTGAAAACCTTGCGTGAGCGATACGCCAAGGCCGGGAAGGAATTGCAGGTGTTTCATCTCTCGGAGCGCTGCAAGAAACTGCTCAAGCGCGCCGGCGTCGAACACCACTGATCAAGTGTGGGAGCGGGCTTGCTCGCGAAGGCAGAGTGTCATTCACCACACCAGTTGACTGACCAAGCGCTTTCGCGAGCACCCCCGCTCCCACAGATGGGATTCCAAACATAGCTACCCGGCGAACTTCTTCGCCCCGGCCACACAAAGAATCACGCCCACCGTCACCACCAGCATGCCGATGCTGACTTGCTCATGCAGCAACGTCGCTGCCAGCGCCAGGCCGAAAAACGGTTGCAGCAACTGCAGTTGACCAACCGCGGCAATCCCGCCCTGGGCCAGGCCGCGATACCAGAACACGAACGCGATCAGCATGCTGAACAGCGAAACGTAGCCCAGACAGACCCATGCCGACACGCTGATGCCGCTGAACGACGGCGGGGCCAGCCACAGGCTCGCAATTGCCATCGGGGGCAGCGACAAGACCAGCGCCCAACAGATCACCTGCCAGCCACCCAGGGTGCGCGACAGTTTTGCGCCTTCGGCATAACCCAGACCGCAGACCAGAATCGAGGCGAGCATCAGCAGGTCACCGGTGGGCGAGGCGGACAATCCCTGTGACAAGGCGAACCCCACCACCAGAGCACTGCCGAGGATCGAGAAGAACCAGAATACCGGGCGCGGACGCTCGCCACCGCGCAAGACGCCAAACAGCGCAGTGGCCAATGGCAGCAAGCCGACAAAGACGATCGAATGCGCCGATGTCACGTGCTGCAATGCCAACGCCGTCAGCAGCGGGAAACCGAGCACGACGCCCAATGCCACGATCAACAACGAAAACCACTGATCCCTGGACGGTCGCCGCTCACGGAACAACCACAACAGGGCAACGGCCAGGACGCCGGCAATGGCAGCGCGCGCGACGGTGAGAAACACCGGGTCAAACTCCAGCACTGCCAGGCGCGTAGCCGGCAGCGAGCCGCTGAAGCACACCACGCCAATAAAGCCATTGATCCAGCCGCTGGTTTTTTCCAGTGCCGGGTTGCTCACGTTTGAAGTCCGTTCCATACGATTCACACTCATTGTGGGTTGCTTTGAGAGAATCCTATGATCGAGAATCAGGACAATCAAAAAATTGTCATGGATACATCCCGACATGTCCCGCTCTCGTTACAAGACCCTCGTCGACACTTACGCCGCCGACATTCGCACCGGACGTCTGGCGCCCGGCACCCGTCTGCCGACGCACCGGCAACTGGCCACGCAGGAAGGGCTGGCGCTGGTCACGGCCTCGCGGGTGTACGCCGAACTCGAAGCCATGGGGCTGGTCAGCGGCGAAACCGGGCGCGGCACCTTCGTGCGCGAAACCTCGTTGTCGCCGGGGCAGGGCATCGACCAGAAAGATGTGGCCGTCGGCATGATCGACCTGAATTTCAACTACCCGTCCTTGCCCGGTCAGACGCAATTGTTGCGCACCGCACTGCGCCAGTTGGCGTTGTCGGGAGATCTGGAAGCGTTGTTGCGCTATCAGCCCCATGCCGGCCGGGCCCACGAACGGGCTTCGGTCGCGCGCCATTTGCTCAGTCGCGGTGTCAACGTCGACGCCGAACAAGTACTGCTGGTCAACGGCGCCCAGCAGGGGCTGGCGGTGACGCTGATGGCGTTGCTCAAGCCCGGCGATGTGATCGCCGCCGATGCGTTGACCTATTCCGGGTTCAAAGTGCTGGCCGAGGCGTTGCATCTGGAAGTGGTGGCGATCCCGGTCAACGAGCAGGGGCCGGATCTGGCCGCGCTGGAAAAACTCTGCCGCAGTCGCTCGGTGCGTGCGGTGTACAGCATGCCGACCCTGCATAACCCGCTTGGTTGGGTGATGCCAATCGAGCAGCGCGAAGAATTGGCTGCCATCGCGCGGCGGCATGATCTGACCCTTATCGAAGACGCGGCCTACGCTTTTCTGGTGGAAGACCCGCCGCGTCCTCTGATCGACCTGGCGCCTGAGCGCACGGTCTACGTTTCGGGCCTTTCGAAGAACATCGCCACCGGCCTGCGCGTCGGTTTCATTGCTGCGCCTGCGGCCCACGTTCCGGCACTGGAGCGGGTGATTCGCGCAACCACCTGGAACACCCCGGGACTGATGACCGCGATCGTCTGCGGCTGGCTCGACGACGGCACCGTGATCGAACTGGAAGCGCAAAAACGCCACGATGCTCAGGCGCGCCAGGCACTGGCTGCCGAGTTGCTCAAAGGGTTGCCGTGCGTCGCCCATCCAAACTCGTATTTCCTGTGGCTGCCCTTGCCGGAAGACGTGCGTGCCGATCAGATTGTGGTGGAGCTGATGCAGAAGCAGATTTCGGTCACCACAGCCGAGCCGTTTGCAGTGTCGGCGCATGTGCCGCATGCAATTCGACTGGCCCTGGGTTCGGTGGAAATGGATGTGTTGCGGCAGGCCTTGACCACCGTCAGGAAGGTCATCGCCGCTTACCTGTAAAACGAGGCCCGGGGGACAGATGTTACCCTTGCGCAGCCAGATTCAAGCCGTTCCGGAACCCTAGATGAAAAACACCGTTGCACTCTTGCTTGCCTTGACCGCCACCGCCGTACTGTTCAGCTCGACCACCCGCGCCGCAGGCGATCCGCAAGCCGGCGAAAAGATCTTCCCGCGCCTGTGCGGCGGCTGCCACCAGGTTGGCCCGGATGCGCGCCCGGGGTTCGGCCCGCAACTCAACGGCATCATCGGTCGAGCGGCCGGCACCTCGGCCAATTACGTGTATTCCGAGGCGATGAAAAACTCGGGCAAGACCTGGGACCGCGAAACGCTGACGGCGTATCTGAAAGATCCAAAGGGCGTGGTGCCGGGCACACGAATGATTTTCTGGGGGCTGAGTGACGAGGAGAAGATCGATAATTTGCTGGCGTATCTGCAGCAGTTCTCCAATTAAAGATTTTGCTCGGCCGGCCCGGCAAACCAGGCCAACGGCATTTGCGAAGTCAAAGAGGGCTGATCAAGCCACCTGATTACGGCCCGCCGCTTTCGCCTGATACAGCTGCTGGTCGGCACGTTTGATCAGCATCGTGTGGCTGTTGTCCGCCGGGTCGGCCAGCGCGACGCCAATGCTCACCGTGACCTGTCCGATCTCGGGAAAGTGCGCCTGGGCCACGGCGACACGGATCTTTTCGGCGACCACCTCTGGAGTATCAGGCTGGGCGACTTCCGGCAGCAGTACGGCGAATTCCTCGCCGCCATAACGGGCGACGAAGTCTGTGGCGCGCACGCTGACCTGAATGAGCTGCGCCAATTGCTGCAACACGTCGTCGCCAATCGCGTGGCCGTAGGTGTCGTTGATACGCTTGAAGTGATCGGCGTCGATCAGCAGCAGGGCAAACGGTCGCCCGGTGCGGCGGAACAGCAGACTGTATTCGCTGAGTTTTTCATCGAAGCGGCGGCGGTTGTAGACGCCGGTCAGGGCATCGTGGGTCGCCAGGTTCAACAGGTCGGCATTGGCCTGCATCAGTGCCGCGGTGCGCTGGGCGACGGTGGCTTCCAGCGAGGCGTTGGCTTCCTGCAGTTCGCGCTCCTTGGCCAGCAGCGACCGGGTCATGGCGTCGATCGACTGCCCAAGCTGGGCGATTTCCCGCACCGGGTGCTGCAGCGGGAAGTGTGCGCCGGGCTGCTGGTTCTGCACCTGTTTGGCCGAGTGCGCGAGTTGCTCAATCGGCCGGCTCAGATACTGCGCCAGATAGTACGCCACCAGCCCGAATGCCACGGCGGCGGCCACACCCAGCAGCAACAATTTATAGAGCAGCAGGCGCGCCGGCTCCAGAGCGGTGTCCAGTGGCTGGCGCACGGCAATCGACCAGGACAACGCCGTACTCGAAGGCGTCGGTACGGTGACCATGCTGGTCAGGTAACCGTTGCCGACCGACCAGCCCGGCGACTTCGAATCATTCACCGCCAGTTGCTGGCCCATCAGGGCTTCCGGGTACAGCACCTTGCCGTCGTGATCGATGATCAGCGCTTCGATATCCGGCGACGCATTTTTATGCGAGAACGCTGCCGATTCGACGATACGCGTCACCCAGCTCCAGTGCGCGTGCGCGCCCAGCACGCCAATCACCTGGCCGTCGGCGTTGCGGATCGGGGCGGCGAAGTCGATGAAACGCAGCGGTTCGCCGTTGGGCGTTCCCGGCAGCAGTTTGGCCAGCAACACCGCTTCGTGCGGGTCACCGGTGTACTCACCCCGCAGGCCAGCCTGGAACCATGGCCGTTGCTGCACCGATTGCCCGACCAGCAAATTATTGACCGCTTGATGCACATGGCCCTCGGCATCGGTCACGCCCATCCACGCATACTCGGCCCGGGCCTGGGTGCGCAGTTGCATCGATTTGAGAATCGCCGGGTTGTCGAGGTCGCCGCGTTCCAGATGCGGCGCACGGCTGAGCAGGTAGACCTCCAGCTGGCGCTCGCGTAATTGGTCACCGAGCAACGTTGCCGCAGAACGCGCGGTATTGAGCAGTGAATTGCCGCTGACCTGTTTCATCTGTTCGGTGGCGATATGCCCGACATAGAAGCCGACGATCGCCAGGGTCAGCAGGGACAAACCGGCGAACCAGAGGGTCAGGTGACTTCGCAGACTGGCTTTGAGCATGGGCAGGCAAATTCTGTTTGAACGTTGTGGCCGCATGGTATGCGCATTAAGCGTCGGGCTGCCAGTCGGTCGCTTCGGATAAGCACCGTCGGAAGTTTCGCCAATGCCCTACAAGGCAAGATCCTTTCTGACGCGGGTTGTTGAAAAGAACCACGCCAGCAAACGACGAAATGTAAAAGCCCGGCTGATCAGGCCGGGCTTCTTTGACTGCTTTAGAGCCGTTGTTTTATGCATTGCGGCTTTCGATCAGACGATCCGAACCACCTTCAGCGACGCGGCGTTCCTGCAGACGATCCGAACCACCTTCAGCGACACGGCGTTCCTGCAGACGATCCGAACCACCTTCAGCGACACGGCGTTCCTGCAGACGATCCGAACCACCTTCAGCGACGCGGCGTTCCTGCAGACGATCCGAACCACCTTCAGCGACACGGCGTTCCTGCAGACGATCCGAACCACCTTCAGCGACGCGGCGCTCCAGCAGACGATCCGAGCCACCTTCAGCGACACGGCGCTCCAGCAGACGATCCGAGCCACCTTCGGCAACACGGCGCTCCAGCAAACGATCAGAACCACCTTCAGCCAGACGGCTTTCAACCAACTTGTCCGAGCCGCCTTCAGCGACCAAGGTGTGAACGGGTGTTGCTGCAAAAGCGTTGACTGCAAGAACCGAGAAAGCGATGCCGAGGATGGTTTGGCGTTTCATGATCGTGTGCTCCGGGGTGTATTGGGTTGGTATGGAGCTGATGTTACGCCGCGGATTTTTTATGAGAACTTCATTGGCGTGATGGTGACTATCGACGCCAGCGATGTATGCCGCAAGTCCGGATTCAGAGCTTCTGCGCCCGAATGCATAGTTCTCCGGTGGCGCGGGTCAGGGCCAGATCATGCAGTGCGTCGTGTGTCAGGCCCTGCCGGGCCTTGGCCAGCCAGACCGGGCAATTCGGGTCGCGGCGATGCGGCGCGAAGTCGGCGTACTGGCGCAGCAGGCGGGTTTGCAGCTCGTCGAGGCGCGGACGAATCTGCTTCGCCAGATCCGGTCGCGGGGTGTCCGGCGCCGCACCAGCCGCTTGCCATTGCGCGAGCAATCCGTACTGCACCAGTTTGTTTGCCTCCATTTGTGCAGCGATCAACTGGGCGACTTCTTCGGGGTCGAGCTGGTGTTCGGTCGCCAGGGTGCGGGCATTGGCGATGACCTGGGCTTCGCGCGGGCTGTCCTGAATCGGCTTGCCACTGTCCCATTTGGTCAGCGCCACCAGGTCGCCGATGTTCAGGCGTTCGTTCAAGGTTGTCAGCAACGGACGCAACGATTCGGAGGAAACAGGGGGCTCGGCGGCGCCGGCAGTGTGGCTGAACAGAACCAGCAGGGAACAGGTCAGAGCATTTCGCAGCGGAGTCATGGGCAGGCGCGTTCCACAAAAAATAGTGCCGACATTTAAGCCTTGAGCAGAGGCGATGTCGACCGACTTTATCCCGCCCATCTAGCGTAATATCCCTCGCATCTCCCACCCCGAGAACGATCCTCAATGCAAACCCCCAGCACCATCAAACCGCTCTGGCAAACCTACCTGCTGTTCCTTGCGCCGATGGTGTTGTCCAACTTCCTGCAATCGATGTCGGGCACGGTCAACAGCATTTACATTGGGCAGATGCTCGGTACGCAAGCGCTGGCGGCGGTGTCGGGGATGTTTCCGGTGATCTTTTTCTTTATCGCGCTGGTGATCGGCCTGGGCGCGGGCGCCGGGGTGTTGATCGGCCAGGCGTGGGGGGCGCGCGAGGCACACATGGTCAAGGCGATCGCCGGGGCAACGCTGTTGCTGGGGGTGTTGATCGGCTTGCTGGCGGCGGTGCTGGGCAGTGTGTTTGCGCGGCAGGCCTTGCAGGGGCTGGGGACGCCGGCGGATGTGCTGGACGATGCGGTGGCGTATGCGCACGTGATGATGTGGATTCTGCCGTCGATGCTGGTGTTTGTGCTGTTCACGCAATTGCTGCGCGGAGTCAGCGACACCGTGTCGCCACTGTTGGCGCTGATTGTGTCGACCTCGGTCGGGCTGGCGCTGACCCCGGCGTTGATTCGCGGCTGGTTCGGTCTGCCACAGTTGGGCATTCAGAGTGCCGCCTTCGCCGGACTAGCCGGTAACCTGTCGGCCATGACGTGGCTGGCGTGGCGGCTGATTCGCAAGGACCATCCGCTGGCGCCGGACCGCGAGTTCTTCGCGGCACTGCGCGTGGACGCGGCGATTCTCGGCAAGGTGCTGCGCATCGGCCTGCCGACCGGGGTGCAGATGATCGTGTTGTCGCTGTCGGAGCTGGTGATTCTGGCGCTGGTCAACCAGCACGGCTCGCAGGCGACAGCGGCCTATGGCGCGGTGACGCAGATCGTCAACTACGTACAGTTTCCGGCGCTGTCGATTGCCATCACCGCCTCGATCCTTGGCGCCCAGGCCATTGGTGCCGGGCAACTGCAACGCCTGGCAGCGATCCTGCGCACCGGGCTGTTGATCAACGTGTGCCTCACCGGCGGTTTGATCGTGCTCGGTTACCTGTTGTCGCACTGGTTGCTGGGATTGTTCCTGACCGAAGATTCGACCCGGGCGATGGCTGAGCACTTGCTGCACATCATGTTGTGGAGCCTGTTGGTGTTCGGCTTCCAGGCGATCATCGGCGGCATCATGCGCGCCAGCGGAACGGTGCTGGTGCCGGTGATTATTGCGATTGTCTGTGTGGTCGGCGTGCAGTTGCCGGCGGCTTACTGGCTGGACGGTCAGTACGGTTTGCAGGGCGTTTGGATGGCGTTCCCGGTGGCGTATCTGGGCATGCTGGTGTTGCAGACGCTGTATTACAAACTGGTCTGGCAGCATCAGAAGATCGAGCGGCTGGTCTGAGCCCGAGCCACATCGGCAGACAAATGACATGGCGCATTCGCCGGTTGTTTGCTTAAGTCAGTCGAGGCCTCGAAGGTTTGCCCTGTCCGGAGAATCCCATGCGTGCTCGATTCACCGCTGTGGCCCTGTTTGCCTGCCTGTGCGTCACGAGCGCGGCGCAGGCCGCTGAATACAACCGCGTCAACACCACCGCCAGCCAGATCAGTTTCACCTACAGCCAGATGGGCTCGCAGATGTACGGCACCTTCGGCAAGTTCGACGCGACATTGCAGTTCGACAGCGACAACCTCGCCGACGCCCACACCACATTGCACATCGACCTCAACAGCATCGACGCCGGCAGCACCGACGCCAACACCGAACTGGTGAAACCGGCGTGGTTCGATACGCAGCGCTTTCCCGTGGCGGTGTTCGAGTCCAGCCGTTTTACCCGGGTCACGGGCAATCATTATCTGATCGCCGGCCAGCTCACCCTCAAGGGCATCACCCGCGAGGTGCAGGTGCCGGTCGAGCTGAAACCGGACAGTTCGATCGGCATTTTCGACGGTGAACTGGTGCTCAAGCGTGACCAGTTCGGACTCGGGGCGGGGGAGTGGGCGGACACTGTGGTGTCCAACGACATCGCGATCAAGTTCAAGGTGGTGGCGCCACAGCAGTGACGCCAGCCGCTCAGGTCAATAGGCGCGCCAGTGTCCCGGTGCCCAGCGCCACTCACGTCCATCCCAACGATAGTGACCGGCGACCCAGTGATAACCGGGCGCTGGCATGACCGGCACGACTTCCACCGGCGGCGGTGGCCGATGCGGCCGTACCGGTTCGACAATGCAGCCCGACAGGGTGATCGCGACCAGTGAGGCGGCGAGCAGGGTTTTCAGGTTTCGCGACATGGTGGTCTTCCCGGTAGATAAGTTGTTGTTGCCGAGCGGGTTCAACGGGTCCAGTGGCCTTCGACCCAGTACCAGTTAGGACCGCGCGCCTGCCAGTGGCCTGGTCGCCAGTGCGCGCCGTACCTCACCGGTTGCCAATGACCGGGCATCCACACGTAGCCGCGTCCTTCCCAGCGCCAATGGCCCTGATCCCAGACATAACCGGGGCGCGGGCCGGGCATCACTTCCATGCGCATCGGCGGCGGTGCCTGCTGAATGTAAACCGGGGGTTGTGCAAACACCGGGGTGCTGGCCAGCGCTGCCAGGGTCAGCGGCACCAGCAACAAGGCTTGCCGCCATTTGAACAGTGAACGCAAAACGCTCATGACAACTCCTCAAGGCCTGCGTGAAAAAAGTGAACGCAGCTGAAGAATTGGACGCCAAATCGACGAAAGATCCGCTCCACGGAGGATGAAATTTTCTTCAGGTCAACCGCGAGCTCCTACATAAAGCAGGTGGTGGGACACGGTATGATGTCGCGGTTTTCCGCCGGAGTTCAGTTGTCATGCCACGCATCACCCACTACAAATCCCCATGCCCCGAAAGCGTCAACAGCCAGATTCTGCAACTGGTGGTCGATTACCTGACCGACATCAGCGCGGTCGGTCTTGGCCCGAGCAATCTGCTGTACAACGTCTATCAGTACGCGGTCGGCTATGAGGTGCATCTGTATCTGGAGGCGCTGAATGGCGAGAAGGGCACCGAGGTGGAATTGCTGGTGGCGACGGCCGAGGACGACCCGGAGCGGGTCATAGGTTTCCTCTTGTACCTGCCGGTGCAAGGCGATTGGGAAGCGTGCAGCGTCGCCTACATGGCCGTGCGCGAAGGCTATCGGCGCCAGGGCGTGGCGCGAGCGATGATCGGCGAGATGGTCAGCCGTTATCCGCACGCCGAGCTGACCTGCAGTGTCGGCAAAGTGCCGTACTTCGAGGCGCTGGGTTTCGAGGTGATCGGCGCGCGCGAAACCCAGGTGCTGATGAGCACCCGGCATTACCGCAGCAATGGCCTGCGCGGTTTCATCGACACCACACCGATCTATCGCTCGCTGGAAGTGCAGCAGATCCACACCTACCTGCTGCAGAAAAACGGCAAGCGCGCGATGCTCGATGCCGAAAAACAGCGCGACCGGCATCTGGATCAAACTACCCGTCACGTCGAAGAATTTGTCCGCCAGCGCCTGACGCTGCACTGAGTCCTGAGTCCGGCGCAAAAAACGGACAAAAAAAGAGCCTCAAGGCTCTTTGATGGGGAGAAGTAGAGCCCATGAGGCTCAAGCTGCGCATGAAACAGGGAACAGGCTTGATTTGGGGTTCAGAACACCCGTTCCCTACGCAGTCGCTCAGGAGTCAAGCGCCTGCGTACCTTCATCATGGGAACGCGCGGGGGCTGACTCAAGTACCGCTAGTCGCACGGGCGGCGGCCCGTTCCACCATCGCGATGATGGTCGCGAACAATTCGTCCTTCGCTTGCCCGGCACTGATTTCAGCACTGGCGGCAGCATTCGACAACGCCTCGGCGGCACCGAGCATCGCGCGCAAACCGGCCTGGGTGATTTCCCCGCCAGCAGCCAGCGGTTGCAGCACACTGCGGCACTTTTCGAGGAAGATTGCCTCGTAGTCGCGCTTGATCTTTTCCAGTTCCGGCGTGCTGCCCAGCGCTGCAATGACCCCCGGAATCTCATTGCCCTGCAATAACACGCAATCGACGTACGCCGTGGCGATCACCGTCGCGGTGTCGATCAGCGTTGGCGGACACTGGTCGATCGCTGCATCCATCACCGCAGTCTGGCGAGTATCGAAGTCGCGATACAGCGCCGCGAGCAAGCCCGAGCGAGTGGTGAAGTGGTCGTAGACCACCGGTTTGGTCACCCCGGCCTTGTCCGCCAGATAACCCAGGGTCAGGGCATCGGTGCCCTCGGCCCGAATGATCTGCCAGGCGACGTCGAGCAACTGGCGGTTGCGATCTTCGCGCGACAGGCGACGTCGCGGCTGGGCAGGGGAATCGGCTTCGGTCATTTCTGTGGTTGACATTGTTTATATACCAAACGTAACTTACTGTTCGTAACTTACCAAGAGTATATAGCCCTTGGTCAGCGCAAACTTACAGGAGAATGACCATGCACGCATTGATTGTTGTGGCGCATCACGAACCGCGTTCGCTGACACACAGCGTGGCAACGCAGATTGCCGAGGGCTTGACCCGCGCCAACCCCGCCAATACCCGGGAAATCGCCGATCTTTACGCCGAGGGATTTCAGCCGGTGTTCGGCGCAGCGGATTTCGCCGTGCATCACCGCGAGGCGCAGCCGCCAGCCGACGTATTGGCGGAACAGGCACGGATTGATCGGGCCGACGCTCTGGTGCTGGTATTCCCGGTGTACTGGTGGTCGATGCCGGCGTTGCTCAAGGGTTGGATTGATCGGGTGTTCAGCAATGGCTGGGCGTTTGATTTCGCTGGCGACCTCAAGCATGTGAAGAAGCTGCAGCGCCTGCGCGTGCATCTGGTCGGGCTTGCGGGGGCCGATGAACGCGCCTACGAACGTCACGGTTATGGCCCGGCGATGAAGGCGCAGATCGAACACGGGATTTTCGATTACAGCGGGGCGACGGTGGTCAGCTCGACGCTGATGGTGGAATCGGAGGTGCGTGATCCGCAGGAGCATCTGCAGACGGCACGGCACATCGGCGCCCAGATGTTCACCTGAACCTCACCTCCTGTAGGAGCTGCTGAAGGCTGCGATCTTTTGATTTATGAAAGCAAGGTCAAAAGATCGCAGCGTGCCGCAGCTCCTACAGGTCAGCGGGCGCCGGGCCAGCCAGCCTTGGCGAGGGCGGCGAGCAGTGTTTCCTTATCCAGCCCCGGTACCGCATGCCCGTTGCCCGCGGTGCTCTCGCTGGCGAGCAGGGCGTTGATGATCGCTTCTTCGACCGCCTCGGTAGCCGCGAGGAACAGCTCGCTGATGTGGTCGTTGTTGACCATGCGCAAGCCGTCGCAGGTCGGCGCGCCTTTGCCCTCGTAGGCGGCGGGCGGCACGTGATCGTTGCCGGTGGCGAAGGCGATGAAGATGTCGCCGCTGTGGTCTTCGTTACCGCCGCCGCTGCGCGCCAGACCGAGGCTGGCGCGTTGCGCGAGACGCGTGCATTGATGCGGCAGCAGCGGTGCGTCGGTGGCCAGGCAGACCACGATCGAACCCATGCCCGGATGCGGCAGCGAAGCCCGCAGGAACGGCGAATCCACCTGCTCCATGTAGCGACCCACCGGATAACCGTCGACCCGCAACTCGCTGCGAATGCCGTGGTTGGCCTGGACGATCGCGCCCACCGTCCAGCCGCCCTGAGCGCTGCTCAAACGGCGTGACGCGCTGCCGATACCGCCCTTGAATTCGTGGCAGATCATGCCGCTGCCGCCACCGACGGCGCCTTCTTCAACGGCACCGTCATGCGCTGAATGCAGCGCCTCGGCGACATGCTCGGGTTTGACGTGAAAACCGTTGATGTCGTTGAGCAAGCCATCGAAGGTTTCCAGCACCACCGGCATGTTCCAGTAGAGGCGCCCGTCGTCCGGTTGCTGTTGGCGATCCAGCGCAATCAACGCATCGCGCACGACGCCGAGGCTGTGGGTGTTGGTGAAGGCGATGGGACTGGTCAGCAGCCCGGCCTCGCGAATCCACTCAAGGCCGGTGGCATCGCCATTGCCATTGAGCACATGCACCCCGGCGAAGCACGGTTGCTGGTTGGTCGAGCCGCGGCGCGGTTCGATCACTGTGACGCCGGTGCAGATGTCACGTCCGCTGTCGCTGCGGCCACGCACGTTACTGTGGCCGACGCGCACGCCGGGGACATCGGTGATGGCGTTGAGCGGGCCGGGTTGCAGCTGGCCGATGCGGATGTTGAGGTCACGGGCACGGGGTTTCATGTTTTGTCTCTCTGTAAAAATCTGAAGGACTCACGGACTTTGTAGGAGTGAGCCTGCTCGCGATTGCGGTGAGCCAATCAACAAAGATGTTGAATTCAAAGACGCCATCGCGAGCAGGCTCACTCCTACAGGGGAAATGTGTTGGGGTTACTGGCCGTTCTTGACCTTGCTCCACACCCGCGTGCGCACGCGTTCGGTGGCTTTGGGCAGCGGTTCCAGGGTGTACAGCGTGGCCATCGCCGCGGCCGACGGATACACCGCCGGATTATCCCGCGTGGCCGCAGCCACCAGTGGCGTCGCGGCGCGGTTGCCGTTGGGGTACGACAGGTGATCACTGACCGGCGCGATCACTTCCGGGCGCAGCAGGTAGTCGATGAACGCCAGACCCTGAGCGCGGTTCGGCGCGTCCTTGAGCAGCACCAGCGTGTCGAACCACACCGGCGCGCCTTCCTTGGGCAGGCTGTAGGCGATCTTCACGCCGTTGTGCGCCTGCTCGGCGTTGGTCTTGGCTTCGAGCATCGCCCCGGACCAGCCCACCGCCACACAAATGTTGCCGTTGGACAGGTCACTGATGAATTTCGACGAGTTGAAGTAGGCAATGTGCGGGCGCAATTTGAGCAGCAGCGCTTCGGCTTTCTGATAGTCCTCGGGGTTGGTGCTGTTGGGCGGCAAGCCCAGGTAGTGCAGGGCGACCGGGAGCATTTCCGACGGCGAGTCGAGCATCGCCACCCCGCACTGGCCGAGCTTGGCGAGGTTCTCTTCCTTGAACACCAGATCCCACGAATCCAGCGGCGCCTTGTCGCCGAGCGCGGCGCGCACTTTGTCGACGTTGTAGCCGATGCCGTTGGTGCCCCACAGATAAGGCACGGCGTATTGATTGCCGGGATCGTTGTTGGCCAGTTTGCTCAGCAGATCGCTGTCCAGATTGTTCCAGCCCGGCAGTTGATCGCGAGGCAGCGGGGCGAGGGCGCCGGCCTTGATCAGCGTTGGCAGGCTGAAGTTGCTCGCCACCACCACGTCGTAACCGCTGCGGCTGGTCAGCAGTTTGCCTTCGAGCACTTCGGCGCTGTCGAAGGTGTCGTAAACCGGTTGAATGCCGCTGTCGCGCTTGAAGTCAGCCAACGTCGTGGGGCCGATGTAGTCGTACCAGTTGTAGACATGCACGCTCGGTGTGTCGGCGGCACTGGCGACGGATGCGACGCCAAAACAGGCGAGCAGGCCAAGGTTGATGCCCCGGTTGATATAGCCACGACGACAACGCATGATGCGGCACTCCTGGCCTGCGGCAGGCCGGTGATTGACAGGAGTGCTCAGCCTATCGGGGCGGGCACGCCTGACCCATTCCCATCATGGGTTACTCAAAAGGGGTAGAGCGTGGACGCGTTGTTGCAGGAGTTGCCGGTGCATCAAAGTCTGGCGCGGGTGTTTGCCGCCGTCGGCCAGGACGCTTTCTGGCGCGCGCTGGTCGACACGCTGCGCCTGCTGGTGCCGCTGGACAACGCGCTGGTGGCGCTGATGAAGGCGGGGCAGGCACCGCAATTGCTGATCGACTTCGACAGCAAGGGCCGCGCCGACGAGCAGGAAGAACTGGCCGGCTACACCGCTGGCATGTACCTGCTCGATCCGTTCTACCAAACCGCCTCGACCGGCATCGCCGACGGCCTGCACAGCCTGGCCTCGGTGGCGCCGGACCAGTTTCTGCACAGCGAGTATTACCAGAGCTACTTTCGCTCGGTGGTCGGTGAGGACGAGTTGCAGTTCATGATCAACATCGAGGGCGGCGTGCTTGGCCTGTCACTCGGACGCTCGACGGCTTTCGATCTGGCGGAGCAGGGCCGTCTGCTGTGTGTGCGCGACTGGGTGTTGGCGGCGATGCGCCGACACGTGCAGCTGTTGCCGCCACAAGGGACCGGCACCGAGCCGGTGGCGGGGGATCTGGCAACGCTGCTCGATCGCTTCGATGCGCGCCTGACCACCCGCGAAGTCGACACCGCGCGGCTGATTCTGCAGGGCTTTTCCAGCAAGGCCATCGCCCAGCAAATGGGCATCTCGCCGGAGACGGTGAAGGTGCATCGGCGCAATCTCTATCACAAGCTCAATGTGACCGGGCATGGCGAACTGTTTGCGCTGGTGTTGCGCCCACCGACTGCTTGAACCTGTGGGAACTGGCTTGCCAGCGATGACGCCCTTACAGCCAACCAATCCCCAAATGAATACACTCAATACAACTGTAAGGGCCAGCCTGCTGGCGAAGGCGGCTCACCAGCCAACCAATCCCAAACTGAATGCACTCAGTCAAATTGTGGGAGCTGGCTTGCCAGCGATGGCGGCCTGCCAACCGACCAACCTCCCACCTGAATGCACTCATTCCAACTGTGGGAGCGGGCTTGCTCGCGAAAGCGGCCTGCCAGACAACATCAAAACAACAGGGTAACTCTCGATACTCCCGCGCATATAAACCTAACCCCGCAACCACGTTTAAAGTACACGAACCGTTACGCCATACCGGCTACAACGCCTTGCGCCGTTACCTACGCCTACGCCAGAATCCGCCGGCTTACACGGCTATGGGCCGGGCTATATCCTTTCCCTGTCACTGAAAATCAGTGATCGGGTTTGGTAGCCCGTCTGTAATAGCTGTATGGCAACACCTTTGCAGTCCCTTTGCGGGGCTCGGTTTTATGGTGGTCATGCGTGGGGCTCACTCGTGAGCGCCGGGTTCCTATTGCAGCCGGTCTACCAACCCGCGTATGGCCACCACCCCTCGTTTGGTAGCGAGAGTGATGGCTCCTGAATAACTGCAATAGGAGTACATCCATGTTCAAAGCCACACCCAACCCCCCAGACACCTCGATCCCGTACGACCCAGCCCTCGACCCGCAGAAGATAAAAGCGGCAACCGACCGCGCCATCAACTTCTACCTCAACCCCGGCGCACTGAAGATCTCGATCCCTTCAACCTCGTCATGCAGGGCAAACAGAATCTTCCTCATCGACCCCACCGTGGACGAAGAAACCTTGCTCGTCGAAGCCTGCGAATCATTAGCCGCCGCCAGCGACATGGCCCGCGATATCGGCGACTCCATCGACAACCCACAGCGCCGGGCCATGCTGATGCTGCATCAGGTGATCATGCTCAGTGAACTGATGGTCAACCGGGTACTCGATGGCCGCCGCGTGCCGAACTAACTGCCCGGCACACCTGTAGGAGCTGCCGCAGGCTGCGATCTTTTGATTTTGTTTTTCAAGATCAAGATCAAAAGATCGCAGCCTGCGGCAGCTCCTACAGTGAGTAATCCTTTCAAAGTGCCCCGATCGGAGTTCCAGCTGATGTCCGAAACCTCAACCAATCCGCCAATCACAGACCCGGTATCGCCGTACGAATCCCTCAACACCAGAAAGCTCCACGAAGCCGCCGAACGCGCCCTCGACCATTACCTCGCGCCCGCGAACATCATGGCAACGCCGTACACCCCCAGCAGCATGTTCCTGGTCAACCCACAAACCGACACCGAATCCCTGCTGGCCAACGCCTGCGAATCCTTGGCCTCGGCCACGGTGATGCTCGGGGATTTCGCCGGGACGCTGGAGGGGCCGAGTCGCAATACGGCACTGGGCATTGCCCAAGTGGTGATGCTGGGCGAGTTGGCGGTGAATCAGGCGCTGGATAATGTTGTGCCCAAGGAATAGGCGCTGACAGTTCTGGCCTCTTCGCGAGCAAGCCCGCTCCCACAGTGGATCTTCGTTGATCACAGGTTATGTGACCGGCAAAAGAAACTGTAGGCGTGAGCTTGCTCGCGATTGTGTCTAGTTCTGATATAGGTATAGAAGGTCCTCCTTCTCAAGAAAGACCTTGGTATAGCCTTTTTTATTTCTTGGCTTATCCCGCAGCTATGACCGTCAGGTATTTGTTATTACAGGCAATGGCACGTGTACCGTCGGGCGTGATGGCAATTCCCATCACGCCCATAGCAGGGAGGTGAGCGTCTAATATTACTTCCAGACTTACCGTATCTATGACCGAAACAGCACTAAAGGTGTCATGCGAAGTCAGAAATACGTGTCGGCCGCCGGGCGCGATGGCGATATGTTTAGAACCTCGCATCACGCTAATGTTCTTTTTCACCGACTGGCTTGGCACATCGATTACTACTACCTTATTTGCGGCACTAGCAACAATAAACGCATACAGGCCGTCTGGAGTGATGCCTATGCTCGTCAAGCTGCCCTGGGTCAAAAGCGCAATGGTCTTAATCACCAAGTAGCTCTTCGTATCGATGATCGAGACAGATTGGTTGAGGCTATCGATAACAAAAGCCTGCTTGCCATCTGGCGTGATTGCAATCTCGGAGGGTCGACTATTCGCCCCTGTGAATATTGTCTTGATCACTGACAAGCTCTGTACATTGATGACGCTGACTGAACTTCCGTTGAATGCACTAACAAAGGTGTGTGTGCCGTCTGGTGTGATGGCAATCCCGAATGGGTAGGGGATTGTCTCAATGCCAATGGTTTTAATCACTGACAGATTCAACATATCGATGACAAAGAGGATGTTCCGACTTGTAATAAAAGCTCGCGAGCCATCCGGCGTGATGGCAGCGTGTGTGGGGTAGTCACCGATTCTGGTTGTCTTAATCTGTGATAGGTTCACCGCATCGTAGAGCCCGACGGAGTATGAGTTATCAACGGTCAAAACACGCAAGCCGTCCGCCGTGATGGCAATATTTTTTGCGCTCGAATTGTGTGCAACCAACTCCGTATATCCAACAATCGTCAGCCTCGCCGTGGCAGTTTTAGTACCGCTAACAGCGATCAAATTGTAAGTTCCAGGGTTTCCTTTGGCTTTCACACCACTAACGGTCAGCATACCGTTATTGTCAGTCCAGAAGTCACGGGAACCATTGCCGTTGTCGGCATAGGTGAAGCCTGCTGGCAGGTTCAGGGTGATTTTTTCATTCGGAACAGGCACGCCTTGAGTCGTACTTGAGTTCAGGACGATGTCCTCGACCAGGTCGTTATATTTTTTCAAATACGGCTGGTTGATAAATGTCAGTTCTGCCTCATGAATCGCCTTTACGGTATAGGTACGCACAGGGAAGACCACTGCCTCGCTCTCATCCGTGCTCTTGCCGAACGCGGCCTTGAATTCCATGGTCAGCGGGCTGCCATCTTTAAGGTTTCTCAAGCCTGCAAAGGCGATGCTCCGCTCGTAATAACCTTGATTGATCCACGTATCATTGACCTGTGAGGTGGGTGCCGTATGGATCGGAAGGTTGTAGTCGCTGCCATCCGCGTTCGTCCCTTTCAGACGCAGCCAGACATATTGGCCTGTGGCAATCAACGGCCAGACGCCCATGCGATAGGTGGCATTGCTGGTCAGATTCCCTACGTTGAACTCCGGGCCTTCTCCGTCGTTGTCCGCGTCCTTGATGATCGGTTTGAGCAGTTCATTCTGCGGCATGCTCAACACAGTCAAATCAAAGACGAGGGACGGCAGCGGCTTGTCGTCGCGGATG
>NZ_JAZAQQ010000029.1:0-839 GCF_036861315.1 Pseudomonas sp. S3(2024) | reverse complement strand
CGATCAGGCGGTGCTGGCAGTCGTAGCGGTATTCGGTGACGAGTTGCTGGTCGCGGCCACGGCGTTCGCGGATCAGGTTGCCGAAGGCGTCGTAGTCGTAATGGCGGTCGCCCTGCATCAGCAGGCGATTGCCCTTGATCCGGGTCGGGCCGGGACGATCCTGCATCAGCAGGTTGCCGGCCGGGTCGTGGGCGAAGGCTTCCGGCAGTTCGTCACGCGAGTGACGGACGCGGATCAAGCGGTCGAGGGCGTCATAGCCATAGGTGCGCTGGCCGTGGCGGCTGTCGGCAATGTGCTCGAGGTTGCCGTTGGCGCTGTAGGCATAATCCCGGCGATACAGCGAGTCGTGCTGATGGCCTACAGCATGGGCCAGCAAACGTCCCTGATCGTCGTAGGCATAATCGCTGCGCAGCAGGCCTTGCTGGCGTTGTTGTTCGCGACCGGACTGGTAGACGTGACTGGTCAGCCGCGTGCCATTGAGGTCGATGGCGGTCAGCGCGCCGCCCTTGGCGTAGTGATAGTCGAGCTTGCTGTTGTCCGGCAGACGCTGGCGCTTGAGCTGGCCGCAGGCGTCGTAGGTGTAGCNTCGCGACCGGACTGGTAGACGTGACTGGTCAGCCGCGTGCCATTGAGGTCGATGGCGGTCAGCGCGCCGCCCTTGGCGTAGTGATAGTCGAGCTTGCTGTTGTCCGGCAGACGCTGGCGCTTGAGCTGGCCGCAGGCGTCGTAGGTGTAGCGCAGGGTGCCCCAGCCCTGATGCTCGGTGATCAGCCGGTCCTGCCGGTCATATTCAAAGGCCAGCGGATGTTGCTGGCCGTCATCAACCCCGGTCAAACGGC
>NZ_JAZAQQ010000028.1:0-1067 GCF_036861315.1 Pseudomonas sp. S3(2024) | reverse complement strand
CCCTGCGTCGCTGGGTTTCGCGCTGGCGTCGAGAGCAGGAAGGCATGTCGCAGCCACCGCGATTGCAGGATCAGGAACTGATCGAATCGCTCCAGGCAAAGCTGGCACTGCTTGAAGCCGAGAACCAAGTACTAAAAAAGCAATTGCCCTCTCATCTAAAGGTTCTGTTCGGTCGAACCAAGTGATTGATGGCGTTCGAGGTGCGATGTCGATTCGGCGCATGTGCTCAGTGCTTGGCGTTGCCCGAAGCAGCTATTACACCAAGCGTAAACCCAAGCGCCTGAAGCCTGAACTGCGCTTGCTGAGGCGTAAACTTCGTGCGATGCATAAAGAACATCGTGAGGCGTTAGGTACTCGTGGGTTTTCCAGAGAGCTAAGAAAAGAGGGGATTTTTATTGGGCGCTGTCGAATGCGCACGCTGATCAACACCTTTGGTCTACACCGACGCAGACCGTGTTATGCCCACTATCGACGCGCTACGAAACCAGCGATTGTTGCACCGAACATACTTGATCGGCGTTTTAATCCGACCCAGCCAGACACACTTTGGGCCGGTGACATTACCTACATCCGAGTCGGAAATAGCTGGCTTTATCTGGCGGTGGTGATGGATCTGTTTTCACGCAGAATTGTGGGTTGGGCCTGTTCCCGAACTGCCGATGCTGAACTGTCTTCAAGGGCGCTAAGGTTAGCAGTGTCACTACGCCGTCCGATGCCCGCGTTGCTATTTCACTCAGACCAAGGCTGCCAGTACACCGCTGATCGATTTGTTGGCTGCTTGGCAGAAAACCGGATCGTTCAGAGCATGAGTCGTCGAGGGAATTGCTGGGACAACGCAGTGGTTGAGCGCTATTTCAGGACGTTGAAACACGATTGGATGCCGGAAAATGGCTACCAAAACCATTTCGAAGCGGAGAAGGATGTGATGGATTTTGTTCATCACTACAACCATCGTCGTTGCCACTCTGCCTCGAACCAATTGCCGCCTGCGCTGTTTGAGCAGCAGGCGGCCTAATACTCCTACGGAGTGGTTTAAAAAAACTGAACCACTACAGCCTGCTCGCGAT
>NZ_JAZAQQ010000027.1:0-1124 GCF_036861315.1 Pseudomonas sp. S3(2024) | reverse complement strand
GGTCACGTTGACCACGGTAAAACCACTCTGACCGCTGCTCTGACTCGCGTCTGCTCCGAAGTTTTCGGTTCGGCCGTAGTTGAATTCGACAAGATCGACAGCGCTCCAGAAGAAAAAGCTCGCGGTATCACCATCAACACCGCTCACGTTGAGTACAACTCGACTATTCGTCACTACGCTCACGTTGACTGCCCAGGTCACGCTGACTACGTGAAGAACATGATCACCGGTGCTGCCCAGATGGACGGCGCGATCCTGGTTTGCTCGGCCGCTGATGGTCCGATGCCACAAACCCGTGAGCACATCCTGCTGTCCCGTCAGGTAGGCGTTCCGTACATCGTGGTTTTCCTGAACAAGGCTGACCTGGTAGACGACGCTGAGCTGCTGGAACTGGTTGAGATGGAAGTTCGCGACCTGCTGTCCACTTATGACTTCCCAGGCGACGACACTCCGATCATCATCGGTTCGGCTCGTATGGCGCTGGAAGGCAAAGACGACAACGAAATGGGCACCACTGCCGTTCGTAAACTGGTTGAAACTCTGGATACCTACATCCCAGAACCAGTTCGTATGATCGACAAGCCATTCCTGATGCCAATCGAAGACGTATTCTCGATCTCGGGTCGCGGTACTGTTGTGACTGGTCGTATCGAGCGCGGTATCGTTCGCGTTCAAGATGCACTGGAAATCGTTGGTCTGCGTGACACTACCACCACCACCTGCACCGGTGTTGAGATGTTCCGCAAGCTGCTCGACGAAGGTCGTGCTGGCGAGAACTGCGGCGTTCTGCTGCGTGGTACCAAGCGTGACGACGTTGAACGTGGTCAGGTTCTGGTTAAGCCGGGTTCGGTTAAGCCGCACACCAAGTTCACCGCAGAAGTTTACGTTCTGAGCAAGGAAGAAGGCGGTCGTCACACTCCGTTCTTCAAAGGCTACCGTCCACAGTTCTACTTCCGTACTACTGACGTGACTGGTAACTGCGAGCTGCCAGAAGGCGTTGAAATGGTAATGCCAGGTGACAACATTCAGATGACTGTTACCCTGATCAAAACCATCGCGATGGAAGATGGTCTGCGTTTCGCTATCCGTGAAGGCGGTCGTACCGTCGGCGCTGGCGTCGTAGC
>NZ_JAZAQQ010000026.1:0-1585 GCF_036861315.1 Pseudomonas sp. S3(2024) | reverse complement strand
TGTCTCCCGACAGTTCGCACGGAGTTCCGACCATGCTCGTTCAACCCAAGAAGAAAATCTCAGCCCCCCATTCATTGCTGGACCCGCTAGTCCCCGGGCGCCTTCTGCCTTCCGGTCAGTGGGGGATCAACCGGGCGGCGGTGTTCACTTTTCCCGACCTCGGCCTGCTTGTCGTCATCCCCGTCTGGGCCAACAAGGCTATCGGCGACACCGTCAAGCTGCTGCTCAATGGCCGTGAGGTCGACGGGCGTCCCATCATTGACGAAGCCGAGCTCAAGCAACCGACCCTCTTGTGGGTGGCTCCCCGTCATCTGCAGAACGGTTCTTACGAACTCACCTACGAAATCAAACAGCCCAATCAAAAAGAAGAGCGTCCGGACACCCCTCTCAACCTCTTCGTCAAACTGGAACTCCCCGCTGGCCAGGACATCGACCCGCTCCCTGGTCACTCCAACCTGTACATGTACATTCCCCCGGAAATCGTCAACGGCGGGGTGGACAAAGACGTTGCCGAAGCGGGAGTGCCGATTGTCATCAGGTCCGCGGCCGGCAGCGGCTCGCCTTACCCGGACATCGCGGTGGGCGACGTCATTCATCTCAGTTGGGGTGGCTTTTTTGAGTATTCCACACCGGTGACCCAGGCGCAGATCGACGATCCAGCGGCAAACCCGATATTGATCACGGTCTCCAAAGCCACCATTGAGCTCGTCGGTGACACCGACGACTCTGGTCTGGCGGTCACCTTCAAGGTGCGCGACATCGTCGGCAATGAGTCGGAAGACTGGTGCAAGGCAACCCGCATCGTCGTCACCACCGGCACCGACCGGCTGAGCGCGCCTATCGTTCAGGAGGCTGTCAACAATGAACTCGACGTCGATAAACAGGGCAA
This sequence comes from Pseudomonas sp. S3(2024), assembly GCF_036861315.1. Classification (NCBI taxonomy): domain Bacteria; kingdom Pseudomonadati; phylum Pseudomonadota; class Gammaproteobacteria; order Pseudomonadales; family Pseudomonadaceae; genus Pseudomonas; species Pseudomonas sp. S3(2024). Next base: position 696 of record NZ_JAZAQQ010000026.1, on the reverse strand, counting down.
CAACGACATTACGGTCGTAGTCACCGCCACCCGGCCAGGCTTCGAGCTTAATGACATCATTCACTTGACCATGCTCGGCACCACCGTGGATGGCGAAGAGGTCAGGGTCACCGCCCTGCCCCAGACCGTCGACAATATCCCGCATAACTACGCGTTCAAGCTGTCCATTGCAGACGTACGCAAACTGGTCAATACCCAGGTCACTTTCTCTTATCAATTGGTACGCAACGGCAGCAGTCTTCCACTCTCCAAAAGGCAGTTTGTACATTTCAAAGGCGCTGCCCACCGCCTGGCCGCACCGATCATCGAGGAAGCCGAGGGAGACTTCATCGATCCCACGAAGACACCCATCAACGTCCGCATTCCGTTCGATCCGGCCATCGAGTACGGCATGGGCATTGAGCTGTTCCTGTTGGGTAAACGTCCGGACGGCAGCACCTTCCTGCCTGAGTTGGAGTGGCACATTCCGAAGGAGGATGAAGTCGAGAATCCCGAAGGTTTTGTCATCACCGTCGATGACTACAACCTCAAGCTCCTTGACGGCGGAACCCTGGAGGGTTGGTACGACCTGCTGATAGCCGAGGGCGACGAGATCCTCAGACGGGAATCGCTGCACACGAAATTGCTCAATGTGGGTGAACCGAAATTCGAGCTGGACGCCCCCATTGTCCTCGGGGTGGCGAACGGCTTCCTCGA
>NZ_JAZAQQ010000025.1:0-1717 GCF_036861315.1 Pseudomonas sp. S3(2024) | reverse complement strand
TCGAGGAAGCCGTTCGCCACCCCGAGGACAATGGGGGCGTCCAGCTCGAATTTCGGTTCACCCACATTGAGCAATTTCGTGTGCAGCGATTCCCGTCTGAGGACCTCGTCGCCCTCGGCTATCAACAGGTCGTACCACCCCTTCAGGGTTCCGCCGTCAAGGAGCTTGAGGTTGTAGTCATCGACGGTGATGACAAAACCTTCGGGATTCTCGACTTCATCCTCCTCNAGGACCTCGTCGCCCTCGGCTATCAACAGGTCGTACCACCCCTTCAGGGTTCCGCCGTCAAGGAGCTTGAGGTTGTAGTCATCGACGGTGATGACAAAACCTTCGGGATTCTCGACTTCATCCTCCTCCGGAATGTGCCACTCCAACTCAGGCAGGAAGGTGCTGCCGTCCGGACGTTTACCCAACAGGAACAGCTCAATGCCCATGCCGTACTCGATGGCCGGATCGAACGGAATGCGAACGTTGATGGGGGTCTTCGTGGGATCGATGAAGTCACCCTCAGCTTCTTCGATGATCGGTGCGGCCAGGCGGTGGGCTGCGCCGGTGACTTGTACAAACTGCCTTTTTGAGCGTAACGGGTCACTGCTGCCGCTGCGTTCCAGCCGATAGAAGAAACTGACCTGGGTATTGACCAGTTTGCGCACGTCGGCAATGGGCAGCTTGAACTCGTAGTTATGCGGGATGTTGTCGACGGTCTGGGGCAGGGCGGTGACTTCGACTTTTTCGCCCTCCAGGGTGGTGCCGAGCATGGTCAAGTGGATGATGTCACCCATCTCGAAGTCTGGTCGGTCGGCCGTGACATGCACCGTGATGTCGTTGTCGCCCTGTTTATCGGCGTCGAGTTCATTATTGACAGCCTCCTGAACAATCGGTGCGGCCAGCAGGTCGATGCCGGTGGTGACGACGATGCGGGTTGCCTTGCACCAGTCTTCCGATTCATTACCGACGATGTCGCGCACCTTGAAGGTGACCGCCAGACCGAAGAGGTCGGTGTCACCAGCCCGTTCAATAGTGGCTTTGGAGACCGTGATCAATATCGGGTTTGCCGCTGGATCGTCGATCTGCGCCTGGGTCACCGGTGTGGAATACTCAAAAAAGCCACCCCAACTGAGATGAATGACGTCGTCCTTCGCGATGTCGGGGTAAGGCAAGCCGCTGCCGGACGCGGACCTGATGACAATCGGCACTCCCGCTTCGGCAACGTCTTTGTCCACACCGCCGTTGACGATTTCCGGGGGAATGTACATGTACAGGTTGGAGTGACCAGGGAGCGGGTCGATGTCCTGGCCAGCGGGGAGTTCCAGTTTGACGAAGAGGTTGAGGGGCTTGTCCGGACGCTCTTCTTTTTGATTGGGCTGTTTGATTTCGTAGGTGAGTTCGTAAGAACCGGTCTGCAGATGACGGGGAGCCACCCACAAGAGGGTCGGTTGCTTGAGCTCGGCCTCGTCAATGATGGGACGCCCGTCGACCTCACGGCCATTGAGCAGCAGCTTGACGGTGTCGCCGACAGCCTTGTTGGCCCAGACGGGGATGACGACAAGCAGGCCGAGGTCGGGAAAAGTGAACACCGCCGCCCGGTTGATCCCCCACTGGCCGGAAGGCAGGAGGCGCCCGGGGACTAGCGGGTCCAGCAATGAATGGGGGGCTGAGATTTTCTTCTTGGGTTGAACGAGCATGGTCGGAACTCCGTGCGAACTGTCGGGAGACA
>NZ_JAZAQQ010000024.1:0-2513 GCF_036861315.1 Pseudomonas sp. S3(2024) | reverse complement strand
TCTCAAATCTCAAACGTCCACGGCAGATAGGGACCGAACTGTCTCACGACGTTCTAAACCCAGCTCGCGTACCACTTTAAATGGCGAACAGCCATACCCTTGGGACCGGCTTCAGCCCCAGGATGTGATGAGCCGACATCGAGGTGCCAAACACCGCCGTCGATATGAACTCTTGGGCGGTATCAGCCTGTTATCCCCGGAGTACCTTTTATCCGTTGAGCGATGGCCCTTCCATACAGAACCACCGGATCACTAAGACCTACTTTCGTACCTGCTCGACGTGTCTGTCTCGCAGTCAAGCGCGCTTTTGCCTTTATACTCTACGACCGATTTCCGACCGGTCTGAGCGCACCTTCGTACTCCTCCGTTACTCTTTAGGAGGAGACCGCCCCAGTCAAACTACCCACCATACACTGTCCTCGATCCGGATAACGGACCTGAGTTAGAACCTCAAAGTTGCCAGGGTGGTATTTCAAGGATGGCTCCACGCGAACTGGCGTCCACGCTTCAAAGCCTCCCACCTATCCTACACAAGCAAATTCAAAGTCCAGTGCAAAGCTATAGTAAAGGTTCACGGGGTCTTTCCGTCTAGCCGCGGATACACTGCATCTTCACAGCGATTTCAATTTCACTGAGTCTCGGGTGGAGACAGCGCCGCCATCGTTACGCCATTCGTGCAGGTCGGAACTTACCCGACAAGGAATTTCGCTACCTTAGGACCGTTATAGTTACGGCCGCCGTTTACCGGGGCTTCGATCAAGAGCTTCGCGTTAGCTAACCCCATCAATTAACCTTCCGGCACCGGGCAGGCGTCACACCCTATACGTCCACTTTCGTGTTTGCAGAGTGCTGTGTTTTTAATAAACAGTCGCAGCGGCCTGGTATCTTCGACCGGCATGAGCTTACGGAGCAAGTCCTTCACCCTCACCGGCGCACCTTCTCCCGAAGTTACGGTGCCATTTTGCCTAGTTCCTTCACCCGAGTTCTCTCAAGCGCCTTGGTATTCTCTACCCAACCACCTGTGTCGGTTTGGGGTACGGTTCCTGGTTATCTGAAGCTTAGAAGCTTTTCTTGGAAGCATGGCATCAACCACTTCGTCACCTGAAAGGTAACTCGTCATCAGCTCTCGGCCTTGAGATCCCGGATTTACCTAAGATCTCAGCCTACCACCTTAAACTTGGACAACCAACGCCAAGCTGGCCTAGCCTTCTCCGTCCCTCCATCGCAATAACCAGAAGTACAGGAATATTAACCTGTTTTCCATCGACTACGCTTTTCAGCCTCGCCTTAGGGACCGACTAACCCTGCGTCGATTAACGTTGCGCAGGAAACCTTGGTCTTTCGGCGTGGGTGTTTTTCACACCCATTGTCGTTACTCATGTCAGCATTCGCACTTCTGATACCTCCAGCAAGCTTCTCAACTCACCTTCACAGGCTTACAGAACGCTCCTCTACCGCATCACTTGCGTGATACCCGTAGCTTCGGTGTATGGTTTGAGCCCCGTTACATCTTCCGCGCAGGCCGACTCGACTAGTGAGCTATTACGCTTTCTTTAAAGGGTGGCTGCTTCTAAGCCAACCTCCTAGCTGTCTAAGCCTTCCCACATCGTTTCCCACTTAACCATAACTTTGGGACCTTAGCTGACGGTCTGGGTTGTTTCCCTTTTCACGACGGACGTTAGCACCCGCCGTGTGTCTCCCATGCTCGGCACTTGTAGGTATTCGGAGTTTGCATCGGTTTGGTAAGTCGGGATGACCCCCTAGCCGAAACAGTGCTCTACCCCCTACAGTGATACATGAGGCGCTACCTAAATAGCTTTCGAGGAGAACCAGCTATCTCCGAGCTTGATTAGCCTTTCACTCCGATCCACAGGTCATCCGCTAACTTTTCAACGGTAGTCGGTTCGGTCCTCCAGTCAGTGTTACCTAACCTTCAACCTGCCCATGGATAGATCGCCCGGTTTCGGGTCTATTCCCAGCGACTAGACGCCCTATTAAGACTCGCTTTCGCTACGCCTCCCCTATTCGGTTAAGCTCGCCACTGAAAATAAGTCGCTGACCCATTATACAAAAGGTACGCAGTCACCCAACAAAGTGGGCTCCCACTGCTTGTACGCATACGGTTTCAGGATCTATTTCACTCCCCTCTCCGGGGTTCTTTTCGCCTTTCCCTCACGNTGACCCATTATACAAAAGGTACGCAGTCACCCAACAAAGTGGGCTCCCACTGCTTGTACGCATACGGTTTCAGGATCTATTTCACTCCCCTCTCCGGGGTTCTTTTCGCCTTTCCCTCACGGTACTAGTTCACTATCGGTCAGTCAGTAGTATTTAGCCTTGGAGGATGGTCCCCCCATATTCAGACAAAGTTTCTCGTGCTCCGTCCTACTCGATTTCATGACCAAGAGATTTTCGCGTACAGGGCTATCACCCACTATGGCCGCACTTTCCAGAGCGTTCCGCTAATCTCAAAGCCACTTAAGGGCTAGTCCCCGTTCGCTCGCCACTACTAA
>NZ_JAZAQQ010000023.1:0-2992 GCF_036861315.1 Pseudomonas sp. S3(2024) | reverse complement strand
CGCTGTCGATCTTGTCGAATTCAACTACGGCCGAACCGAAAACTTCGGAGCAGACGCGAGTCAGAGCAGCGGTCAGAGTGGTTTTACCGTGGTCAACGTGACCAATGGTCCCTACGTTGACGTGGGGCAGGGAACGATCAAATTTTTCCTTAGCCATCGATAACACCCTCAACAGAAGAATCAGACGAACGATATCTACCATTAAAACAAAGGCAGATATTTTCATATCTGCCTTGTTATATGGAGCTCTTGAGCGGATTTGAACCGCTGACCTCACCCTTACCAAGGGTGTGCTCTACCAACTGAGCTACAAGAGCGTAACACTTTGCACAACCTGCAAACTTGGAGCGGGTAGCGGGAATCGAACCCGCATCATCAGCTTGGAAGGCTGAGGTTCTACCACTAAACTATACCCGCGGAGCTTGCAGCTCACGCTAAAAATGGTGGAGGGGGAAGGATTCGAACCTTCGAAGTCGTAGACGTCAGATTTACAGTCTGATCCCTTTGGCCGCTCGGGAACCCCTCCTAAGCGAGCCGGCATTCTATACTATGCCGACCTTCTGTCAAGCATTTTCTCATTAAAAACCTGAGGTTAGCTGCGTTGACACCGCTCCGCTTTGACAACCTGTTTAGGTGTTCGCTGTGGAGCGGGCGCCATTCTATGCAAACTATTCCAGCGGTGCAACCCCCTCACACAGCATTATTTTATGTTTTAACTCATTGAATTCCTTGGAAAGGTTCTGCAACTGCACATCCCCCAATAAACGCTGGCTCTCGGGCGCAATGCGCAACCAATATCCAGGCTCGGGAAGATCCTTTTGCGATGCCTGAACCTTCACACTCATGCCCGCTAGACGCATCTGTAGCGCGGAAAGGCTGCTTTCTTGAGTCAAACCACCCAAAAACAGACACTCCTGTCCGGCATGGCGCGCGCCTTGCACTCCCGCCGAGTCACCAGTCGCCTCACTCAATAAGCGAATATCTTGCTGGGACCCGCGGTACATGCTGAGAGGAGTGACATCTTTTGCACGCAAGGGCGCCTCCTGCTGATGCCAGACGTAATAGAACACATTGAGAACAACGAGCAGCAGGAACAACCAACGCATACAAACCTCAAGTTAAAGGACACGCCATCGCCAACCCTACAAATACCAGGTCAGGGACGATCCGAGCATCAGGCACGACGTCCGCCACCAATCCAGCATCGCCACCGGTAATAAAGACAGCAAAGCGCTCCCCCCAATAGGATCGAGCCATTTCCATCTGGGTCAGAACGAAACCTCTCAACATTAATGAGCACCCTCGCTCCACCGCCTCGACGGTACTGCGCCCCGGAGCATGGCTCGTCAACGCTTTTTCGGCAGCCAAGTCCCCATAACGGATTTTCCGGGTATGTGTACGTAACTGGTTACGCATCAAGGGCATTCCTGGGCAAATGAATCCCCCCAGGTGCTCACCTTCGGCATTAATAAAGTCGGCCGTCACAGCAGTGCCAAAATCCAGAATAAGACAGGCGCCGGCAGCCAGATGAAAGCCACCGAGCATCGCCAGCCAGCGATCCAGTCCCAAGCGTTCATAGTCGTCATAGCCATTCCTGACACCAGACATTTCACTGGCCGACTTGGCGCACACGACCGAGATGCCGAACGTCTGCTCGAGAATTCGGGTGAGCGCAGCAGTTTCTTCGCTGGTTCTTACGCTGACCAACCGACATTTACGCAACGACAGGCTGCCAAATGCGCACAAGCTATTCACCAGAGCTTGATCCGAGTCGACAACACCTTCCGCGAAAAGTCCGCCAGCAGCCGTATTCAATACGCGCCACTTGATAAAGCTATTCCCACAGTCGAGCTCAAGAATCATCACGCAACCTCAGACTGAGCTCGCCACCACTAAATACTTTTTCCACGCCGTCCACCTTCAAGCGCAGCGCACCCTGGCTATCAATGCCAAGCACTACGCCTTCTATATGACTAACGCCCGCAACCAAAGAAACCGGGCGACCTTGCCACATGTGATCCTTTTCCCATTCCTCCTGGAACGCAGAGAAACCATGGACCTGATGACGCTGGATATAACCGCTCAGCTGCTCGCTCAGCTCAGCCACCAAAACGTTGCGATCGCAGGTTTGACCCGTCTCGAGTCGAATTGACGTCCATTGCTGGTCAACTTCCTCAGCAACCTGCATGTTCACATTAATGCCTATACCCAGCACCACATGGCAAACATCTGCCGGATCCCCCACTAGCTCAAGAAGAATACCTGCGATTTTCTTGTTCCCGACCAGCACATCGTTGGGCCACTTCAATCCTGCGCCCGCCACCCCCAGCTTTCGCAGGGCATGCATAACAGCCAAACCGACCACCAGACTCAAGCCCTCAAGCTGGCGCATGCCACCTTCAATGCGCAGGACCAGGCTGTAGTAGAGATTTTCAGCAAAAGGGCTTACCCATTTGCGGCCTCGGCGACCGCGACCGGAAATCTGTCGTTCGGCCAATACCAGAAACGGCGCCGCTCGACCCTGATTGATCGCGCGAAGCGCCTCTGCGTTAGTGGAATCGATGGAATCAAAGACTGTAATCGGCCAAACTGCTGCTAAGGCACTAATCTTCAGGGGGTCGAGGAGCGTCAAGGGTGCAGCCAGTTGATAGCCTCTGCCCCGGACTTTGTTTATGGACAACCCGAGCTCAGCCTCAAGATGCTGAAGCTGCTTCCACACCGCACTTCGACTGATTCCCAGGGTAACCCCCAGAGCCTCGCCGGAATGGAATCGACCATCCTTTAATAGATTCAACAACGTCAGCATGCAGGTCTCGCCTCACAATGAGGTCCGAATAATAGCCATGAGCCGGGCGATTGCATAGAAATCAAGCGCAGCACTTTCCTGCAGGCAAAACAAAACCCCAACTGCTTTCGCAATTGGGGTTTCGGAATTTAATCTTGACGATGACCTACTCTCACATGGGGAAACCCCACACTACCATCGGCGATG
>NZ_JAZAQQ010000022.1:0-5226 GCF_036861315.1 Pseudomonas sp. S3(2024) | reverse complement strand
TCTCAAATCTCAAACGTCCACGGCAGATAGGGACCGAACTGTCTCACGACGTTCTAAACCCAGCTCGCGTACCACTTTAAATGGCGAACAGCCATACCCTTGGGACCGGCTTCAGCCCCAGGATGTGATGAGCCGACATCGAGGTGCCAAACACCGCCGTCGATATGAACTCTTGGGCGGTATCAGCCTGTTATCCCCGGAGTACCTTTTATCCGTTGAGCGATGGCCCTTCCATACAGAACCACCGGATCACTAAGACCTACTTTCGTACCTGCTCGACGTGTCTGTCTCGCAGTCAAGCGCGCTTTTGCCTTTATACTCTACGACCGATTTCCGACCGGTCTGAGCGCACCTTCGTACTCCTCCGTTACTCTTTAGGAGGAGACCGCCCCAGTCAAACTACCCACCATACACTGTCCTCGATCCGGATAACGGACCTGAGTTAGAACCTCAAAGTTGCCAGGGTGGTATTTCAAGGATGGCTCCACGCGAACTGGCGTCCACGCTTCAAAGCCTCCCACCTATCCTACACAAGCAAATTCAAAGTCCAGTGCAAAGCTATAGTAAAGGTTCACGGGGTCTTTCCGTCTAGCCGCGGATACACTGCATCTTCACAGCGATTTCAATTTCACTGAGTCTCGGGTGGAGACAGCGCCGCCATCGTTACGCCATTCGTGCAGGTCGGAACTTACCCGACAAGGAATTTCGCTACCTTAGGACCGTTATAGTTACGGCCGCCGTTTACCGGGGCTTCGATCAAGAGCTTCGCGTTAGCTAACCCCATCAATTAACCTTCCGGCACCGGGCAGGCGTCACACCCTATACGTCCACTTTCGTGTTTGCAGAGTGCTGTGTTTTTAATAAACAGTCGCAGCGGCCTGGTATCTTCGACCGGCATGAGCTTACGGAGCAAGTCCTTCACCCTCACCGGCGCACCTTCTCCCGAAGTTACGGTGCCATTTTGCCTAGTTCCTTCACCCGAGTTCTCTCAAGCGCCTTGGTATTCTCTACCCAACCACCTGTGTCGGTTTGGGGTACGGTTCCTGGTTATCTGAAGCTTAGAAGCTTTTCTTGGAAGCATGGCATCAACCACTTCGTCACCTGAAAGGTAACTCGTCATCAGCTCTCGGCCTTGAGATCCCGGATTTACCTAAGATCTCAGCCTACCACCTTAAACTTGGACAACCAACGCCAAGCTGGCCTAGCCTTCTCCGTCCCTCCATCGCAATAACCAGAAGTACAGGAATATTAACCTGTTTTCCATCGACTACGCTTTTCAGCCTCGCCTTAGGGACCGACTAACCCTGCGTCGATTAACGTTGCGCAGGAAACCTTGGTCTTTCGGCGTGGGTGTTTTTCACACCCATTGTCGTTACTCATGTCAGCATTCGCACTTCTGATACCTCCAGCAAGCTTCTCAACTCACCTTCACAGGCTTACAGAACGCTCCTCTACCGCATCACTTGCGTGATACCCGTAGCTTCGGTGTATGGTTTGAGCCCCGTTACATCTTCCGCGCAGGCCGACTCGACTAGTGAGCTATTACGCTTTCTTTAAAGGGTGGCTGCTTCTAAGCCAACCTCCTAGCTGTCTAAGCCTTCCCACATCGTTTCCCACTTAACCATAACTTTGGGACCTTAGCTGACGGTCTGGGTTGTTTCCCTTTTCACGACGGACGTTAGCACCCGCCGTGTGTCTCCCATGCTCGGCACTTGTAGGTATTCGGAGTTTGCATCGGTTTGGTAAGTCGGGATGACCCCCTAGCCGAAACAGTGCTCTACCCCCTACAGTGATACATGAGGCGCTACCTAAATAGCTTTCGAGGAGAACCAGCTATCTCCGAGCTTGATTAGCCTTTCACTCCGATCCACAGGTCATCCGCTAACTTTTCAACGGTAGTCGGTTCGGTCCTCCAGTCAGTGTTACCTAACCTTCAACCTGCCCATGGATAGATCGCCCGGTTTCGGGTCTATTCCCAGCGACTAGACGCCCTATTAAGACTCGCTTTCGCTACGCCTCCCCTATTCGGTTAAGCTCGCCACTGAAAATAAGTCGCTGACCCATTATACAAAAGGTACGCAGTCACCCAACAAAGTGGGCTCCCACTGCTTGTACGCATACGGTTTCAGGATCTATTTCACTCCCCTCTCCGGGGTTCTTTTCGCCTTTCCCTCACGNATAAGTCGCTGACCCATTATACAAAAGGTACGCAGTCACCCAACAAAGTGGGCTCCCACTGCTTGTACGCATACGGTTTCAGGATCTATTTCACTCCCCTCTCCGGGGTTCTTTTCGCCTTTCCCTCACGGTACTAGTTCACTATCGGTCAGTCAGTAGTATTTAGCCTTGGAGGATGGTCCCCCCATATTCAGACAAAGTTTCTCGTGCTCCGTCCTACTCGATTTCATGACTAAGAGACTTTCGCGTACAGGGCTATCACCCACTATGGCCGCACTTTCCAGAGCGTTCCGCTAATCTCAAAGCCACTTAAGGGCTAGTCCCCGTTCGCTCGCCACTACTAAGGGAAGCTCGGTTGATTTCTTTTCCTCAGGGTACTTAGATGTTTCAGTTCCCCTGGTTCGCCTCTTGCACCTATGTATTCAGTACAAGATAACCCTCTTATGATGGCTGGGTTCCCCCATTCAGACATCTCCGGATCAAAGTCTGTTTGCCGACTCCCCGAAGCTTTTCGCAGGCTACCACGTCTTTCATCGCCTCTGACTGCCAAGGCATCCACCGTATGCGCTTCTTCACTTGACCATATAACCCCAAGCAATCTGGTTATACTGTGAAGACGACATTCGCCGAAAATTCGCAAAACTCTTAAGAGTCACTCACAAATTTTACCTTAGCCTGATCCGTTACCAGTGAAAGTAACGTTCAGTCTATCTTTCTATCACATACCCAAATTTTTAAAGAACGATCTAATCAAAAGACTAGAAATCAGCATTCACCATCACAGCGATGGAATGCTCATTTCTAAGCTTTCAAACTTCAGAAGCAGTGGTGGTGGAGCCAAGCGGGATCGAACCGCTGACCTCCTGCGTGCAAGGCAGGCGCTCTCCCAGCTGAGCTATGGCCCCGTATTTCTACAGGTTTCCCACACAAAAATTGGTGGGTCTGGGCAGATTCGAACTGCCGACCTCACCCTTATCAGGGGTGCGCTCTAACCAACTGAGCTACAGACCCAATTTCGGGCTGCTTCTATCGTCTTCTTCANCTCTTAAGAGTCACTCACAAATTTTACCTTAGCCTGATCCGTTACCAGTGAAAGTAACGTTCAGTCTATCTTTCTATCACATACCCAAATTTTTAAAGAACGATTCTGAAAAAGATCAGAGCTAATTATTCGATTCGAATATTTAGCTCTGCACTTTTACAAACGAATGAATCAAGCAATTCGTGTGGGAACTTATGGAGCAGCTGATGTCGTCGATTAAGGAGGTGATCCAGCCGCAGGTTCCCCTACGGCTACCTTGTTACGACTTCACCCCAGTCATGAATCACACCGTGGTAACCGTCCTCCCGAAGGTTAGACTAGCTACTTCTGGTGCAACCCACTCCCATGGTGTGACGGGCGGTGTGTACAAGGCCCGGGAACGTATTCACCGCGACATTCTGATTCGCGATTACTAGCGATTCCGACTTCACGCAGTCGAGTTGCAGACTGCGATCCGGACTACGATCGGTTTTGTGGGATTAGCTCCACCTCGCGGCTTGGCAACCCTCTGTACCGACCATTGTAGCACGTGTGTAGCCCAGGCCGTAAGGGCCATGATGACTTGACGTCATCCCCACCTTCCTCCGGTTTGTCACCGGCAGTCTCCTTAGAGTGCCCACCATAACGTGCTGGTAACTAAGGACAAGGGTTGCGCTCGTTACGGGACTTAACCCAACATCTCACGACACGAGCTGACGACAGCCATGCAGCACCTGTCTCAATGCTCCCGAAGGCACCAATCCATCTCTGGAAAGTTCATTGGATGTCAAGGCCTGGTAAGGTTCTTCGCGTTGCTTCGAATTAAACCACATGCTCCACCGCTGGTGCGGGCCCCCGTCAAGTCATTGGAGTTTTAACCTTGCGGCCGTACTCCCCAGGCGGTCAACTTAATGCGTTAGCTGCGCCACTAAGAGCTCAAGGCTCCCAACGGCTAGTTGACATCGTTTACGGCGTGGACTACCAGGGTATCTAATCCTGTTTGCTCCCCACGCTTTCGCACCTCAGTGTCAGTATCAGTCCAGGTGGTCGCCTTCGCCACTGGTGTTCCTTCCTATATCTACGCATTTCACCGCTACACAGGAAATTCCACCACCCTCTACCATACTCTAGCTTGCCAGTTTTGGATGCAGTTCCCAGGTTGAGCCCGGGGATTTCACATCCAACTTAACAAACCACCTACGCGCGCTTTACGCCCAGTAATTCCGATTAACGCTTGCACCCTCTGTATTACCGCGGCTGCTGGCACAGAGTTAGCCGGTGCTTATTCTGTCGGTAACGTCAAAATTGCAGAGTATTAATCTACAACCCTTCCTCCCAACTTAAAGTGCTTTACAATCCGAAGACCTTCTTCACACACGCGGCATGGCTGGATCAGGCTTTCGCCCATTGTCCAATATTCCCCACTGCTGCCTCCCGTAGGAGTCTGGACCGTGTCTCAGTTCCAGTGTGACTGATCATCCTCTCAGACCAGTTACGGATCGTCGCCTTGGTGAGCCATTACCTCACCAACTAGCTAATCCGACCTAGGCTCATCTGATAGCGCAAGGCCCGAAGGTCCCCTGCTTTCTCCCGTAGGACGTATGCGGTATTAGCGTTCCTTTCGAAACGTTGTCCCCCACTACCAGGCAGATTCCTAGGCATTACTCACCCGTCCGCCGCTGAATCCAGGAGCAAGCTCCTTTCATCCGCTCGACTTGCATGTGTTAGGCCTGCCGCCAGCGTTCAATCTGAGCCATGATCAAACTCTTCAGTTCAAACATCTTTGGGTTTTTAAGAAACCCTAAACTTGGCTCAGCAATCGTTGGTTACATCTTTGATTTCTCGCGGAGTAACTTGTGATGCTGATAATCTTGTTGACTATCAGTCTGACTCCACAAGCACCCACACGAATTGCTTGATTCAGTTGTTAAAGAGCGGTTGGTTAAGATCTTTCGTCTCAACCGAGGCGCGCATTCTACAGCAGCCTCATTTGCTGTCAAGTGATTATTTTCAGAAGTTTTCGAAGA
>NZ_JAZAQQ010000021.1:0-14258 GCF_036861315.1 Pseudomonas sp. S3(2024) | reverse complement strand
TCGTCTCAACCGAGGCGCGCATTCTACAGCAGCCTCATTTGCTGTCAAGTGATTATTTTCAGAAGTTTTCGAAGATTTCTTCAACAACTTCAACCACTTGCGCCTCCGACCTCTCGTTAGCGGGAGGCGAATTCTACAGCGTTACACGCTGCTGTCAACACCTCTTTTTCTCCGCCTTCGACCGAGAAGATCGAACCGTCAAAAGAGCCAAACATCACCGCTCTTTCAACTCCCTCCAGGCTTCGATGAACTGAAGCAAGCCGCTGCCGAAAACTGCGTAACTCGTTGAATTTCAAGGAGTTTTCCGTTTCGACTGCGCCGGAAGTGGGGCGAATTATAGACCTCCAGAATCTGCCGTCAACCGCTTTTTTCACATTTCTGTCATATCGGTCGAAAAAACACGAAAACACGAAGGCCGACCTCTAGAGGTCGGCCTTCGTCATGCCCTGCTACTTACAAGCTAGGGAAAGCAAACTGCGAAGCCTCATGGCTCGCACGCTGCGGCCAACGCTGAGTGATGGCCTTGCGACGGGTATAGAAGCGCACACCATCCGGTCCATAGGCATGCAGGTCGCCGAACAGCGAGCGTTTCCAGCCGCCGAAGCTGTGGTAAGCCACCGGAACCGGCAGCGGTACGTTGACGCCGACCATGCCGACTTCGATCTCGTCGCAGAACAGGCGCGCCGCTTCACCATCACGAGTGAAGATGCAGGTGCCGTTACCGTATTCGTGATCGTTGATCAGCTTCATCGCCTCTTCCAGGCTATTGACGCGAACCACGCACAACACCGGTCCGAAGATCTCTTCCTTATAGATGCGCATTTCAGGGGTAACGTTATCGAACAGGCAGCCGCCGAGGAAGAAGCCCTCTTCGTTACCTGGAATGCTCAAGCCGCGACCGTCGACCACCAGGGTCGCGCCCGCTGCCACACCGTCATCGACATAACCACTGACCTTGTCCCGCGCCTGACCGGTTACCAGTGGGCCCATGTCGAGACCGCACGAAGTGCCGGCACCGATTTTCAGCGCCTTGATCTGTGGAACCAGTTTCGCCACCAGCGCATCCGCTACCTGATCGCCGACACACACTGCGACCGAAATCGCCATGCAGCGCTCACCGCAAGAACCATAGGCCGCGCCCATCAGCGCGCTGACTGCGTTGTCCAGATCCGCATCCGGCATCAGCACCGCATGGTTCTTCGCGCCGCCCAGTGCCTGAACGCGTTTGCCGCGCTTGGTACCTTCGGCGTAGATGTATTCGGCAATCGGCGTCGAACCAACAAAGCTCAGCGCTTTGACTTCCGGCGCTTCAATCAGCGCGTCCACTGCAGTCTTGTCGCCATGCACCACGCTCAGCACGCCTTTCGGCAAACCGGCTTCCAGCAGCAGTTGGGCGATCAGCAGCGTCGAGCTTGGGTCACGCTCGGACGGTTTGAGGATAAAGCAGTTGCCGCAGACGATCGCCAGTGGGTACATCCACAGCGGGACCATCGCCGGGAAGTTGAATGGCGTGATGCCGGCAACCACGCCCAGTGGCTGGAAGTCCGACCAGGCGTCAATGTTAGGGCCGACGTTGCGGCTGTATTCGCCCTTGAGGATTTCCGGGGCGGCGCAGGCGAACTCGACGTTCTCGATACCGCGCTTCAGTTCACCGGCGGCGTCTTCGAGGGTCTTGCCGTGTTCTTCGCTGATCAATTGCGAGATGCGTGCTTCGTTCTGCTCCAGCAGTTGCTTGAAGCGGAACATCACCTGGGCACGCTTGGCCGGAGGAGTGTTGCGCCATGCCGGGAACGCAGCCTTGGCGGCGTCGATCGCGTGTTGAATGGTTTCGCGGGTGGCCAGAGGCAGCTTGTGGATCGCCTGACCGGTGGACGGGTTGAACACATCAACCGCGCGACCGTTCTCGGTCACCAGTTCGCCATTGATCAAATGCGGGATAACGCTCATCGAAAACTCCTGAATTCTTGTGTACAGACGCCCACATGGGGCGCCTGTTATTCGCAGGTATATATAGAGGGAAAAATCAGTCGAGCTTGTTCAGCACTTCGCCAACCGCGTCGAACAGACGATCGAGGTCTTGCGGCTTGCTGTTGAAAGTTGGGCCGAACTGCAGGGTGTCGCCGCCGAAGCGTACGTAGAACCCGGCTTTCCATAGGGCCATGCCCGCTTCGAATGGACGCACGATGGCGTCGCCGTCACGGGCCGCAATCTGGATCGCACCGGCCAGGCCGTAGTTACGGATGTCGATGACGTTCTTCGCCCCCTTTAGGCCGTGCAGGGCATTTTCGAAATGCGGCGCGACTTCGGCCACGCTCTGCACCAGGTTTTCCTTTTGCAGCAGGTCGAGTGCCGCCAGGCCAGCTGCGCACGCCACCGGGTGGGCCGAGTAGGTGTAGCCGTGGGGGAATTCCACCGCGTATTCCGGAGTCGGCTGATTCATGAAGGTCTGGTAGATCTCGGAGCTGGCAATCACTGCGCCCATCGGAATCGCGCCGTTGGTGACTTGCTTGGCGATGCACATCAGGTCCGGGGTCACGCCAAAGCTCTCGGCGCCGAACATCGAGCCGGTGCGGCCGAAACCAGTAATCACTTCGTCGAATACCAGCAGGATGTTGTGCTGATCGCAGATCTCGCGCAGACGCTTCAGGTAACCCTGAGGCGGAACCAGTACGCCAGCGGAACCGGCCATCGGTTCAACGAAGACTGCCGCGATGTTCGAAGCGTCGTGCAGTTCGATCAACTTCAGCAGCTCATCGGCCAGGGCGATACCGCCCTGCTCCGGCATGCCACGGGAGAATGCGTTGCTGGCCAGCAGCGTGTGCGGCAGGTGATCGACGTCCATCATCGCCTGACCGAACAGTTTACGGTTGCCGTTGACGCCGCCAAGGCTGGTGCCGGCGATGTTCACACCGTGGTAGCCACGGGCACGGCCGATCATTTTGGTCTTGGTTGACTGACCTTTCAGACGCCAGTAGGCACGAACCATCTTCACCGCAGTGTCGGCGCACTCGGAGCCCGAGTCGGTGAAGAACACGTGGTTCAGGTTGCCCGGGGTCAGGTCAGTGATTTTCTCGGCGAGCTGGAACGACAGCGGATGGCCGTACTGGAAGCCTGGCGAGTAATCGAGGGTGCCCAGTTGTTTGGATACCGCTTCCTGAATTTCTTTACGGGTGTGCCCGGCGCCGCAGGTCCACAGACCGGACAGCGAATCGTAGATCTTGCGGCCCTTGTCATCGAACAGCCAGCTGCCTTCGGCACCCACGATCAGACGCGGGTCGCGCTGGAAGTTGCGGTTGGCGGTGTACGGCATCCAGTGCGCGTCCAGCTTCAGTTGGCTGGCCAGTGGCGACGGCGCGTTTTCAGGCATGTTCATCGGGCAAAACCTCGCAGGGCATAAGCATCAGGGAGATAAAAAGCGTTGTTGCAGCTAAATTGCCACGCGGATAAAGTCGGTGAAATCCAACTTTTCTAACCTTCAGTTAGAAGCCTGCTAAACAATGAGAACAACAGCATGAGCAGTCGTCGCCCCGATCCGCTGGCCCAGGTCAGTGATTTTGATATTCGCCTGCTGCGGATTTTTCGTAGTGTGGTGGAGTGCGGCGGCTTCTCGGCGGCGGAAACCGTGCTCGGCATCGGTCGCTCGGCGATCAGCCAGCAAATGAGCGATCTCGAACAGCGCCTTGGCCTGCGTTTGTGCCAACGCGGCCGCGCCGGGTTCTCGCTGACCGAAGAGGGCCGCGAGGTTTATCAGTCAGCGCTGCAACTGTTAAGTGCGCTGGAAAGTTTCCGCACCGAGGTCAACGGCCTGCACCAACACCTGCGTGGCGAGTTGATCATCGGCCTGACCGACAACCTCGTCACCCTGCCCCACATGCGCATCACCCACGCCCTCGCACAGTTGAAGGAACGCGGGCCGGACGTGCAGATCCAGATCCGCATGATCGCTCCCAACGAAGTCGAACAAGGCGTGCTCGACGGTCGCCTGCATGTCGGCGTGGTGCCGCAGGCCAGCGCACTGTCGGGGCTGGAATATCAGCCGTTGTACAGCGAACGCTCACTGCTTTATTGCGCGGTGGGTCATCCGCTGTTTTATGTCGATGACAAGCAGCTGGATGACGAGCGCCTTAATAGCCAGGATGCGATTGCCCCGACCTTTCGTTTGCCGGCGGAGATTCAGGCGCATTACCAGGCACTCAACTGCACCGCCAGTGCGTCTGACCGTGAGGGCATGGCGTTTCTGATTTTGACCGGGCGCTATATCGGCTATCTGCCGGATCACTACGCCAGCCTGTGGGTGCAGCAAGGTCGCTTGCGTGCGCTGAAATCGACGACACGTTTTTATGATTTGAGTCTGGCATCGGTCACGCGCAAGGGGCGGCGCCCTCATTTGGTGCTGGAAAGTTTTCTGGAGAGTCTGGCGGCGACGCGTTGAAAAATCCTGCAAGGCCCGACAGATAAGGTTTTCAACCACAAAATCACTGAATAACCTGAGCAAGTGGACAGCTTTTTGCAAAGCAGGATCAACCCCGATCCTTCAACAAGAAGCCTTAAGCCATGCAGCCAGATTCTGAACCGTCCAGCGACCTGATCTACGGCCTCGACGACCGCCCAAAACCACCCGCCGCGATCCTCGCCGCCCTGCAACACGTGCTCGCCAGTTTCGTCGGCATCATCACCCCACCGCTGGTGATCGGCTCGGCACTCGGCCTGACCGCACACTTGCCGTACCTGATCAGCATGGCGCTGATGGTGTCCGGGGTCGGCACCTTTATTCAGGCGCGACGGCCGTTCGGCATCGGCGCCGGGATGATCTGTTTGCAGGGCACCAGTTTTGCCTTTCTCGGCGCGGTGCTGTCGGCCGGGTTTCTGGTCAAGCAGCGTGGCGGCAGCCCGGAAGACATTCTGGCGATGATCTTCGGCGTGTGCTTTTTCGGCGCGGTGGTGCAGATCGTCCTCAGCCGTTTCATCGGTCAATTACGCCGGGTTGTTACGCCGCTAGTGACCGGGATCGTCATCACCCTGATCGGCGTCAGTCTGATCAAGGTCGGCATCACCGATCTGGGCGGTGGATTCAATGCGCCGGACTTCGGGGCGCCGGGCAATTTGGCACTGGGGGTGTTCGTGTTGCTGACGATCATCCTGCTCAATCGCTCGAACACGCCGTGGGTGCGGCTGTCGGCCATCATTATCGGACTGCTGCTTGGCAGTCTGGCCGCGTGGTTCAGCGGGAAACTGGTTCCGCAGGCATTGCCTGACTTGCCGCTGGTCAGTCTTCCTGCACCGTTCAAGTTCGGTTTCAGCTTTGACTGGACAGCTTTCCTGCCGGTCGCGCTGATTTATCTGATCAGCACCATCGAAACCGTCGGCGACCTCACCGCCAATTGCATGCTTGCCCGCCAGCCGATCAGCGGCCCCTCCTATATAAGCCGACTGCGCGGCGGCGTGCTCGGTGACGGCGTGAGCTGCATGATCGCCGCCACCTTCAGCGCCTTCCCCAACACCACGTTTGCGCAGAACAACGGCGTGATCCAGTTGACCGGCGTGGCCAGCCGCTACGTCGGGCTGTACATCGGCGCGATCCTGTTTTGTCTTGGCCTGTTCCCCATGATCGGCGCGGTGCTGCAGCAGATCCCGAAACCGGTGCTCGGCGGCGCCACCCTGGTGATGTTCGGCAGCGTGGCGGCGGCCGGGGTGCGGATCCTCGCGCAGTCGCCGCTGGACCGACGCAGCATGCTGATCATCGCCACCTCGCTCGGCGTCGGCCTGGGCATTGCCGCGCAACCGAACCTGCTGCACCTGTTGCCGAAACTGGTGCAGAACCTGTTCGACTCGGCGATCACCAGCGGCGGCCTGACTGCGATCATCCTCTGCTTGCTACTGCCGGAGGCGAAAACCACCCGCGTCGAATCCGCCGCAGCGCTGAACAAGATCGAACAGGCGTAACGGTTTTATTGCATCAGGACTTGTCGGATGCCTGTGGGTGCGTTATCAACGCAACTGGTTGCACCCACAGACAAACCGGAAGTGCCTATGACCTTTGAAGTCCCTGCTCACGGCGGCAAACCCGCCAGCCGCATTCGTCAGAAGAACGAAGAGACCATCCTCAAAGCCGCCGAAGACGAGTTCGCCCGTCACGGTTACAAAGGCACCAGCATGAACACCATCGCGCAGAATGCCGGGTTGCCCAAGGCGAACCTGCATTACTACTTCACCAACAAGCTTGGGTTGTACGTGGCGGTGCTGAGCAACATCATCGAGCTGTGGGACAGCACCTTCAACACCCTGACCGCCGAGGATGATCCGGCCGAAGCGCTGACCCGCTACATTCGCGCCAAGATGGAATTCTCCCGCCGCCAACCGCAAGCCTCGCGGATCTTTGCAATGGAAGTGATCAGCGGTGGCGAATGCCTGACCGAGTATTTCAACCAGGATTACCGCGCCTGGTTCCAGGGCCGCGCAGCCGTGTTCCAAGCCTGGATCGATGCGGGCAAGATGGACCCGGTGGATCCGGTGCACCTGATTTTTCTGCTGTGGGGCAGCACCCAGCATTACGCCGACTTCGCCACGCAGATCTGCCGCGTCAGCGGTCGCAGCAAGCTGACCAAGCAGGACATGGAAGACGCCGGCAACAACCTGATCCGCATCATTCTCAAAGGCTGCGGCCTCACCCCGACTATTTAAGACGTTTATGCCTTTCACCCTCAGCGTTTTTTGCGAGTACCGCGAAGAGATTCGCAAGAGCCGCTTCATCACCTTCGCCGCGCCGATCGGCAGCCCCGCAGACGCGCAGGCGTTCTTCGAACAACACAGCGACTTGAATGCCTCGCACAACTGCTGGGCGTGGAAACTCGGTGCGCAATACCGCAGCAACGACGACGGCGAACCCGGCGGCACCGCCGGACGGCCGATTCTGGCGGCCATCGAAGCGCAGGATTGCGATCAGGTCGCGGTGCTGGTGATCCGCTGGTATGGCGGCATTCAATTGGGTACCGGCGGTTTGGCCCGAGCCTATGGCGGCGGCGCGAACAAGTGCCTGCAAGCGGCGGCAAAAGTCGAGTTGATCAGCCGGGTACCGCTCAGTTGCGCCTGCGGCTTTGCCGAGTTGGCGCTGGTGAAGCTGCGGGTGGCGGATCTGGGTGGCTTGGTAGTGGAAGAAAACTTCACTGCCAATGGTGTTGAGTTGCAGTTGGCAGTGGGTGAGGCGCAGATCGAGTTGTTGCAAACGCAACTGGCGGATCTCAGCCGTGGGCGGATAGTGCTGCAGCGTTAGAAGAGCAAAAGACCGCAGCCTTCGTCAGCTCCTGCACAGGACTTTGCGTTTCCCTGAAGGAGCTGCCGAAGGCTGCGATCTTTTAGGGCATCGACGGATTTCTTTATTCCAGCAACTTGCCCACATCTGCTGTGCACCCGACTGTGGATAACCTGAGCACATATGGCTGTAACCCTTCTGTCACGTGGCTTTGCGCGATTTGCTCACTTTTCGTCCATTGCGCATGAAAAAATAGAAATCCCACGTAAAAACAGATAGTTAGCGCTGTTTATCACCATTGGGAGATAGCACCGCAACGCTTATGCCGAGGATTTCCAATTGCGCACAAATACTGTGGAACAACCTGTGGATAAGCCGTTCATGGCTGGCGCAGTCGCAGGTTCTGTATAGCTTCGACCCGGCTGCTCGTTTTTTAACCAGTTCGTCACGGTGCAAAAGTGGAGCCGGATCAACAGCTTTGCGCTGAATTGGTGCCCGCTCCCCCTGCGTTTTTCAGCGCGAAGCTCTGCCGCCGGCACGCGGCAACAGTTACGGCGGGCGTTCCTGACTCAATGGCCAGGAAATTGCTTTATCCACAGGCACAACTCCAAGTCAGTCGAGCCTGTCATGCCAAGCCCAGATTCAACGCCGCGCCTGCAACTGCGCCAGATCAGCAAACGCTACCCCGGTTGCCTGGCCAATGACGCCATCGACCTGTGCATCGCGCCCGGGGAAATCCACGCGCTGCTCGGTGAGAACGGCGCGGGCAAAAGTACCTTGATGAAGATCATCTACGGCGTGACCCAGGCCGATACGGGGGAAATGCTCTGGCAGGGTCAGCGAGTAAATATTCGCAACCCGGCGCAGGCCCGGCAGTTGGGGATCGGCATGGTGTTCCAGCATTTCTCGCTGTTCGAAACCCTCAGCGTCGCGCAGAACATTGCTCTGGCAATGGGCGCCGAGGCCGGTACGCCGAAACAGCTTGAGCCGAAAATTCGCGAAGTGTCGCGCCGCTACGGCATGGCGCTGGAGCCGGAGCGACTTGTCCACAGCCTGTCGATTGGCGAGCGGCAACGGGTGGAGATCATTCGTTGCCTGATGCAGGACATTCGCCTGCTGATCCTCGACGAGCCGACGTCGGTGCTGACGCCACAAGAGGCCGACGAACTGTTCATCACCCTGCGCCGTCTCGCCGCCGAGGGCTGCAGCATTCTGTTTATCAGCCACAAGCTCGCGGAAGTGCGCGCGCTGTGCCATAGCGCCACGGTCTTGCGCGGCGGGCGGGTCGCCGGGCATTGCCAGCCGGCCGAATGCTCGGATCAGCAATTGGCGCAGATGATGGTTGGCGAAGCGGCGGCGTTGATCGGCGAATATCCGAAGGTCAGTGGCGGCGCGGACTTTCTACAGGTCAACGGCTTGAGCTGGCACAACCCCGATCCCTTCGGCTGCTCGTTGAGCGACATCAACCTGCAAGTATGCGGCGGTGAAATCGTCGGTATCGCCGGGGTCGCGGGCAATGGCCAGGATGAGTTGCTCGCCCTGCTCAGCGGTGAACAAACCCTGCCCCGCGACGGCGCGACAACGATTCGTTTCGCCGGGCAAGCGGTCGCCGATTTGCGTCCGGATGCGCGGCGCCAACTCGGTCTGGCGTTCGTCCCGGCAGAACGCCTGGGCCACGGCGCAGTGCCGGAACTGAGCCTTGCCGACAACGCCTTGCTCACGGCCTTTCAACAGGGGCTGGTGAGCAACGGTTTGATCGAGCGCAGCAAAGTCGAAGCCCTTGCCCAACAGATCATTCAGCGCTTCGGGGTGAAAACCGCGGGCACTCACGCTGCCGCGCGCAGCCTGTCCGGCGGCAATCTGCAGAAATTCATTCTCGGCCGGGAAATCCTCCAGCAACCGAAACTGCTGATCGCGGCGCACCCGACTTGGGGCGTCGACGTGGGCGCGGCGGCGACCATTCACCGCGCGCTGATTGCCCTGCGCGATGCCGGCGCGGCGATCCTGGTGATCTCCGAAGACCTCGACGAACTGTTCCAGATCAGCGACCGCCTCGGCGCCCTGTGCGCCGGGCGTCTGTCGCCGCTGCAGAACACCACCGACACCCTGCTGAGCGATGTCGGCGGCTGGATGGCCGGGCACATCAACCCCACGCATTCATCGGCCACGGCCTGACGGAGTTTTCCCAACATGCTGCTTTCCCTCGAACCCCGTGGCCAGCAATCGCGCCTGATGTTGTGGTGCTCGCCATTGCTGGCGGCGCTGCTGACCCTCGGTTGCGGCTCGCTGCTGTTCATCGCCCTGGGGCATGATCCGCTGCAAACCTTGCACACGCTGTTGATCGCACCGGTCAGCGATCTGTATGGCGTCTCCGAACTGCTGGTCAAGGCGCTGCCGATTCTGCTTTGCGCACTCGGTCTGTCCGTGGCTTATCAAGCGCGAATCTGGAACATCGGCGCCGAAGGCCAGTTGCTCCTCGGTGCACTCGCCGGCAGTGCCTTGGCGGTGAACATCATCGACCTGCAGAGCCGTTGGGCGCTGGTGCTGATTCTGCTCACCGGGACCTTCGCCGGGGCCGCTTGGGCCGGGCTGACGGCATGGCTGCGCACGCGCTTCAACGCCAACGAAATCCTCACCAGCATCATGCTCAATTACATCGCGCTGAACCTGTTGCTGTTCTGCGTGCACGGGCCGCTGAAGGATCCGGCCGGCTACAACTTTCCCGAGTCGGCGATGTTCGGCGACGCCAGTCGCCTGCCGCTGCTGATGGAGGATGGCCGGGTGCATGCCGGGGTGTATTTCGCCCTGCTCGCGCTGGTTGCGGTGTGGGTGTTGTTGCAGAAAAGCTTCGTCGGTTTCCAGATCAAAGTGCTCGGTCTGGATAAACGTGCGGCGGGTTTTGTCGGCTTTCGTGAGAAGCGTCTGATCTGGCTCGCGCTGTTGATCAGCGGTGGTTTGGCCGGGCTGGCCGGGGTTTGCGAAGTGACCGGGCCGATCGGGCAATTGGTGCCGCAAGTCTCGCCGGGCTATGGCTATGCAGCAATCACCGTGGCGTTTCTCGGGCGGTTGAACCCGATCGGGATTCTGTTCTCCAGCCTGCTGATGGCGCTGCTGTACATCGGCGGTGAAAGCGCGCAAATGACCCTCAATCTGCCGCAAGCCATCACCCAACTGTTTCAGGGAATGATGCTGTTTTTCCTGCTGGCCTGCGACGTGCTGATTCTCTATCGGCCACGTCTGAAACTGCGCTGGACACGGCGCGCGTCGACCACCGCCGTAACCGCCGGAGCGCTGTGATGGATATCGATCTGCTGAGCAATATTTTCTACGCCATGGTGCGCTGCGGCACGCCGCTGTTGTTGGTGGCGCTGGGTGAGTTGATCTGCGAGAAGAGCGGCGTGCTCAACCTCGGGCAGGAAGGAATGATGCTGTTTGGCGCGGTGATCGGTTTTATCGTCGCCCTCAACAGCGGCAACCTGTGGCTCGGCGTGTTGCTGGCGATGCTCGCGGGGATGCTCTTGTCTTCGCTGTTTGCCCTGGTGGCGCTGGTGTTCAATGCCAATCAGGTGGCGACCGGGCTGGCGCTGACGATCTTCGGTGTGGGCTTGTCGACCTTTGTCGGTGCAGCGTGGGTCGGCAAGCCGTTGGCCGGATTCGAGCCGTTGGCGATTCCGTACTTGAGTGAGATTCCGCTGATCGGGCGCATGCTGTTTGCTCAGGACTTGCTGGTGTACCTGTCGTTCGCCCTGTTTGCGCTGGTGGCTTGGGTGATCATCAAAAGCCGTGTCGGGCTGATCATTCAGGCCGTTGGTGAGAACCCGGACGCGGCCAGTGCGATGGGCCTGCCGGTGCTGACCGTGCGCACGCTGGCGGTGCTGTTCGGCGGGGCGATGGCCGGGTTGGCCGGGGCGTATCTGTCGCTGGCGTACACGCCGATGTGGGCCGAGAACATGACCGCCGGACGCGGCTGGATTGCCCTGGCGCTGGTGGTGTTTGCCAGTTGGCGGGTGTGGCGCTTGTTGCTCGGGGCTTATCTGTTTGGCCTCGCCAGCATCCTGCATCTGGTGGCGCAGGGCTTGGGGCTGGCGATTCCGTCGAGTCTGCTGGCGATGCTGCCGTATGTGGCGACGATTGTGGTGTTGGTGCTGTTGTCGCGGGATGCCGTTCGTACCCGGTTGTATGCGCCGGTGTCGTTGGGGCAGCCGTGGCAGGCCGGGCATTAGAGTGGTGATGCCACTGGCCTCATCGCTGGCAAGCCAGCTCCCACAGTGTCCATGTTGTGTACATGATTTGCGAACACCGCTGAGCGGCCTGCGAATTCGAGAAGCAACCACGCTAGAGCCTGGAGTATGCTTCGGGATCAACAGCTCTCTTGAGACCCGGCTCGATGTGTTGCGACGAGTGTTGCAACTACGGCTGGATCAGGCGTGTCCATTGAATCCGTGAACCGTAATCTTCAAGGAACCCCGTCATGTCCCAGGCAAAAAACGCACTGATCATCGGCGCCTCCCGTGGCTTGGGCCTCGGGTTGGTGAAAACCCTGCTGGCCGATGGCTGGCAAGTGACCGCCACCGTGCGCAATCCGCAAAAGGCCGAGGCGCTGCAAGCGCTGGGCAAGGTGCGGATCGAGAAACTCGACATGGACGACCAGCAGGCGGTGATCGCCCTGAGCCAGCAGCTCAAGGGCGAGACCTTCGACCTGCTGTTCGTCAACGCCGGGGTCAAAGGCCCTGAAGTGCAAACCCCGGGTGGCGCGACACTGGCCGAAGTCGGGCAACTGTTTTTCACCAACGCCGTGGCGCCGATCAACCTGGCGCAACGCTTCGTCGGGCAGATCCGCGACGGCAGCGGCGTGCTGGCGTTCATGAGTTCCGGCCTGGGCAGCGTCACCGTACCCGACGCCCCGGAGCTGGCACTGTACAAGGCGAGCAAGGCCGCGCTGAACTCGATGACCAACAGTTTTGTCACCCAGTTGGGCGAGCAGAAACTTACCGTGCTGTCGCTGCACCCGGGCTGGGTGAAGACGGATATGGGTGGTGAAGGTGCTGACCTGGATGTGGAGACCAGCACTCGCGGGCTGATTGATCAGGTGAATGCGTATACCGGCAAGGGCGGCCATCACTTCATCAACTACAAGGGTGAAANATGGGTGGTGAAGGTGCTGACCTGGATGTGGAGACCAGCACTCGCGGGCTGATTGATCAGGTGAATGCGTATACCGGCAAGGGCGGCCATCACTTCATCAACTACAAGGGTGAAACCATTCCCTGGTAAGCACCACAGATCTTCCCTGTAGGAGTGAGCCTGCTCGCGATCGCAGTGTGTCCGTCACCGATGATATTGAATGAAAGACCGCTATCGCGAGCAGGCTCACTCCTACAAGGGGATGGTGGTGTCCTGTCGGGTTGGGCTTGCCCGATCCGGAGATTTGTTTGAAACTCCGCACCTCGTCCAACGCGGCGACCCTGGATCAGCAGACAGGGCAACACTGAGCTGGCAACCCTGAACCCAACTTTCAGAGGAGCCGGCCACAATGCCTGCGACCCGTACCTGGTTAAAAAATCCCCTCGCCATTTTCACGGCCCACGCGCTTGATGCCCGTGGCGGTCTGGTGCTGCAAGACGGCGTGATCGTCGAAGTGCTGGCGGCCGGTCAGCAACCGTCCGCGCCGTGCAGCGAAGTGTTCGATGCCCGCGAGCATGTGATCCTGCCGGGCCTGATCAACACCCATCACCATTTCTATCAAACCCTGACTCGCGCCTGGGCGCCGGTGGTCAATCAGTCGCTGTTCCCGTGGCTGAAAACCCTGTACCCGGTTTGGGCACGGCTGACCCCGGAAAAACTCGCCCTCGCGACGAAAGTGGCTTTGGCTGAACTGCTGCTGTCGGGTTGCACCACCGCCGCCGACCACCACTACCTGTTCCCGGATGGTCTGGAAAACGCCATCGACGTGCAAGTCGACACCGTGCGTGAACTGGGCATGCGCGCCATGCTCACACGCGGTTCGATGAGCCTCGGCGAGAAGGACGGCGGCCTGCCGCCGCAACAGACCGTGCAGGAAGGTCAGGTGATTCTCGACGACAGTCAGCGCCTGATTCACGAGTACCACGAGCGCGGCGATGGTGCGCAAATTCAGATCGCTCTGGCACCGTGCTCGCCGTTCTCGGTGACCCCGGAAATCATGTCGGCCAGCGCCGAACTGGCGAACAAACTCGACGTGCGTCTGCACACGCACTTGGCGGAAACCCTCGACGAAGAGGATTTCTGCCTGCAGCGTTTCGGCCTGCGCACCGTGGATTATCTGGACAGCGTCGGCTGGCTCGGCCCGCGCACCTGGCTGGCCCATGGCATCCACTTCAACCCGGATGAAATCGCTCGCCTCGGCCAGGCCGGCACCGGTATCTGCCATTGCCCGAGTTCGAACATGCGTCTGGCCTCCGGCATCTGCCCGAGCATCGATCTGACCGATGCCGGCGCGCTGTTCGGTCTCGGCGTGGACGGTTCGGCCTCGAACGACGCGTCGAACATGATCCTCGAAGCGCGGCAGGCGTTGTACATCCAGCGTCTGCGTTATGGTGCGGAAAAAATCACCCCGGAACGCGTGCTCGGCTGGGCGACCAAAGGCTCGGCGAGCCTGTTGGGACGTACCGACATTGGTGAACTGGCGGTGGGCAAGCAGGCGGATCTGGCGTTGTTCAAGCTCGATGAGCTGCGTTTCTCGGGCAGCCATGATCCGATTTCGGCGCTGCTGTTGTGCGGTGCCGATCGTGCGGATCGGGTGATGATTGGCGGCAAGTGGCGTGTGGTGGACGGTCAGGTTGAGGGGCTTGATCTCAAAGGCCTGATCGCCGATCACAGCCAGGCGGCTCGGCAGTTGATCGCCGGCACCTGAACCCAACACTAAACCCTGTGGGAGCAACTGTCTTACTACCACCGTTCGTCACCGCCACTCTGTGCCGTCTCGCAGCATGGCATTCAATCTGATCAGCAGTATTCGCATGCAGGCGAT
>NZ_JAZAQQ010000020.1:0-15638 GCF_036861315.1 Pseudomonas sp. S3(2024) | reverse complement strand
CGCTGTCGATCTTGTCGAATTCAACTACGGCCGAACCGAAAACTTCGGAGCAGACGCGAGTCAGAGCAGCGGTCAGAGTGGTTTTACCGTGGTCAACGTGACCGATGGTGCCAACGTTGACGTGCGGTAGGGAACGATCAAATTTTTCTTTAGCCACGACAATTAACTCCTAGCCTAAAGGGGCTGAATCAGCCTTGTTTTTTGGTTACGGATTCGACGATGTGCGACGGAGCCGTATCGTATTTTTTGAATTCCATAGAGTAGCTTGCGCGACCCTGGGACATGGAGCGAACGTCGGTCGCATAACCGAACATCTCACCCAGTGGAACCTCGGCACGGATAACCTTGCCGGACACTGTGTCTTCCATACCCTGGATCATGCCGCGACGACGGTTAAGGTCGCCCATTACATCACCCATATAGTCTTCAGGCGTAACAACCTCTACCGCCATGATCGGCTCGAGCAACTCACCACCACCCTTCTGGGCCAGTTGCTTGGTCGCCATGGAAGCAGCCACTTTAAACGCCATCTCGTTGGAGTCGACGTCGTGGTAAGAACCATCGAACACGGTTGCCTTCAGGCCGATCAGCGGATAGCCGGCAACAACGCCGTTCTTCATCTGCTCTTCGATACCCTTCTGGATAGCCGGGATGTATTCCTTAGGAACCACACCACCTACAACTTCGTTCACGAATTGCAGACCTTCCTGACCTTCATCAGCAGGAGCAAAACGGATCCAGCAGTGACCGAACTGGCCGCGACCACCGGACTGACGAACGAACTTGCCTTCGATTTCACAGTTCTTCGTGATGCGCTCACGATACGAAACCTGAGGCTTGCCGATGTTGGCTTCGACGTTGAACTCACGGCGCATCCGGTCAACCAGGATGTCCAGGTGCAGCTCGCCCATGCCGGAGATGATCGTTTGACCAGTCTCTTCATCAGTTTTAACGCGGAAAGACGGGTCTTCCTGAGCCAGCTTGCCCAGTGCGATACCCATTTTTTCCTGGTCATCCTTGGTCTTAGGCTCTACGGCAACCGAAATAACCGGCTCCGGGAAGTCCATGCGAACCAGGATGATTGGCTTGTCAGCGTTGCAGAGGGTTTCACCAGTGGTGACGTCCTTCATGCCGATCAGGGCCGCGATGTCGCCAGCGCGTACTTCCTTGATCTCTTCACGAGCGTTTGCGTGCATTTGCACCATACGACCCACGCGCTCTTTCTTGCCTTTAACCGAGTTGATCACGCCGTCGCCGGAGTTCAACACGCCCGAGTAAACACGGACGAAGGTCAAGGTACCCACGAATGGGTCGGTAGCGATTTTGAACGCCAGTGCCGCGAACGGCTCGTCGTCACTTGCGTGACGCTCCATTTCCTCTTCCTCGTTATCAGGGTTCGAGCCCTTGATAGCTGGAATGTCGGTTGGAGCAGGCAGGAAGTCGATAACGGCGTCGAGAACCAGGGGAACGCCCTTGTTCTTGAACGACGAACCGCACACAGCCAGAACGATTTCGCCAGCGATAGTGCGCTGACGCAGAGCGGCCTTGATCTCTTCGATCGACAGCTCTTCGCCTTCCAGGTACTTGTTCATCAGCTCTTCACTGGCTTCGGCCGCAGCCTCAACCATGTTGCTGCGCCACTCAGTAGCCAGCTCGAGCATGTCCGCAGGGATTTCCTTGCGAACAGGAACCATACCCTTGTCAGAGTCGTTCCAGTAAACAGCCTGCATGTTGATCAGGTCGATCTGGCCCTGGAAGTTGTCTTCCGAACCGATAGCCAGCTGAATCGGCACCGGAGTGTGACCCAGACGCTGTTTGATCTGACCGATCACGCGCAGGAAGTTGGCACCGGCACGGTCCATCTTGTTTACGTAAACAAGACGTGGAACGCCGTATTTGTTGGCTTGACGCCATACGGTTTCCGACTGCGGCTCAACACCCGAAGTACCGCAGAATACAACGACAGCGCCGTCGAGTACGCGCAGGGAACGTTCAACTTCAATGGTGAAGTCTACGTGGCCCGGGGTATCGATGACGTTGAAACGGTGCTCGTGCGGGTACTGCTTCTCGGAACCTTTCCAGAAGGCGGTAATGGCAGCAGAAGTAATGGTAATACCACGCTCCTGCTCCTGAACCATCCAGTCTGTGGTCGCGGCGCCGTCATGCACCTCGCCCATTTTGTGACTTTTGCCAGTGTAAAAAAGGACGCGCTCGGTGGTGGTGGTTTTACCAGCATCCACGTGAGCGACGATACCGATGTTACGGTAGCGACTAATCGGAGTAGTACGAGCCATAAAGCCCTCGCAAAATTAGTGAAGCTAAAATTAGAAGCGGTAGTGCGAGAAAGCTTTGTTGGCTTCGGCCATACGGTGCACGTCTTCACGCTTCTTAACAGCAGCACCTTTACCTTCAGCAGCATCCAGCAGTTCGCCAGCCAAGCGCAGAGCCATAGACTTCTCGCCACGCTTACGGGCGAAGTCTACCAACCAGCGCATTGCCAGAGCGTTACGGCGGGAAGGACGAACCTCGACCGGAACCTGGTAAGTAGCACCACCAACGCGGCGCGACTTCACTTCGACCAGCGGAGCGATGGCGTCGAGTGCTTTTTCGAAGAGTTCCAGGGGATCGGTGCCGGCCTTACGAGCCTTCACGGTTTCCAGGGCACCATAAACGATACGTTCGGCAACGGCTTTCTTGCCGCTTTCCATAACGTGGTTCATGAATTTGGCGAGGATCTGGCTTCCGTATTTCGGATCGTCCAGAATCTCACGCTTTGCTGCTACGCGACGTCTTGGCATGATAAGCCCTCAAGCGGTCTTCAGGTTAGTTCGGGACAGATCCAGTGGATGCAAGCCCGACCTTACTCTTATCGACTCAATAAAATGAAAATCTGCAAAACGACCGATTACTTCGGACGCTTGGTACCGTACTTCGAACGACCCTGGTTACGGCCTTTAACGCCGGAAGTATCCAAGGAGCCGCGAACGGTGTGGTAACGAACACCTGGCAAGTCTTTTACACGACCGCCGCGGATCAGTACCACGCTGTGCTCTTGCAGGTTGTGGCCTTCACCACCGATGTACGAGGAAACCTCGAAACCGTTGGTCAGACGCACACGGCATACTTTACGCAGTGCCGAGTTAGGTTTTTTCGGCGTAGTGGTGTACACACGGGTGCACACGCCACGACGTTGCGGGCAGTTCTGCAGCGCAGGTACGTCGGATTTCTCGACGATACGCTTACGCGGCTGACGTACCAGCTGGTTGATAGTTGCCATCTACTAGCTCCACTGTTGTCTTGCGACGCTATTGTCTTGCAAGAAAAGCAAAATGACAGGAACGGATTCCCGCCAAATTTAGGGGATCAAGAGTCTAAAGAGGATCTTGTCCCCAGTCAAGGCAAGGCCCCGACCTCCCCACCCGTCGAACCTTGACAATTTGTCTCGATTCGACGAACGGAGCGATCAGGGCCTCAGCTTAGTTACCGCAGAACTCAGTTACCGCTCGAGTTCAGCGCTTCGGTCAGTGCAGCTTCCACTTCACTGGCGCTTACGCGCAACGGCTTGTCTGCATCACGACGACGCTTGCGCTCGCTGTGGTACGCCAGACCGGTACCGGCCGGGATCAGACGACCCACAACCACGTTTTCTTTCAGGCCGCGCAGGTAGTCGCGCTTGCCGGTGACTGCCGCTTCGGTCAGTACGCGAGTGGTTTCCTGGAAGGAAGCCGCCGAGATGAACGATTCGGTCGACAACGACGCCTTGGTGATACCCAGCAGAACGCGAGTGAACTTGGAGACAAACTTGTCTTCCGCGCTCAGACGCTCGTTCTCTACCAGTACGTGAGTCAGCTCCATCTGGTCGCCCTTGATGAAACTGGAATCGCCGGACTCGGAGATCTCAACTTTACGCAGCATCTGACGCAGGATGGTCTCGATGTGCTTGTCGTTGATCTTCACGCCTTGCAGACGGTAAACGTCCTGGATCTCGTTCACGATGTACTTGGCCAGCGCGCTCACACCCAACAGACGCAGGATGTCGTGCGGATCGCTTGGACCATCGGAGATAACTTCGCCGCGGTTTACCTGCTCACCTTCGAACACGTTCAGGTGACGCCACTTCGGAATCAGCTCTTCGTACGGATCGCTACCGTCGTTCGGGGTAATGACCAGACGGCGCTTGCCTTTGGTCTCTTTACCGAACGCGATGGTGCCGCTGACTTCAGCCAGAATCGACGCTTCCTTCGGACGACGAGCTTCGAACAGGTCGGCAACACGCGGCAGACCACCGGTGATGTCGCGAGTTTTCGAAGTTTCTTGCGGGATACGAGCGATAACGTCACCGATCGCGATCTTCGCACCGTCCGCAACACCGACCAGGGCGTTGGCTGGCAGGAAGTACTGAGCGATAACGTCAGTGCCTGGCAGCAACAAATCCTTGCCGTTGTCGTCGACCATCTTCACTGCTGGACGGATTTCCTTGCCCGCAGCTGGACGATCTTTCGCGTCGAGTACTTCAATGTTGGTCATACCGGTCAATTCGTCAGTCTGACGCTTGATCGTGATGCCTTCTTCCATGCCCACGTAGGTCACGGTACCTTTCATTTCGGTAACGATCGGGTGAGTGTGCGGATCCCACTTGGCCACGATTGCGCCAGCGTCGACCTTGTCACCTTCTTTAACCGAAATCACAGCACCGTACGGCAGCTTGTAACGCTCACGCTCACGACCGAAGTCATCAGCGATTGCCAGCTCACCGGAACGGGACACGGCAACCAGGTGGCCATCCACTCGCTCAACGTGTTTCAGGTTGTGCAGACGGACAGTACCGCCATTCTTCACCTGAACGCTGTCGGCTGCGGAAGTACGGCTTGCCGCACCACCGATGTGGAACGTACGCATCGTCAGCTGGGTACCCGGCTCACCGATGGACTGGGCAGCAATAACGCCGACCGCTTCACCGATGTTCACCTGGTGACCACGAGCCAGATCACGGCCGTAGCACTTGGCGCAAATGCCATAGCGGGTTTCGCAGCTGATCGGCGAACGCACGATCACTTCGTCGATGCTGTTCAGCTCGATGAACTCGACCCACTTCTCGTCTACCAGGGTACCGGCAGGAACGATAACGTCCTCGGTGCCTGGCTTGAATACGTCACGGGCAATAACACGACCCAATACGCGCTCACCCAACGGCTCTACAACGTCACCGCCTTCAATGTGCGGAGTCATCAACAGACCGTGTTCGGTGCCGCAATCGATCTCGGTTACAACCAGATCCTGCGCCACGTCTACCAGACGACGAGTCAGGTAACCGGAGTTCGCAGTTTTCAACGCGGTATCCGCCAGACCTTTACGAGCACCGTGAGTCGAGATGAAGTACTGAAGTACGCTCAGACCTTCACGGAAGTTCGCAGTAATCGGCGTTTCAATGATGGAACCGTCCGGCTTGGCCATCAGACCACGCATACCGGCCAGCTGACGAATCTGTGCTGCGGAACCCCGCGCACCCGAGTCGGCCATCATGTACATCGAGTTGAAGGACTCTTGGTCGACTTCGTCGCCATGACGGTCGATGACTTTCTCTTTCGAGAGGTTGGCCATCATCG
Organism: Pseudomonas sp. S3(2024); assembly: GCF_036861315.1. Taxonomy (NCBI): domain Bacteria; kingdom Pseudomonadati; phylum Pseudomonadota; class Gammaproteobacteria; order Pseudomonadales; family Pseudomonadaceae; genus Pseudomonas; species Pseudomonas sp. S3(2024). The sequence goes on along the minus strand of NZ_JAZAQQ010000020.1, from coordinate 10,032 downwards.
CCTTGGAAACTTCGTCGTTCGCCTTCGACCAAAGGTCGATCACTTTGTTGTACTTCTCGCCCTGGGTTACCAGGCCGGAGGCGTACTGGCTCTCGATCTCTTTCACTTCGTCGGTGGCTGCACCGATGATGCGGGCTTTTTCGTCCGGGATAACGAAGTCGTTAACACCGATGGAAACGCCGGAGATGGTCGAGTAAGCGAAACCGGTGTACATCAACTGGTCAGCGAAGATCACGGTCTCTTTCAGACCAACCACGCGGTAGCACTGGTTGATCAGCTTGGAGATCGCCTTTTTCTTCATCGGCAGGTTGACGACATCGTACGACAGACCTTTTGGCACAACCTGGAACAGCAGCGCACGGCCGACAGTGGTGTCGACGATACGGGTGTTGCTCACGCTGTTGCCGTCACGGTCGTTGACGGTTTCGTTGATACGAACCTTGACCTTGGCGTGCAGTGCGGCTTCGCCGGCACGGAACACACGGTCAACTTCCTGCAGATCCGCGAACACACGACCTTCGCCCTTGGCGTTGATCGCTTCACGAGTCATGTAGTACAGACCCAATACAACGTCCTGCGACGGAACGATGATTGGCTCACCGTTGGCTGGCGACAGAATGTTGTTGGTCGACATCATCAACGCACGCGCTTCGAGCTGGGCTTCCAGCGTCAGCGGTACGTGCACGGCCATTTGGTCGCCGTCGAAGTCGGCGTTGTACGCGGCGCAGACCAGCGGGTGCAGCTGGATAGCCTTACCTTCGATCAGGACCGGTTCAAACGCCTGGATACCCAGACGGTGAAGGGTCGGTGCACGGTTGAGAAGAACCGGGTGTTCGCGAATCACTTCAGCGAGAACGTCCCAAACCTCTGGCAGTTCGCGCTCGACCATTTTCTTGGCCGCTTTGATGGTGGTCGCGAGACCACGCATTTCCAGCTTGCCGAAAATGAATGGTTTGAACAGCTCGAGAGCCATCTTCTTCGGCAGACCGCACTGGTGCAGACGCAGGGTCGGACCTACGGTAATTACCGAACGACCGGAGTAGTCAACGCGCTTACCGAGCAAGTTCTGACGGAAACGACCCTGCTTACCCTTGATCATGTCAGCCAGGGATTTCAGAGGACGCTTGTTCGAACCGGTGATAGCGCGGCCACGACGACCGTTGTCGAGCAGTGCATCGACAGCTTCCTGCAACATACGCTTTTCGTTGCGCACGATGATGTCCGGAGCGGACAGATCCAGCAGGCGCTTCAAACGGTTGTTACGGTTAATCACTCGACGATACAGATCGTTGAGGTCGGAAGTCGCGAAGCGACCGCCATCCAGCGGGACCAGTGGACGCAGATCTGGCGGCAGAACCGGCAGAACGGTCAGCACCATCCACTCTGGCAGGTTGCCGGAACCCTGGAAGGCTTCCATCAACTTCAGACGCTTGGACAGCTTCTTGATCTTGGTTTCCGAGTTGGTTTGCGGAATCTCTTCGCGCAGGCGGCCAATCTCGTGTTCCAGGTCGATAGCGTGCAGCAGTTCACGGACAGCTTCAGCACCCATGCGGGCGTCGAAGTCGTCACCGAACTCTTCCAGCGCTTCGAAGTACTGTTCGTCGTTCAGCAGCTGACCTTTTTCAAGGGTGGTCATGCCTGGATCGATAACGACGTAGCTCTCGAAGTAGAGAACGCGTTCGATATCACGCAGGGTCATGTCCATCAGCAAGCCGATACGGGACGGCAGCGATTTCAGGAACCAGATGTGGGCAACCGGCGAAGCCAGTTCGATGTGCGCCATGCGCTCACGACGAACCTTGGCCAGTGCAACTTCAACGCCGCACTTCTCGCAGATCACACCACGGTGCTTCAAGCGCTTGTACTTACCGCACAGGCACTCGTAATCCTTTACCGGGCCAAAGATCTTGGCGCAGAACAGACCGTCACGCTCAGGTTTGAACGTACGGTAGTTGATGGTTTCCGGCTTTTTAACTTCACCGAACGACCACGAGCGGATCATCTCAGGCGAGGCCAATCCGATACGGATGGCGTCGAACTCTTCGACTTGACCCTGGTTTTTCAGCAAATTCAGTAGGTCTTTCAAGGCCTTTCCTCCTGGCGGAGCAGAGAGCGGGCAGTCCTGCCCCGCTCTCGATCGCGTCACGTGTTATTCGGTTTCCAGATCGATATCGATGCCGAGGGAACGAATTTCCTTGATCAACACGTTGAAGGACTCGGGCATGCCCGGCTCCATACGGTGATCGCCATCCACGATGTTTTTGTACATCTTGGTACGGCCGTTCACATCGTCCGACTTCACTGTGAGCATTTCTTGCAGAGTGTAAGCGGCACCGTATGCTTCCAGTGCCCAGACCTCCATCTCCCCGAAACGCTGACCACCGAACTGCGCCTTACCACCCAGCGGCTGCTGGGTAACCAGGCTGTACGAACCGGTAGAACGCGCATGCATCTTGTCGTCTACCAAGTGGTTCAGCTTCAGCATGTACATGTAGCCAACGGTAACTGGACGCTCGAACTTGTTGCCGGTACGGCCGTCAGTCAGCTGCATCTGGCCGCTTTCCGGCAGGTCTGCCAGTTTCAGCATGGCCTTGATTTCGCTTTCCTTGGCGCCGTCGAACACTGGAGTGGCCATTGGAACGCCGCCACGCAGGTTCTTCGCCAGATCCAGGATTTCCTGATCGGAGAAGCTGTCCAGATCTTCGTTACGACCGCCGATCTGATTGTAGATCTCGTCGAGGAAGGTACGCAGTTCAGCGACTTTACGCTGCTCTTCGACCATCCGGTTGATCTTCTCGCCCAGACCTTTGGCCGCGAGGCCCAGGTGGGTTTCAAGGATCTGACCAACGTTCATACGCGAAGGTACGCCCAACGGGTTGAGGACGACGTCGACCGGGGTGCCATTGGCATCGTGCGGCATGTCTTCAACCGGCATGATCACGGAGACCACACCTTTGTTACCGTGACGACCGGCCATCTTGTCGCCCGGCTGGATGCGACGACGGATTGCCAGGTAAACCTTGACGATTTTCAGCACGCCTGGAGCCAGGTCATCGCCCTGCTGCAGTTTGCGCTTCTTGTCTTCGAACTTGTCGTCCAGCAGACGGCGGCGATCAACGATGTAGGCCTGAGCCTTCTCGAGCTGCTCGTTCAGAGCATCTTCAGCCATGCGCAGTTTGAACCACTGACCATGCTCAAGACCGTCGAGAACTTCGTCGGTGATGTCCTGACCTTTCTTCAGACCGGCGCCGCCTTCAGCCTTGTGGCCTACCAGAGCGGAGCGCAGACGTTCGAAGGTCGCGCCTTCTACGATACGGAACTCTTCGTTCAAATCCTTGCGGATCTCGTCCAGCTGGGACTTCTCGATCGACAGAGCACGAGCATCACGCTCAACGCCGTCGCGGGTGAAGACCTGTACGTCGATGACAGTACCTTTGGTACCGGTAGGTACACGCAGGGAGGTGTCTTTAACGTCGCTGGCTTTTTCACCGAAGATCGCACGCAGCAGTTTTTCTTCCGGAGTCAGTTGGGTCTCGCCTTTCGGAGTGACTTTACCGACCAGGATGTCGCCTGCGCCTACTTCAGCACCTACGTAAACGATACCGGCTTCGTCCAGCTTGTTCAGTGCAGCCTCACCCACGTTCGGGATGTCCGCAGTGATTTCCTCTGGGCCAAGCTTGGTGTCACGAGCCACACAGGTCAGTTCCTGAATGTGAATCGTGGTGAAGCGGTCTTCCTGAACCACACGCTCGGACAGGCAGATGGAGTCTTCGAAGTTGAAGCCGTTCCATGCCATGAACGCGATGCGCATGTTCTGACCCAGTGCCAGTTCACCCATGTCGGTGGACGGGCCGTCGGCCATGATGTCGCTACGCTGAACACGATCACCCTTGCTCACCAGCGGACGCTGGTTGATGCAGGTGTTCTGGTTCGAGCGGGTGTATTTGGTCAGGTTGTAGATGTCGACACCAGCTTCGCCAGTTTCAACTTCGTCATCAGCAACACGAACCACGATACGGCTGGCATCAACAGAGTCGATCACGCCGCCACGACGAGCCACGACGCAAACGCCGGAGTCGCGGGCCACGTTACGCTCCATGCCGGTACCTACCAGCGGCTTGTCAGCGCGCAGGGTTGGTACAGCCTGACGCTGCATGTTCGAACCCATCAACGCACGGTTGGCGTCGTCGTGCTCGAGGAACGGAATCAGCGACGCTGCAACCGAAACTACCTGCTTCGGCGAAACGTCCATCAGGGTGACGTCTTCCGGCGCCTTGACGGTGAATTCGTTCAGGTGACGTACGGCTACCAGTTCGTCGATCAGGACTTTCTGCTCGTTCATGGTCGCCGAAGCCTGCGCGATCACGTGATCGGCTTCTTCAATGGCGGACAGGAACACGATCTCGTCGGTGACCACGCCCTCTTTCACCACGCGGTACGGGCTTTCCAGGAAGCCGTACTGGTTGGTGCGAGCGTACGCAGCCAGGGAGTTGATCAGACCGATGTTCGGACCTTCCGGCGTTTCAATCGGGCAGACACGACCGTAGTGAGTCGGGTGTACGTCACGGACTTCAAAGCCTGCGCGTTCACGAGTCAGACCGCCAGGGCCGAGTGCAGAGACACGACGCTTGTGGGTGATCTCGGACAGCGGGTTGTTCTGGTCCATGAACTGCGAGAGCTGGCTGGAACCGAAGAACTCCTTCACCGCCGCAGCCACTGGCTTGGCGTTGATCAGGTCTTGCGGCATCAGGCCTTCGCTTTCAGCCATCGACAGACGCTCTTTGACCGCACGCTCAACACGTACCAGGCCAACGCGGAACTGGTTCTCGGCCATTTCGCCTACGCAGCGAACACGACGGTTACCCAGGTGGTCGATGTCATCGACGATGCCTTTACCGTTACGGATGTCGACCAGAGTCTTCAGGACCGCGACGATGTCTTCCTTGCACAACACGCCCGAACCTTCGATCTCGGTACGACCGATACGACGGTTGAACTTCATCCGGCCGACCGCAGACAGGTCATAGCGCTCAGGGCTGAAGAACAGGTTGTTGAACAGGGTCTCGGCAGCGTCTTTGGTCGGCGGCTCGCCTGGACGCATCATGCGATAGATCTCGACCAGTGCTTCCAATTGGTTGCTGGTGGAGTCGATCTTCAGCGTGTCGGAGATGAACGGACCGCAGTCGATGTCGTTGGTGTACAGAGTTTCGATGCGAACAACGCCGGCCTTGGCGATTTTCGCCAGGACTTCGGTCGACAGCTCGGTGTTGCACTCTGCCAGGATTTCGCCGGTAGCCGGATGCACGATGACCTTGGCGGTGGTGCGACCCAGGACGTAGTCCAGAGGCACGTCCAGCTCTTTGATCCCGGCCTTTTCCAGCTGGTTGATGTGGCGGGCAGTAATACGACGGCCCTGCTCGACAATAACCTTGCCTTTATCGTCCTGGATATCGAGAACAGCCACTTCACCGCGCAGACGCTGAGGCACCAGTTCCAGGCTCAGGCCTTCGCCTTTAACGTGGAATACGTTGGTGGTGTAGAAAGCGTCCAGCACTTCTTCGGTGGTGTAGCCGAGCGCGCGCAGCAGTACCGAGGCCGGAAGCTTGCGACGACGGTCGATACGCACGAACACGCAGTCTTTCGGGTCGAACTCGAAGTCCAGCCACGAACCGCGGTAAGGAATGATGCGCGCGGAGTACAGCAGTTTACCGGAACTGTGCGTCTTGCCGCGGTCGTGGTCAAAGAACACGCCCGGGGAACGGTGCAGCTGGGAAACGATAACACGCTCGGTACCGTTGATTACGAAGGTACCGTTCTCAGTCATCAATGGGATCTCGCCCATGTAGACTTCTTGCTCTTTGATGTCCTTGATCGCTTTGTTCGACGATTCTTTGTCGAAAATGATCAGGCGCACTTTTACCCGCAAAGGTACGGCGAAAGTTACACCGCGCAATACGCATTCTTTGACATCAAATGCCGGTTCGCCCAGGCGATAACCGACGTACTCCAGCGCAGCATTGCCGGAGTAGCTGATGATCGGGAAAACGGATTTGAAGGCCGCATGCAGGCCCACGTCGCGGAACTGATCTTTAGTCGCTCCCGCTTGCAAGAATTCACGATACGAATCCAGCTGGATGGCCAGGAGGTACGGCACATCCATGACGTCCGGCAACTTGCTAAAGTCCTTGCGGATACGTTTTTTCTCAGTATATGAGTAAGCCATCAGCGTTCCCCAGCTTGGTCACCTGCTTGTTTGGCCCCTCCCGACGGGAGCAGCCAGAAAATCGTGCAAACCCCATGGTTTGCGCCACCGCATCGGGTGGTTACAGCGCCTTTATCAGCACCGACCCAGTCGGCTGCCAATAACGGAAAAAGGCCGGTGGCAAGAGCCACCAGCCATCAGCCTGTCGCTTGACGCTCGGGCTGGAGGAGCAAAGTCGATACTTATTTCAGCTCGACTTTAGCGCCTGCTTCTTCCAGCTTCTTCTTGGCGTCTTCAGCAGCTTCTTTCGAAACGCCTTCAGCTACAACCTGAGGAGCGCCGTCTACTTTCTCTTTGGCTTCTTTCAGGCCCAGACCGGTCAGTTCACGAACTGCCTTGATCACGTTAACCTTCTTCTCGCCAGCTTCCAGCAGAACAACGTTGAACTCGGTTTGCTCTTCAACAGCAGCAGCAGCTACAGCTGGGCCAGCCGAAGCAGCAGCAGCGGTAACACCGAAGGTTTCTTCCATCGCTTTGATCAGCTCAACGATTTCCACTACGGATTTCTGGCCGATTGCTTCGATGATTTGTTCGTTAGTCAGAGACATGACTCAATTCCTGAATTGGGGGACGGCCTACGCGACCATCGAAATAAACAAAAAACGCGAGAAGTTGACGAGCCTTAGGCTGCGGCAGCTTCTTTCTGGTCGCGAATTGCCGCCAGAGTACGAGCCAACTTGCTGGTAGCGCCTTGAATCACGCTCATCAGCTGAGAAATTGCTTCGTCACGGGTCGGCAGAGTTGCCAGTACGTCGATCTGATTAGCTGCGAGGAACTTGCCCTCGAACGCAGCTGCCTTGATCTCGAACTTGTCCTGACCCTTGGCAAACTCTTTGAAGATACGGGCAGCAGCGCCCGGATGTTCGTTCGAGAATGCAATCAGGGTCGGGCCGGTGAACACGTCGTTGAGGACACTGTATTCAGTGTCAGCAACTGCGCGTTTGAGCAGGGTGTTACGTACAACACGTACGTAAACGCCAGCTTCACGAGCCTCTTTACGGAGTCCGGTCATTGCGCCTACTGTTACGCCACGGGCATCAACCACGACAGCGGACAGAGCGACTTTGGCAGCCTCGTTGACTTCAGCGACGATGGCCTTCTTGTCTTCGAGATTAATTGCCACGGGTTTAACTCCTGCTTGTTACCGTTTCACTCGGTCGAAACCGAATGTCGTTTTGGTGTCTGATTCGGTAAGGAACCGGGAGCACCATCTGCGTAGGCTTGTGGTTTAAGGCTTGCGCCGCCTACGGTCTTGGATAGCCCCCGCCAGGCAGGGACCCCAATCTTTCAATTGGCGCGAATAATCGCGCCAACCTTTGTCTTACGCGTCCAGCGAGCTCTGGTCGATAACCAGACCTGGGCCCATAGTGGTGCTCAGGGTAACGCGCTTGACGTAAATACCTTTCGAGGAAGCTGGCTTGATACGCTTCAGATCAGCGATCAGGGCTTCAACGTTTTCCTTCAGCTTGACGGCATCGAAGCCGATCTTGCCAACGGAAGTGTGGATGATGCCGTTTTTGTCGGTGCGATAACGAACCTGACCAGCCTTGGCGTTTTTAACCGCGGTAGCTACGTCTGGAGTTACGGTGCCGACTTTCGGGTTAGGCATCAGGCCACGTGGACCGAGGATCTGACCCAGCTGACCTACAACGCGCATGGCATCCGGGGATGCGATCACTACGTCATAGTTCAGGTCGCCGCCTTTCATTTCGGCAGCCAGGTCGTCCATACCTACACGGTCAGCGCCGGCAGCCAGAGCGGCCTCAGCAGCTGGACCCTGGGTGAACACGGCAACGCGAACGGTCTTGCCAGTGCCGTGTGGCAGCACAGTAGCGCTACGAACAACCTGGTCGGATTTACGCGGGTCTACACCCAGGTTTACAGCAACGTCGAACGACTCGCTGAACTTGACAGTCGACAGCTCAGCCAGCAGAGCAGCAGCGTCTACAATGTTGTAGGCCTTGCCTGCTTCGATTTTGCCGGCGATAGCCTTTTGACGCTTGGTCAGCTTAGCCATTACACACCCTCCACGTTAAGGCCCATGCTACGAGCAGAACCGGCGATAGTACGCACGGCTGCATCCATATCAGCTGCAGTCAGATCCGCGTTTTTGGTTTTCGCGATTTCTTCCAGCTGAGCACGGGTAACAGTGCCAACCTTAACGGTGTTCGGACGAGCGGAACCGCTGGTCAGACCGGCCGCCTTCTTCAGCAGAACCGAAGCAGGGGTGGATTTGGTTTCGAAAGTGAAGCTACGGTCGCTGTAGACAGTGATGATCACTGGAGTCGGCAGACCTGCTTCAAGACCCTGAGTACGGGCGTTGAAAGCCTTGCAGAATTCCATGATGTTCACACCGTGCTGACCCAGAGCAGGACCAACAGGTGGGCTTGGGTTAGCCTGAGCGGCCTTCACTTGCAGCTTGATGTAAGCGGTAATCTTCTTGGCCATGAGGCACTCCAATTACGGGTTCGAACGCCTCGAAAGGCTCCCCGGTTACTTGCGCGTTTATCCCAGTGACGACAAAACCCCACAGCCTAGGGCTGCGGGGTTGGGATGCTTGTTCAGCTAGACCTTTTCGACCTGACTGAACTCCAACTCTACCGGAGTAGAGCGACCGAAAATAAGCACTGCCACCTGGACACGGCTCTTTTCGTAGTTAACTTCTTCGACGGTGCCGTTAAAGTCAGCGAATGGACCGTCAGTAACGCGAACTACCTCACCCGGCTCAAACAGAGTCTTCGGCTTCGGCTTATCGCTACCATCAGCCACGCGACGCAGAATGGCTTCCGCCTCTTTATCGGTGATTGGAGCAGGCTTGTCGGCGGTACCGCCAATGAAGCCCATCACCCGAGGAGTATCCTTGACCAAGTGCCAAGTACCCTCATTCATATCCATCTGTACCAGCACATAGCCTGGGAAGAACTTGCGTTCGCTTTTGCGCTTCTGGCCATTACGCATTTCAACCACTTCTTCAGTGGGAACCAGAATTTCGCCGAAGCCATCTTCCATGCCAGCCAGCTTAACGCGCTCAATCAGCGAGCGCATGACATGCTTCTCGTAACCCGAGTAAGCATGCACAACGTACCAACGCTTAGCCACGGGACACCCTTAGCCGACAATCAAGGAAACAAGCCAACCGAGCAGGGAATCAACACCCCACAACAGCAACGCCATAACGATAACCACAGCAACAACGATCAACGTTGTCTGCGTGGTTTCCTGGCGAGTTGGCCATACGACTTTACGAATCTCGGTGCGCGCTTCCTTAACCAGTACAAAGAACGACTTGCCCTTTGCAGTCTGCAGGCCTACAAAGGCAGCTACAGCAGCAATTACGAGCAAAGCGAGTACACGGTACAGGATCGGCGAAGCAGCGTAATACTGATTGCCAACTACACCCACAACCACCAAAGCAGCTACCACAAGCCACTTGAGCAGATCGAAGCGAGAGCCTTGAGCTTCAGCCTTAGGAGTCATCTATGAAGATCCTGTGAAAAGAAAGCCAGACACACCAAGTGAATCTGGCAGGTCAGGAGGGAATCGAACCCCCAACCTACGGTTTTGGAGACCGTCGCTCTGCCAATTGAGCTACTGACCTAAAACAAAATCAGGCCGACCATTATGCCGGCCCGAAAAATACATTACAACCGCTTATTCGATGATTTTAGCTACGACGCCAGCGCCGACGGTACGACCGCCTTCACGGATAGCGAAACGCAGACCATCTTCCATCGCGATGGTTTTGATCAGGGTAACAGTCATCTGAATGT